>NZ_JBWKRC010000001.1:310036-1075717 GCF_059419085.1 Mesorhizobium sp. GW821-FHT07A06
TAGGCGCTGGTGATGTAGCCAAGCTCGGTCGTCCACATGCCGGACACTTCGTCGAGGGTGATCACGTCCGGATTGGTGCGGCCGATCAGGGAGAGCACTTTCTTCGGTGTCGGGTTATTGAAGCGCAGATTCATCTGCAGCAGGCTGTAGACGGCCTGATCGGCGGGCTTGGCAACCGCGGGCAGCGGCCAAAGCCTCGGCAGGGCGCTTGCCGTCGTGGCCAGGCAGGCGATGGCAAAGAGCAACCCCGCTGCCGCTTGCAGCCGAAATGAGCTGGCGAGCAGCGGCAATGCCAGAAGCGCCATAAGCACGCTGAGATGCGTGCGGAAATGCGAGAAGGAATCGAAAGCGGGGTGCAGCGTGCCGAAGAACCCGGCCAACAGCGCGGCCGACAGTGCCGTCATCGCCAGGAATGCCAACCCAGCCGTCATTTTCAAGCGCGCGCCTGTTGTCATTGAGGTCGTGTCTGCTGAATGCCGCCTGACGATCCGTTCGATCTGCTTAGCGGCCAAATTGCGGCCTGAGCAAGACGACCAATTGCCTCGCCGAGGCGTTGCGGCCACCTACTGGAACGCTGTCTCCGAAAAGCTGCGGAGCTTGCGCGAATGCAGCCGCTCCATCGGCATCTCTGCCAGCTTCTCCATCGCCCTGATGCCGATGGTCAGGTGTTGCGCCACCTGCCGCTTGTAGAACTCGGTCGCCATGCCTGGCAGTTTCAATTCGCCATGCAGTGGCTTGTCGGACACGCACAAAAGCGTGCCGTAGGGCACGCGGAAGCGGAAGCCATTGGCGGCGATCGTCGCCGATTCCATGTCGAGCGCGATGGCACGCGACTGCGACAGGCGCTGCACAGGTCCGCGCTGGTCGCGCAGTTCCCAGTTGCGGTTGTCGATGGTGGCGACCGTGCCGGTGCGCATGATGCGCTTCAGGTCGTAGCCGGACAGGCCGGTGACTTCGGCAACCGCCTCCTGCAGAGCCACCTGGATCTCGGCCAGCGGCGGGATCGGCACCCAGACCGGAAGATCGTCGTCCAGCACGTGGTCCTCGCGCACATAGGCATGCGCCAGCACATAGTCGCCGAGCGCCTGGGTATTGCGCAGCCCGGCGCAATGGCCGAGCATCACCCAGGCATGCGGCCGCAGCACGGCAATATGGTCGGTGATCGTCTTGGCGTTCGAAGGGCCAACACCGATGTTGACCATGGTGATGCCGCCATGGTTCGCCTTTTTCAGGTGATAGGCCGGCATCTGCGGCAGACGCTGTGGTCCAACGCCTTCGCTCGGCGCGCTTTGTCCGGCCTTGGTCACGACATTGCCCGGTTCGACGAATTCCACATAACCGCCGCCGCCCTTCTCCATCAGGTCGCGGGCGCGGGCGCCGAACTCGTCGATGTAGAACTGGTAGTTGGTGAACAGCACGAAATTCTGGAAATGTTGCGGGCTGGTCGCCGTGTAGTGCGTCATGCGGTGCAGCGAGTAGTCGATACGCTGTGCCGTGAATGGGGCTAGAGGTCTTGGTTCGCCGAAGGCCACTTCGAACGTGCCGTTGGCGATCTGATCGTCGGTGCCGTCGAGATCCGGCACGTCGAACAGGTCGCGGATCGGCCGCTTGATGCGCTCCGCGGCGGCGCCGTCGACGTAAGTCCCCTCCAGGAAGGCGAAATGCAGTGGAATGGGAGTGGTCGATTCCGAAACCGTGACCGCCACGCCGTGGTTGCGCATGATCAGGCGAAGCTGTTCGATCAGGTAGTTCTCGAACAAGTGCGGCTGCGTGATCGTGGTGGCGAAATGGCCGGGCGTCGGCATGTGGCCATAGGCTTGGCGCGAGTCGACCTGGGTGAACGAACTCGTGGTGACGCCGATCTCGGGATAGAAGGCGCGGTAGCGCTTGCTGCTGTCACCGCCGGCTGCCAGGGCGGCGAAGGAATCGCGCAGGAACTTGGTGTTGCGGTCATAAAGCAGTTGCAGTGCCGCGACCGCTTTGGCCGCATTGTCGAAGCTTTGCCGGCCAAAAGGCTCCGGCATGACGACCGATTCGATGGCTTGAGGGTAGATTCGCTTTTCCATGGCTCAATATAGAGACTCGGACGAGCGGTTGGGAGGGGTGTCGCTGTCGAAGGCGCACAAAGCGCCATTTTTCTTTATCCCCGCTGCAGACTGACCAGCAGCACGAAGCCGACGCCGGACTTCTTCAGGGCCGGAGCCTCGATCGTCGAGCCGGCGTCGGCGCGCATCATCGGCACGGCCAGGACCGGAGCGGCCAGGACCATCAGGATAAGCGCCGCCCGCGGCAGAAGCCGAAGGGTCTTGAGAGCGTTGGCGGCGATGCGGTTCATGATGTCTGAGCTTTTCTTTTCGAGGTCTGGTTTCTTTGGTTCAGTTGCGAAGGTGGGTGGGGCAGGCGAGGCGGCATGTCCTGGAACTGGCTTCGTCCCAGGCGCGGGGGGAACGGCCCGCTTCGGCGACGAGGATGGCGAAGAACATTCCAAACAGGCTCATCAGCAGGCAGACGATGGTGAAGCGGCGAGCAAGCATCGGGTGGTGTCTCCTTCAACACGCGGGAGAATGCGCCAACGCCTCTGAACCGGCTCTGATGCCGACGTTCATCTGCGGTTCAAAATGATTGACGGGATCCGATCCGGTCGCCGCCGGCCTGATATGGCCATCGGCGGCAGGGCAATAGCATCAGTGCTTGGCTGCCGATGAAACGAAAACGGGGCCCGCCAGGCCCCGTCATCATGTCGCAAGGATATGGTCGATCAGAGCTTGTGCCAGACTTAACTTTTATTGTACGGAATGCGTTGAGTGCATAGCTGGAACGCGGCTTCGAGCCTGTGATTTTGATACGGACAAGGGACTTTCCGGGAGCGCTGGAGGCCTTGTGTTGCAAGGCGTTGCGCCTGCCTTGGTGTGCCCGAGAGCGCAAGCATTTGTACCAATCATGGTACCGGCTCGGGGGGAAATCGCCTGTGCCACTATACGAAAAAGCCAAACAGATTTTTCACAAAATAGGTCCAGTGGCTTTGGTCGATGCACCGCCGATCAACGCTGAACCTTGCTTGTCTCGGCAATGATTTTAGGGTTGGCACCAATCGCTATCGTGTAGCTGAAGTTTGCCACGCCTTTTGCCTGCTTGTGTCTCGGAAGGCTGCGCACAATCCAGTCGTAGGTGCCCGACACCATGCAGCGATCATTGGCGCAACTGACCATCAGGCTGTTGTCCCGCACGTTGTAGCCCCGCTCGGGCCATCGCTGGAAGTAGGTTCGCTTGTCCTGGATGATCGCGTTCAGGTCCGTCAGTTTGCCGTAGTAGTCCACGGTTGGCGCGTAGGAGGTCTGAACTTCAGCCAGCGCCATTTCGGCGTTGTCGCCGTGGTGTTCTATCAGTCCCTTGATGAAGGCGACCGCAGCGCTCTCAAGCTGTTGCTTGGCGTTGGCGTCGAGTGCGGGCTGGGGGTCGGGCCTAGTCGGTACCTGGGAGGTGTCCACTGATGACTGCGTTACTGCGACATTGGTCACCCGCAACTCTACCATTTCGCTGGCCGAGAGGTACCTCATGTCAGACTTGTCATAGCTTAAGGCCAATTCCATGAGCTTGGGGTCCACTCCCATCTCGCTCATGTAGGACATGATCTGTGCCGTTCCGGCCTGAACGCGTGCCACTGCCTCATCGGTGGACATTCCGCTATCGGGTGTGAAAGATGACCGATGAACGCCAATGGAGCCCGGGTCGGCAACGCGACGAACCCCACCGATAAAGGCCAGTGAACAGGCCGAAACGCACTGCAATTGGCGAACCTGGAGTGTATCCAATCCGGCTGCGCGGATCATGCGCCCCAACTGAATTGCGCTGCCAACGTTGCCGCCAGGGGAGTTGAATACAATTACCTTGGCTCCGCTGCTTACTAAGGCGGCGGTGAAGGCGCTCAGAGGCTCACTGTCGCCGAATTCACCGGAGACAATTAGAAATGGCAGCTGCCCAGGGGACGAAATAGGCGTGTACTCTAGGGCCTCGACGTTACACGTCGCGGCAGCGACAATTGATCCAATTGCTAAAACTAGAGAAACTACACGCACAACCTGATAGAGCCCCAACCTGCCTAACAGCAAGTAAGAACCTGTTGACGGGCTATTTCAAGGGTCAACTGTAAAAGATCGATTCGTGGTCAAGAAAGCTCGGCCATGTCATTCGCGCTATCTCAAAACGTGAATAGAAGCAACTGCGTCAGATCAGGGAGTAGCTGACGGGGACAATAGGCGTGGCAGGGATTGTATGACGTTGGCCACGTTTTCCGGTTGATGCTGAGCCTTTGTGTATCCGGTCTCCTGCGGCGAGAAGATGCAGGCAGCCGCGTGGGTCAACACAATGTCACGACTCTCGGGCCCCTTGGCCGCATCACCTAACGCAGTGAAGGTGAGCAGGGCGTTGTAACGGTGGCGATTAACAATGGCATTGTGCTTATGAGCCAGAAAATTTCGGGCGCAGAGAAAGAGCATGTAGGCTATCACGCCAAAAATAAGGACTTTGCTGAGGCCGAGTTGAAAGGCGTCATAGGGACCCGTGGGGGCCAACCATGTCCATTTGTGAATGGTTGCTGAGATCACCGCGTACGCGCCAAGACCGACAGCTACCTTTACGGTGAGGGCTTGCCATTTCTTAGCTTCGTCCTCGTGAAGGGTTCCTTCGGTTTGGAAGTAGATTGCCTGTTGCGAAACGCCTTGTTCCAGCGCCACTCGACGCACCTCATCAAGAATGCGCTTCGCTTCCTCCTGTTGGGTCACTAACTGGCTGGTGGCTTCGTCGGCCCGGTCTTTTGCCGCCTGAACGGCAGCACGCGCCTCCCGCTCTAGCGCCCCAAAATCGCGCAGTCGGGACGACGTATAAGCAATGATCGGCGAAAGGCCCGTGAAGAAAGGTTCAAACTGCGTTTTCAGATTGCTGATTAAGTTTGTGCGCTGTGCGTAGCTATCAGATTTCTTTGGGTCGAAATTCAGTATCTGTTCAAAAAGGCTGTAGGCCGTGTCGGCTTGTGACTTTATTTCGCCAATCTTCCCTGGAGGAAGCTCTTTTAGATACTGAATTGGGATCTGCCTGAAAAGGCTTATGATACGCTCTGCAGGATCCACGGCGTCCAGAAAGTTAAGTTCCGAGCCTAGCGCATCGACGCGGGAAAGAGCTGCACTATCGAAGTTCTGTATTCTGCTGAGCGACTGCTCGGCTTCCTGTAGTTCTGATTCTGCCATTTTATCCTCCCCGATTGGCAGAAAGCGTATCACTGGATGCATCGGCGTCCAAGCTGGGTATGGTCTTCCAATGGCGGTTCGATCTAGATGCAAGAATCTGACTTTGCTGCGGCAGACAGGCATTCGCCTCAACGCTAGCTTATTCCGTAAATCCATCGCACATTTCCTCCATGTGCAATCTTTACAACATAACCACATCGCAAGAGGCCATCCGACAGTGGACCGGCACCTTGCGGGACATCTCGGGCAACCTTGAGCCGTCCATTGACATTTACCCCAATCAACTCGGCCCGGTGGTCCGCAATGCGGCAGACGGGCAACGTGAGGTCGCCAACCTCCTGTGGGGAATGCCGTCACCGCCAGAGCGAGTGAAAGGCAAAGCCGACTACGGGACCACCAACATTCGCAAGACCAACTACTTTCACTGGCAGCCGTACCTCGGTGTTGAGCATCGTTGTGTGGTGCCGGTGACCAGCTTCGCGGAGCCGAGCCCGACGCCGAACGACAAGGACCCCGAGACCGGCATTCAGAGGAACTACTGGTTCGCCTTGAACGAGGAGCGCCCGCTGTTCTTCTTCGCTGGTCTATGGACCCCCTGGCATGGGGTGCGAAAGGTAAAAGACGGTCCCGGCGATCATGAGGTCTATGGGTTCCTGACGACCGAACCTAACGCCCTGATCAAGCCGATCCACGAGAAGGCGATGCCGGTGATCCTAAGAACGCAAGAGGAGACGGAGGTGTGGCTGACCGCGCCATGGTCCGAGGCGAAAAGGTTACAGCATCCAGCGCCTGACGACGCCCTCGCGATCGTGGAGAAACCCGCCACACAGATTAAATTCCCGCCACAGGGTCCGGTACAGGGCTCACTATTCTAGTAATACGGCCACTACCAAAGCGGCTGGACGTCACTGCATCCGGTCTACTCTGTCGATTGGACGTCTCCTGAAGGGGGCCGATCATTGCGCGGCTCCACCAGCACCAAGCGCCACATGACGTGGTTCACCTCTTCGCACCCGGGACCGTCGCAAATGAAATAGCCTGCTTTGTTGCGAGCCAAATCAAATACGGGGCGCTCTGCGAGATTTGCCGGATAGGCACATCGTTTGCAGTTGATTGTAATCGACCGGCGTTTGAAGTTTATTGCATCGCCTTCGAAAACGGCGTCCCAACGTTCTGTGCATTCGGGATTGATGCAGTTTACCGTTTGCCCATCTCTAAGGAGGCCCGAACGGCGCTTGTTCGAAGTCCCACAATGGCACTCGAAATGAACAATCTCGCCAACACCGCTAGAAATGAGTGTGCCCGAGGCTAACCGTTCAAGCTCGGTGACCGCCTCTGAAACCTTGCGCTTCAAGGCGTCTGTCTCCCCATAAGCCACAACCCTGTCCGACGCAGATCGCGGAATCCTGACGTGCAAGAACGACGAAAGGGCGTTCCACAGCTTTCCAAGTTTGTTGGCATCAAATCCTATCTGGGTTCCAACGGGAATGTATTCGTATTTCTCGTAGTCTTCGCGCGTTTGCTCGCCAATAGTCTCATCGGTTGGAGTTGTTGAAATGGAAAGAGTGAACGTAGTGGCTACGTTTGCGTCCACGTCCTGAATAAGACGCTTTACGACGTCTCTCGGCTGCCATTTTGTCACGTCATCATGAGAAATGTAATCATGGGAAATCTTCAATCGATCATAGCAAACCATCTCTATCGCCAGACGACACTCAAGGGCGGCGTAAGTTAGACTCTCGGCCGTATCTACCCTAACAAGGCGCTGAATAGTTTCGATGTGAGGTCGGAGCCAGATCATTCTTCAACGATACCTATCAGAAGCCGATCCCTTTTTAGGGGGGACACGAGATTTAGCACGGCATTGCCGTAGTCGACAGCTTAGGACGGTGGCGAAAGCCTTAGGTCGGCGAGAACAACTCGGGGAAATCTCTATCGTGCTGTCCCCCGATGTAGCAGCAATACCGACCTTTAAACCCGATCTCGCTGAGGAGGATGCGGGTGATAAGCTCGCGAACAAGAATGATGCTATCCCAAATGTCGATGCCGTCCGGCAACACGCCGGTATGCACGATCGTGTTTCTCAACTTCACGAGCGCGGCTGTCGTCGTAAGAGGGAAGTCGCGCCGTGAAATCTGGTAGTGATCGAATAGAGCGTCGATCTTCTCGGGCAGGGTCTTCTTGTTGTTGCCCTCAATCCGCTTCTTGAAGATGTCCTGCTGAACGGGGGTAAGGTCCGGGTGCTGATCGACGACTTCCATGAGCTTTTGCCGGAGTATCTTGAAGTTTGCCTTGGGGATAACCGTTCCCTTTTTCTCCGGCAGTTCGCTTTCTATGATCGTTTCCAGCGCAGTCATCGCGGTGAGAAAGCGCACCTCATCGACCGTTGTGCCGCTTTGCATCCATCGAAGCGCGATCCAAACTACCTCTGACACTGGTCCTCGTTCAAAAAAACGGGTCACCAAGGCGGCTATGATCGGGTCGTGATTCAGGAAGTGCTGGACAGAGAACTCCTGCCGGTATCCCGAACCGGCGTAGAAAGTGGCAGTGAAGGTGTCTCCCTCGACATGGTCCAGCCTTGGCGTCTGGAGGCGAGCGCCATGAGCGAACGCGAGACCTTGGTGCATGTGGCGAAGAAACTGATCTGCCTGGGTGACCCAATGGGCGTTAGGCGCCTCGATCGGTGCCCTGATTGTCACGCAACCGGACATCTCATCTGTTGGGAAACCCTTTGAGGCACCCCAAACAGCCAAGGTTCCTAATGGGGTCTCGATAGGTGAGTTCCGAAAGGAGGAAAAACCGCGAAACCATAATCTAAGGATCGGTTTCGGCGTCTTTGCTTTCATAACTTGCGTGATCTTGGCGGACAGATAACTCACCTCGACAAAGTGGCCCTCGTCGCTGACTTGATACCCCGCCATCGACAACGTATCTGAGCTGATGCGGTCTCCGCCTTTGCTGCGTGCGTCGAGCGCGAAGCGTTCGCTTGGTTGACCCGTCTTGCCCATGGTCTTCGCTAGGATCATGAAGCTGCGTCCGTCCAAAGCATCGAACTTGAAGCGCAGCCGGCAGTCGGCTTTCGCAGAGAGCGTGAAGCGGACATCCACAGCCTGGTCCCCGACCGTCAACTTTCCGCGATAGCGCTTCTTCTTCAGCACTATGGATTGGTCGGCGTTTCGTTGACGCTGCCGGGCTGGTTGCGAGTCTTTGGCCATGCTTGTCCCTCGACCTGTACTACACGACCCTTCCCCGCGATCCAAACTTGCCTCGATGTGCTTAGTCGGTCTCCGTCCTCCAGATCACCCGCCGCACCGTCCTGATTTCTGCAAGCCGCGTAATCCTAATGCCCTGCCGTTCCCGTGCGGAAGGGTTTAGTGTCTCCGCATGCATGTACTCGTTCTTGCCGCATCGGTTGCAACTCATTTTGTTGCCGACCAACTCGGCCTCGGTATCCCCGAAAATTTCCTTGAGGTCACTCGGCAGATACCAACGCTTGACGTTGCAAAGCCCGCAGCGGACCAGCACAAGCTGCCCAATCTCGTGGGCATTGCTGAGCTTCCATGCGCCTCCGCGCTTTCGTCTTCCACCAGTATCGGGCATGGCCCAAAATAGGAACAAATTCCTCCATCCGTCAATCCGCCCTTGACATTTGTGTTCTCCTTTTGTTCACTGGAGGAATGAAGCGTTTGGAGTGATCGCCATTGACCACATTGTGACACTGGACAGCCGGCAAGAGGCTGCTCTTCAAGCCGTCGCTGACAAGTTCGTTGCCGTACACAAGGGCAACGTCATGAAGGCACTTAAGGAAATGATCGTCCTCAACGGCCGCCTTCAGGACCAGTTGGACGAGCGTTCAGCACCGCGCCGACGGCAGGGATGACAGCCGTGAGTGACGAAATCAGGCTTCCAAGGCCCGAACACGTCACGGTCTCTGGTATTCAGCATCATTGGTGCGAACGTCCTGGCTGCGCCAAGAATGCTGGCTGGGGCTTCGCGAAGCCTAAGCAGGCGTCGCATTGGTTCTGCTTCGAGCATCGCGATGACGGCGAAAGATACCTGTGAGGCAGAGCAATGCCACCCGAGCAACAGCAGGTTGATCCCTCCACCACGGAGTTGGAGGCTGCGGCTGATCAGGCCATAGCGACCTGTGGCGGGGATGCCAGAGAGGCAGTGAAGGCGCTACTCGTCGTCAACGCGTCTTTGGAGCGCGAGGTGGCTTTGTGGGCTCCTGCGGTGAGCTTTGGGTTCAGCCGAGGGTGGCACAGACGAAGGCGCAGCGGGACCGATTAACGATTGGCCCAATGAAAGGCATCAACATGTCAGAGAGTATCGTTCCGCAGCAAAAAGCGCCCAAGCTGATCGTCGTCACGGCCTTTGACCGCGATGAGACCGGCGACCTCCAGCCAGTCTACGGGCCAGCCGAGCAGCAGACCGAGGACAGGGCCATAAGGACCGCGAAGGGATTGGCGGGGAAACATGCCGGTGTCATTGCGTGGTCGCGAGAAGCCAACCCGGCGCTTGGCGAATACGGCGAACCGACGACGCTCTTTGTTGGCGGCGAGGTGCCGGACATGGAGTGACAGAGCGATCTGGCCCTTCCCAGGCAAATTCGCTTAGGATTGATAGTTTTGGGGGAGGGGGCTGATGGACACTGTCTTTTGGAACAACGCAATCACAATGGGTGTGGCACTTCTGGGCGCTGGGCTCGGGATTATGAACACCTGGCAGGCGATCAGTGCGGGTCGCGTCCGACTACGTGTCAAGCCCGCGTACGCGATGGGAGTTCCAGGTGGTGAAATAATGTTCTCGATTGAGGTGGTGAACTTGAGCAATTTCGCCGTGACGGTCGACGAAGTTGGTTTCACACTGGACGGCAACACCATAAAGGACAGGACCCGAGCAGCGGTCTCTATGCCCATCCTTATAGACCGCAAACCGTGGCCTCGCCGCTTGGAAGCTCGCGAATCTGTCTCCGCCTACTTCGATCCACGAGAAATGGCTGGCGGCCGAAATCTCGGCCAAGCCTACGCCAGAACTGCGTGCGGTGAAGTTCGATACGGCTCTAGCCCTGCTGCCAAACAGTTGCGTGACATCGCTACATGATCCCCTGCATTTGCCTCCACTAGCGGAAATTTTCCGACACCGGAACGTCTCCGTAGGAGCCTATTTTTTTTATTTTCGATCTGTGAAAAATGGGCATCGGCAATCAAGCCTAGCTTTGGAAAGCCGAGACCATGACTAGCTACAAGATCGTATTTTTTGGAAAGCACGGACAAGCTGTCGAACAGCGTGTTGTGAACTGCGAAAGCCACTGGGAGGCATGTAAGTGGGGGTGGAAGCACATGCCATCGAGGGCGCATGACTTCCACGCCGAGGAAGCATCCTTTGAAGAGAAAGTTCAAACGTCTGAAGCAGAGGAAGACGAGATCATCCTGAAGGCATTTCACGTCCTCAGGAAGCGGGCAGGGCTGACGCGGCCACTACCCCGCAGAGATTGATCGACGCCCATGCATTCGGCGTAACGAAAACGCATGGGCACCCAGACGGACCCGCGCTCCCTCCCACCTCCTCAAACCGAATTTGAGATACGAAAGAAGGGCAGGAAGGAGCGCGGGAAACTTGATTGTCTGTTATTCGGCGGTGGCAATCTCCAACGCACTCTTGTGTTCCGTCAGATCGGCATCGAGCAGGGCATCGGCGGTGTCCGTCACGTCGATCTCAAGGCCGCTGAGTGACGGAAAGAACGAGTCCAGTTCTGTCTGAGTTACCTTTGGTGCCCCGGCGATCAAACTGCGCTGCGGCTTTGTCTCAGCGGTATAGGGCAGGCCTGTCTCTGGATCATGGGTGCCCTTCTGGACACCCAGCTGCACTACTGCCCATTCCATACGGCCTGCGCGGTCGGCAGCTGCGGCAAGCTCGGCATGGCCGGGCCTGTCCACGCCATGAGAGCGTGTCCGAACGTCAACCTTACGGATGGCCTCGCGGACCAACTGCAGGGCCTCGCGTTCGTGCTTAAGTTGGCGCTCAAGTTCCTGGCGCTGGGCGACCAGCGAGGCGTTCTCCTCGGTCAGCCGGGAGACCTCGGCATTGAGCCTGCTGGTCTCGGTGGAGTTGTCGAGGGTTTCGAGTTGGGCGAGGAGTTCCTCGCGGGTGATTGGTTTCTTTGCCATTGTGTTGGTTCCTTTCAAAAATCAGAATTGGAGTAGGGCGAGCAAGGTCGCGGATAGGGTTGCGAAAGCATAGGCGGTGCTGATGTAGCCGAGCATTGAGGGGCCTACTCAGTCGGCATCGGGTAGCGACTGCCACCAAAGGTCATAGGCATTCGCCAATCGGGCGGGGTCCAGCCGACCGGTCACCACATCCGAGACGATGCGGCGCGCCATGCTGTCGTCGGTACGGGTAGCCGCGTAGAGCATGGAACTCCAGCGTTCGCCCCCGATCTGCTCGGCTGCAATTGGAGTTGCCTCCATCACGGTTGTCTCGACAAGCGTCGATGCTGTTGCCGCGTCCAATCCGGTGGCCTCAGAGACACGGGCCAACGTGTCGTTGAAGTCACCCGTTTCAACCATGGCATCGACGCCAGCTTCAAAGGCCTCAGGCGTGAAACACTCGGCAATCTGGTCGAGGGTTTCGGACAGTGATGGTTCGAGGTCAGCGGTCTCGATCTCAAGCTCTTGCTGGAGGGCCTCAAGGTCTTCGTCGGAAAGTTGATCGATGTTGATGAGTTCACGGGGATCGTCGCCAGCCGGGATTGCGCGATGGTCAAGCGCGGCCTCGTTGGTCTGGTAGGAACCGGGAGCGCCGTGCGGTCCACCCAAGCCAAGCTGTTCGGCAATGTCAGCATCGACATAGGTGTTCAGGCCAGCAACAAACACCTTGCCCTCGGGGGCGGGACCGGCAGCGGAGCCACTGGCGTAGTTGGGGTTACTCGTGGGGTACCAACCGGACCTGTCGTCCATAGGATTGGGCATACGCATGGTTTCGGCAGCGGTGTGGTCGTAGTAGTTGGACATAGTGGGGTTTTCCTAAAGGAGTTTCGCGGCCTTGAGGGCCATTCGGGTGTAGTCGAGGAGGGTCATTGACTGACCGTCATTGGTGGAGACGGAGACGGACCAGAAGGCCTTGCCGTGTGTCTGCTGGGCGTGACGTACGAAGTCGCGGCCGAGGTGGCGATGGGTTGCCCCTGAGGCCTTCCTGACCAGCGTGGTTGTGCCGATGGTCTTGCGGAAGTCCCCCAAGAGGGCACCCGCGCGAGTCTCAAGGAACCGACTCCGGTTCTCCCATAGGCCCCCGGCCTGACCGGAATGGAAATAGACATGCATCCATCCCATGAGAGCCAACGCGTGAATGACCGCTTCGGTATAGGTGCGGCGATCTTTGTGTTGCCAGTTGGCTAACAGCCCCTTGGCCTTTGCGATCTGAGGCAACTTTGAATGCAGGTCAGACACGCTGAGGCAGAACGACGGCGGGAGAACCATGCGGTTCTCAAGGCCCTTGAGGTCCACCCCCACACGCGCGGCGAACCTGGGGTCGGTGTGCACGTAAAGGTCAATCGCCTTTTTGAAGATGGCCAGTTCGTTGCGGGATGGAAGGCGGGCCAAGGGATCACCCCGCTTGCTGGCGGCATCCCTGTGAGGACCACAGTAGCGGGAGACCCCGGAGCGTTTGCGGGTGCAGCCGGGGCAGTCGCAAGGTTTGGTCTCGTTGGTGATTTGGCGGCAGCGAAGTTGCCGAGCGTTGAAGACAGATTGGGCACCCACGCGCCAATCGCGGGGGCGTCCCGAAGTGACGGGAGATGCCATGGGTTCCTTGGGGTTACTGGAATGCGCCGTAGTTCTTGAGACCGGACGTGGCGACGTCCAAGAACGTGGTCATGGGGTTCATTTGCTGCTTGTTCAGTGCGTCCTGCGCCCCTAGCTGGTCAGCCTTGCCCTGCATGATGTAGTTGGCTTGAGCGCCCTCGCGCTGGTCCTTGGCGTTGGCAATTGACAAGGCGGATTGGCGGGACTGTTCGGCCAGCCTGAGACCCACCGTTCTGCCGTTCATGCCAGCGCCCGAGGCGATAGCGGTTGACTTGGCGCGGTCACCCTCAAGGGTAGCTTGATAGCCTTCCTTGTTGGCAGCATTGGCCTTGATAACGAACTCGTGTTCGTTGGTGGCCTGGGCTAGGTTGTAGCGCTGTTGGATGTTTTTGGAGTTGGCAGCGGCGGCGGATGCCTGACCGGCAGCGTTAGCGATCCCGGCAGCAATGCCGAGAGTGAGACCCAGATCGCAGATAGCGACCTCCTATGTGGTTGGTACGGGAAGCTGGCATCGAGATTGAACTTCGAGCCGAGCTTGTGGGGAACGCGAGTTCAACCCGAGTTCACATTAGCTGAACTCAGGGGTACTTGAGAGATAACTCTACTGGTAAAACCTCAAGGGAGAGGCCTTAAGGCAACTCAAGTTCCTTGAGGGTATCCAGAGGTATCTTAAGTTCCCCCCTATAGTCCCCCCAAAATGGGCGACATCGGAGGGAGGATTTCTGTCTTCGGCCTGGGGTTACGCGGCGATCCTTTCGGCCCCTACGCTGGCGAAGCCGTCAAAGGGACGGAACTTGATCCGTACCGCTGAGCGGTCCTGAGTGTCGACGACATCGTAGTCGGCCCAGTATGCCAGGGTTAGGTCTCGCTTGAAGACCGGGGCTCCTGCCCGTTGAACGCGGATGCGGGTCTCGGGCGGGTAGCCGAGGGTGTCTTTCAGGATGCGGCAGAGGGGACCGAGCGGGTCCTTGTAGGTCCGACGACCGAAAGCCTTGTCGGACGTGTCGATGAGTGTGCCTGAGGCCGGGTGACGGGCGCCATAGGAACCATCGAGTTCGATGGTGGTGGTGTGAAGGGACATGGAATGGCTTTCTTCCTGTGTGCGGTGGTGGCCACAACAGGGATTGGGTTGGTGCGGGTGGTGTAGGACAGCGGGCGAGGGTCGATGGCCTCTGAAACAGGGCCACCGCACACAGGGACGAGACGGGCACACAAAGGCGTCCGTGAATGAACCTGTCCCGCATGGGAACCAGTGGCGGGTAGTGGGTCAGTTTGAAATTTTAACCGTGTCCCAACCGGTCATTCAGCCAAGTCACGTAATGTGCTATGATTCGGCTAATGGGGAAGAAGGCGAAGCATAAGGCCAAGCAGGCGATCAATGCGCCGTTAGAGGACGGGCTTGAAGCGGAGGCCTCATACTATGCCCGCAAGGTCGGCATAACCAGAGACGAAGCCGCCAAGATTATCCGGGAAGCTCACGGGCCTAATCTCTCGATAGTCTGCAAGGAAAAGGCCAGATAGCCGCCTAGGCGAGCTGACCCACTACCCAGTGGCGAGCAGCCTTGCTTCCTGTGTGCGGTGGTGCCTTAGACGGGTCCCCGTGGGGTTGACTGGTGCAGGACAGCGCACAACTGGGTCAGCGCCCTTTGAGTCGAGGCACCGCACACAGGTTGCGAGCTAATTAGACGGGCTTGCCGTCCCGGAAGGCCCTGAGTTCATCGACCGAGTGGCGGCGGGTGAACCAATCGGGCATTAGGTCTTGGGTGTCCTTGGGGCGTCGGGTGCCAGCGGCTACGATGTCGGTGATCTGGTCGTAGTCCAGATAGACGGTGTCAGAGGGGAGCCACCCGAGGAGCCGGAAGGACCAGAGGGTCCCAAGGATTTCCTTGATAGCATCGACATGGATGCGGTGGTTGCATCGGACCCTTTCCATGTCCTTCTGGCTGCACCCTTCTGGCACCATTCCGCCCACATGAGCGAGGCGACGGGTGGCGCGGGTGATGCGAACGGGCAGGGGCGACGCGCGGCCCCAGTGACGACCGTGGGTTGGGAATGTGGCTGCAAGGGACGGCGTGGTGGGAGCGGCGCGCATGGCGTTAATGATCGCGGCGGTTTCCGCAGCGGGGGTATAGGTCATGGCTTCCTAGATGTTGTGGGTGGATGGCGTTAGTGCGCCAGATGTAGAAGGGCTACCCGGTGATCGCAGAAGGAACCACCAAGGTAAAAACAGGGAAGACAAGGGATAAAACAGGCGGCGAGCCCAGCGCGGAGTTTTGCTCGTATCTCTACGAGGCCTTAATTGGCGGGGGCGGGAGCTTGCCTGTTCTAGTATGGCAACTATTTAAGCCATGGCTTATGGAACTGTTCTTATCTCCGTATGGGCCCCTAATTAGCCCGGTTCCCCGGTGCTGTCGAAAACAAGGGAGTGGCTGTAGCCGCTTCGCATTGTGACAACCGCCCGCCTGAGGGTCTTGCTGTCGCTCTCAAGGTCGATGCGCTGTACGAGGCTGGAGATAAGCCCTTGGGCTCCCTTCCGGTCCTCCTGAGCCAGCCGTCTTATCTCTTCCTGATCCATTTCAAAGTCCACGACAGCCGCCGCGCTCTCACGGTATCTCGCGTCATTCTCACGGATCGCTACTATTTCTCTCCGCTTCGCTTCTATCTGGCGAGCGAGTTCATCGGCCTTCCCCAACAGAACCTTACGGACATCGGCTGTCTCGGCTTCAGCAATACCGGCAAGGACGTTGGACTGCTTGGCCTCAAGGGCACCTATGGTTTCTTCAAGTTCCCGAGAGTGATCGGGACCCGTCTGGTCCTGCGGTATAGGAACAGCCAGGAACCCAATGCGGCCAATCAACTCCCGCTCGAATTGGTCATAGCGCCAGTTGGGCGCGGTGCATCCCGTGCTTTTGAACGACTTCCCCGTGCAGATAAAATAACCCCATACCGCACCGCCCTTCTTGGAGGACGTGAGGACCATCGGGGAGCCGCAATGTCCGCAGTGGACCATGCGAGAAAACAGATTGGATGTGCGACCCACCTGTCTGCTGTGGCGGCGGGCCTTGGTGCGCTGTCGGGTGGCCAGCCATTCCGTCTCACTGATAAGCGCGGGGAAATAGCCGGGCACCTCCTCGCCCTTGAGAACAAGGCAACCATACGCGGCTGGAGAACGGAGGACTTCGCCAACAACGGCTTGAGCCCATGTTTTCCCTGAGGGAGAAGGAATGCCGCGCGTGTTCAGCATCTGTGTGATGGATTGCTGGCCGTGCCCTTCGTTGGCAAGCTCAAAGAGAAGCCGAGCGTCTTCGGCCCGTGCATTCAACTCGTTGGTCTCCCGGTCAATCCAGAAGGGAACCTTTGCGACCTTGATCCTTGCCCCGCCACTTGCGACAGCTGCCCGGGCCTTCTCGGCCTTCCGCTTCCATGCTTCGCCCACACGATAGGACAGCTTGGCGCTGTACTCATGGGCCGCTTGCATGGCCATGAGGGACATCATGAGGTTTGAGAAATTGTCGTCGTAGCCCTCGGACGTGTGGACCCGCTGGTCCGTCAAGGTCACAAGGGTTAGCCCGGTGTCCAAGAGATCAAGGAAGTAGCGAATAGCTCGCGTGGGCTTCACACGGGTGATGCGGTCAATGTTCTCAACAATGAGCACAACTTCATTGGGAATCTTGCCAGACCGCACGTCCCCAACGAACTTGCCCAAGCTGGCCTCTAGGTTCGCGCCCTTGAATGCGCTCACACCATCGTCGAGTAATTCACTGTCGAGGGTAATGCCGTAGATTGCACAGAAGTCCTTGGCATTCTTGGTCTGCCGGTCAAGGCTGTCGCCGTTAGCCTGCTTGCCGGAACTCCAGCGAGCATAGGAGATCGCACGGCGTCCCTTTAGGTCTCGTGGCTGTAGCATGGTTAGGCGGTCTCCCTTGTTGCCGTGGAAGACCGCCCCATACCAGTATGCAGAATTAAAGTCTATGCCAGGTCTGGCTCTTGCAGATCAGGCCGCCGAGCACGCAACCGCTCATCTTGAGCGAGGTGCCCGACAACGTCGCCTTGCCCGAATAGGTCTTGTCGTTTGCCGGGTCGGTGATGCTGCCGGCATACTTGTTGTCCCCGGCCGCCTTGAGCGAGCCGATGGTCTTGCCGGCATATTTGCCTGACTTGAGCGTGATCGAAAACGAGCCACTGCCTGAAATGGCCGCGGTGTCGCCGGCTTGCGTCTTCCAGTTGCCCTCGATCGGATCGGCCCACGCCGTTCCCACCATGATCACTGTGGCTGCAAGGGCCAGGCTCACTTTTCGAAACATCTCTTCCTCCCTTTGGATGGCCGGCCGGATGCTCCGCCTCGCCGGTGTGCCGCTTACGCAAACGTAAGCTAATCCAGCTCCCGCCAAAACAAAAGCGGTGCCGCAGCGGAAGACTTTGGGATTCTGAAGGCGCCTGAATTCGCCTCGTCGCGGAGGAAATGAAAACGACCTGCGCATCGTGTTTGTTTCCCGTGGTTAGCGGAGTGTTGATTCAAGCCTGGAAAATTTTCGTCAAATTTAGCGAAAATCGGCTGAAACACTGGCTTCGTATCCTTAACGAATTTCCGCGTTTACCTCTTGTTTTAGCTTTGTTTTCCTCAAATTAAGCACGCCATTTAACGACGGATTCAAGCCTGACCGGCATTCTCGAAAGCATCGAAAGAGCGGCCCGGACAAGACAAACGGAGGCAGCTCTCGGGAGCCAGACAGGGGACTAAAATGGCACGTTTTGAAATGCTTGAAGCAGGTTTCGGCGCCATGGGGGCAACTGCCCAGGCCGACATCCTTTTCGAACTGGGCATGATGTATGCGACCGGCCGCGACTGCGAGACCGACGTCGTTGCCGCCCACAAATGGTTCAACATCGCTGCCATCAAGGGTTCGGCCCGCGCCGCGGAACTGCGCTCGGAACTGTCGGCGGCGATGTCGAAGGTCGAGATTGCCAAGGCGCTGCGCGAAGCCCGCGAATGGATGACCATGCACTAGGTTTCCGACAGACGGAAAGCTCGGGTCCAGATCGCTCAAAGACGGTCGGGCCACAACAGGGACAAGGCTGCGCAGACGGCCAGGCCACAGGCCAACAACAAGAATGCGGCAGGCGAATAGGTCAAGCCGTACGACTGACCATGATCCCGGAAAGCGGAATCCGGTTTTCGGACAAGATCATGGTCAACAGGAAAGACAGGGACGGCCAAGTTGGGGTTCGCGGCGTGGGGGCGCTGGGGAAACAGCCCGACAGGCAAAAAAGCCATGACCGGCCGGAACAAGGCTGGCGTGGCTTTTTTGCGTGGATGAGGCCTCCCAGGCCCAATCGAGCGGCGTCAATGCGCCTAGACAGGCCCGATGAAGGATGAAATTGTCCCGCCTCTCTGGAAGAAGCGCGGCCGGGGCGGCCGCGCGTGAGTGGAGGAGTTCTATTGCAATGAAAAAAATGAGTATTTTGAGCGCGGCCATTTTCGGCCTGATGATGAGTGCGCCGGTCGCATTCGCCGACGACATCACCGTTTCGGTGGTCGGCCCGATGACGGGACAGCTCGCAACCATTGGCGATCAGTTCAAGCAGGGCGCAAAGGCCGCCGCCGATGCCATCAATGCGGCGGGCGGCGTCAACGGTTCGATGATCAAGCTCGACATCGAGGATGACCAGTGCGATCCCAAACAGGCAGTGTCGGTCGCCAACCGCATCGTCGCCAACGGCGTCAAGTTCATCGATGGGCATGCCTGCTCGGGCTCGAGCATTCCGGCTTCGGCCGTCTATGCCGAAGCCGGCGCGCTGATGATGAGCCCGGCTTCCTCGAACCCGGTGCTGACCGACGCGGCCGCCAAGGCCGGCTGGCCGACGATCATGCGCCTCTATACGCGTGACGATGCACAGGGCGCCTTCATCGGCCCGTGGATCGCCAAGAAGTATGCCGGCAAGAACGTCGTCATCCTGCACGACAAGAGCGCCTATGGCCAGGGCGTGGCTGACGCTGTCAGGGCAACCATGAACACCGGTGGCCTGAAGGAAGTCTACTACGACGCCATCAATCCCGGCGAGAAGGACTATTCCGCGCTTGTCACCAAGCTCAAGGATCTCAAGGCCGACGTCGTCTATTTCGGCGGCTACCATCCTGAAGCCGGCCTGATCCTGCGCCAGTCGGCCGAACAGAACCTTAAGTTCCAGCTGATCATGCCGGATTCGATCGCCTCGCCGGAATTCTGGCAGGTTGCTGGCCCGGCTGGCGAAGGCACCATGTTCGTCTTCCCGTCGGATCCGCAGGCAAAGCCGGAGGCCAAGGCGGCCGTCGAGAAGATCAAGGCCGGCGGCTTCGTGCCGGAAGGCTTCACGCTGTTCTCCTACGCCGTGGTCCAGGCTTTCGCCGAAGGCATCAAGCGTGCCGGCAGCGACGATCCGGCCAAGGTTGCCGAAGCGTTGAAGAACGGCACGCCGATCAGCACCGTTGTCGGCGACGTGACCTTCGACGAGAAGGGCGACCTCAAGAACGCCAGCTACGACATCAACCAGTGGCATGACGGCAAGTACGCGCCGATCGCGCAGTAATCCAAGGCGATAATCCAGAGAAATGGCCGGGTTCGCCCCGGCCATTTTGTTTTTGTGGTCGGCGATGCGCGCCGTCTATCAGCCTGCGGCAGCGGTCGAGGCGGTCTGCTCCTCGACGAACCGCACCAGCACCGTCCCGTCGGTGACCTGCGCACCTTCCGTGGCGATTTCGGCGACCACTCCGTCATGCGGGGCCGCGATGGTGTGCTCCATCTTCATCGCCTCGAGAATCAGGAGAGCTTGTCCCTTGATCACCGTATCGCCCTTTGCCGCGCGCACCAGCTTGACCAGACCCGGCATCGGCGCGCGCAAGCTGCCCGAGGCGGCGGCCGCGTCATCGCTTCTGGCCAAGGGATCCGGCACCGCGAAAGTGTAGCCGATGGCGCCTTCGAAAACAGTGATGTGGCCTGGCCAGCGGGCGAGGCGTGGGGCGACGCGAAAATCATGCGAATTGGCGCTGTCATAGGGCGCGCCGAGCGCCACCTGGAAACGCCCGTCCGGCCGCACGGAAAGCTTTGCCAGAATATCGTCCTCACCGAACTTCAGCCGCGTGCGCCGCGCCACGCCGTGGAAATGCGCATAGCCGGAAAGCGACGACCATGGATCGTTCGATGGCCGCAATAGTCCTGCGCCGGACGCGGCAAGGGCTGCTGCCGAGATGATTTCGCCGGTCGGCGGCGCAACCTCGGTCAGTGCCGATTGATGTCTGCCGATCAGGCCGGTGTCGACATCGCCAGCGCAAAAATCCGGATCGGCGGCGAGAGCGGCAAGAAAGGCGGTGTTGACGGTGGAGCCGGCGATTTCGGTCTGCGACAGCGCTGTGCCGAGTGCTTCCAGCGCGGCTTGCCTGTCCTTTGCATGGACGACCAGCTTCGCGATCATCGGGTCGTAGTAGGGTGAGATGGCATCGCCGGCCCGCACACCGGTCTCGATGCGCATCGTGGCCGCGTCGGGCGCTGTTTCGGGAAATTTCAGATGATGCAGCGTACCCGTAGCCGGCAGGAACCCCTTTGCCGCGTCTTCCGCATAGATGCGCGCCTCGAAGGCATGGCCGGCAAGCGCGATCTCGCTCTGCGACCTAGGCAGCTTTTCGCCGCTGGCGACCCGCAACTGCCACTCGACCAGATCGGTGCCGGTGACCATTTCGGTGACGGGATGCTCGACCTGCAGGCGGGTGTTCATTTCCATGAACCAGAAGCGGTCGGCCTTGAGGCCCTGCGAGGCATCGACGATGAATTCGATGGTGCCGGCGCCGGAATAGTTGATCGCCTTCGCGGCCTTCACTGCCGCCTCTGTCATCGCCTTGCGCAAAGCCGGCGTCATGCCGGGGGCGGGTGCTTCCTCTATCACCTTCTGGTGGCGGCGTTGTGCCGAACAGTCGCGTTCATAGAGGTGCACGGCATTGCCGAAATTGTCGCCGAAGACCTGCACTTCGATATGCCGGGGTTTGTCGACATATTTCTCGACCAGTACGCGGTCGTCGCCAAAAGCAGCCTTTGCTTCACGCCGGGCGCTTGACAGCGCCTCGGAAAAATCATCGGGATGCTCGACCCGCCGCATGCCCTTGCCGCCGCCGCCGGCACGCGCCTTGATCAGCACGGGATAACCGATCTCGCGCGCCTTGGACGCAAGCAGCACGATCTCCTGCGCCTCGCCGTGATACCCCGGAACGACGGGAACGCCGGCTTTCTCCATCAGCCGCTTGGCGGCGTCCTTCAGTCCCATGGCGCGGATCGAGGCCGCCGACGGGCCGATGAAGGTGAGCCCCGCCGCCACCACCTGGTCGACGAAATCGGGATTTTCCGAGAGGAAGCCGTAACCGGGATGGATGGCCTGCGCCCCGGTCGAAAGAGCCGCCGCGACAATCCTGTCGCCGCGCAGATAGCTCTCGCCGACAGGCGAGGGGCCGATATGAACAGCCTCGTCGGCCATCTCGACATGCAGGGATTTCGCGTCGGCGTCCGAATAGACGGCGACGGAGTGCACGCCGAGCTTGCGGGCGGTGCGGATCACACGGCATGCGATCTCGCCCCGATTGGCGATCAGGATCTTGCTAAACATGGAGCCTCCCGGGTTAGTGGCGGGCGGCGCCATTCTGGCAGGCGCCGGCCTATTTCGAAGCGGCGAGACTGCAGGCGCCGGCGACGGTCACCTTGTATTTGCTCTTGCTGGCCTGACAGGATTTCAGTGCCAGTTCCTCGGCCGCCTTCTGTGACGGTGCATTTAGCTTCACGCCACAAATGAAGTACTCGCTCGCCGGAACGATTGGCGTCGCCGCGAAGGCCGAATGGCCCGCGGCTGCGAGATACGCTCCATAGATCTTGCCGCAGCCTCCGGTGGTCCCGACGGGAATGTTTATCGGGTAACGCACGTCGCCCCTGCTGCCTGCCAGCGATCCGGCCGGGTTGGCGGCAGTCGTTGTGAATATTAGTAGACTTGCAAGTATAGAGGCAACCGTACCCCGGTGATATTTCAGCATCATCTTCGCCCTGTCCCCATTGCATTACGCAGAACAAGCAGTAGCGAACATCTTGCCTCGCCGCCAGTACGTTGTCGGGGATTCGAGTTTGCCTATGCTGATGAATCGATTGGTCCATACAGATCAGGCCTCCCGAAGTGCAGCAACGGCGCGCTGGTATAGTTGCGCCGTTTGTTCATCGAAGCAGCAGAAGATGACAGTCGCGGGCATGTTTTTTTCGTCGATGAACGTGCCGATCGTCCCGACAGCGATGTCGGTCGCCTCATCTCTCGGGTAGCGGTAGACACCGGTCGAAATCGCCGGGAATGCCACGGTGCGGCAATCATTGGCGGCCGCGAGTTCCAGCGACTTGCGGTAGCAGGAGGCCAGCAACTCGGCTTCGCCTCTGCCGCCGCCTTGCCAGACTGGCCCGACCGTGTGGATGACATATCGAGCCGGCAGTTTGTAACCCTTGGTGATCTTGGCGTCGCCGACCTTGCACCCGTTCAGCATCCGGCATTCGGACTCAAGCTCGCGGCCCGCCGCGCGATGGATGGCGCCATCGACACCGCCGCCGCCGAGCAGCGACGAATTGGCGGCATTGACGATGACGTCGACATCCAGCTTCGTGATGTCGCCGACGTGGATGCGGATCCTGTCCGGCGCCTTGCTCATTTCACATCCTGAACACGCCGAAGCGCGTGTCCTCGATTTCGGCGTTGAGCGCCGCCGAAAGGCTGAGCGCCAGCACCTCGCGCGTCTTTGCCGGATCGATGATGCCATCGTCCCAAAGACGAGCGGACGAGTAGAGCGGATGGCCCTCGTGCTCGTATTTCATCAGGATCGGCTTCTTGAATTTTGCTTCCTCCTCGGCGCTCCATTCGCCCCCTTTGCGCTCGATGCCCTCGCGCTTGACCATGGCAAGAACGGTCGCCGCCTGCTCGCCGCCCATCACCGAGATGCGGGCATTCGGCCACATCCACAGGAAGCGCGGCGAGTAGGCGCGGCCGCACATGCCGTAATTGCCGGCGCCGAACGAGCCGCCGATGATGACGGTCACCTTCGGAACCCTGGCGGTGGCAACCGCCATCACCAGCTTGGCGCCGTCCTTGGCGATGCCGCCTGCTTCGTATTTCCGGCCGACCATGAAGCCGGTGATGTTCTGAAGGAAGACAAGCGGGATCTTGCGCTGGCAGCACAGTTCGATGAAGTGCGCGCCCTTCAGCGCGCTTTCGGAGAACAAGACACCATTGTTGGCGATGATGCCGACCGGCATGCCGTGGAGATGAGCAAAACCGGTGATCAGCGTCGTGCCGTAGTTCTGCTTGAACTCGTCGAATTCGGAGCCGTCGACGATACGCGCGATCACCTCACGCACATCATAGGGCTGACGCAGATCGGTCGGGACGACGCCATAGAGTTCATCCGCCGAATGAAGTGGCGGAATCGACTTCTGTAAGTTCAGGCTTACAGTCTTGTTCCGATTCAGGTTTTTGACGATGCGACGGCAGATGGCGAGGGCATGTTCGTCATCCATAGCGTAGTGATCGGCGACGCCGGAAAGCCTGGTATGCACGTCCGCGCCGCCGAGATCCTCGGCACTGACATCCTCGCCGGTGGCCGCCTTCACCAGCGGCGGACCGCCGAGGAAAATGGTCGCCTGGTTGCGCACCATGATCGTCTCATCCGACATCGCCGGCACATAGGCGCCGCCGGCCGTACAGGAACCCATGACGCAGGCGATCTGCGGGATGCCGGCCGCGGACATATTGGCCTGATTGTAGAAGATGCGGCCGAAATGTTCGCGGTCCGGAAACACTTCGTCCTGGTTGGGCAGATTGGCGCCGCCGCTGTCGACCAGGTAGATGCAGGGCAGATTGTTCTGCAGCGCGATCTCCTGCGCGCGCAGATGCTTCTTCACCGTCAGCGGATAATAGGTGCCGCCCTTCACCGTGGCATCGTTGACGACGACCATCACCTCGGTGCCTTCGACGCGGCCGATGCCGGCGATCATGCCGGCCGAGGAGATTTCCTCGCCATACATCGACCACGCCGCGAACTGGCCGATCTCGAGGAAAGGCGAGCCGGTGTCGAGCAATTGCGCGAGGCGTTCGCGCGGCAACAGCTTGCCGCGCGAGATGTGGCGCTCGCGCGCCTCCTCCGAACCGCCGCGCTCGACGATGGCGGCTTTTTGGGCGATGTCGGAGACCAGTCCGCGCATGCGTTCGGCATTGGCACGAAAGGTGTCGGAGGAAGGGGAGATCTGGGTCTGGAGGACGGCCATGTTAGACCCCCTCCGCCATGATCTCGCGGCCGATCAGCCAGCGCCGGATTTCGCTGGTGCCGGCGCCGATCTCGTAGAGCTTGGCGTCGCGCAGCAGCCGGCCGGTCGGATAGTCGTTGATATAGCCATTGCCGCCAAGCAGCTGCAGCGCGTCGAGCGCCATCTGCGTCGCCTTTTCGGCCGCGAACAAAACGCAGCCGGCGGCGTCCTTGCGGGTGGTCTGGCCGCGGTCGCAGGCGGCGGCGACGGCATAGACATAGGCGCGCGCGGCATTCATCACCGTGTACATGTCGGCAAGCTTGCCTTGCACAAGCTGGAACTCGCCGATCGCCTGGCCGAACTGCTTGCGTTCGTGCACGTAGGGGATCGCCACGTCGAGGCAGGCGGCCATCAGGCCGATCGGGCCACCGGCAAGCACGGTGCGCTCATAATCGAGCCCCGACATCAGCACCTCGACGCCGCGCCCTTCCTCATGCAGCACATTGTCGAATGGCACCTCGACATCCTCGAACACCAGTTCGCCGGTGTTGGAGCCGCGCATGCCGAGCTTGTCGAGTTTTTGCGCCACGGAAAACCCTGTCATCGCCTTCTCTACGATGAAAGCGGTGATGCCGCGCGATTTCCGCTCCGGATCGGTCTTGGCATAGACGACCAGCGTTTCGGCATCCGGGCCGTTGGTGATCCACATCTTGGTGCCGTTAAGCACATAGCGGTCATTGCGCTTTTCGGCGCGCAACTTGAGCGAGACAACGTCGGAGCCGGCGCCGGATTCCGACATCGCCAGCGCGCCGACACGCTCGCCCGAGCACAGCGGCGGCAGGAATTTCTCCTTCTGCGCCGGCGTTGCCCAGCGGTTGATCTGGTTGACGCAGAGATTGGAATGAGCGCCGTAGGAGAGGCCGACCGACGCGGAGGCACGTGAGATCTCCTCGACGGCAATGACATGGGCAAGGTAACCCATGCCGCTGCCACCGAAATCGGGATCGGCGGTGATGCCGAGTAGGCCGAGCGTGCCGAGTTCGCGCCACAGATGCGCCGGAAATTCGTTGTCGCGGTCGATGTCGCCGGCGATCGGCGCTATCCGGTCCTGGGCGAAGCGCCGCACCATGTCGCGCAGCGCCTCGATATCCTCGTCATGCCCGAAGCCGAGCGTGTTCGTGTACATGTTTTTCCTCCGTGGCGCATGACCCCGAAAATCGACTTCGATTTTCGGAAGGGATCATGCGCGAAAATCAAAGTGGGACAGCGTCCTTTGCGCGTCCGATGGACGCGCGGCGCTGTCTGCGATCTTCGCGCCGACGAGACGCATTGTCATTGAAAGATATGTCGCCGTTACTTCAGGGACCGAAAGCCGCTCGCCGGGCCGGAACCAGACAATGACGCCGGTCATCATCTGGATCAGAGCCATGGCTGTCAGGCCGGTGTCCTCGATGCTGAACACGCCGGCTTCGGCGCCATCACGCAGGATGGCGCGCAGTTCCTTTTCGTAGGCCGTGCGCATGCGCAGGATCTGTGTCAGCCTGTCGGGCGACAGACTGCGCAATTCCATGTTCGACACATGCGTGGCGTGCCGGCGCTCGATATGAAAAGCGATGTGGTTGCGGACATAGGCCGCGAGCTGCTCCGCCGGCTCGGCGCCGGCTGGCCGGGCGTTTTCCCAGGCTTCGCGAAGCCCTTCCATGTGCTCGCGCATCAGCGTGAACAGGAGATCTTCCTTGGTCGGGAAATAGCGGTAGAGCGCGGCCGCCTGCACACCTACTTCGGCGGCCAGTTGGCGCATGGACATCGCCTCGTAGCCATAGCGTGCAATCAGGTTGACCGCCGCCTCGCGGACCGCCGCCTCCGTTCGCTCGCCATCGGATCCTGTGGTGCGTGCCATGATCGCCTCTTTAGGCAGCTATAATAAAACGAACGTTCAATTAATTCAAGAGAGCTATCGAGGCCCGCCTATGCGACAACCCTGAAGTCTCCAGGCGCAATCCAACTCTTGAGTTCCTCTATGTCGATCTGGTGGACCGCGGCACCCGGCGGGCCTTGCCAAAGCAACTCGATCATGGTCGAAACCGCCGCATCCGTGCCGGTCAGCCATGCCGTTACCGATCCATCTCTTTCGTTGCGCACCCAGCCCATCAGGCCAAGCCCTGTCGCTTCGCCTCGCGTCCAGATCCTGTAGCCGACGCCTTGCACCTTGCCGTGGACACGCGCCCGCACCGCCCTTTTCCGGTCTTTCATGGCTCGCTCCCTTGCATGGAATCTGGCGCAGGATCGACCGAAGGCAACTGGCTTGAGGGAGGAGTCTCTTGAATTGTCGGGCGTGTTCGTCCGGAAGATAGATGACTTCCTCCAATAAATAATTGACTTGGTCAACTTTTTTGCGATGATCCGGCGATGAGGAAATCTTCTGGGGCGCCAGACATGCCAACCGATCGGAATGCCTTGGTCAGCGACCTCAGGCGCTTCAACCGTTTCTATACCGGCCTGATCGGGTTGCTCGACGAAACCTTGACCCACAGTGCCCATACGCTGGCCGAGGCGCGAGTACTGTTCGAGCTGGGGCATCGGACCAGGGTTATTGCCACCTACCCTGGCGGCAAGGCAGGCTTCCTGGCGCGGGCGTTTCAACTCGATTTCGCACCAGCGGCATCCGAAATAGCTCGGGATCTAGAGCTGGATCCTGCCTATGTTACGAGAATTCTTCGAAAACTCTCCGCCGCCGGCTTGATCGAAACGCGCGCCGATCCCGACACCCTGCCTCGGCGCGTCCTCTCGCTCACCGCACACGGCCGCGACGCGCTTGCAGCACTTCAGTCGGCCGCGGATCGCGACCTTATCCGCTTGACCGAGGGGCTGGGCGACGAGGAGGCCGCCGAGTTGTCGGACGTGCTGGCACGCGTCAGGAGGCTGCTCGGTGGCGCGACGGATTCCGGGCGCGGCGAAATCGCCTAGCGCAATTCCAGGAAAAGTGTGAGCGGTTCTCGGGACAAGCGCGTAGCGCTTGCCCTTGGGAATTGCGTCAAAACAAAGAGTCAGAGCGGTTCGCCGTTTCCGCGAAACGGTGAAATGCTCTAGTTCCCTCGCGCCGCGGCCAGCGCGCCGGGCAATTCCTCGGCGAAAATATCCAGTTCGTGATCGAGGCCGACGCTGACGCGAATGCAGCGGTCGAGCCCTGGCGCCATCGGCTTGCGGATGAATACATCGCGCGACAACAGCCCCTGCAGCACTTTCAGCGCGAAGGCGCCATCATGGCCGCAGTCGATGGTGACGAAATTGGTCGCCGAGGCCAAAGGCTTCAATCCGTTCTGCTCGGCGATATCAGCGATGCGGCGGCGGCCGGCGGCCACGCGCGCAACCACGGTCTCTAGATAGGCCTGGTCGGCGAGCGCCTCGACGCCGGCGATCTGCGCCATGCGGCTGACGCCGTAGTGATTGCGGATTTTTTCGAAGTCGCGGATTACCTGCGCCTCCGCCACCGCATAGCCGCAGCGTATACCGGCAAGCCCGTAAGCCTTCGAAAACGTTCGCATGCGGACAACGTTTGGCCGCGAGATATCGATCGGTGGCAGGGCCGAGGCTGGCCCCAGTTCGCCATAGGCCTCGTCGAGCACCAGCATGGTGGTTTCAGGCAACGCCTCGATGAAACGGATGATCTCGTGCGCCTCCCACCAACTGCCCATCGGATTGTCTGGGTTGGACAGGTAGACCAGTGGCGCCTTTTCCCTGATGGCCGCCGCGAGCAAACCCTCCAGGCTTTCCTTGTCGTTTTCATAGGCAACCGTGATCAGCCGCCCGCCGACGCCGGCAACATGAAAGTTGAAGGTCGGATAAGCACCGAGCGAGGTGACCACCGCGTCGCCTGGCGCCACATACATGCGTGCCACAAGGCTGAGCAGGCCGTCTATGCCTTCGCCGACGACGACGTTCCCGACCGCCACGTGGTGATGCGCGGCAGCCGCGACCTTCAGGTCGAAATTGTCGGGATCGCAATACATCCATTGGTCGCGCGCGACACTCTCCATGCGGGCGATGACGCGCGGCGAAGGACCAAAACTGCTCTCGTTGGCGCCGATGCGGGCTCGGAAGGCGCGCCCGCGCTCACGCTCCTGTGCTTCCGGGCCGACGAACGGCACGGTGGACGGAAGCGCGGCGATGAGCGGCGTTAGGGGAGGGCGCAGACGCATGACGGAAGCTCGCATGGACAGGGAGACTTCTTGCTAGCGTGACCGGATGGCTGGCGCAAGCACCCCGCGGCCTCGGCCGCAACGCTGGATTCCTTCGCCTCTTTTTGCTAGCGAGGCACCATGAACAATCGTCTGCCGCCCGCATGGTCCAAACACATCAAACCTGGCCCCACGCCGAAACCAAATCTGCCGACGGCAAATTCGCTTTCACGTCGGCAGGCTGACGAAGCGCTGCTGCAACAGGCTTACGCCTTCCAGCAGGCCAAGCGCCTCAACGAAGCTCAGGACCTGTGCCTGCGAGTTCTGTCGCGTACACCAAATCACCCCCTCGCTCTGTATATTCTGGGGACCATTTGCCTGGGCTATGAGGATGAGGCGGCTTTGCGATATTTCGCGCGAGCGGTCGATGCGGAACCCAAGAACCCCTATTACCATCTTGGTCTGGCCTCGGCCTATGTGAAGGTAAGCGAGTATTCGCCAGCAATAAAGCATATGCAGCATGCCTTGGAGTTGCAGCCAAACCTTATCGAGGCGCTTTGTGCATTGGCGGATGCTTATGTTGAGTTTGACAAGCCCGAGATGGCTTTGCCGCTGTATGAGAAGGCTCTGAAAATCAACCCGGATCATCCCAAGGTTAGGATCGGACTGGCTAGTGCGCTTACCAGTGTGGGACGGATGGAGGAAGCCGCTGGTTACCTCCATCAGTCAATCGAACGTCGCATCGCTGTGCCGACAGCCTACAACGAACTTGTCCAGACGCAAAAGTTCACGGAAGAGCCCAAAGAGCTCAAATCCATCCTCGGTGAACTCGGAAATCCCAAGCTCGACCCGGACGGAGCGGAAAAGCTCCATCTGGCGGCCGGTAAGGTGCTGAACGACCTCAAGCGCTACAAAGATGCGTTCGAGCATTTCAACAAGTCGAAACAGGTCTCCGGCCGTAACTTCGATATCGATCTTTATCGTCGCTGGGTTGATGCGCTGATCGAGACTTTCACGCCTGAGATGCTGGCTGCCAGGACTGGTTTTGGAAATCCATCCGAAGTTCCTGTGTTCGTGGTCGGCATGCCTCGCTCGGGAACGACGCTTACGGAGCAGATTTGCGCAAGTCATCCCGATGTCCATGGCGCTGGCGAACTTATGAAGCTCAGGCGGGTCGCCAATGCGATCGGACTTAGAAAGTCGTCGGCCAGGGATTTGAACCAGGCGATCGCGTCGATCACAAAAAACCTGTCCGGAACATTGGCTGAAGAGCACTTGGCTTATCTGAGCGAGCGGGCACCTGCCGCCCGTCGGATCGTGGATAAGATGCCGCATAATTTTGAACTGATCGGTTTGATCGGCCTTCTCTTCCCCAACGCGCGCATCATTCATTGCCGTCGTGATGCGATCGACAATTGCGTCTCTTGCTTTGTCTTGAGATTCGGCGAGGGACACGCCTACAACACCGACCTGAGAATGCTTGGCCTGTACTACCGCGAGTATGATCGGCTGATGCAGCATTGGAACAAGGTTTTTCCGGGCCTGATCTTCGAAAACAGTTACGAGACACTGGTCGAGGATCAGGAAGCGCAGTCCCGCCGTCTGATAGATTATCTTGGGCTGCCTTGGGATGACGCCTGCTTGCGCTTTTTCGACAGGGACAGTTCGGTCAATACGCCCAGCCGCTGGCAGGTTCGTCAGCCGATCTACAAATCTTCCGTCAAGCGTTGGAAAAATTATGAGACGGAGATTCAGCCGCTGATTGAAGCGCTGGGCGACCTTGCGGACATCTAACAACAGCTTGCGGCTCGGAATTGGATGCTGCGGCAAAGAGTGCCGCGTCTGTTGTGATCAACACCCCTGCTCGAGCAAAAAAAGGCCTTGCGGCCAACGCATGGGCTGTCTGCTGTAAGCCGTCGATATGGTCAGACGTTCTGGATTCGATTGGCTTTTTTTGCTAGTTAGGAATGATGAATAATCGTCTTCCGCCTGCGTGGTCCAAACATCTCAAAGCCGCCGCCGCTCCGAAACCTGGATTGCCACGGCCACCTCTGGCAAATCCGCCGAAAACAAATTCGTTTGCACGCGCACAGGCTGACGATTTGTTGCTGAAGCAAGCCTATGACCATCAACAGGCCAAGCGGCTTGATGAGGCTCAGGACCTGTGCCTGCAGGTTTTGGCGCGCACGCCAAACCATCCGCTGGCGCTCTATATCTTGGGCACGGTTTATCTCGGCTATGACGACGAGGCGGCTCTGCGTTATTTCGCACGCGCTGTCGGCGAGGAGCCTAGAAACCCCTTTTATCATCTTAGCCTCGGTGAGGCCTATGGCAAGCTGAGCGAATTTTCAGCCGCGATCAAACACATCCGGTACGCCTTGGAAGTGCAGCCCGATCTTGTAGAGGCCCTGTGTGCCCTCGGTCGCGTTTATACCCAGTTCGACAAACCCGACCTGGCCTTGCCGCTTTATGAGAAGGCGATGAAAATCAACCGCGACCACCCCAAGGCGCGGATCGGAATGGCAGCCTCGCTCACCGGCCTTGGGCGCATGGAGGAGGCCGGCGTCTATCTCAGACAGGCGATCGAACACCGCATTGACGTTGCGGCGGCTTATTACGACCTCGTGCAGAGCCGAAAGTTTATCGAAGAGCCTGCGGAACTTCAATCGATCCTTCGCGAACTAGACGGTCCGCGACTTAAATCGGAGGCCGTGCAGAATCTGCATTACGCGGCCGGCAAGGTGCTGAACGACCTCAAGCGCTACGCCGAGGCGTTCGACCATTTCAACAAGGCGAAACAGGCCGCCGGCTACAAGTTCGACATCGATCAGTATCGTCGTTTCGTGGATCTGACCATTGAAACCTTCACGCCGGATCTGTTTGCCGCAAGGTCCAGTTACGGGAACCCTTCCGAAGCACCTGTGTTCGTGGTCGGGATGCCGCGCTCCGGGACGACACTGACCGAACAAATATGCGCCAGTCATCCCGATGTTCATGGCGCCGGAGAGCTTAGCAAACTGAGGCGGGTAGCGAACGCGATCGGTCTGAACCCCTCGGCTTCTGATTTCAACAAGCCGATCATGACGGTCACCGAAGGCTTGTCCAGAACGTTGGCCGAAGAGCATCTTTCCTATCTGCGGGAGCGCGCTCCGACCGCGCAGCGAATCATCGATAAAATGCCGCACAATTTCGAGTTGATCGGCCTCCTCACCCTGCTCTTTCCCAATGCCCGCATCATTCACTGCCGCCGCGATGCGATCGACAATTGCGTTTCATGCTTTGTCCTGCCTTTCAGCTCGGCACATAGTTACAATTCAGACCTGCGGGCACTCGGCCTCTATTACCGGGAATATGACCGCTTGATGCGTCACTGGAACGAGGTTTTCCCCGGTCGGATCTTTGAAAATCGCTACGAGACGCTTGTAGAGGATCAAGAGGCGCAGTCGCGCCGGCTCATCGATTATCTCGGCCTTCCCTGGGATGACGCATGCCTGCGCTACTTCGATAGGGAAGGGGCGGTCACCACGCCCAGCCGCTGGCAGGTTCGCCAGCCGATCTACAAATCTTCCGTGAAGCGCTGGAAGAATTACGAGGGCGAGATCGCCCCCTTGATCGAAGCCTTGGGTGATTTGGCTGACATCTGATCTTCAGTAAGGCCGCTTTGAGGGCATGGCAATGCGCCAGGAGGCAACGCGTTGAAGGCGCGTCGTTGGTTCTGCTGTGCATGATTTTTTTGGGTGCCGTAATCGTATCAAGCCGATTTCAGCAAAGAGGTATCAGCATCGCCTGACCTAAATCGGTATCTATGTCCTGAAAGATCGTGCTCCAGTCGAGCGCCGCGGCTGGCTTGAGTCCGAATCTGCGCGGTGCGGTGTGGTAAGTTCGCGATTCCTGACATTTCCGGTCGGAACTGCTTCAAGACAATCAGATAGGGCCGCCAGCTGTTCGCGGAAGGGCGATAAGTCGCCACGGCTTGGCGGCAAGCTCGCGCAAGATTTGCATGTCAAACGAAAAACCCGGCGATTGCCCGCCGGGTTCTCCTTTCCTAGAAATATCTGGTCTTAGAAGTCGCGCTGGAAGCGGATGAGGCCGCCGACGCTGTTCTTCTTGGTAGCTCCAGTCCAGTTGGAGTTGTCCAAATCACCGAACCTGCCGTCGTGGAGGTAATCAACTTCGCCGGTGACCGTGAAGCCCGGAACGAGCGTGTAGGCAATGTTCGCCGCGACACCGTAGTTCTTGAACTGATCGCCCGATACCTGCGCGTTGAAGGACGCCTTGTCGGTGAACTTGTAAGTACCGCCAGCCCAGAAAGCCCAGTGACCGCCCCAAGGCTTGTAGAAGGAGCGAGCGAGTCCAACATCGCCAAGTTTGCCGTCGCTGCCGTAACCGACCATTCCGAACAAGGACAGTTCATTGGTCACGTTCACATCGAGGCGAACCTTGCCGGACACATTTTCGTAGTTGCTGTCATAAGCAACGACGCCGACGATGTCGCCCCAGCCCTGCGTGTACTTCACGCCGCCGACAACATGCGGAACATAGCTGTCGATCGTGCCCACGCCATAACCATTGTAGTTGGTAGCGGAAGCAACGGAACCACCCGAACCTTCTTCCAGCGAGACGACTGCCGAGAAACCGTTGCCGGCATCGAAGTAGTACTGGATCTCATTGGTCTGGAACCCGCCGTAAGGAACCAGCGTATCCTGGATGACGTTGCCGGCATAACCGACGAACGTGTCGAAGGCCGATTCGTCGAGACCGACGCGCAGACCGCCGAGCTGGGCCCATGCGAAGTGCAGATCGAAGGCCTTGTTGCCGGCAGCGTTGACTCCAAATCCGTCATAGCCAGCATCAGCGTTATGGTTGCCGAAATTCATGCGCATTTCGGTGTAGGTCTTCAAGGTGCCGAGTTCGGTTTCCTGGCCGGTCCAGGTCTTAAGCGTGAAGCGCTCATTCTTCAGCCAGGTGCCCTGGTCCTTGCCGCTCGTGACATCGCTTGTGCGAGCACCATCAAACGAACCGATATCGCCGCCGGAGGCATCATAACGGATGTAGCCGCCGATGCGCAGGCAGGTCTCGGTGCCCGGGATGTAGAAGTAGCCAGCGCCGTAGACGTCGCAGATCTTGACGTATTCAGCGGGTTCCGGCTCGGCGACGACGACGGCGTCGGCGGCGCGCGCACCGGAAACTGCGATCAGGGCCGCAGCGGAGCCGAGGAGAAGGCTCTTAATGTTCATTTTCTGACCTCCAGTCAGAATCGAAGGCGGAGGTCAGAGAAAAACAGATTCAATGGCTGTTTTTCGTTTTATATCAGACAGATAGCATTCTTTGGTCGTCAGCGGCGCTCGGTTCGCCAGAATCGCTTCTAGCAAAAGCCTTGCCCGATCCGGTCTTGAAATACCGCTCCAACTGCCGTGCACTGGCCTCGGTTTCGACCGCAATATACGTCTTCAAGGCGACAGGCAGATGAGCCTTGGTCGATGCCACATAGCCTGATTGATGTGATTCGAACCGGCGTCGAAGGTCGTTTGTCGACCCGACATAGACGTCACCGTCATGGAGCTGCGGGAAATAAACGTACCACATAGTCCCCCTACGCTACTCCGTAGCTTCGGGCGACACCCTACGCCCTTCGCGCGCTGGGGTGGCCTGCCACCCGAAGCCCAAAGGGCGTAGGGTGGCGGAGAGGATGGGATTCGAACCCACGAGAAGCTTTTGACCTCTACTCCCTTAGCAGGGGAGCGCCTTCGACCACTCGGCCACCTCTCCGTTGCGCCGGTGGATAAAGAAAAGCGCCGGCACAATCAACAAGCCCGCGCCATTATATGGAAAAATAACAGCGGGCCGGAACGGCGGGTTTACCTGGTACGGCCGTTTTGCGGCAACTCCCTGGCTGGTGACTCGCGGCCCTGCCATGATTCCGTCGGCCGATTGCCGGATTCAGCGCGAAATGAGCTGATACGGCAGGCCTGATGGTTAACAAGAGGTTTCTGAGTGAGGCCAAATCGTGTCATTTGTGCAACAACGCCGGGGGATAGCAGCCGAACAGTCCTTTCGCTTGTACGATCGTTGTTGAACGCCGCCGGCTCATGGGTAATGTCGGTTTCGAGGAAGCGGCGCGGTGCGCATCTTTTTCGGTAGTGGGGATGGGGCAGGGAACGCTGTCCTTCAGCAAAGAATACCCAGACCCGTTTTTTAACTTTTGACTGGAGGTCAGAAAATGAACATCAAGAGCCTTCTTCTCGGCTCCGCTGCGGCCCTGATCGCAGTTTCCGGTGCGCGCGCCGCCGACGCCGTCGTCGTCGCCGAGCCGGAACCCGCTGAATACGTCAAGATCTGCGACGTCTACGGCGCTGGCTACTTCTACATCCCGGGCACCGAGACCTGCCTGCGCATCGGCGGCTATGTCCGTTACGACATCGGCGCCGGCGATATCGGCACGTTCGACGGTGCTCGTGCTACCGACGTGCAGAACGGCAAGGACCAGGGCACCTGGAAGAAGAACGCGCGCTTCACGCTGAAGACCTGGACCGGCCAGGAAACCGAACTCGGCACGTTGAAGACCTACACCGAGACCCGCTTCAACTTCGGCAACACCCGCAACAGCGGTCGCGCAAGCTACAATCCGTACACCGAATCGTACAATGCCGGTGCTACCAACTCGGGCATCTCGCTGAACTTCGCCTGGATCCAGCTTGGTGGTCTCCGCGTCGGTAAGGACGAATCGGCTTTCGATACGTTCATCGGCTATGCCGGCAACGTCATCCAGGACACCATCGTTCCCTACGGCGGCTTCGATACCAATGTCGTGCAGTATTACTTCGACGCCGGCAACGGCTTCTCGGCCGTGGTCTCACTCGAAGAAGGTTATGGCAACGTCGGTACGATCGACAGCTATGTCCCGCATGTCGTCGGTGGCGTGAAGTGGACGCAGGGCTGGGGTGCCATCACGGGCGTCGTCGCTTATGACAGCAACTACGAAGAAGTTGCCGGCAAGGTACGCTTGGATGTGAACGTTTCCAACGAACTGTCGCTTTGGGTAATGGGCGGCTATGGCAGCGACAACAACCTCAACGACAATGCCAACAACGCCGTCCCTGCTTTCGGTCGCGGCATGTACAAGATCTGGGGTGGCAACTGGGCAGTGTGGGGCGGTGGCACCTACAAGTTCAACGAGAAGACCTCGTTCAACGCTCAGGTTTCGTATGACGACTGGAAGAATCTCGGCGTTGCCGCGAACATCTCCTATGACATCGTCCCCGGCTTCAACGTTACGGCAGAAGTTGACTACCAGCGCGTCGGTCAGGGCTCTATCGACAACGGATCGGTTTGGGCTCACGCCGAAAAGAAGAGCAACCTCGGCGGCATCATCCGCTTCCAGCGCTCCTTCTAAGGGCTGGTTCCTTACAGGTGAAATCCAGCCCGGGCGCACAAACGCCCGGGCTGTTTTTGTTTCGTGACTGGGTCAACGCAAACGAAGGAAGAGGGGGAATCGGTAGCTGAACAAATCCGCAGAGTGATTTCGTGGGATTCGCCGATGGGCGGATGAGATCACAACCGCGTGATTAAAACTCTTGAAAGGACGCTTCCAAGCGGATAGGGCTGATCTATCCACTCGGGGGTGCGACGGATTATGACCAACGAAGCGATCCAGGAGGCTAGCCCCTCAGATCCGTTTTCGATGTTTTCTTCTCAGAATTCGAAGATCAAGTACACCTATAACAAGATAAGAGAAGTAAAGTCGTACCGAGTCGGAGAGCTTTTTTCAGCCTATCGGGACATACTGTGGGATGACGGGCGGCATAAATACAATGTCAGCTCATTCATCGGCGAAATAGATGAAATTCTCCTTGGGGAGCGTTTCAGCGCCTTTGACCAGAGTACCCTTGATAACCTTATCGGCACCTTGCGCCAGCGCGGCAACAGCAACGCAACCATCAATCGAAAGATGGCTGCTCTCAGCAAACTGCTGCGCAAGGCCTACAAGATGGGAGATATCCACAGCCTGCCCGAGTTCCGCCGTCAGAAAGAGCGGGCGGGACGGATTCGGTTCCTTGAGAGGGACGAAGAGGCAAGGCTGTTCGCCGCGATCAGAAGCCGCAGTGAGGATGCCTACAGGCTTTCCGTCTTCCTGGTCGACACCGGATGCCGTCTCGGCGAAGCGCTCGGGCTGATCTGGAACGACATTCAGGAACATCGCGTCAGTTTCTGGATCACCAAATCCGGCCGCAGCCGCACCATTCCGATGACCGAGCGTGTCAAGGAAGTCATCAAGCTGCCTCCGGCCGAAGGGCGCCGGCCCAAGGGCCCGTTCACCAAGCTCAGCCAGGCACAGTTCCGTGCCATCTGGAATGACGCGAAGGCCGAAGTCGGTCTTGGCGCCGACGACCAGGTCGTGCCGCACATCTTGCGTCACACCTGCGCCTCGCGCCTTGTCCAGGGCGGCATCGACATCAGGCGCGTGCAGATGTGGCTTGGCCACCAGACTCTTTCGATGACCATGCGCTACGCGCATCTGGCCACCAACGATCTCGACGGCTGTGTCGTCGTGCTGGAAACGCCGCGAAGCGAGGATGCGTCGCGCGGTAGTGAAAGCTCGGCCTTCTCTTCCCCGCTGACAGCGCCTTCGGCGCCTAAGCCGGGCAAAACGAGCGAGGCGGGTGCGGCGAAGCCGGCAAAAGCCTTGCGGAAAAGCTCAAAGGCCAAATAATTCCAACAGGCGCGGCTATACTGTTGCTGTGACCCCAGGGCCAGATCTGGTCTTGGGGTTACTTTATTCAGTCTTGGCGTTCAGCCCGATCAAGAAAGGCCGCTATATCGCCAGGCAGACTGCTGGTTTCGAGGAATGGTGCGTGCCCCTGACCCTCGACGGTGATCGTCTCCATGCCGGGATGGCGTTTTCGCATGTCCTCGAGCGTTGCGGTGGAGAGCAGTTTGGAATTGCCGCCGCGGATGGCAAGCAGTGGCACGGCGACCAGCGCATCGAATTGCGGCCACAGATCCGGCAACGGCTTGCTGAAATCGATTCCGGCCAGAGTGTCGATCAACGCCGGATCGAAATCGGGCACCAGTCCGCCATCCGTGTTGCGGTAGAGCGCACCCACCATCCGAGCCCAGTCCGCATGGGTAAGGGCCGGAAAGTCGCCGCCATGCGTGCGCCGCTGCGCGTCCACGGCTTCATCAAATGTCTTCGGCTTCGGCGAGCGCTCAAGATAGGATCGGATGTTGGCAAAGCCTCCGGCTTCGATCACAGGTCCGATGTCATTGAGCACAATGGCTTTCAGCACCGCCGGCTTCAATGCCCCGAGCACATGGATGATCAGGCCGCCGCGCGAAGTGCCGATGAAAGCTGCGTGGTCAATGCCAAGTGCCGCGAGCCCGGCCAGGACATCGCCGGCTTCGACACCGACATTATAGTGGGCGATGTCGGGATCGTAGGCCGACATCGCTCGCCCTCGATAATCGAAAGCCACGACCTGGCGTGCAGTGCCGGCGCGCTGCGACAGATAGAGCGCAAGATCATGAAAGTCGCGAGCATTGCGGGTCAGGCCGGGCAGGCAGACTACCGGCCAGTCGCTGGTACTGGCCTTGCCGTAGACGCGGGCGTGAAGCTTCAACCCGTCCGGCGCCGCATAAAAGAAGTCGGTGAAGCCTTTGTCGCTCGACATTTAAAATGCTGCCCTGGCTGGATAGACCAAAGACAGCTACAGGCGAGGGCAGCGCTGGTCAAATGAAAGACGCTCATTGCCTTCTTTCTCACGGGAAGAGGGGAAGCCTCAACTGCGTCCGTTCACCAGATCTCCGACGATGTCGTATTTGCCGGAAATACGCATCTTGTAGACTTCGTAATTCTCCATCACGCGCTGTACGTAACTTCTTGTTTCCGTGTAGGGAATCCGCTCGATCCAGTCCACCACCGCATCGATGTCCTTGCCACGCGGGTCGCCGTATTTCGCCACCCACTGGCTGGCCCGGTTGGGGCCGGCATTGTAGCCGGCGAAGGTGAGCACATAGGAGCCGTTGAAGCGGTCGAGCTGTTCGCCAAGGAAGGCTGAACCGAGCGTCGCATTGTAGCCGGCGTCGGTGGTCAGCCGGGCCTGCGAAAACTGCAACCCGGCCTTCTTCGCCAATTGCTTGGCCGTCCCCGGCATCAGCTGCAGCAGCCCACGCGCGCCGGCACTTGATACGGCGCCGATGTTGAATTCGCTTTCCTGGCGGGCGATCGCATAGGCCAGCGCCTTGCCCGAACCGGAAATATTGGCCGAATCAGGGATAACGCCGAGCGGATGCGACAGCGCGCCGACATCGATGCCGCGCGCGCCGGCGATCTTGCCGACTTTCAGCGCCATGAAATGGTTGCCCTGCTTCTCGGCGAGGACCGCGAGCAGCGCCAATTCGCCCGGGCTGGTCAATTGCCCGGCAAGGTCGCGATAAAGCGTTTCGGCATAGCGGTCGTAGCCTGCCTCCTGCAGGCGTTTGATGGCGCTGACGGCCTCGCGGTCGGCAAAGTTCTGCCGGTCGGCAGCGCTCGGCTGGGGATAGACGATATTGAGTGCCTGGCGGCCGACGCGTTCGGCGGCAAGCTGGCCGTAAAAGGTCGTGCCATAGGCAGCCGCACGCCCAAAATAGTCCTTGGCATTGCCCGGCCCGCCGACTTCCGCCGCACGACCGAGCCAGTAATAGGCGCGCGACAATGTCATCGGCCCCTGCGCCAGTTCGGCGATGCGCGAAAAATGCGTGGCGGCAAGCTTGGGGTCGTTGAGGCCGCGCAGCGCATACCAGCCGGCGTGGAACTCGGCCTCGGCCGCATTGGCCGCGCTTTCGGCGGCATGCGTGGCGACGATCCGATAAGCCGTCTTCATGTCGCCCTGGTCGACCAGTTCGCGCGACAGCACCCGGCGTTCGACCCACCAGGCGTCCGGATCGACCAAAGCCTCGCGGTCCGTCGGCGCCTTCATCACAACGGCGGCGGCACCGGCAAAATCTTCCTGCTTGCGAAGATATTCGGCCTGCGCGAAGAAATAGCCGGCCGACCGCTGCGATGCCGGCACTGCCTTCAGCAGTTTCAGCGCGTTCTTGTCACCTCTGTCGGCCGCGGCCCAGGCATCGGCGAACTGCTGGGCGCCGGCCAGGCCGGCAACCCGCAGGGCGGAGTTCACCCGATCGGCATAGAACATACGATCCATGCGAAAACGGTGGTCGGCGGCGGGGATCAGACCGCCGAACTCCTTGATCAACGCCGTCTCGTCCTTGGCTTCCAGAATCGCGGTGCGCCAGAACGGCGACAGCACCGAGCGTGCCGCCTTGGCGTTGCCCCCCGCCACATAGGCGCGAGCGAGAACCATGACGCCTTCGAACGTTTGCGGCTGGCTGCCATTGAATGCCGCAATGACGATCCCGGGGGCGGGGTTCTCCCGATAGAGCGCGCGCTCGCTGTTCTTGCGCAAGGCGACGGTGCCCGGCCAGTTGGGCAGCATCCTCGCGGCCGCGGCGATATCGCCGCTCGGAACCTTGTCGCCGCCGTAAAGGGCGATCGCCCAAGCCAGAATATGCAGGTCGAGCGATTGAGCCGGAAGCGCGTCGCGCACAGCGCGGGCGCCTGGAATATCGCCGGCCGCCAGTGCGTCCAATCCGCTCTTCAACATGGCGACGCCGGGTGAGGGCGCCTGCTGCGCCCCGTCCTGCGGGCTGGGCATCGGGATTGCCGAGGTGACCTGCACATCCACGCTGCCGCTGATCGCCACACCGGGCATCAGCGCGGCGATGGCGCCAAGCAGCGCGAAGAGGTGGGGCCGACTGGCCGGCATGATCTCGTGTCTTTCCTAATCCAGCATTTTACCAGAAGGCGAAGAAGCCTCGAAGCCTAAACTTAGGTCGTGAAGGGCCCGTAAACAAAGAGTTATCGAGGCCGTTCGAATTGCGCTTGCTGGCACCATGGCAATGCTTGCCGCGCAACCATGTCGAGACTATGGTGCGCGGCTTCGCTTTCGGCTAGAAGGCGCACGACAAACCGACTGATAAAACCCAAGAAGTCCCAAGGAGTTGGACGACATGCTGAGAGGCTCGCTTACTGCGCTCGTGACACCGTTCGAAAAGAGCGGGCGTTTCGACGAGAAAGCCTTTCGCGCATTTGTCGAATGGCAACTCGCGGAAGGCACGACAGGCCTGGTTCCCGTCGGCACGACCGGCGAGTCGCCGACCCTGTCGCATGATGAGCATCGCCATGTCGTCAAGGTCTGCATCGAGGTGGCCAGGGGCCGCGCTCCGGTCGTCGCCGGCGCCGGTTCCAACAACACCGCGGAAGCAGTCGGGCTCGTGCAATATGCCGAGAAAGCCGGTGCCGACGCCGCCTTGGTCGTCACGCCCTATTACAACAGGCCGACACAGCGCGGCCTCTACGAGCACTTCGCCGCCGTCGCCAGGGCGACGAAGCTGCCGATCATCATCTACAACATACCGCCGCGCTCGGTGATCGACATGATGCCGGAGACGATGGGCCGGCTGGCGCACGACTTCAAGAACATCGTCGGCGTCAAGGATGCGACCGGCAAGGTTGAGCGTGTGTCCGAGCAGCGCATGACCTGCGGCAAGGATTTCATCCAGCTGTCCGGCGAGGATGCTTCGGCGCTCGGCTTCAACGCCCATGGCGGTGTCGGCTGCATCTCGGTGACGTCGAATGTCGCGCCGCGGCTGTGCGCCGAATTCCAGGAAGCGACGCTGTCCGGCGACAGTGCAAAAGCGCTTGAGTTGCAGGATCGCCTCTTGCCGCTGCACAAGGCGATCTTTCTCGAACCCGGCGTGTCCGGCGCCAAATACGCGCTGTCGAAGCTCGGCAAGGTCGAGAACGTGCTGCGTTCGCCGCTGGTCACGATCGAGGAGTCGACCGCGGCAAAGATCGATGCGGCCATGAAGCACGCCGGCTTGATTAATTGAGGATGAGGCGCCACCTCTCCACATCATGAATCAAGTCAGAAAAGCCGATCCCAACAACAAGACCGTTGCGGAGAACCGCAAGGCGCGGTTTTCCTATGAGGTGCTCGACACGATCGAGGCCGGCTTGGTGCTGACCGGCACCGAGGTCAAGTCGCTGCGCCAGGGCCAGGCCAACATCCAGGACAGCTACGCTTCGGTCGAAGGCGGCGAGATCTGGCTGATCAATTCCTATCTGCCGGAATATCTGCAGGCCAATCGCTTCAATCACGAGCCCCGGAGGCGCCGCAAACTCCTGCTCAACAAGCGCGAGATGGCCAAGCTGTCGCAGAGCGTCGACCGCGAGGGGATGACCCTGGTGCCGCTAAAGATCTATTTCAACGACCAGGGCCGCGCCAAGCTGCTGCTCGCCGTTGGCCGTGGCAAGAAACTGCACGACAAGCGTGAAACCGAAAAGCAGCGCGACTGGTCGCGCGAGAAGGGCCGGCTCTTGAAGGAGCGTGGGTGAGAGACACCGGGCGGTAGCCCTGGAAAAGCCAGCCGTTTGGCTTTCAAGTTTCGAACACACGGAGCTAGAAAATACCCGGAAGAGGGTCGTCTTGAAGAACCGGATAATCCTCTGGGGGTCGGTCAGCCTGGTCTTTGCAGCGCTCGTCGCCGCCGGTGGCTTCGTCTACTTCCACACATACTCCCCGGACCGTGTAAAATATCCGGTCAGAGGCATCGACGTTTCCCACCATCAGGGCGAAATCGACTGGCGGCGCGTTGCAGCCGACGATGTCGCCTTCGCCATCATCAAGGCGACCGAGGGTGGCGATCACGTCGATCGTGCCTTTGCCACCAATCTGCGTGAGGCTCGCGCGGCGGGGCTCGCCGTCGGCGCCTATCATTTCTTCACCTTCTGCCGGCCCGGCGCCGACCAGGCGAAGAATTTCATCTCGGTCGTGCCGCGGGATCAGCCCTTGCTGCCTCCGGTCGTCGATATCGAGTTCGGCGGCAACTGTCCGCAGCGTCCATCGCCCGAACAATTGAATGCCGAGCTCCAGGCTTTCCTCGGACCTGTCGAGACGGCGTTCGGCAAGACGGCGATCGTCTATCTGACCGATGAGGCCGAGGCCGCCTATGCCGGGCAGATCGCCGCGCGCCCGCTGTGGCTTCGCTCACTGCTGATGGAACCGGACCGCCACGACTGGATCTATTGGCAGTATCACAACAGGGGACGCGTGGATGGCATCCAGGGTGACGTCGACCTGAACGTTTTGCAGGGCGGGTCGGAGAAATTGGCGGCGCTGCTTGCATCGGCGCATTGAGGCCTTCCGGCCGAAGCGATCGGGATTGCGGGTCCGAATCGGTTTCTTCACAAGCCGGGCTATGCCGTTGCAAATAATGACGATCCGGCGCGCCGCTGGCATCGCCAAACTACCTTGGTTGCACGTCTTGCCATTGCTGAGCAGCGGCCGCTTCAAGCCGCGGCGGCCTGGGAAACCTCCGGCGCCAGCGTCACATTCGCATCGCCCCAAACTTTCAGGGCCGTTATGACCGGCTCCAGGCTTCTGCCGCGCGGGGTCAGGCTGTACTCCACCTTCGGCGGCACTTCCGGATAGATCTTGCGGGCAATCAGCCCATCGGCTTCCAGTTCGCGCAGCTGGTTGGTCAGCATGCGCTGCGTGCAGTTGGGAATGCGCCGGCGTATCTCGTTGAAGCGCAGCGTGCCCTCGAACAGATGGTAGAGCACGACGCCCTTCCACTTTCCGTCGATGTAGCGGAGCGTTCCCTCCACGGCGCAGCCGGGGCTGCAATCGAATCGCTCATGGCGAATGCGCGGCATGACGGTATCCTTTTCGACACTATGTGCTTTATATGTGCATTCTTGCGCTTGGCGCGCATAGTCCGCATCTCTGCCCCAGACAAAGCTCAACAGCAATCGCGGAGACAAAAATGCGCGCCGTCGGCTATCAGATCCCAGCTCCCATCACCGATGAGGCCTCCCTCGTCGATATCGACTTGCCCAAGCCGGAGCCGAAAGGCCGTCAACTGCTGGTCGAGGTGAAGGCGATCTCCGTCAATCCGGTCGACACCAAGATACGCCGAAGTGCCAGGCCCGAAGCAGGAACCTGGCGGGTGCTTGGTTGGGATGCCGCCGGTCGGGTCGCTGCAACGGGTCCGGACACCAGCCTGTTCAAGCTCGGTGACGACGTCTTCTATTCCGGTGCGCTCGCGCCGCAAGGCACCAATGCCGAATTCCACCTTGTCGATGAGCGCCTTGTCGGTCGCAAGCCTGGCTCGCTCGACTATGCGCAGGCTGCCGCGCTGCCGCTGACGGCCATCACTGCCTTCGAGGCGCTGTTCGACCGTCTTGACGTGAAGAAGCCTGTCATGGGCGCCGCGAATGCCATCGTCATCATCGGCGGCGCTGGCGGCGTCGGCTCGATTGCGGTGCAGCTTGCGCGCCAAATGACCGATCTGACGGTGATCGCCACCGCATCGAGGCCCGAGACACGCGAATGGGTGCTCGGGCTTGGTGCCCATCATGTCGTCGATCATTCCAGGCCGCTGGCCGCCGAAGTCGCCGCGCTGGGCATCGGCGCACCAGCCTTTGTGTTCTCGACAACCAACACCGACCGGCACCTGGCCGAGATTGCCGAATTGATCGCTCCGCAGGGCCGGTTCGGCTTGATCGACGATCCCCAGACGCTCGATATCAATCCGTTCAAGCGCAAGAGCGTTTCTGTCCATTGGGAGCTGATGTTCACGCGCTCGCTGTTCGAGACGCCGGACATGGCCGCGCAAGGCGAGCATCTCAACGAACTGTCACGCTTTGTTGACGCCGGCACCATCCGCACCACGCTGGGCGAAACATTCGGCCGTATCAACGCCGCCAATCTGAAGCGCGCCCATGCGCTGATCGAGACCGGCACCGCCAAGGGCAAGATCGTGCTGGAGGGGTTTTAGAGCAATTCCGGGAAAGGCGCGTAGCGCTTTCCCCTTTGGAATCGCGTCAAGAACAGCACGCCGTCATTTCCGCAGGAACGTCGCGATCTGGCTGAATACATTGACGAACATGGCTTCCGTCAAAACGCCGGTATTGGTGTTGTAGCGCGAGCAATGATAGCTCGAAAACAGCGTGATACCGCCGGCCTCCATCTGCCCGCCATGTCTAAACGGATAGGCGGCGACGCGCTCGCCCAGCGCGCGCACGGTCGACTGGTGCGCGATCGATCCCAGCGCCAGAACGGCGCGCAGGTTCGGAAAGCGGGCGATGGTCGGCACCAGGAATGTTCTGCACGTCGAAATCTCGGCACCGACCGGCTTGTTCTCCGGCGGCACGCAGCGCACCGCATTGGTGATGGCGGTGCCGACAAGCTCGAGCCCGTCATCGGGCCGTGCCTTGAATTCACCGCGTGCAAAACCGTGCGCGATCAGCGTCGAGTAGAGCAGGTCGCCGGCATAGTCGCCGGTGAAGGGGCGTCCGGTGCGGTTGGCGCCGCGCAGGCCGGGCGCCAGCCCGACGATCAGTAGCTGGACAGTGTCCTCGCCGCCCAGTGGCAGGAAGGTTGGCACCGGTGCGTTGAACCATGACGGCTCGCGCTGCCGCCATTCGGCAATGAAGTCATGCAGCCGCGGGCAGAGCGGGCAGTCGCGATCGGGTTCGGCACGGGAGAGGGCGATCAAGGCGACCGACCTCAGTAGTCGTCCTCTTCGACTTCAGCCGGTTCGGGCCGGCGCACCGGCCGTTCGGAGGGATCGCGGCCGACTTCGTTCTTCAGCGTCGTCAGGTCGATGAAGTGGTCCGCCTGGCGGCGCAGATCGTCCGAGATCATCGGCGGCTGGGAGGCCATGGTCGAGACGATCGATACCTTGCGGCCGCGCCGCTGCAGCGCCTCGACGAGCGTGCGGAAGTCGCCATCGCCCGAAAAGATGACATAGTGATCGACGACGTCGGCGAGTTCCAGCGCATCGACGGTGAGCTCGATGTCCATATTGCCTTTGATCTTGCGGCGGCCGGTCGAGTCGGTGAATTCCTTGGCTGGCTTCGTCACCACCTTGAAGCCGTTATAGTCGAGCCAGTCTATCAGCGGGCGGATCGAGGAGTATTCCTGATCCTCGACCAGCGCCGTGTAATAATAGGCGCGCAGGAGATAGCCGCGCTTCTGGAAGCTGGACAGCAGCTTGCGATAGTCGATGTCGAAGCCGAGCGCCCGCGACGTGGCGTAGAGATTGGCACCGTCGATGAACAGGGCGATTTTTTCACGAGGGTCGAACATGGAAAATAGTCCTTTTTCGAAAATGCGGTCGTCTAAACGAAATGCGGTAGCGACTATTGGTCAGGCTCATAATAAACCGGCTGACCCTGGCCATCCGAGATAACGCCAGTTTGGGGGCAATCCAAGGCGTGATGGGGCAGTGCAAGCAATTGTGATCGCTGCGCTGAACTGAGGGCGCGGTCCGGTTTTGCCAAATCCGGTGTCTGAACAGGGGATTGGGTGCCCAATGCTCCCGCCAATGCCATGATGCTTGTATTTTGGCGACGTTCGGGTTATGGACCGCGCCTGTTTTCCATTAAATCCAGGCATGAAAGGGGCAGTCCATGGCCCGCGTAACCGTTGAAGATTGCATCGACAAGGTCGACAACCGCTTCGAGCTGGTGCTTTTGGCCGGCCACCGTGCTCGCCAGATCAGCCAGGGCGCGCAGATCACCGTTCCTCGCGACAACGACAAGAACCCCGTCATCGCCTTGCGCGAGATCGCCGACGAGACGCTGTCGCCCGACGATCTCAAGGAAGACCTGATCCACTCGCTGCAGAAGCATGTCGAGGTCGACGAGCCCGAAGCCGATGGCGAGGTGATCGCCGATCAGACCGGTGGTGCCGTCGCGGCCGCCGAAACCGACGATGCCGAGGACAACATCACCTTCGATCGCATGACCGAGGAAGATCTGTTGGCCGGCATCGAAGGCCTTGTGCCGCCTGAGAAGAGTGACGATTACTGAGAGAGTTTTCTGGACCTGCGCGGAACACGCTTCCGGCACTTCCGTCTCGGCAGTTTCGTGGCTATCTATGACATGCGCCGTACAGCAGTGCGGCGCATGATTCATGTCATCGCCGAGAGATTCCGCCCATGATGCGTCAGTATGAGCTTGTCGAGCGCGTCCAGCGCTACAAGCCTGACGTCAACGAGGCATTGCTCAACAAGGCCTACGTCTATGCCATGCAGAAGCATGGCCACCAGAAGCGCGCTTCCGGCGACCCTTATTTCTCGCATCCGCTCGAAGTCGCCGCCATTCTCACTGAAATGCACATGGACGAGGCGACGATCGCCGTTGCCCTGCTGCACGACACCATCGAGGATACCACGGCGACGCGGGCCGAGATCGACGATCTGTTCGGTCCCGAAATGGGCAAGCTGGTCGAGGGCCTGACCAAGCTCAAGAAGCTTGATCTCGTGTCGAAGAAGGCGGAACAGGCGGAAAACCTGCGCAAGCTTCTGCTGGCGATTTCGGAAGATGTCCGCGTGCTGCTGGTCAAGCTTGCCGACCGGCTGCACAACATGCGCACCCTCGACCATATGCCCGAGGCCAAACGCCTGCGCATCGCCGAGGAGACGATGGACATTTACGCGCCGCTGGCCGGGCGCATGGGCATGCAAGGCATGCGCGAAGAGCTGGAGGAGATCGCCTTCCGCTTCATCAATCCGGAAGCCTACCGCGCCGTCACCGCGCGGCTTGCCGAGATCTTCGAGCGCAACAAGGGCGTGCTGACCGACATTGAAAAGGCGCTGTCGGCGCTGTTTGAAAAGCATGCCATCAACGCCAGCGTGAAGAGCCGACAGAAGAAGCCTTGGTCGGTGTTCCGCAAGATGGAGGCCAAGGCGCTGTCCTTCGAGCAACTGTCCGATATTTTCGGCTTCCGCGTCGTCGTGGATACGGTCGAGGACTGTTACCGGGCGCTTGGCGCCATCCACACCACATGGTCGATGGTGCCGGGGCGCTTCAAGGATTACATCTCGACGCCGAAGCAGAACGACTACCGTTCGATCCACACCACCATCGTCGGGCCGTCGCGCCAGCGCGTCGAATTGCAGATCCGCACCCGCGAGATGAACAAGATTGCCGAATACGGCGTCGCGGCCCATTCGATCTACAAGGACACCGGCGGCAAGACGAACGGCGCCGGCCACGCGATCTCGAAGGAGACCAATGCCTATGCCTGGCTGCGGCGCACCATCGAGCAACTCGCCGAGGGCGACAATCCCGAGGACTTTCTCGAAAACACGAAGCTGGAGCTGTTCCAGGATCAGGTGTTCTGCTTCACGCCGAAGGGTATGCTGATCGCCTTGCCGCGTGGCGCTACACCTATCGACTTCGCCTACGCCGTGCATACCGATGTCGGTGACACCTGCGTCGGTGCCAAGGTCAATGGCCGCATCATGCCGCTGATGACGGAGCTGAAGAACGGCGACGAGGTCGAGATCATCCGCTCCAAGGCGCAGGTGCCGCCGGCCGCGTGGGAATCGGTCGTCGTCACCGGCAAGGCGCGCGCCGCCATTCGTCGTGCCACCAAGAACGCCATCCGCAAACAGTATTCGGGCCTCGGCGCGCGCATTCTGGAGCGCGCCTTCGAGCGGGCCGGCAAGAATTTCACCAAGGAAAGCCTGAAGCCGGTTCTGCACCGGCTGGCGCGCAAGGACATCGAGGACGTGCTGGCCTCCGTCGGCCGTGGCGAATTGGCCTCCACCGACGTCATGAAGGCGGTCTTCCCCGACTACAAGGACGAGCGCGTCACGCCCGCGGCCCCCAAGCAGCGCGAGGAAGGTTGGTCGAAGATCCGCAACGCCGCCGGCATGCTGTTCCAGATTCCCGGCCGCGCGGCGCGCAAGGACAAGGACCAGCCACGCGACGGCGCCGTGCCGATCCGAGGCGTGCGCGGCGACCTGCCGGTGCGCTTTGCGCCGGAGGGTGCCGTGCCCGGCGACCGCATCGTCGGCATCGTCCAGCCGGGCACCGGCATCACCATCTATCCGATCCAGTCGCCGGCCCTGCAGGCCTTCGACGACCAGCCCGAGCGTTGGATCGACGTGCGCTGGGACATAGACGAGCGCACCAAGGAACGGTTCCCCGCGCGTGTCTCGGTCACCGCCATCAATGCACCGGGATCGCTCGCCGACATAGCCCAGGTCGTCGCGTCCAACGACGCCAACATTCATACGCTGTCGATGGTGCGCACCGCGCCCGACTTCACCGAAATGCTGATCGATCTCGAAGTCTGGGATCTGAAGCATCTCAACCGGCTGCTGTCGCAGCTCAAGGACAATTCCAGCGTCAGCGATGCACGGCGCGTGAACGGTTAAAACAATAGCTGCTGGGGGACCTGATGGACACCGATGAAGTGCTGGGCATTTTCCGCGAGGCTGGCGCTGTTCTGGAGGGGCATTTCATCCTGACGTCGGGCCTGCGCAGCCCGGTCTTCCTGCAGAAGGCGCGAGTGTTCATGCATGCCGACAAGACCGAACGGTTGTGCAACGCGCTGGCCGAGAAGATCCGCGCCGCGGTGCCGGGCAAGATAGACTATGTCGTCGGCCCGGCGATCGGCGGCCTGATCCCGGCCTACGAGACCTCGCGTCATCTCGGCGTGCCGGCGATCTGGGTCGAGCGGGAAGGGGGCGAGTTCCGCCTACGCCGTTTCGAGATCGCTCGGGGCGCGCGCGTCGTTATCGTCGAGGACATCGTCACCACCGGCCTGTCGATCCGCGAAACCATCGAGTGCCTGCGCGACCTTGGCGCCGAGGTGGTGGCCGCGGCCTGCATCATCGACCGTTCGGCCGGGAAGACCCATGTCGGCGTGCCGCTGATCGCACTCGCCGAATACGAGGTTCCGGCCTATCCGCCGGATCGGCTGCCGCCGGAGCTTGCCGCGATACCCCCGGTCAAGCCCGGCAGCCGCAATATCTGAAGAGGAGGTCGAAATGATCGTTGGCATCGATCATTTCGTGTTGACGGTGGCCTCGCTCGAGGCGACCTGCGCCTTTTACCAGCGCGTGCTGGGCTTTGGGCGCATCGATGCGCCGGGGCGGCCGACGGCGCTGGCTTTTGGCGGCCAGAAGATCAATGTCCATGAGATCAGCCGCACTTTCGAGCCCAAGGCGAAGTCGCCGACGCCGGGCTCAGGCGATTTCTGTCTGATCACCGAACAGCCGCTCGACGAAATCCTTGCCCGTCTCGAAGCCAATGGCGTTGTGCTCGAATTGGGACCGGTCGAACGCATCGGGGCACGGGGGCCGATGATGTCCGTCTATTTTCGCGACCCGGATGGCAATCTTGTCGAGGTCAGCCGATACCTGCGGTAGTATCTCAGGCATTCGACTGCGGCAAAAGCCGAAGGCACTTCTCAAATTCGCCGTGATTGTCCGGTTGGAAGCGTGAACCTTACCAAGAATTATGGCGGTGCGGCCGCCGTGCAGGCGGCCTTCGGTTGTTGTCGGGGTTACGTATCGCTATATCAAGGTTGCGATTGCCTTTCAGTGGCCGCAAAGCGCAAGATGTGGCGGTTGAAGCCCGGCTGGAGACAGCTGGCATGTAAGCTGTAAAGTATCGGGAATAGGAAGAGAGTGCTTTTTCGTCGCCGCAAGCCTGATGGTCTCCTGGAGCGGGTGCGCACCTATCTGTGGCCGCGCCGTTCGTTCTCGCGCTCGCTGCAATATTTTTCCAAGCGCATCCTGCGCCTGAAGGCCACGCCGCATGCGGTGGCCGCCGGGGTGGCGGCTGGTGTCTTCGCCTCGTTCTTTCCCGTGGGCTTCCATTTCATCATTGCCGCCGTTCTGTGTTGGGTTATCGCCGGCAATCTGGTGGCGGCGGCGCTCGGCGCTGTCTTCTTTGGCAATCCGCTGACTTTTCCCATTCTTTGGGGCGCTTCCTGGGAAACCGGCAAGCTCATCCTGCACGATCGTCTTCCGGCGCATGGCCCACCGGCTCATCTGGGCGAGATGATGCACAAGCTTTCCTTCGCGAAACTGTGGCATCCCGTTCTGGAGCCCATGCTGATCGGCGCGGTACCGCTCGGGCTGGTGTTCGGCCTCCTGTTCTACGGTATCACGCGCTGGGGCATGAATGTCTTCCGCGAGCAAAGGCGCAAGCGGCTGGCAGAGCGCGCAAGCCGCCGTGAGCAGTCGGCCCATCCCGGGGCAGGCATCGGTTCAGCCGCCCGATGATCATCGGCATCGGCAGCGATCTGATCGATATCAGGCGCATCGAGAAATCGCTGGAGCGTCATGGTCAACGCTTCGTCCAGAGAATCTACACCGAGGTCGAACAGGCGCGTTCGGAGAGCCGCGGCGCCCGCGCAGCCTCCTACGCTAAGCGCTTCGCCGCCAAGGAGGCTTGCGCCAAGGCGCTGGGTACCGGTCTGGCGCAAGGCGTCTTCTGGCGCGACATGGGCGTCGTCAACCTGCCCAGCGGCGCGCCGACGATGGCGCTGACGGGCGGAGCGCTGGCGCGGCTGCAAAAGATACTGCCCCGAGGCCATAGGGCAGCGATCCACCTCACCATCACGGATGATTTCCCGCTCGCTCAAGCCTTTGTGATCATCGAGGCGTTGCCCGTCGAAGAAGCGCCACATTGATTGCATCTGACGTCCGGCATTGACGTTGCCCAGCGCGCGCCGAGACTCTATACATCCAACGCACAATCGAGGACGACATGAGCGTGGCTGAAAAATCCCAGAAGAAATCCGGCGGGCTTGGCGAAACCGTCAGCGTCATCGTCCAGGCGCTCTTGCTCGCGCTCGTCATCCGCACGCTCTTGTTTCAGCCCTTTTCGATCCCGTCGGGATCAATGCGGCCGACGCTTCTGGAAGGCGACTATCTGTTCGTCACCAAATGGTCCTACGGCTATTCGCGCTATTCGTTGCCTTTCGGCCCCGATCTCTTCTCGGGCCGTATTTGGGGCTCCGAGCCCAAGCGCGGCGATGTGGTGGTGTTCAAGTTCCCGCCGGATCCGTCCGTCGATTACATCAAGCGCGTTGTCGGCTTGCCTGGTGACAAGATCCAGATGAAGGATGGCCAGCTGTTCATCAACGGCGTCGGCGTGCCGCGCGTGAAGACCGGCCAGATCGACAATCCCGATATCACCGAAATGCCTCAGCCGATCGACGTCTACAGGGAAACCCTGCCCAACGGCGTCAGCTACGACACGCTCGACCTCAATCCGAATTCGATCGGCGACAACACGCGTGAATTCGACGTGCCGCCCGGTCACTATTTCATGATGGGCGACAACAGGGACAATTCCGCCGATAGCCGTTTCACCGTCGGCTACGTTCCCGCCGAGAACCTGGTTGGCCGTGCCAACCTCGTCTTCTTCTCGATCGCCGGCAAGGCAAGCCCTCTCGAAATCTGGAAATGGCCGTCGCTGATGCGCGTTTCGCGCCTGTTCCATTTCGTCAATTAGGGATGGCAGCGGCGAAGCGGATGACCGCCGATGCGCTCGCCGAAGCGCTTGTGGAACGCACGGGCCATGCCTTTGCCGACCGCCAGCGTCTGCAGCGCGCGCTCACCCATGCCAGTGCCCGGGGCGCCAATGCCGGCACGGACTATGAGCGTTTCGAATTTCTCGGCGATCGGGTTCTTGGTCTGGTCGTTGCCGACATGCTGCTGGCTGCTTTTCCCGATGCGGCGGAAGGCGAGTTGTCATTGCGGCTCAATGCGCTGGTCAACGCCGAGGCACTTTCCGAGATCGCCGAGCATATCGGGTTGCCGGACCTCATCCGCGCTGGATCCGATGTGCGCGGGCTCGAGGGCCGCAAGCGCGTCAATCTGCGCGCCGACGCACTGGAATCGCTGATCGCCGTGCTCTATCTCGACGGTGGCCTGGAGGCGGCGCGCGCTTTCATCCACAAATACTGGCAGCCGCGTTCGCAGGCTTCGGGCGCCGCGCGCCGCGACGCCAAGACCGAATTGCAGGAATGGGCGCATCAGGCGGCGAATGCCGTCCCGGCTTACAACATCGACAGCCGCGAGGGGCCGGACCACGATCCGTTGTTCACTGTCAGCGTCAGGGTCGGTGCATTTCAGCCGGCGACAGGCAGCGGCCGTTCCAAGCGTGAAGCGGAGCAGGCGGCCGCGGCTGCCCTTCTGCTGCGCGAAGGTGTATGGAACGCAGCATGACTGATATTGAAACTGCTGAAGCCCCCGCCACGCATTCCGGATTTGTCGCTCTGATCGGCGCGCCCAATGCGGGCAAGTCGACGCTGGTCAACCAATTGGTCGGCGCCAAGGTGTCGATCGTTACGCACAAGGTGCAGACGACACGCGCCATCGTTCGTGGCATCGCCACGCATGACAACGCCCAGATCGTCTTCGTGGACACGCCGGGTATCTTCAAGCCGAAGCGGCGCCTCGATACGGCGATGGTGACCACCGCGTGGGGCGGCGCCAAGGATGCCGACATCGTTCTGCTGCTGATCGACGCCGAGCGCGGCATCAGGGGCGATGCCGACGCCATCCTCGAACGCCTGAAGGACGTGCGCCAGCCGATGGCGCTGATCCTCAACAAGGTCGACCGGGTCAAGCATGAGACGCTCCTGGCCCTGTCCGCGGCCGCGAACGACAAAGTGCCTTTCAAGCGCACCTTCATGGTCTCCGCACTGACCGGCTCCGGTTGCAAGGATCTGCTCGACTATCTGGCGCAGGCGCTGCCGGCCGGCCCCTGGTATTATCCGGAAGACCAAATCTCGGATCTGCCGATGCGCCAGCTGGCGGCCGAGATCACCCGCGAAAAACTCTATCTCAGGCTGCATCAGGAACTGCCCTATTCCTCGCATATCGAGACCGAGAAATGGGAAGAAAAACCGGACGGCTCGGTGCGCATCGACCAGACCATTTATGTGGAGCGCGACAGCCAGAAGAAGATCGTGCTTGGTCACAAGGGCGAAACCATCCGTGCCATCGGCCAGGCGGCACGCATGGAGATTGCAAGCATCCTCGAACAGAAGGTGCACCTCTTCCTGTTCGTCAAGGTGCGCGAGAACTGGGGTGACGATCCCGAGCGCTACCGCGAGATGGGTCTCGAATTCCCGCACTAGCGGCCCATGGATAGCAGGCTCATCATCGATACGGCTCTGGTCCGCCGGCTGGTCGTCACGCAATTCCCCTTGTGGAAGGGTCTTGCAGTCAGGCCCGTTGAACTTGGCGGATGGGACAACAGGACCTTTCATCTTGGCGACGAGATGACCGTGCGGCTGCCCTAGCCGCCACCTGGCACGGGGCACCGGTCTGGTTCCATGGCGATGTCAGCTGGGGCGACCTGCTTGTCGAAAAGGATCGTTTGAGCGCGGTGATCGACTTCGGCACGTCGGGTGTCGGCGATCCGTCCTGCGACCTGGCGATCGTCTGGACCTTGTTTGAGGGCGAGAGCAGGGAGGTTTTCCGCACCGGTCTTGCCGTCGATGAGCCGACCTGGGCACGCGGGCGTGGCTGGGCGCTGTGGAAGGCGCTGATCACGGTCGCTGGCCGCATAGACAATCTGGTTGAGATCGAAAAATCCTGGCGTGTCATCGACGCGGTGCTGGCCGATCTCAGCCACCGGACGTGACGTGATTCCTCGAATCGTCCTTGTTTCCGCTCGCCTGTGTTTGCCGCGTTGGGTTTGAGAAAGCGATCCCACACCGGCGCACGATGAGCAGGCTGCTGTCCTAATCGAGAGCACTGCAGCCCCACGCCGGCGTGTTTCGACCGGCTCGGCGAGATTTTGGCCGATCTGGCAGAGCATTGGAATTTCCTCGCAATACCGCTGAGCGGAGGATGCTGCCCCGGATATGCCGCACGCAAAATTGCGGTTACTTTTCCCGAAAAATATCGAAAATATCATCATTTGACTGCAAATTCGAAATATATTGTGCTGAAATCATAGTTAGCCGAGAAACTATCTGAATATATATTAAATATATGACGTTGTGCCATTTGTGCCAATTGCGATGTAATCTAGTGTTATTTGTGCAACACGGCATTAATCTGTTCAAAGAATCGACGTTATTTCCAAAACCGTCATTGAAGGCGGAGGATTGATGGGTATGTTCGCCGCGAAAAGGGGACGCGGTGCGCGCCTTTTCGTTGTGGGGGTGAGGCGGGAAAACATATCCGCCAGCCACAAATCCGAAGCCATTTAAACTATGACTGGAGAGGTCAGAAAATGAACATCAAGAGCCTCCTTCTCGGCTCAGCCGCGGCCCTGATCGCGGTTTCCGGCGCTCGCGCCGCGGACGCGGTTGTCGTCGCCGAACCGGAACCGGCCGAATACGTCAAGATCTGCGACGTCTACGGCGCCGGCTACTTCTACATCCCGGGCACCGAGACCTGCCTGCGCATCGGCGGCTATATCCGCTATGACGCCGGTTTTGGTGATGTCGGCTCGTTGGACGGCGCTCGCGCCACTGATGTCCGCGACGGTAGCCAGCAGGGAACCTGGTTGAAAAACACTCGCTTCAATTTGAAGACGTGGACCGGCCAGGAAACCGAGCTTGGCACGTTGAAGACCTACACTGAAACCCGCTTTAATTTCGGCAACACTTCAAAAAGCGGCATTGCAAGCTACAATCAATATACTGAAAGCTACAATGCAGGCGCTGCCAACAAGAGTGTTACCCTGAATTTCGCCTGGATACAGCTTGGTGGTCTACGCGTCGGTAAGGATGAAACCCCTTATGATTCGTTCATCGGCTACGCTGGTAACGTCGTGCAGGATACGATCATAAAATATGGTATTAAAGACACCAACCTGATCAGCTACTACTTTGACATCGGCAACGGCTTCTCGGCCGTAGCTTCGCTGGAAGAAGGTTCCGGCACAACAGAGACCATCGACAGCTACGTTCCGCATGTTGTCGGCGGTGTGAAGTACAAGGGCGATTGGGGTGCGATCACCGCGGTTGGCGCCTACAACAGCAACTGGGAAGAATGGGCAGGCAAGGCCCGTCTTGACCTGAAGGCGACGGCGGATCTGACCTTGTTCGCAATGGTTGGTTACGGCACCGACGACAACGTTGCCAAGAGCTTCTACAAGCCTTGGAATGGAAACTTCGCGGTCTGGGGCGGTGGCACCTACACGGTGAACAAGAAGGTCGCACTCAACGCACAGGTCTCCTACACCGATGCCAGCGACTTCGCGGTGGCGGCCAACGTGGCTTACACGATCGTCCCGGGCTACACGATCACCGCCGAAGTCGATTATTACGACAATTTCGACAAGAACAACTCAGACGCGATCGGTGGCATTTTCCGCTTCCAGCGTTCATTCTAACAGATCGACCGATCGTCATCGAACCGCCCGTGGCACACCGCTACGGGCGGTTTTTTGCGCCGAGTCCCGCTCACGATCTGCCCAGGCGCCAGGCCCATACCTTGATTTCGCCACCCGATCGGTGAAAAGCTCTGGGCATGGAATGGCGCGATGAGGGAATCATTCTCGGCACCCGCAAGCATGGCGAAACCAGCGCCATTCTCGAGGTGATGACACGCGCGCATGGCCGTTATCTCGGCCTCGTTCGCGGTGGCCGTTCGCGAAAGCAGCAGCCTGTTCTCCAACCCGGCAATCGCGTCGATCTCTTATGGCGGGCGCGCCTTGACGAACATCTCGGTACGTTCCAGGTCGAGGCGATCGAAATGAACGCCGCCCGGCTGATGGACAGCGCCGTCGCCGTCTACGGGCTGCAGACCATGGCCACGCATCTGCGCCTGTTGCCCGAGCGTGACGCCCATGGCGGCCTTTACGAAGCGCTCGCCGTCATGATCGCCCATCTCGACGATGCCGATGCCGCCGGAGAGTTGGTAGCGCGCTTCGAGCTTCTGATCCTTGATGAACTCGGCTTCGGCCTCGATCTCAGCCAATGCGCCGCCACCGGCTCGCGGCAGGACCTTGCCTATGTCTCGCCGAAGTCGGGCCGCGCGGTGTCGCGCGACGCCGGCGCGCCCTGGCGCGACAAGATGCTGGTGCTGCCGGCGTTTCTGCAGCGCGGCTCCGGCTTGCGTGCGGATCCGGCGGCGGTCGAGGATGCCTTCCGGCTGACCGGGTTTTTCTTCACGCGCCACGTCTACGAGCCGCGTGCCATCGAACAGCCCGATGCCCGCGCCGGCTTTCTCGCCGCCTTGCGCAAGCACCATGCGACGCGCAAGACCATTGCCGGAGACAATGCAGCATGACCGAAGTCGAACTGTATCCGGGCCGGGTCTCGCCGCTCGGCCTCGGCACAATTCCTCACGTCGACATCCTGAAATACACTGGCCTGGAACTGCTGCAGCGCATCATCGACGGCGGATATCCGGCGCCGCCAATTTCCTTTCAGTTGAATTTCGCCCTTTCCGAAGTGTCGGAGGGGCGGGCGGTTTTTCGCGGCATGCCGAGCGAGCGTCACCTCAACCCGCTGGGCAGCGTGCATGGCGGCTGGGCGGCGACGCTGCTCGATTCGGCATTGGGCTGCGCCGTGCAGACATTGCTTGAAAAAGGCGAGGCCTATTCGACGGCGGAGTTCAAGGTGAATCTCACGCGGCCGATCACGCCCAGGACCGGCGAGGTGGTCTGCGAAGGCAAGGTGGTCCACAAGGGCCGCACGCTAGCCGTATCGGAAGCGACGCTGAAGGATGCCGGCGGCAAGCTGCTGGCAATCGGCACGGAGACATGTTCGATATTTCCAGCCGCCAATCTGGCGGCACGTTGAGTTTCCAGCCGTCTGGCCGCCGTATTTGAATGTCAGTGAGATGAAAAGTCAGTGAAAACTGGCCTGGTTTGGGGGAACCGCCATGTTTGAGAGCCTGATCGGCCTTGTCGCCATCATCGCCTTGTTCGTCATCATTTCACGCCAGCAGAACCGCATCGGTCTGATCGAGCGCGAGCTTGGCGCGCTGCGTAGCCTTGTCCTTTCAGGCGTTATGCCGCCGGTGGCCAAGCCGCCCGAGCAGGCCGCGACCGATGGCGGGGCGGACACCGGGCCGGTGGCTGCAGCGGCGGCTGATATCGCCTCGTCAGCGGCAAGCGAGCCGGCGGTGGCGGAGACGCCGACTCCAGAGACACCGACCACGGAGACCGAATCCCCACCGGGCGAGATCCTGTCCGGCCCCTGGTCCGCGGGCGAGGCTCCGAAGGCAGCTGAACCTGTCGAGCCGGCCGTGGCGGCAAAGGCTCCCGGCAAGCCGGATATCGAGACGGCGCTCGGCACACGCTGGGCCGTCTGGGTCGGCGGCATCGCGCTGGCACTGGGTGGCCTGTTCCTGATCCGCTACACGATCGAGGCCGGCATTTTCGGCCCTGGCGTGCGTCTCACCATGGCAGCGGTGCTCGGCTTGGTGCTGGTCGCCGGCGGCGAGTTCATTCGCCGCACCGGCTTCAAGGTGCCGGTGCAAGGTGTTGCGGGCGCTTATATTCCGGCGATCCTGACGGCGGCCGGTGCCTTCATCCTGTTCGGCACCGTCTATGCCGCCCACGGCATTTACGGCTTCATCGGCCCGGCGCTCGCCTTTACGCTGCTCGGTGCCATCGGCGTTGCCACCATCGCGGCGGCTCTCGTCCATGGCCAGGCTCTGGCCGGCATCGGCCTTGTCGGCGCCATGGTGACGCCGGTGCTGATCGCCTCCCAGGCACCCAATCCCTGGGCGCTGTTCGGCTATCTCGCCATAGTGCTCGCCGCCACCGGCGTCATTGCTCGCCTGCGCGACTGGAAAGCGCTGATGGCGGCCGTCTTTTTCGGCACCGGCATCTGGACCATCCTCTACATGACCGATGCGCCGGGCGTGAACCTGTCCGCAATCCTGTTCATCGACGCCGTCACGCTGGCCATCCTCGCTTTTGTCTGGCTTGGCGGCCATCGCGACGAAACCGGCAGGGCCTTTGACTGGCCGTCCATCGTGCCTGGTCTGTTCGTTGCCTTCTCGGCGCTGGGCCTGTCGGTCGACCCGGCCTTCGCCGCTGCGGGCTATGCCTTCCCAGGCGCCGCGATCCTCGCGGCGATGGTGGCCGTTGCGCTCTATCGTGCGCCGGCCCTGCCGCTGCTTTACGCCTCGGGGCTGGCGACTGCACTGATCTATCTCGGCATCATCCCGCCAACCTCGATCGCGTCCGATTTTTCGGCCGGCGCTTTCGGCGTCGATGGCTTGCCCTTGGCCACGGCCAATGGTCTGACCTTGCGCATTGGCATTGCACTGGGCCTGGTCTTCATCGGCGCGGGCTTGTGGGCCGCCCGCAAGTTCGCGGCATCGTCCTGGTTGCGGTCCGCCTCTTGGGCTGCATCGGGTGTCATCGTGCCGCTGGTCATCCTGCTGGCGCTCTGGTTCACCTTCGGGAACCTCGACCGTGACTTTGTCCATGCCGCCGTTGCGGCCCTGCTGGTCGTGGTCTTCGCCGCCGGCGGCGAATGGATCGCGCGCGCCGAGGACCCGCCGCTCAAGGGCGGCATGGCGGTGTCGTTTGCCTTGGGCGGCGCGGCGATCGCCGGCCTCTTGATGCTGCATATGGCTTTCGATTCCGGCTGGACCACCATTCTGCTCGGTGCCGCGGCCATCGTCCCTGCGCTGGCAACGCGCTGGCGTTCTTATCCTGTGCTCGGCTGGATTTCGGTTGGCGCCGTGATAGCGGTGCTTGGCCGTGTCGCCTTCGATCCGACGATCGTCGGCGCCGAATTCCTGTCGACGACGCCGGTGTTCAACTGGCTGCTGCCGGGATATGGCGTACCGGCGCTCGCCTTTGGCTTCGCCGCCTGGCAGCTTGCCGGCACCACCAATGGCCGGCCGCGCCTCGCCATGGAGGCGGCCGCGGCGCTGTTTGCGCTGCTAACAGTCGCCATGCTGGTGCGTCACGCCATGCATGGCGGCGTCATCGACACGGGCGCGATGACGCTCGCCGAACAGGCGATCTACACGCTGATCGCCATCGGCGCTGGCGCCATCCTGGTAGCCATCGACATGCGCTCGCCAAGTTCGGTGCTGCGCCATGGTTCGATGGCCGCCGGCGTGGTTTCGGTCGCCCTCATCGTCATCCGGCATTTCGTGGTGCTGAACCCATTATTCACTGACGAATCGACAGGCCGGATCCCGGTCTTCAACCTGTTGTTCCTCGCTTATCTGCTGCCAGCGGTCGCCGCCGGCGGCCTGGCGCTCTATAGCAGGGGCAAACGGCCGAGATGGTATTCGGCAATGCTGGCACTGGTGGCGGCAGTGCTTGCCTTCGCCTATGCCACGTTCTCGGTGAGGCGTCTGTTCAAGGGCGAGTTCATCGGCTTGTGGAGCGGCCTCGGCCAGCTGGAAACCTACACCTATTCGGCGCTCTGGCTGGTGATCGGCGTGGCATTGCTCACAGCCGGCGTCTGGCTGAAGTCACAGGTGCTTCGCATTGCCTCCGCCGTGCTGATCGCGGTTGCGGTGCTGAAGGTCTTCCTCTTCGACATGTCGGAGTTGGAAGGCGTGCTCAGGGCGCTGTCCTTCATAGGCCTTGGCGCCGTGCTGATCGGCATCGGCCTGTTTTACCAGCGGCTGCTGACCAGGGCTGCGAAGGAGACGATACCGGTCGCGGAGCAATGACGGCACGGCGCTCAACCAGCCGGGAATAATCCGGCACTCGCCAGCGTTATCTCATTGCTTGGGTGACCAGGGCGGCGGACCGCTTCGCGCTGGCCGCTTGCGCCACGCCGGAAAGGCGCGTTCAATCGGGATTAACAAAGGGCGACCTCAGAACCAGCGGTCATGGACGAAAAGAAGGCAGCAATCCTTGGCGAAATACCGCGCCTGCGCCGCTACGCACGCTCGCTTTTGCGCGACCGCGATTCTGCCGACGATCTCGTTCAGGACTGTCTCGAGCGCGCACTCATGCGGCTCGACAACTGGCAGACGGGAGAAAGCCCCAGGAGGTGGCTGTTTACGATCATGCATCATTTGTTCATCGACCAGATGCGCAAGGTGAACCGTCGCGGCGAAGCGGCGATGCTTCCACTGGAGGCGGGCGAGGCGGTTGCCCAGCCGGCCGAACAGTTGGAGGGCATTGCCTCGCGCGAGATCATCGACGCGCTGCAGGCGATCAGCCCCGATCGCCGCGCGGCCCTTGTCATGGTTGCCATCGAAGGGTTTTCCTATGCCGAGGCCGCCAATATTCTGGGCGTGCCCGCCGGCACGCTGATGTCGCGCATTGCACGCGGGCGTGAGGAATTGCGCGGATTGCTGGATGACACGGCACGCCGGCGCGCGATAAGGATCGTCGAGAAATGATCCGCCGCGATTTTTCCGAACGTGACATCCATATGGCGCTCGATGGCGAACTGCCGGCCGACGAGCGTACCGATTACGATGCCTGGCTTGATGCCAATCCCGAGATGAAGGCCAGAAGCGCCCGCTTCACAGCCGACCGGGAGGCTTTGCGCTCGGCCTTTGCCGGTGTGCTGGATGAGCCTGTTCCCGCGCGCTTGCGCAAGATGGTGCTCGGCGAAGCGCCTGTTAGAACGGCGATACCACGCTCGCGCTGGTGGCTTGCCGCGGCTGCGGCCGTGCTTCTGGCCATGGGCGGATTTGGCGGCTACTTTGCCGGCATTGACGGCATCGGACAGGAGAATCCCGCCGAGGATCGGCTGGCCGAACAAGCGATCGCCGCCCATGTCATCTACGCTGCCGAGAAGCGGCATGCGGTGGAAGTGCCGGCCAGCGACAAGGATCATTTGCAGACCTGGCTGTCCAACCGGGTCGGGCTGAAGCTGGTGGCGCCGGACTTGAGCGCGAACGGCTTTCAACTGATCGGCGGCCGGTTGCTGCCTGCTGGCGAAAGCAAGGCCGCGATGCTGCTCTACGAGGACGACAAGGGCGAGCGCATATCCCTCTTCGTCACGGCCGAGGCGACGGAGAATGCCAAGGGCACCTACGCTTCGGCGCAGGATGGCCCGCAGGCTGTCTACTGGCTGGACAAGGGCTATGGCTGCGCCGTCGTCGGTTCGCTGCCGCGCGAGCAATTGGCGGTCGTGGCCAAGAGTGCCTATGGCCAGCTTCTGGCAGGCCTGGCAAGCTGAGTTGGCCGCGATCATCCGCCGCCGGCGACCTGTAAAAAAAGCGATTCTGTTCAAAGCCCGCGAGCTTTCTTGCCGCCACGGAACCTGTCACAATTCGGCCCTAATCAAGGAGCGATAGCGCTTGATGAATACCGGCGCTTCGGCTGGTGTTTGCGACGCTTTTGACTGGGGCCGTTTCCGCAACGCAATCGAGGTTTTCTCAAGTCGCATGCCTGCCGAAATCCGCACGGCCCGCGCCTCTGACGTCGATGATCTCGCCGCCATCGAGAAAGCCGTTTTTTCGAGCGATCGCATTTCCCGCCGGTCTTTCCGCCTGTTCATCGAGCGCGAGACCGCGGAGACGCTGGTCGCCGAAGTCGATGGCCGCGTCGCCGGCTATGCGATCGTGCTGTTTCGCAAGGGCAGTGGGGTGGCCCGGCTCTATTCCGTCGCCGTCGGACCGTTTTTTGGCGCGCTCGGCATCGGGCGCCAGCTGCTGTCGGCCGCGGAGGAGGCCGCCTTCGAGCACGACCGTATGATGCTGCGTCTTGAAGTGCGCGAGGACAACGGCCGGGCCATCCGCATCTATGAGCAGGCCGGTTACCGCAAGATCGGCCGCGAGCCCGGTTACTACGAGGACGGCGCGACGGCGCTTCGCTATGAAAAGACATTGCGCGGCGACCTTCCTGTCGCCACCAGGGTGCCATTCTATCAGCAGACCTGCGAGTTCACCTGCGGCCCATGCTGCCTGATGATGGCAATGGCCAATTTCGACCGCGACTTCGTGCCCGATCCGGTGATGGAAATCCGCCTCTGGCGCGAGGCGACCACTGTCTTCATGATGTCCGGACCGGGCGGTTGCGAGCCGTTCGGCCTGGCTGTGTCGGGGTACGAGAGCGGGCTCGCGGCGGAGATTTTCGTTTCCTTCTACGGCGCGCTGTTCCTGCAGTCGGTGCGCAGCGAGGAGAAGCGCCGGGTGATGGAACTGGCCCAGGTCGACTTTCGCCGCCGCGCGGAACTTTACGGCATCCCGGTGAATTACCGCTCGTTCGCCATCGATGATATCCGCACCGCGATATCAGAGGGAAAGCTGGTGCTGGTGCTGATCAGCGGCTTCCTGATGTTCGGCAAGAAGGTGCCCCACTGGGTGCTGGCCATCGGCGATGACGGCGATCACATTCTGATCCACGATCCCTGGGTCGAGGACGAAAGGCAGGAAACCATCCTTGATGCCGCCAACATTCCGGTGCCCTACGACATCTTCATGAACATGGCGCAGTTCGGCCGCGACGGACTGCGTGCCGCCATCACTCTGGGGAAGCGCGATACACAATGACCTGGGTCATTCTTACCGGCCGGCAGAGCGATCTCGACCAGGTGGCGACACCGCACAAGATCATCACCAACCGCGATTACCTCGCGCATCCCTCGCTGTTTCGGGGCCAGCGGCCGAAGGTCATCAATCTATCGAACAATTATGGCTACCAGAGCCGCGGCTACTATGCCTCGCTGCTGGCGAGCTCGCGCGGCCACAAGGTTATCCCGACCGTTGAGACGATGATCGACCTGTCGGAGCGCAAGCTCTACGAACATGCGCTGCCCGAACTGGAACTGGCGCTCAACAAATGTCGCAAGGATCTCGGCGGCGCCTTTCCCGCCAAGGTCTGCATCTTCTTCGGCATCGGCCCGTCAAAGGTCTGGGACCGCTTTGCCAAGCTCCTGTTCGACTGGTTCCGGGCACCGGCCCTGGAGGTCCACATCAAGGACAGCGCCGAATGGGCCTCGATCCGCAAGATCGGCTTTCATCCGCTGGCGCGCATGACAGAGGACGAGGAAAAGAGCTTCATCCAGTGTCTGGAGACCTACACCAACCGCGAATGGCGCGACACCAAGGGGCGCACGCCGGCGCGCTACACCTTCGCCACGTTGGTCGATCCGCACGAGGAATTGCCGCCATCGGAAATTTCGTCGCTGCGCTACTGGGCCAAGATCGCCGAAAAGATGGGAGTCGAAATCGAGCCCATCACCAGGAAGGATCTCGCCAAGCTGGCGAACTACGACGCGCTGTTCATCCGCGAGACCACGTCGATCTCCAACCACACCTATCGCTTCGCCCGCCGCGCCCAGCAGGAAGGCATGCCGGTCATCGACGATCCGCTGTCGATGATCCGTTGCACCAACAAGGTCTATCTCAACGAGTTGATGTCCTACAACAAGGTGCCGGTGCCGCCGACGGTGATGATCGCCGGCACCTCGGATCTTGAACTCGCGGCGCAGACGCTGGGCTTCCCGCTGGTGCTGAAGATTCCGGATTCGTCCTTCTCGCGCGGCGTCAAGAAATGCGCCAACTTCGAGGAGCTGAAGACGCTCGCCACGGAATGGCTGGAGGATTCCGATCTTCTCATAGCGCAGAAATTCATTCCCACCGAATATGACTGGCGCGTCGGCGTGCTCGGCGGCCAGCCGCTGTTTGCCGTGCACTATCTGATGGCCAAGAAGCACTGGCAGATCGTCAACCACAAGGCCAGCGGCAAGCCCGACCAAGGCGGCATCAAGACCTTCACGCTGAAGGAGACGCCCACCCATGTCGTCGAGACGGCGGTGAAGGCGGCACGCTGCATCGGTGACGGCCTCTACGGCGTCGACCTCAAGGAGACCAAGGACGGCGTCTTCGTCATCGAGGTCAACGATAATCCCAATCTCGACCATGGCTGGGAGGATTCCGGCGAAAAGGACGAGGTCTGGATCCGGCTGACGCAGTGGTTTCTGGAAAGGCTCGACCGGCCGGGGCGGCAATAGTTCGACCCGAGCAACTCGCCGTTTCACGGAAACGGCGAGTTGCTCTATCTATTTGTTTTGAAGCAATTCCGGACGGAAAACCGCTTCACACTTTTCCTGAAATTGCTCTAGGGGGAAACATGCAGTTCATCGTGATCGAGGATTTCACCGGCTGCGATCGCAAGGACATTTACCGCCGCTTTCGCGACCGGGGCCGTCTGAAGCCGGAGGAGCTTGTCGTGCACCACAGCTGGATCGCGGCGGATATGAGCCGCTGCTTCCTGCTCGTCGAGGCCGATGACGTCACGCTCCTGCAGCGCTGGGTCGTCGAATGGGCTGATCTGGTCGAATTCGAGATCGTTCCCGTGGCCACCAGCAAGGACATGGTGGTGGCCTTGAGCGGACACCTGTGACCATCGTGTATCGGTTCAACGCAGCGCCGGTGAGCCCACCATGCGCTGGCATTCCTTGATCAGCCAGTCGCGGAACGCCGCCACGACATCGCGTCTGGCGCTGCGCTCCGGTATAGTCAGGCAATATGGCTGGCGTAGCGCGATTGCCCTGGCTGCCGGCCTTATCAGCCTGCCGTCTTCCACCGCTTCGGCACAATAGACCCCTTGTGCCAGTGCCACGCCCAGTCCCGAAATGGCGAGGTCGAGCGCGGCACGAGACGAGTTGGCCGACAGGCCGCGCTGCGCTGCCCGGCCAGGTTGGACACCGGCCGCCTCGAACCAGTTGCGCCAGGACGGAAACGATGCGCCGGTCGGACCCCAGTCGGTGTGGATCAGCGGCAGCGCTGCAAGAGGATTGTCGCCGGCGTTGATCGCGCTGGAAAGCGATGGTGCGCAGACGGGATAGACGGCGTCCCGGGCGATGTCCTCGGTCGGGTGATCGCGATAGTGCGGACCGTAAGAAAGCCTGATGTCGATCAACTCGCGGTCGAACGGCACCGGGTCGTCGTCACCGCGCAGCGATATATCGGCGGCGCCATGGCTTGCGACAAAACCGTACAGACGCTGCGAAAGCCAGCCCATGGCCATGGATGGCGGCACCGAGACCACCAGGCGTGGGCGAAATGCGTCGCCGCCCAGTTCGCGCGAGACGCTACCGATTTCCTGGAAGGCCATGGTCAGGCGCGGCAGCATCTCCACGCCGGCCTCTGTGAGGACCACTTTGCGGTTGACCCGATGAAACAGCCTGCGGCCCATCTGCTCCTCGACGGTGCGGATAAGCTGGCTGACGGCGGCGGCCGAAACCGAAAGCTCCTCCGCCGCCGCGGCAAAGCTGCCCGTGCGCGCCGCGGCCTCGAAAGCCTGAAGCCCTTTGAGGGATGGAGATGTGACCATGATCGCCATATAGATAAGGTAGGCTTATCCAAATCGCAGGAATCGTCGCTTTTGGAAAGCTTTTTCAACGGCTAGGGTGAGCCTCGTCAAATTGCCAGTCTGGATCAAGCCGATGGACCATCGCGACATAATCGCGTCACTAACCCCGGAAGAACGCAGCCGCCTGACCGCCAAGTCCGACGCCGCGGGTCTCGCTCAGCTCTTCGCTCACTGGGGTGCGATTGCGATCATTGGATCGCTGATCGCCGCGAAAGTGCCATTCTGGCCGTTGCTGATGCTGCCGCAAGGCATCCTCATCGTGTTCCTGTTCACACTGCTGCACGAGACGGTTCATCGCACCGCGTTCGAGACGCAGTGGCTGAACGATGCCGTGGCGCGGGTGTGCAGCCTGGCGCTTGCATTGCCGGCCGACTGGTTCCGCTATTTCCATTTCGCCCATCACCGCTTCACCCAGGATCCCGAGAACGACCCGGAACTGGCCTTTCCCAAGCCGGAAACGCTGCGGCAGTATCTCGTGCATGTCTCCGGCATTCCGCTGTGGTGGGGCCATCTCAAGACGCTCTACGCCAATGCGGCCGGCGGCAGCCAGGAAAGCTATGTGCCGCCGAAAGGTCGACCCAAGGTTAGCGCCGAGGCGCGCGCCATGATTGTCTTCTACGCCGTGCTTATTCTGCTTGCCGTCTATTTCCAGCTCTCCGTGCTCCTTTATGTCTGGATCATTCCGGCTCTGCTCGGTCAGCCGTTTCTGCGCCTCTATCTCCTGGCCGAGCACGGCCGCTGTCCGTTCGTCGCCAACATGCTGGAGAACACAAGAACCACGCTGACCAATTGGGTGGTGCGCAAGCTCGCCTGGAACATGCCGTTCCACGCCGAGCATCACGCCTATCCCGGTGTGCCATTTCATCAATTGCCGCAATTTCACGCGCTGATCGAGCGGTATCTCAAGGTGGTAGAGCCCGGCTATGTCAGCTTCCACGAGAAATATTTGGAAACGCTAAGCTGACCTTGCGCGGACGCCGTCAGCCGATCCGGTTGTGCAGTGCACGCGATTTCAACAGGCGCTGAATATCCGATGCCTTTGAGGGTACGCCGATAAGGTACCCCTGAGCCTCGACACAGCCATTTTCGCGCAGCATGTCGAGCTGCATCTCGGTCTCGACGCCTTCGGCCGTGACAACAATGCCAAGCTCGGTGCCGAGCCCGATGACGGTGCGGACGATCGCCGCGGTGTCGTGATTGGCCATGTCGCCAATGAACGATCGATCGATCTTGATCTTGTCGACCGGGAAACGCCTGAGGTAGCCGAGCGAGGAATAGCCGGTGCCGAAATCGTCCAGCGCGATGCGGATGCCGAGTTCGCGCAACTGACGCAGCGTCTTGAGCACGGCTTTGCTCTCGTCCATCAGCACGGTTTCGGTGATTTCCAGCTCCAGCTGTGCGGCCGGCACGCCAGAAAAGGCCAGCGCCGAGATGACGCTGCGGGCAAAGCCGCTGCTCCTAAGCTGCACGGCCGAGACATTGACCGCGATGCGCAAGCCGGGAGGCCAGCTCGCCGCCGCCGTGCAGGCCGTTCTCAGCGCCCACTCGCCAAGCGGCACGATCAGTCCGGTTTCTTCGGCGGCCGGAATGAATTGGTCCGGAGCGACGGTGCCGCGCGCCGGGGAATGCCAGCGCATCAAGGCCTCCGCGCCGACGATCTCGCCGGAAGCGATGTTCATGATGGGTTGGAAGTCGAGATCGAATTCCTGGCGCGGCAGCGCAGCCTCGAGGTCTACCTCGATCGCCCGGCGGGCCTGCACCACGGCGTCCATTTCGGGCTCGAAGAAGCGATACAGGTTTCTTCCTTCGCTCTTTGCTCGATAGAGCGCCGTATCCGCGTTTTTCAGCAGCGTATCGGCGTCCCTGCCGTCGTCGGGGAAAACGGCAATGCCGAGGCTGATACCGATGTGCATCTCCCGGCTCTTGTCGCGAAACGGTTTTGCGATCGCCTCGACGATGCGCTTCGCCAGCTTTTCCGCCTCGGCGATGCCTCTGGAATCGAACTGCATGATGACGAACTCGTCGCCGCCGAAACGGGCGACGATATCTGTTTGATTGCGCAGGCAGCGCTGCAGCCTCTCGGCGACGCTTTTCAGGAGCCAGTCGCCGGCAGGATGTCCCCAGGTGTCGTTGACCGCTTTGAAGCGGTCGAGATCGAGCGAGAAGACCGCCAACGGCGTAGCCGCCTCATCGTCCAGCGCCAGGTCGAGCCGCTCGCGAAGCATCGAGCGGTTGGGCAGCCCGGTTAGCGTGTCGTGATGCGCAAGATGGGTCATGCGCTCTTCGGTGCGGCGGCGTTCGGTGACGTCGTCGAAGGTCACCACCCAGCCGCCGCCGCTCATTGGCTGGTGCGTGACCAGAACCGTCCTGCCGTCGGTTAGATATCGATAGGCCGAATGCATCTTTGCCGCCACCAGGCAGGCTTCGGTTTTGGCGACTTCGCTATCGACATCGATCTTCGTATAGATGCCGAGTTCCAGCAATCGTTCCAGCGCATCGCGGTGCGTTGTTCCAAGCGGGAGGTCGGCCGCGGTAACGTTGTAGAGCTCCAGAAAGCGCCGGTTGCGCACGATCATCTTGCCGTTGCCGTCGTACATCAGCAGGCCTTGCGACATGTTGGCGAGCGCGGCATCGAAGCGGCGGTGTTGCTCCTTGAGGTCCTGCTCGGCGCGCCGCTGCTCGGTGATGTCCTCGTAGATCGAAACCCAGCCGCCCAAGGCCAGCGGGCGGTGCGAGATACTGACGATGCGGCCATCCGACAGCGTCTCCTCGTAGGTCGAGGGTTTCGCCTGGTCGATATAGGGTTTGCGGATGGCATAAAGCTCGTCTGCGGTTTGCGAGGCGATGCCGATGTCGACGCTGTGCCGCAGGATGTCGATGAAGCGGATGCCCGGACGTATCAGCTTGGCGTCGAGGCGAAAGATATTGAGGTAGTTGCCGTTGCAGATGATCATGCGTTCGTCGGCGTCGAACATGCACAGGCCGTGCGACATGTTCTCGACGGCGGCTGAAAAGCGTTCGTTCTGTTCGCGCAGCTCGTCTTCCATGCGGCGCGAGCGCTCCATGCCTTCGGCCGTCCGCTCCGGCACGACCGAACCATTCTTGACATCCACGACGGGCATGAGGCGCGCCTGCGGTGCGTGATCGAACACCGCAATGTTATCCGTTCCGGTTAATTTAGCGTTTTCTACCCTACCGCCGACGTCGCAACCGGGTGCCGCGACTTCTCGATCCCCGAAAACCGCTTCAGGAAGGCATTTTGCGCGGAGGTTACCGAGCGCGGTGTGAAGTCGAAGCGCTCGGCGGAAAAACCGCGCGGACGGCCGAAGAATTCGGTCGCTTCGGCGGTAGAGAAGCCGGCGAGCAGCGTTGCCTCGAAATAGGCGGCGATCTGGTCGGCACGCTTGATCTCCCTGCGCAGTGCCGCGGCCGGTTCGGGCGGCAGGGAAAAGCGCAGATGGATCGCGCGCTGCAGGCGCAACTCGCAGTCCTTGTAGCTGCCGCCCATCACCGACTTGAACGGCGAGATCATGTCGCCGATGACATATTCGGGCGCATCGTGCAGCAGCGCGGCCAACTGGTCATCGGCCGAAGCTTGTGGCGCCAGTTCGTTGAACAGCGCCTCGACCAGCAGCGAATGCTGGGCAACCGAAAACGCATGCTCGCCGCTGGTCTGGCCGTTCCAGCGGGCGACCCGGGCAAGCCCATGGGCAATGTCCGAAATCTCGATGTCGAGTGGGGAGGGGTCGAGCAGGTCAAGCCTACGGCCGGACAGCATGCGCTGCCAGGCACGCGGCGGCGCACCGGCGCGGTCCGCCGCCATCAGGCTTCCTCCGCGCTGACGGTTTCCTGAGGAAAACGGAATTTGGCCCATGCGGGAATGGTCACCGTCACCGGGACATCGCCAGCCAGGATCGGCAGGCCGGCATCCAAGGCTGCCTTGACCCTGTCTATGCGGGCGATGGCAAGTCCCGTGCCGCCGGTACTCGAGCCGAGTGTACCGACGGGCCGTCCCTCGACGGTGAGGTCGGTGCCCGCGGCGGGCAGGGGAGGACTTGCCTGGACAATCAGCACGCGGCGCCTCGCCGTGCCGCGATGCTGCATGCGCGAGACGACTTCCTGGCCGACATAGCAGCCCTTCCTGAAGCCGACGCCACCCGTCTCGTCGAGCAGGACGTCATGCGGAAAGGCGTCGCCCAACGCGTAGTCGGCGCCGCTCTCGACAATGCCGTGGGCGATGCGGAAGGCTTGCCAGGCGTCGTCGTCGCCGGCGTCTTCGGTGCCGGCATAGGAGCGCGTGACGCCTTCACCGGGAAAGCGCGTGTCGGCAACCGCGGTTGAATCATTTTCCGAAGGGATTGACTCTTTTCCCCACGCAACAGTGACAAGCGCTTGTTCCGATTTGGCAATCTCGACCTTGGCGCGAAGCCTGTAGAGCATCAGCCGGCGAACGAAATCATCTGAAATGTCGGCACGGCATTCGAGGCGGAAGGCGTTTTCACCGGCGCGCGAGATGAGGAAATCGAACAGGATCTTGCCTTGCGGAGTCAAAAGCGCGCCGGGCTTTGCTTCGCTTTCGCCGAGCGTATCGAGATCGGTGGTCAGGATGTTTTGCAGAAAGTGCTCGGCATCCGGGCCGGAAACGGAGATGAGCGCGCGGTCTTTCAGCAGGGCAAAGGGCATGGGGAGGATAAAAGCCTGATCTTGCAAAACGGTTGGCCATTACGTAAGCCGCTGACACTCCCCCCGCAAGAGAGCATGCCCATGACCTACGACCTCATCCTGACAGGCGGCACGGTGGTCAACCATGACGGCGAGGGGCAGCGCGATATCGGCGTGAAGGACGGGCGCATCGCGGTTATCGGCGATCTCCGCCGGGCCTCGGCCGGTGAGACGATCGACTGCCGCGGCTTGCACATCCTGCCCGGTGTCGTCGACAGCCAGGTGCATTTTCGCGAGCCCGGACTGGAGCACAAGGAAGATCTGGAAACAGGCTCGCGGGCGGCGGTGCTCGGCGGAGTCACCGCGGTGTTCGAGATGCCTAACACCAACCCGCTGACCACCAGCGAGGCAACGCTTGCCGACAAGGTCCGGCGCGGCAGCGGCCGCATGCATTGCGACTTCGCGTTTTGGGTCGGCGGTACCCGCGATAACGCCAGGGATGTCGGTGAACTCGAGCGGTTGCCGGGTGCGGCGGGCATAAAGGTCTTCATGGGATCGTCCACCGGCGATCTGCTGGTCGAGGACGACGAAGGTGTCGCTTCGATCCTGAGGAACACCCGCCGTCGTGCCGCGTTCCATTCCGAGGACGAATTCAGGTTGCGCGAACGTCTGGGCGAACGCATCGAGGGCGATCCGTCATCGCATCCGGTCTGGCGCGACGAGATAGCCGCCTTGCGCTGCACCGAACGGCTGGTGCGCATCGCGCGCGACGCTCGCGCCCGTATCCACGTCCTGCACATCTCGACCGCCGAGGAGATTCTGTTCCTTGAACACCACAAGGACGTCGCGACCTGCGAGGCGACGCCGCACCATCTGACGTTGAGTGCCGACGATTATGCCCGGCTCGGTACGCTGATCCAGATGAACCCGCCGGTGCGCGCCTCCCGTCACCGGGACGGCGTCTGGCATGGCATCGCACAAGGCATTGTCGATGTGCTCGGCTCCGACCACGCGCCGCACACGCTGGCCGAAAAGGCAAAACCCTATCCGGCCTCGCCCTCGGGCATGACCGGTGTGCAGACGCTGGTGCCGATCATGCTCGACCACGTCAATGCGGGACGGCTGACCTTGCAGCGCTTCGTCGATCTCTCCAGCCACGGGCCGCAACGTATCTTCGGCATGGCCAGGAAAGGCCGCATCGCCGCCGGCTATGATGCCGACTTCACCATTGTCGACATGAAGCGGCGCGAGACCATCACCAATGCGCAAGCCGGTTCAAGAGCGGGCTGGACGCCTTATGACGGCAAGGAGGTCACCGGCTGGCCGGTCGGCACCGTCATTCGCGGCCGCCAAATCATGTGGGACGGCGAAATCGTGACGCCTGGGCAGGGGCGGGGGGTGGAGTTTTCCGAGGCGTTGCCGGGATAGGCTTCCTCAACCTCCCTTGTCGTGGGGGGTAGGATCGCTCAGTCGCCAGCGACGAAGAACGTCCACTGCCCGGCGGGCGTGATGCCGACGCGATAGAAGATATAGGCGCCGAACTGCTTCATGTCGTCGAAATCGCCGGCGGTTACGATCTTGAACAGTTCGACCCGCTGCTTGGCGTCGAGCTTGTCCAGCGGCAGCGCGAAGAAATACGGCCAGACATAGAGTTCCTGCGGTGTGCCGGCGTCGACATGAACATAGCCGGCACTGAGCACTTCCTCCAGGATGGCCAGGATCTCCTGGCCGTCCGGATCTCCCGACAGGCCTTTGAGGAAGGCGATGGCGTCGCCGTCGATGTCGGCCAGCGACAGTTGGGTCATGCTGTCGCCCTTGCCGATCAGGGGCCTGAGCTTTTCGATATCACCGCTCTTGCAGGCTTCGATGATGAGGTCGTGCATGCGCCGCACGGGCTCAGGCAGCTTGCCGAGGTCGTAGACGACTTCCGGCAAGGGTGCTTCGGGATCGACACGCGGCCTGTTGCTGCCGCCATCCGCAGGACTGTCGGGCTCCGCCGCGTCCGGAGCTGCCGGCTGCTGGCCGGTCGAAGGCGGCGTTCCCACCGGGTCAGGCATGGGAATCGCGCCGCCCGACGACGAAGCGTCGTCATCCGCTGACGGTGTGACGGGTGAGGGAAGCTTTTCGTCCTGGATTTCGCTCAGCGCATAGGCCGGGCTGCTGGCCAGGCACGCCACAAAGGCAATCGCGGCACAGCAAGCGGCGAGGCGGATGTAGAGGACCGGGCCCTTCGACCGGCCGGACATCGGAAAATTCACTGCCCGTTTCTCCTTGGCTCCCGGGCATGATGCCCAAACGGCACTCGATCGTCAAAGAACCGGATGTCGGTTCAGTGCCGCAGCCGCTCGGGTTCGAAGGCGCCAGCAATAACCTTTTCACGCATGCGGTCGAGCAGGGCAAGGGCCGATGTCTCGCCGTTGGCGCGCAGCATTTCACCGAACGCGGTCTCTAGCGCCGCCTCGGCAATGATCTCGGGCTCGATGCCGGCCGAAAGGCCTTCCGCCCAGGCTTCGCTGTGGCTCTCCACCGCCGTCAGGCGTTTCTCTTCCCTGACCAGCGCGTCGATGTCGTTGACACCATGTTCCATAAGCGATGTCCACCCTTTCAAGCGGCGACCCCTCAATGGGGATCATGCTTGATCTGTTCCGTTTACACGCAGCCTAAGTAAGTATCTGTAAATACGACATTTTTTTGATCGTGTTTTACAGGGGGCGGCTGTGTTTGGCGAAGCTGCGTTTCAACCCGGATCAAACTTAGCCGATTAGGCCGGCCTGCGGGTTGAAAACCTTCAGTTTGAGTTAATTTCGCATTCGTGCGGTAACGTTTGATTAACGCTGTTGCAGAAGTGCAACATCAGGATTGCACCAAGACACCGACCGGTACAAGCCGGACTTCTCCAACTTGACCGATGATGGCCCCGATATCTGTTGATGGATTGCCTCAAGCGCGCGGCGCCGAAATCCAGTCATGCAACGCGCATTATGTGATTGTTCTCACGCATGTCGTGTCCACAAAGCCGGCGCGGCTTTGGGCGGCATACGCTAGTTTCCATAGCGCGAGGCGATATCGCGCGACAGCGTCTCGCCTTCCTTCATGTAGCGGTTGATGGCTTCGGTGGCTGAAGCGGTGCACTGGGTATAGGTGCCGCCGAAGGAACGATAGCCGCGATTGAAGCTGGCGATGAACCGGGCACGGCGCTCCGGGTCCGGATTTTCCGAATCGAGCAGTTTTTCCATCTCGCCACGCCACTGGTCGCCCTTCTCCCCGCACAGATTGCGCAGGAAATGCAACGCCCCCAGAACCTCTGCAAGCCGCATCAGCCCCGGCTCGAACGGCGACTCGGCGCTGAGCGCCGGACGCACGGCCACTGCCGTGCTGACGGCTATGCATAAAGCAACAAGAAAAGGAGCGCGGCTCATAGGTCTATGTGGCCAAACAATTTGTCGCCTGCAAGGCGTTTCCGGCGCGGCCGTTGAGGAATTCAGCGGCTGTCACGGGAACCAGCAGGTCGGCCAAGCAGATCTTCCGCGACCGCGAACACCGAACCGGCAAGCGGCAGCGCCGCCATCTCGCGGAGCGTGTAGAAGGCGGCTGTCTCGGCATCGTCGCTGGCCACGGCCTCGCCCCCGGCATAGGCGGCGCCGAAGACCGTGAGTCGGTAATCGACAGGGTGGGAATCGACCCTGCCGTCGATATGGATTTCCCGAAGCGGGCGGAAACCGGTGGCACGCAGACCGGTCTCTTCCAGCAGTTCGCGCTTCGCGGCATCCTCCAGCGTCTCGCCGGCCTCGACCTTGCCGCCTGGAAAGGCATAGAGTCCCTGTGAGGGCTGCCGGGCACGCTTGACCAGCAGCACGGTATCGCCACGCACCACGGCTACCGAGACGGCCGGCAGTATCTTTCGTATGTCGTTCATGGCTCTCAATCGTTCGGCCGCCGCGGCCCGCTGTGGACGGTTGGCGTCTGGCAGCTTTAGCGGTTGCAGTGCGGCAGTTCCATCGCCACTTTCTTGCGCAACCATTTCAGAGCAGGAGCAATCGATCATGTGCGGACGTTTTGCCTTGACGGCCACGCCGGATCAAACCGCTGCCTTTCTGGGCTTGGCCGAACTGGAAGATTTCCCGGCGCGCTACAACATCGCGCCGACCCAGCCGGTGCTGATGGCGACCGCTGGTGCGCCGCGCTCACCGGGCTCCAATTTGCCGGACCGGCAACCGATGCTGGTGCGATGGGGGCTCATCCCGGCCTGGGTGAAGGACACCAGGGAGTTTCCGCTGCTGTTCAACGCGCGCTCGGAAGGCGCGATCGAAAAGGCCTCGTTCAAGGCTGCCATGCGCCATCGCCGCGCACTGGTGCCGGCGTCGGGCTTCTACGAATGGCGGCAGGCCGGGGGCAAGAAGGGGCAGCCCTATTGGATCCGGCCCAGGCATGGCGGGCTGATCGCCTTTGCCGGGCTGATCGAGACCTATGCGGAGCCAGGCGGCTCGGAGATGGATACCGGCGCAATCCTGACGGTAACCGCCAATGCCGACATCGCCCATATCAACGATCGGATGCCGGTGGTCATCGATCCCGGGGACTTCGCTCGCTGGCTGGATTGCCGCACGCAGGAACCGCGCGATGTCGCCGACCTGTTGCGGCCGGCGCAACTTGATTTCTTCGAAGCGATTCCAGTCTCCGACCTCGTCAATAAGGTCGCCAACACCGGACCGGAGATTCAAGCAAGAGGGGAGATCGGCCCGGAGCCCGAGAAGGCCAGACGCCAGAAGCCTGGCACCGACGACAGTCAGATGACGCTGTTCTAGCGAAGCCTGTCGAAGGCCTTATTCCAGGGTGCTTGTTCGCACCCTCATCGCCGGCGATCGCGCCGGCGGAACATCATCTCAGGCGGCGCGCGGCGATACGATCTTCTGCGCCGGCTTCTTCTTCTTCGCGGTATGAAGAAGTGCCGCGACGATCGCGGCCGGGCCGATTGCGCGATAGTGGCTGGCCAGCGCCGGTTGCTTGGCGCGGTTGGCTTCCTGCTTGCTTCGAGGCATGTTCTCTTCCCTGGTAACGTTTTCGTGTCTGCGTTTGATGGCTGATTCCGACCAAATCGTGACGCTTGGTGAACTAGCCGGCGAATGTTTCATGACTGTGCCGACATGTTTAATAAAATGTTTCACTGGCTGATTCCGCGTGATCGAGCGACGGTTTTGCCTGTCCTGGCGACGTTTTTCCCGGGATCAGCGACTTGACGGCAACACTGGCCAAGGCGATAAAGCCGCCCATGAAAACGTCTTTCGCCATTTGTGGCATTTGCATTATTGGCTAGCCTCGCGCTGGTCCGGACGTTTTCGCCTCATCTCTCCCCAGATTGGACAAACGCCCCGGCCAGCAGGCTGGAGCCTGATTTGCGCCTCGGCGCAAGGCTGGCTCCATGCAAACAAGAAGTTCTGAACCGGGAAGGCATGGAATGTCTGACGCATCGAAGGGCCTGCACCTCTACAACACGCTGACGCGCACAAAGACGGATTTCGTTCCGATCGATGCGCTGAACGTGCGCATGTATGTCTGTGGCCCCACCGTCTACGACTTCGCCCATATCGGAAATGCCAGGCCGGTCATCGTCTTCGACGTGCTGTTCCGCCTGCTGCGCCATCTCTATGGACAAGCCCACGTCACCTATGTGCGCAACATCACCGACGTCGACGACAAGATCAACGCGCGTGCGTTGCGCGATTTCGGCAGCGAGATATCCACCGGAAAGCTGTCGCTCAACGAAGCGATCCGGCGGGTGACGGAAAAGACCGCCGACCAGTTCCACAGGGATGTCGCCACGCTCGGCTGCCTCGAGCCTACGGTCGAGCCGCGCGCCACCGAATTCGTCGAGCCGCGGGCCGACGGCAAGGCCGACATGATCACCTTGATTCAAAACCTGATCCAACGCGGCCATGCCTATGTCGCGGCTGGCGAAGTTCTCTTCGACACGGCGTCGATGCCGGACTATGGGCAATTGTCGAAGCGCAATCTCGACGAGCAGCAGGCCGGCGCTCGCGTCGCCGTCGATGCGCATAAGAAGAACCCGCAAGATTTCGTGCTGTGGAAGCTGTCATCGCCGGAAGAGCCGGGTTGGGAGAGCCCATGGGGCAGGGGCCGGCCGGGCTGGCACATCGAATGCTCCGCCATGTCCGCGGCCTATCTCGGCGAGGTTTTCGACATCCATGGCGGCGGCCTCGACCTGATCTTCCCGCATCATGAGAACGAGATCGCCCAGTCGCGCTGCGCCCACGGCACATCGGTCATGGCCAATGTCTGGATGCACAATGGCTTCCTGCAGGTCGAGGGGCAGAAGATGTCCAAGAGCCTCGGCAATTTCTACTCGATCCATGAACTGCTGGAGACCGAGACCTTCGGCGGGCGCAGCTGGCCGGGCGAGGTTCTGCGGCTGGCGATGCTGATGACGCACTACCGCGAGCCGATCGACTTCTCCGTGCGCAAGCTGGAGGAGGCGGAGAACACGCTGCGCAAGTGGAAACGCGCGGCGGACCTGGCGCCGGCCGTCGGGCAACTGCCGGCAAAGGTCGTGGAGGCCCTCTCCGATGACTTGGCCACCTATGCCGCCTTCCAGGTTTTGACGCAGTTGGCCGGTGAGGCAGCCGACGGCAATGAAGCCGCCGCCGCACTGAAGGCGTCGCTGCTGTTTCTTGGCTTCGATGTCGGCTCCGAACACGTGGATGGGGACAAGATCGCCAAGGCAATCGCCAATCGCCTCGCCCTCATCGCGGCGAAGAACTGGGCCGAGGCCGACCGCATCCGCGATGACCTTTTGGCGCAAGGCGTGCAGTTGAAGGACGGCAAGGATCCGGCGACCGGCGCACGCATCACGACCTGGGAGGTGAAAAGATGATCGACCATCTCGGTATCAACGTTGCCGATTTCGACACTTCGAAGGCTTTCTACGACAAGGCGATGGCACCGCTTGGCGCTTCGCTGATCCACATGGTGCCGCTGGAATACACCGGCGGTGCCAAGATCGGCGGCTATGGCCGCGATCGCCCTGTGTTCTGGCTGCAGGCCGCCAAGGACAAGCCCAAGGCCCATCAGCACGTCGCCTTCACCGCGCGCAGCCGTGCCGAGGTCGACGCCTTCCACGCCGCGGCCCTTGCCGCCGGCGGGAAGGACAATGGCGGGCCGGGGCTGCGCCCACATTATCACCCGAACTACTACGGTGCCTTCGTCTTCGATCCCGACGGCAACAACGTCGAGGCTGTCTGCCATGATCCGGAGTGAGACGCGATGAGCCTCGACAATCGGCCGGTCTACACAGGCGGCTGCCAATGCGGCGCGGTGCGCTTCCGCGTCGAAGGCGCGCTTGGCGACGCCTCGATCTGCCACTGCCGCATGTGCCAGAAGGCGAGCGGCAATTTCTACCTGCCGCTGGTCTCGGTGCGCGGCGCCAAGGTCGACTGGACACGCGGCGAGCCCAAGCGTTTCCGTTCCTCCAATGCCGCCTGGCGCGGCTTCTGCGCCGAATGCGGCACGCCGCTGACCTTCGAGGCGCCCGACGGTCTTGCGCTGGCGATAGCCGCCTTCGACGATCCGGCCGATATCGCACCGACCATCCAATGGGGCACCGAAGCGAAACTGCCTTACGTCGATACCATTCCGCAATTGCCGGGTGAGGACACGATGGCGGACATGGGGTCGGCTCCCTATCTCGCCGAGCTTGTCTCCTACCAGCACCCCGATCACGACACCGAACAATGGCCGCCGGAGGAAAGACCATGACCGAGATCGTCCGAACCGGCGGCTGCCAGTGCGGCGCCGTGCGCTTCCGCATCAGGGGAGCGCTCGGGCGTCCGTCAATCTGCCATTGCCGCATGTGCCAGAAGCAGTTTGGCTCGTTCTTCGGCGCGCTGGTTACCGTGCCCCGGGATGGCGTCGAATGGACCCATGAGGAACCGAGCTATTTCCAGTCGTCGATCAACATCGATCGCGGGTTCTGCGCCCGCTGCGGCACGCCGTTGACCTACCGCCAGCCCGGCGGGCTCGAGATCGCCATCGGCGCCTTCGACGACCGCTCGGATCTGGCGCCGCAAATCCAGGTCAACCATGCGGCCCGGTTGCCCTGGGTGGAAAAGATCTTCCAGGCGCCGGTCCACGACGATCCCGACTACTACGCCAGGCAGGAGCAGATCATCTCCTTCCAGCATCCCGACCACGAAACCGCCAACTGGCCGCAACAGGGCTTGAAATTATGAGCTTGCGCACACTCTATCCGGAAATCGAACCGTTCGACTCAGGCATGCTCGATGTCGGCGACGGCCACACGGTCTATTGGGAGCGTTCCGGCACCAAGGGTGCCAAGCCGGCCGTGTTCCTGCACGGCGGACCGGGCGGCACCATCTCGCCAAAACACCGGCGGCTGTTCGATCCAAAACTCTACGACGTCATCCTGTTCGATCAGCGTGGCTGCGGAAAATCGACGCCGAACGCCTCGCTGGAGGCCAATACGACCTGGCACCTCGTCGCCGACATCGAACGCCTGCGCGAAATGGCCGGCTTCGACACATGGCTGGTGTTCGGTGGTTCCTGGGGCTCGACGCTGGCGCTCGCCTACGCCGAGACACACCCTGACCGCGTCAGCGAGCTGGTGGTGCGTGGCATCTACACGCTGACCCGCGCGGAGCTCGAATGGTATTATCAGTTCGGTGTCTCCGAGATGTTTCCCGACAAGTGGGAACGTTTCCTGGCGCCGATCCCGCAGGCCGAGCGCGGCGATATGATGGCGGCCTACCGCAAGCGCCTGGTCGGCGCGGACCGTGAGGCGCAGATAGAGGCTGCTCGCGCCTGGAGCCTATGGGAAGGCGAGACGATCACGCTGCTGCCGGAGCCTGAAACCAGTGGTCCGTTTGGGCAGGACGACTATGCCGTCGCATTTGCCCGTATCGAGAACCACTATTTCGTCCATGCCGGCTGGCTGCAGGAAGGGCAGCTTCTGCGCGATGCGCACAAGCTCAAGGACATTCCCGGCACCATTGTCCATGGCCGCTATGACATGCCGTGTCCGGCGCGCTATGCCTGGGCGCTGCACAAGGCCTGGCCAAAGGCCGATTTCCACCTGATCGAAGGCGCCGGCCACGCCTATTCCGAGCCCGGCATCCTCGACCGGTTGATCCGCGCGACGGACAAATTTGCAGGCAAATGACCATGACCCGCGACCGCCTCTATCTCTTCGACACCACATTGCGCGATGGCCAGCAGACGCCGGGCATCGATTTTTCGGTCGAGGACAAGATCGCGATTGCAAAACTGCTCGACGACTTCGGCATGGATTATGTCGAGGGCGGCTATCCCGGCGCGAATCCAACCGACACCACCTTCTTCCTGAAGAAGCGCACGGCCAAAGCGAAATTCGTCGCCTTTGGCATGACCAAGCGGGCAGGGGTCTCCGCCTCGAACGATCCCGGGCTGGCGGCGCTCGTGCGGTCGAAATCGGACGCCATCTGCTTCGTCGCCAAGAGTTGGGATTATCATGTCCGTGTGGCGCTTGGCTGCACAAACGAGGAGAACCTGGAGTCGATCGAGACGTCGGTCGAGGCATCAGTCGCCGCCGGCAAGGAAGCGATGGTCGACTGCGAGCATTTCTTCGATGGCTTCAAGGCCAATCCGGACTATGCGCTGGCCTGCGCGAAAACGGCGTACGATGCCGGCGCGCGCTGGGTGGTGCTGTGCGATACCAACGGCGGCACGCAGCCCTCGGAAGTGCGCACCATCGTCGCCAAGGTCATCGCATCGGGCATTGCCGGCGATCATCTGGGTATCCACGCCCATGACGACACGGGCCAGGCGGTTGCGAATTCCCTGGCCGCCGTCGAGGCCGGTGTGCGCCAGATCCAGGGCACGCTGAACGGCATTGGCGAGCGCTGCGGCAATGCCAACCTGATCTCGATCGTGCCGACACTGGCGCTGAAGCCGGCATTCGCCGATCGTTTCGAGACGGGTATTTCGGCCGAAGCGCTGACCGGCATCTCGCGCCTGTCGCGCGCATTCGACGAACTCTTGAACCGTGCCCCGGAAGCGCAAGCGCCCTATGTCGGCGCCTCGGCCTTCGCCACCAAGGCCGGCATTCATGCCTCGGCGCTGGCCAAGGAACCGGCGACCTATGAGCATGTGCCGCCGGAATCCGTCGGCAACCGCCGGCGCGTCATGGTCTCCGATCAGGGCGGCAAGGCCAATTTCCTCGCCGAACTGAAGCGGCGCGGCATCGAGGTGCCCAGGGACGATCATCGGCTCGATGCGCTGATATCGGTTGTCAAGGAGCGCGAGGCCGAAGGCTATGCCTATGAGGGCGCCGACGCCTCCTTCGAGCTGCTCGCCCGCAAGATGCTGCACGGCCTGCCGGAATTCTTCAATGTCACCTCGTTCCGCTGCATGGTCGAGCGGCGTTTCGATGCCAACGGCCAGTTGAAGACCGTGTCTGAAGCGATCGTGAAAGTGCTGGTCGACGGTGAGGAGAAGATGTCGGTGGCCGAGGGGCACGGACCGGTCAACGCGCTCGACATTGCGCTGCGCAAGGATCTCGGCAAATACCAGAGCGAGATCGTCGACCTCGAACTGGCCGACTTCAAGGTGCGTATCCTCAATGGCGGCACCGAGGCGATCACCCGCGTGCTGATCGAATCGCATGACGGCACCGGCGCGCGCTGGTGGACGGTCGGAGTTTCCGAAAACATCATCGACGCTTCATTCCAGGCGCTGATGGATTCGATCATCTACAAGCTGATGAAGAATCGTGAGATGGCTGGCGTGGTTGCCGCCGAATAGGGTTGACCCATCAGCGAAAGTCCATTGATCCATCAGAACTTTGTGATGGTCTTGCCAAGGTTACTGGGCCATAGCGTTGGCCCATGGCCACTGAAGCAATTGCCCTCGACGCGGATTCAAAAGCCCGCCGCGGCTTCCTGCTGGCGTTGGGCGCGTATCTCCTGTGGGGGTTGCTGCCTTTCTACATGAAGGCGGTGGCGCATCTGCCGCTTGCCGAGGTGATCGCCCACCGCATCGTCTGGTCCGTGCCGATCGCCGCGGCGGTCCTGGTCTGGGCCGGCCGCACGGCGGACTTCAAGGCGGCAATTCGCTCCCCCCGCACCATCGCCATGGCGGCGCTGACGGCGGCGCTGATTTCGGTCAACTGGGGCATCTATGTCTGGGCGATCGCCGTCGATCGCACCGTCGAGACCGCGCTTGGCTATTACATCAACCCGCTGGTCAACGTTGTCGTCGGTGCATTGCTGCTTGGCGAACGACTCGACAAATTGCAGATCGCGGCGGTGGCGCTTGCGGCGATCGCCGTGGCGGTGCTGACAATCGAGGGCGGCAAGCTACCTTGGGTATCGCTGGCGCTGGCCTTCTCCTTCGCCGCCTACGGCTTCTTCCGCAAGACACTGCCGATCGGGCCAAGCCAGGGCTTTCTGCTCGAAGTGCTTTTGCTGTCGGTGCCCGCTCTGTTCTATATCGTCTACCTGATCGCGACCGGACAGGATCATGTCGTGTCCAGCAACGGCACCGATACGGCATTGCTGATCGGCTGCGGCCCGGTCACATCGGTGCCGCTGCTTCTGTTTGCGTTCGGCGCCAAGCTTTTGCGCCTCTCCACCATCGGCATTATGCAATATATCGCGCCGACCATGGTGTTCCTGATCGCGGTCCTGATTTTCGATGAGCCGTTCGGCACCACCCAGGCCGTTGCCTTTGCCCTGATCTGGACGGCCTTGGCGATCTACTCCTGGTCGATGCTGATGACGGCCCGCCGGGCTGCCGCCCGATAGCTTGGGCGCAGGATGTTGCCGATGGTTGCCGCTACAGCCCCCGGCCAAGCCGTCTGACGAACAGATAGGTGGCCGCGGCGATGGCCATTGACACCGCCGTCACCACCCAGAAGCCCAATGGCGTGTCGACAAGCGGCAGTCCGCCGACATTCATGCCGAACAGGCCGGAGATAATGGTCATCGGCAGCAGCACGGCCGTCATGACAGAGAGAACATAGAGCAACTGGTTCGACTGCATGGTCAGCTTGGCCATCAGCTCGTCCTGCAGAAGCCGCGTACGCGCCTGCAATTGCTCGCCGTCATGGTAGAGCGTCTGCGCCCGGTGCGAGAGCCGAGCCGCCATGTCGTTGATCGAATCCGGCAATTCGTCGCGATGCGAATGGTCGAGATGCCGGAACAGGCTGGTCAGCGTTGCCATCTGCCGGTGGATGACCACCAACTGCCGGCGCGCCTCGACCAGCGCTTGCCGTTCGTTGTGCCATGCGTCGCGCACGACGCGGTCCTCGATGCCATCGAGCGTGTCGCCGAGCTTGCCGAGTTCGATCGCCATGCCATCAAGCGACTGGCCCATGACCGCCTCGATCAGGTCCGACGGCGAGCGGAATTTCCGCGATCCGCTTTCCACCACCTTGCGCACGGCGTCGACCGACTCCAGCGGCTGCTTGCGGGCGCCGATCAGCATCGTGTCGTTGAAGGCGAAGCGGAAATGGACGAGCCCGCGCGCTTCCGAAAAATCGTGCTTGAGGTCCGGCAGATCGCCGTAGAGCCAGCCATCCTCATAGTCGATGTGGCAGCCATGGCTGGGGGCGAGGAAAGCATCGCGTGCAGGGGCCGGCAGAGCCTTCTCGGCGCCGATTTCCTGGCGAGCGTGGAGATCGGTGATCTGGTAACTGCGCCATGTCCATCGCGCCTGCGCGGGATCCTTCGTTCGGGAGCCTTCCGCCGTGAAATGATAGCTGAAGAACAGCCCGTGCTCATCGGGGAGATAAGGCGACAGGTCGGTGCCTTCCGGAGCGAGCGAGTCCATGGGCAGTGCCAGATACAGGTTTCGAGCGCAGCGCCGCGTTAGCGGCACCTCACCGCGATTTCTAGCATGCGCGAACCTGGTTCCGTGTGACGCTTTCTTGACAGCAGATCACAGTGTGTCGAGCAGGGAGAGGCCTCAATGCATCACTTGCAGTCATTTTTGACGCTTGGATGGACTGCGCATCCATCGCAACGGGGTCGTCAATCGTCGCCAACTCGACGATGCCAAAAGTACGGCGCGCTTGGAAACGAAACGGTTTCGATCGTGCGCCAATGCGTTCCGTTCGAGGCCGAGCTCTTGATAGGCGCGGCTGATTGCGTCGCGTTCGCCGCGTAGATGGTCTGCCTCCGCGGCCACGGCGGCGCCCACGACATCGCATGCGTCATCGAATTTCGCTCGCATCAGGTCCAGCTCGTCGCGCAATTCCTGGCTGTCGCCTTCGTCTGCCATGGTACATAGAATGTCGTAGGCGGCGCGGACCAGCGGTGTCACATCCCGATGGCTCCGCAATTCCACGATTGTTGCCCGTTCGTGATGCAGGTCCGCTGTCAGGAAACGCCCTATCTCCATCTCCGCCTGGTCGGAAGGTATTGGCCAGGTGATGGCGGTCATCTCCGCCGCAACGTCGACATGATGTCGCCAGTCGATCAGGAAGCGTTCGTGGCGAATGAAACAACGTGGCATGTGTCGCGAATGAAATTCCGCATCGAGCACGTGCCTGAGCCAGAGCAAAAGGGATTTTGCCAGGGGCAACCCATCCCGCCGCTCCAGCGAGCAAGCGACCTCGAGAGGGTTGCGGAGCGGAAGCAGGGCCACCGGGTCGATCTCCATCTCGGCAAGGATCGATGACATGAACGGAACGAACCGGCAGATCCTGGGATCCTTGATGAAAAACAGCGGTTCATCGCCAAATTCGCTTGCAAGGATCGCCTTGATCTTGTGGCGGTGACGCTCCGCCGCAGGCGATTGCAGCCATTGCGGATCAAGCGGCCGCCAGTCATGCCACGAGGACGCCGCCGCCGCTAGCAGCTCATTATTAGCGGAATTGAGCGGGGCGCTTTCCCAGTACCCCCTGGGATTGTTGCCGTCCGCGCGCAATGGCTTTTTGGGAGGGGCTGATCCCAACGCGGCGATGGTGCCGGCAAGCATCGAGGTTCCGCTGCGGTGCATTCCAAGCACGAGGATCGCTTTTCTCCGGGAGTGGCGCGCGCGGCCCGGTATCGACGCGGCCGGACGCGGGGCTTCCCGCAAGGGTAACCGGGCTTCAAGCCATTCGCGTATTCCCGCAGGCAACGCCAGCGTTCCGTCCAGGATAGGGTTCGCTGCAGCGGAACCCTCGTTGAACAATCCATGATAGTGAATATGAACCAGCCGGGCCGGGTCTGGCGCCGTGGCGGGATTGAAGTTGTGAAGCGGAAAATTATGGGTCGCCGGTAAAAGCCGCACGGAATGGTTTCCGGCAACGGCTGCCAGTGAGAAGGCGGCCTGGCTTGTGCCCCAGAAGGCCGTGGCATCTCCCTGCAAAATGCCGGTCCCGGTGTTGTAGACTGGCTCGGCGCCGGCCCATGGTTTCATATTGGCGTCCACCAACCTTCTGAAAATGTCCTCGGTGCGCTGAAAGAGGCCACTCGCCCTTTTTGCGGCGATGAGCCCGCCATTGTAGCTGGCGCGAACAGCCAGGCCGTTCACGCTCGTGCGCACGATGGGCAGGTGTTCGTAGTCGACACCGGCAAGGGCGCATAGCTGTCTCCAGTAGGGGTCGAACGGGTCACCAGGGCCTGTGGTGCACATCCCCTTGCTGTCCACCGGGCGGGCGGCGGCGGAGCACGTGCCCAACGAGAAGTCGGGCTCCGCGATGAATATCGCATCGCTGTCAAGCTGGATGATGACCGGCGGTCCGGCCCGTCTTTCGGCGTAAGCGAGGGAATGTATCCGGTATGAGGGGCCGTATTGCGGACAGCAGCTGTCGATCTCGATGGGCAGATAGTCCACGCCCAGTTGCTGGAGCCGATCTACCGTCGACGGCGAGGGACGGCGGCTGCTTCTGGGTGAAACCACCGTTATCGGGGATTGCGAATAAGAGCCGGCGAAACACCTTATGCTTTCGCATAGCAGCAGGGCCTGGGCCTCGAGAATGCCAGCTTCGGCAATCAGCACGAACTCGACGTCGTTTTCGGCTTGGGGTCTGTCGACGGGTTCTTCGCGCGGTAAAGGAGATGGCCGAGTGGAAACTGCCGGGCGCTCGTTCCCGCCGACGCCGATCTTCTGGATGATGATTTGTTCTCCCCGGTACAACTCGCGGTATTGGCCGGCATGCACCGACAGGAAACTGTCGATCCCGAGTTTTGGACGCTCGACCTTGCTGGCAAAGAACGTCCATTCGTAATCGTCGAAAATGACGATCCCGCCATCCTCTACCATCGGCCAGCATAGCACCGCATCCGACTGGACGTCGGCACTGTGATGGCTGCCATCAACATAGACGAGGTCGAAACGCCGCTCGTCGGTGATCAGGCGGGCCAATGCCTGGGACGAGGGGCTTTTGATCGTCTCGATCCGTTCGCCGAACGCGGCGAGATTCTTGTCGAAGCGTTGCTCGACATGCGCAAGCTGGTCGCTCCACTTCCGCCGCTGGGTGTGTTCAGGACTGCCACCGAATGTATCGATGCATGTGAGCCGGCACTTGCCGAAATAGTTGAGAAAGAAGAGCGCGGAACGGCCCTCCCAGGAGCCGATCTCCAAGACATCGAGGGGCTCGTCGCGGCGCGACCGGAGCAGTGTGGCCCATAGGGGAAAGAAGCCCGAAGTCCAGTCGGTCGAAAGGCTCTTGCCGGCAAACCACGCAGAATAGTCAGGGTCCATAATTTTCACTCTTTACGGCGGAGATGGCACTTTCGGTTTCCAGAAGCGGTCCAGTCATCCGCCTGTTTTGGGCAGCCACGCCTTGAGCCTGATCGCCAGCCGTTTTGTCGCCGCACCCGTTGCGGCGCGCCAGTCGAGCGGCCAGCACAGATGGCAGACGCGCAGCTTCCCCGTGAGGCCCGGCGGCGGGTTGGCGAGCATGCGCGCGATGATGCCATGGGTCAGCTGCCTTGCAGCAACCGCATCCTCCGTGCGCCTGAAGGGCCGCGACGCTGCAAGGAAGGCCTTGAGTACGCCAAGCAACTTGCTGTAGGTGGCGGCGCGTCGGTCGACGGCGATCACTTGCCCGCGGATGAACCGGGTGAGATCCTGGGCGAAAGCGTCGTCATAGAGGTCATAGGTCAAGCCAAGGCGAGCCCATGATGCCTGGCGGATCGGATGCGTGCGATTGCGGGCATTCGCTGCATTTGTCGCGGTCAGCCCGAGTGCGTTCAGCCGGTAGCGCGTCAGCGGTTCGGCAAGATTTCGCGCCCGGCACAAAGGCAGCATGTCGAACCACAGATAATGGTCCTGCGAAACCAGTTCATCGATCCTGTAGCGTCCGGCGGCCTCGAAGCAACCCCGGCGGTAGGCGATCGTCGAATGGTAGAAGGGATTGTGGAACAGGATCGTCCAGCGAATCTCCAGATCCGTCTCGGGCATGCGTTGCGCACCCACGACGCGGTCAGCTTCGTCGATCAGCGTCACCGCGTGTCCAACGAGGCCAAGCTCGCTGTCCTCGTCCAGCGCCGCGACCAGTCGTCCGACATGCGTCGGCTCGGCGACATCATCCGCGTCGAGGCGGAGGATGATTTCGCCTCGGGCGGCCTCGATGCCGCGGTTGGCGGCGGCGGCGGTACCGAGATTGGTTGGATTGATGATCAGCCGGATGCGCGGATCGCGACGTGCCAGCTCCTGGAAGACCGCGTCCTGGCCGGTCCCGTCATCGACGATAATGAGTTCGAGATCGTCGAATTCCTGGGTCAGGATGCTGTTGACCGCGGCATCGAGAAAGCGCTGGTCCGTATAGACGGTCATGACGACGGAAGCGCGTGGAGCGCGCTCCGCATCGCCGCCTCTTCTGTGCGCCACCGTCAACTCCCCTTTGCCCATCTTCCCGATAACCAATCAGGAGACTCGCCGCAAATGGAAATCGCCGGAGCGTCCCGGAACGCTAAATTGCCGCTCGACCGGTGGCTGTCGGAGAGCGCCGTCCGATGCGATTCACCGCTTCGGCCCAAATCCCGGATAGGGATTGAGCGGCACGATCGCGGCGATCTCCATCATGCCGGCCTTAATCAGCGGCAAGGTAGCGAGATGGCCGCGCACTTCGGCATCGTCGGATGCCTCGAACATCATGCCGCTGCCGGGAATGTCGCCCCGGTTCCAGACCTGGCGCACCGCGCCTTCGGCGTAGAGCGTGCGCCTTTGCTCGGCCTCGCTCGGCAGAAGCGGCGCAAAGTCGGCGTCGCTGAACTTTGGGGTGTTACGGGTGAGAAGGGTAAAGAACTGCATTTCGGTCTCCTTTGGTGGGATGGCCGACCATCGCCTCTGGCTGGTCAGACTGTCCAAGACTGATTAGGCTAAAGTTGAGACCTGATGAGACTAGGTATTTTGGAGAAAAAGTGTTCGACCTGCGCCAGATCCGGTATTTCGTCACCGTTGCCGAGACCGGCAATGTCGGCCGCGCCGCCGAACTGCTGCATATCTCGCAATCGCCACTCAGCCGGCAGATCATGCAGCTCGAGGAGCAACTGGGCTTTGCTCTGTTCGAAAGGGCAAAGCAGCGGATCCATCTCAATGCTGAAGGTCGCGCCTTTCTCGCCGAGGCCAAGGCGCTTCTCGCCGGCGCGAAGAGGCTGGAGATGTTCGGCCGTGACCTCGCGACCGGCGCGACCGGCCGCCTTGCCATCGGCTATGTCGAGGGCGCGGTGCATGCCGGGCTGGTCGCCGGCATGCTCAGGCAATTTCGACGAGAGCGGCCGCAATTACATCTCAGTTTGATGAGCCTGCGCTCTGCCGCGCAGTTGGAGGGGCTGCGCCAGCGCACGCTCGATCTCGGCCTGGTTTATTCCCCGCCGTCGGCCGACTATCCCGAAATTGCCGCGATGCTGGTCCGCCGCGAGCCGTTGGTGCTGGCGATACCCGAGGGCGATGCGCTCACGGCTGTGGCCGACATCCGCCCGCATCATCTCGATGGACACACCTGGATCACCGTGGTGCGCCAGCCCGCCGATACCAACCGCGGCCAGTTCCTGGCCGCCTGCATCGAAGCTGGCTTCGTGCCCGACATCGCTTACGAGACGGCCGATCCCTTGACCTCGCTCGGCCTAGTCAGCGCCGGACTGGGCCTGGCGACGGTGCAGGAGAGCCTGCGAAGCGTCGCGCCGCCGGGGATCGTTTTCCGCGACCTTCCCTGGTTCAAGCGCAGCGTGGCCATCCATCTCGCCTGGCGGCGGCAGGATGAGCGTGCGGTGATTGGAGATTTGCGGCGGGCAGTAGGGCGGTAGGGCGGTAGGGCGGTAGGGCGGTAGGGCGGTAGGGCGGTAGGTGCCGTCTTCCCTACTGCCTTACTCCCTTACATCTTGTCTATCACCGACTGCACGCCCTCGGTCGGGGCGTCGACGGAGGAGCCTGCCACCATGATGGCTGCGACGATGGCCTCGGGATCGTCGACGACCAGCGGCTTGACCCGTTGTGCGGTGTGAATAAAGCCTTCCGCCGCCATGTGATCAAGCAACGCCGTCATCGGGTTCCAGAAACCGTTGACATTGCCGAAGACGATCGGCTTGCGGTGATGGCCGAGTTGCGCCCAGGTCATGATCTCGACGATCTCCTCGACTGTGCCGATGCCGCCAGGCAGCGCCACAAAGGCGTCGGATTTCTCGAACATCTTGTGTTTGCGCTCGTGCATGTTGTCGGTGATCAGCAATTCGTCGAGCCGGTCAAGTGCGGTTTCGGTTGCTTCCCTGTTGATCAGGAAGCGGGGAATAATGCCCGTGACCTTGCCGCCGGCCTTGAGCGCGCCGTCGGCGACGGCGCCCATAATGCCTTTGGTGCCGCCGCCATAGATCAGCCGCAGGCCCGCTCTGGCAATTGAACGCCCAAGCAGGTGTCCGGCCTTCGCATAGACTTCATCGCGGCCCGGAGACGAGCCGCAATAGACGCAGACGGATCGAATCGTATTCATACGGATGATTGGTGATTGGGTCTGAAAGCGCGGTCAAGCCCCAAGGGTTGACAAGCCCGGGCTTTTTCTTGCCGGCCCGTTTTTCTTGTCGACATTGGGAAAACACGCTAGACCGGCATTAGGTGGCTAAGGGGTAGGGAAATATGGCAATTAATCCATTGAAGGCGTTCCTGTTCGCGGCGGGTGGGACCGTCGCGGCCGCGGGAACCGCCTATGTATCGGGCGCACTCGACCCGTATCTTCATCCAGCCGCCCCGGCGCAGGTCGCGGCCCTCACGCCTCCCGAGGCGCCGAAACCGGCTGATCCCGGCACGGAAGGACGACTGCCCGCGCCGGCGGTGCCGGCCGCTCCCGCCGCGGCGCCACAGACAGCGGCTCCAGCCGCGCCTGCAACGGAGGCCACGCCCCCAGCCGCGCCCGCTGCCAATGCGGCGGCGCCCGTTGCGCCGGCAGCGGCCGGCCCGATCACGCCGACTTTCGATGTCGTGCGCGTCGAGAGCGATGGTTCGATCGTCGTTGCCGGCAATGCGGCACCAAATTCAAAGGTCGAGATCCTGAACGGCACGAGCGTGATTGGCTCGACCTTGGCGGGTCCGGATGGCGCCTTTGTCATCGTGCTCGACGATCCGCTGAAGCCCGGCGACTATACGATTGCACTGCATTCGACGGTCGGCACGGTTGTGACTGCCTCGGCGCAGACCGCCGTGGTCTCTGTTCCGGCCAACGCGGCCGGTCAGGTGCTGGCCATGGTCGAGGAGCCGGGCAAGCCGGCCGAACTGCTGACAGTTCCGGCACCCGAGACCAAACCAGCCGCGCCTGCTGGAGATCAGGCAGCCGCTCCCGCTGCTCCGCCACCAGCCGCACCCGCACCAGCCGTCGCGGAGGCAACACCGCCCGCCGCGGCGGTGGGCGAACCCAAGATCGTCGTCGAGGCGGTGGAGATAGACGGCAACAAGATCTTTGTCGCCGGCCTCGCCGATCCGGGCCGCAAGGTGCGCGCCTATGCCAACGACATCCTGCTCGGTGACGCGCAGACATCGCCGGATGGTCATTTCCTCGTCGAGGCAACGCGCGACATTCCAGTCGGCAGCTACACCATTCATGTCGACGGCCTCGATGCCGATGGCGTGAAGGTTGTGGCTCGCGCCGCCGTACCGTTCGAGCGCGAGCCGGGCGAAACGGTCGCCGCCGTGGCGCCCGCCGGAACCAAGCCAGCCGAGAGCAAGCCGGCCGCGCCGGCCGCCGCGGAAACTCCTGCCGCTCCGGCTCCAGTTGCGCCCGCCACCGAGGCTCCGGCCGTCGTGGCGGAAGCCACGCCGCCAAGCGACGTGCCGGAGGTCGTATCGCCCAAGCTCGAACATGCCGACGGCGCCGTCGTCATCCGCCGCCACGATACGCTGTGGCGGATTTCACGACGCGTCTATGGCCACGGCGTGCGCTATTCCACCATCTACCTCGCCAACCAGGACCAGATCAGGAATCCTGACCGCATCTGGCCCGGACAGGTGTTCAAGGTCCCGGGAAAGTCCAAGGAAGGCGAAGCCGCCGACCTCAAGGCGATGGGCGAGCAAGCGACCACGGCTCCGCCAAAGACGCAGTAGAAGCCCACATCGATCAACTGGCATTGCCCACGCGGTTGGAGTGAAGCGCAAAACCGGTTGCTCCCGGATCGCCCAGATCAGGGCGGAGATTCATGCTCGGGATGAGATAATCTCCGCCATTTTGCCGACGGTAAGGGATGGGCGGTATCGTCGCCAGTGTCCGCATCCTGTCACGCAGGCGTTCGGCCACGGGTTCGAAGCCCGCCTCTTCGAGACGATCGACCTTGTAGACCACGAATGGCGGAAGAACGTCGTATCCAGGGTAGTAAAGGATCCCGTGATTGATCGGGAACAGCAGGTCATCGATGGGGCCGTTGATCCCGCGCGGCGTATAGTGCTCCTCCCAGCCTCCGGCGGTCACGATCAACATCGCGCGTTTTCCGACAAGGGTACCCTCGCCGTAACGATCGCCCCAGCGCCGATCGCTATGCTCACCGACGCCGTAGGCGAATCCGTAGGCGAACACACGGTCGACCCAGCCCTTGAGGATCGCCGGCATGGCGAACCACCAAAGCGGGAACTGCAGGATCAAGGTGTCGGCCCACAGGAGCTTCTCGATCTCGGCCTTTACATCCGCGGTAAGCGTGTTGGCCTCGAAACCCTTCTTGGAAGCCGCGACCGGGATGAGCCGCGCATCGGGTTCCAGTGATGGGAAGTCGGCGCGGTCGACTTCGGACTTCCAGCCATCGGCGTACAGGTCCGACACGCGCACCTCATGCCCTTGAGCCTCGAGTTCCTTGACGGCGACGTCGCGAAGGGCGCCGCTCAGCGAGCGGGATTCAGGATGAGCGAAGACAAGCAGCGCTTTCATGGGTCAGATCCAATATTGAGGAAACTGACGGGAAGGTAGCCAATGGCCGTTCAATCCACTATATGCATGTAATGCATAAAATTATGCCGAATAATGGATAGGTCGGACATTACATTCGAGCGCATGCGCACCTTCATTCGCGTGGCCGAGCGTGGCAGCCTGTCGGCGGTCGCGCGCGAATTTGGTGTCGGCCAGTCAACCATCACGCGGCATGTGCGGGAGCTCGAGGAAGCTGTCGGCGTGCCTTTGCTCAGTAGGACGACCCGGCGTGTCACGATGACCGCCGAAGGCAGCCGCTATTATGCCAACAGCGTTCAGATCCTGCGTCTTGTCGAACAGGCCAGCGATGAGGCCCGAGGCACGCGTGGCGCGCCCGCCGGCACGATCCGGATAAGCTGTACGGCGGCTTTCGGTGTCCTGCACGTCAGCCGGCTGATCTTCGCTTTTCAGGACCGTCATCCCGACATCGGAGTTGATCTCAGCCTCACGGACGAGCGAGTGGATCTCGTCCGCGAGGGCGTCGACATCGCGCTTCGGCTGGGGCCGCTCACGGACAGTTCTTTGAAGCTGCGGGCCCTCGGCCAGTCGCGGCGTCTGCTCGTGGCATCTCCGGATTACCTGGCGGCGCGGGGACGACCGGCCGTTCCTTCGGATCTGTCTCGGCATGAGGGCATCCGGATGTCGAACGTGACCGGCAGCGAAACGCTTGCGTTGCAGGGCGCGGGCGGCGAACGCCACACCGTGCCTTTTGCGGGGCGACTGCGGATCGATCACGGGCTTGCCGCGCGGCAGGCCATGGTCGCTGGTCGAGGCATCGCGCCGGCGCATTGATGGCTTGTGGACGATCTTCTGGCGGCGGGCCTCCTCGAGACGATCCTGACGGATTATTCGCTGCCGTCCGTCCCATTGAACATGTTGATTGTCCCGGAGCGCGCGGGCGTCGCAAGGATCCGCTTGCTGGTCGAGTTCCTGGCTGAACAGATTGCCGCCATTCCAGGGATCGAGAAATCCATCTCGGGGCATTAGCGCGATACGATCTGCCCGGAAGAGCAGCTTGCGGCGGTGACGTCCATCGTCTATCGCCGATGAACGATGACAGAATCCACCCTTGAACCAGACCGCGCCGGCAGCGTGCCACCCGACCGCATCCGCGACAGTCGCGCTGTCGCGGCGCGATTCGCGGCGCTGTCGCATCCCGCGCGTATCGAGATACTGAAGCACCTCTCGGCCAGCAATTCGTGCTGCTGCCGCGAGGTCGTCGATCGTTTCGATCTGGCGCAGTCGACGGTCTCGCAGCATCTGAAGATACTGGTCGAGGCCGGCCTTGTCCGCTTCGAGCCCGACCGCCAGCGTTCCCGCTATGCCGTCGATCGCGCGGCGCTCGCCGAAACATCGGCATCGCTGAGCGCACTCGTCAATTCCTGCTGCTCCGGCCGCTGACCCTCCCACCCAAAAGGCAAGAAAAGTGGCCGAAAAAACCGTCTCCGCCGAAACTTCCACCCTGACGACATTGCGCAATCTCTGGCCCTATATGTGGCCGGCCGACCGCGCCGATCTCAGGGCGCGCGTCACCTGGGCGACGCTGCTGCTGGTCGTTGCCAAGGTGACACTGGTCGCCGGTCCCTATTTCTTCAAATGGGCGACCGATGCGCTGGCTGGTGGGTCCAGAACGCCGCCGCCATTGCCGTCCTTCCTGCTTGCCCCGGTGATGCTGGTCATTGCCTATAATGTCCTGCGGCTCGTCCAACTCGGCTTCAACCAGCTGCGTGATGCGCTGTTTGCACGGGTCGGCCAGCACGCGGTGCGCCAGCTTGCTTTCCGCACCTTCGTCCACATGCACCAGCTGTCCCTGCGCTTCCACCTGGAGCGCCGCACTGGCGGCCTGTCGCGCATCATCGAACGCGGCACCAAGGGCATCGAAACGATCGTGCGCTTCATCATGCTCAACACCGCGCCGACCATCCTTGAATTCGCGCTGACCGCCGGCATATTCGGTTTCACCTATGGCTGGAAATACGTGGCTGTGGTGGCAGTCACCGTCTGGCTCTACGTCTGGTTCACGGTCAAGGCCAGCGACTGGCGCATCTCGATCCGCCGCGACATGAACGACAGTGACACCGACGCCAACACCAAGGCGATCGACTCGCTGCTCAATTTCGAGACGGTCAAATACTTCACCAATGAGCGCATGGAAGCCGAGCGCTTCGACCGCTCGATGGCCCGCTACGAGGTCGCCGCCACCAAGACCTGGACCTCGCTCGGCTGGCTGAATTTCGGCCAGGGTGTCATCTTCGGCATTGGCACGGTGGTCGTCATGTGCATGTCGGCACTGGAGGTGCAGGCCCACACGCAGACCGTCGGCGATTTCGTCTTCATCAACGCCATGCTGGTGCAGCTTTCCGTGCCGCTCAATTTCATCGGCTTCATCTACCGCGAAATCCGGCAAGGTCTGACCGATATCGAGCACATGTTCGATCTGCTCGACGTCCCGCAGGAGATCGTCGACAAGCCCGACGCCAAGCCGCTCGCCGTCGACGCCGGCAAGGTCGAGTTCCGCGACGTGCATTTTTCCTACGACCCCAACCGCAAGATCCTGAAAGGCGTCTCCTTCGAGGTGCCGGCCGGCAAGACTGTCGCCATTGTCGGGCCGTCGGGCGCTGGAAAGTCGACCATTTCGCGCCTGCTGTTCCGCTTCTATGACGTGCAGGGCGGCCAGGTGCTGATCGACGGTCAGGACGTCAGGGACGTTACCCAGGATAGCCTGCGCGCGGTGCTCGGCATGGTGCCGCAGGATACGGTGCTGTTCAACGACACCATCGCCTACAACATCCGCTACGGCCGCGTCGGCGCGAGCGAGGAGGAGGTGCGCAAGGCGGCTGAACTCGCCCAGATCGGACCGTTCATCGAAAAGCTGCCCGAAGGCTACAAGTCGATGGTCGGCGAGCGCGGGCTGAAACTATCAGGCGGCGAGAAACAGCGCGTCGCGATCGCCCGCACCATCCTGAAGGCGCCGCCGATCCTGATGCTCGACGAAGCGACCTCGGCACTGGACAGCCACACTGAACAGGAAATCCAGGCCGCGCTCGACCTCGTCAGCAAGGGCCGCACCACCATTGTCATTGCCCACCGTCTGTCGACGGTGATTTCCGCCGACGAGATCATCGTGCTCAAGGACGGCCAGATCGCCGAGCGCGGCACCCATGTCGAACTGATGCGCAAGCACGGCCTCTACGCCTCGATGTGGGACCGCCAACGCGAGGCGACGGAGGCCGAGGAGCGCCTGCGCCTCGCCCGCGAGGGCGACGAGCTTGGAGTCATCGTTCGCCGGCGCACGTCGGAGGTAAATTGATTTTGTGCTTGACCTCAACTTAAGTTGAGATCGTACGCCGATCCTGGAGCCCGCAAACACCATCATCCAGGAACGGAACAATCGAAATGAACGACATAAATCAGACTGTTAACGGCGGCAGCGTGTTCAGGGTGGACAAGTTCGTCGTGCCGGCCGCGGCCCGTGAGGAGATCCTCGTCAAGGTCAGGACGACGCACGAATTGTTGCGCCAGCAGCAGGGCTTCGTGCAGGATTTTCTGCTCGAGCAATTTTCGGGGCCGGGCGAATTCAACTTGGTGACGATCGTCGAATGGGAAAGCCAGGCGGCTGTCGACAAGGTCGTGCCGATCGTCAAGGCCGCGCATGAGCGCGTCGCGTTCAATCCGCAGGAAACGATCGCCAGACTTGGGGTGCGCGCCGACATCGCCAACTATCAGCGGATTCCAGAGGCTTAACGCATGTCCCCCGAAAGTGTGTAGCGGTTTTCGGGCAACGACATACGCAAACAAAGAAGGTTAAGGCGCGTCGACGCGACGTGCTTTAACCTGGCCAGCCGACACCGGGTGCCGGCGCCTCGACGCCGAGCACCTGGCCGGTGCGGGCGTCGCTGACCATGTGCTCGAAGCCGCGCCATTGTGCGGCGACGATGAACAGCGTTTGCCTATCCGCACCGCCCAGCATGCAGGCAAAACAGCCGCGATCGGTGGTGACGGTCTGCAACACCTCGCCGCCCTCGCGCACCCGCACGCAGTGTTTGTTGGGAACATCCGCGTACCAGACAGCGCCTTCGGCATCGAGGCAGATGCCGTCCGGATAGCCGTCGAGATCGGCCCAGACGCGCCGGTTGGACAGGATGCCGTCGGCGGCGATGTCGAAAGCGGTCAGCCGGTTGCCATGGGATTCGGCAAGGATCAGTGTCCTGTTGTCCGGTGTCACCGCCATGCCGTTGGCAAAGGCGATATTGTCTGCGACTTGCCGGGTCGCGCCGTCCGGCGTGATCAGCGCGATGGTGCCCGGGCCGAAATGCTCACGGGGCGCCGGCGCTGGCCCGCCGCCGTTGACATAGGCATTGCCGCGCCCATCGACGACAATCTCGTTCCACGGATTTTTCGACAAGCCGCGCAGATCGGCATGGGTGACGAGCCTGCCATCGGCCTCCTGCCGCAACAGCAAACCTTCGCGGCCTGAGACAACGAGCAGGCGTCCATCCGGTAACCAGTCGATGGAGTAGGGCAGGACGGCGGGCACCGTGAGCATGATCTCGCGGTTACTATCGGCATCAACCGCCATGATCTCGCCGGTGCCCCAGTTGCAGACCCACAGCCGCCCCTCATGCCAACGCGGCGACTCGCCGAAGGCGAGGCCTTCCGTGATGAGACGAGCTTTGGTGCCGGATGATGTCTGCATGATCGGGAGCCTCCGTTGCACGCGTCATCGACCCTCGCGGGTGCGATGAGGCGCTTCTCACCAAGGACGGGCGAGAGGGCGTTTGGCCGACAGTGGGGCACTGCTTTTCGCGCAGGACAAATGCTCCATAGGCACGGCCATTGCGCTGCGTGAGGGCGGCTCCAACCGCCGTCCGTGCCAGCGGCGAAGACTCCGCCCGGGGCGGGAGCCTATCTCATGAAAAGCCGCGCCTCGGATTGTCGCGTTGCGGGCAGGGGGTGTTTCGGCTATTGAGGCCAAACCTGAAACAGGGACCGCCCCCATCCCATGAGCCTTGTCGACACGGTCAAGAACGCGTTCGTACCGATCCATCGCGAAGGCTATCCCTTCATCGCCGCGTTTGGCGCGGCGACGCTCTTCCTGGGCTATTTCTCCTCGATCCTGTTCTGGATCGGCTTGATCCTGACCGCCTGGTGCGTCTATTTCTTCCGCGATCCCGAGCGCGTCACCCCGGTGGACGACCGTCTGGTGGTGAGCCCAGCCGATGGCATCATTTCGGCGGTTGGTCCGGCCCTGCCGCCGCGTGAACTCGGCCTCGGCAATGTCGAGATGACCCGCATCTCGGTATTCATGAACGTCTTTTCCTGCCATGTGAACCGTTCGCCCGTGCGCGGCCGCATCGCCAAGATCGAGCATCGGCCCGGAAAATTCCTCAACGCCGAGCTCGACAAGGCCAGCACCGAGAACGAGCGCAACGGCCTGGTCATCGAGAGCCCCAACGGCACGGTGGCCGCCGTCCAGATCGCCGGCCTGGTGGCGCGCCGCATCGTCTGCTGGGCCGAGGCCGGCGGCTCGATCGGCACCGGCGAGCGGTTCGGCCTGATCCGCTTCGGTTCGCGCGTCGACGTCTTCCTGCCCTTGACCGCGACGCCTCGTGTTGCCGTTGGCCAGACGGCGGTCGGCGGTGAAACAGTGCTTGCCGAATTCGGCGGTGTCGTCGGCACTCCCCTTGTACGGATTTCCTGAGCCTTGGGCGCGCCGTTCAAAAAGTTCGAGGCACATGCCAGCGGCGGTCCGCGCATCCGCGAGATCCCGATGCGAATGGTGCTGCCCAACCTCGTCACCGTGCTTGCCATCTGCGCCGGCCTGTCCGGCATCCGCTTCGGCTTTGAGGGCCGCTTCGAACCGGCGGTGGTGATGGTGCTTCTGGCGGCCTTTCTCGACGGCATCGATGGCCGCCTGGCTCGCATGCTCAAGGCGACCTCCAAATTCGGCGCACAGATGGATTCGCTGGCCGACATCGTCAATTTCGGTGTTGCCCCGGCCTTGGTGCTCTACGCCTTCCTGCTCGACCGCGCCGGCTCGCCGGGCTGGATCGCTGCTCTCCTGTTCGCCATTGCCTGTGGGCTGAGGCTCGCCCGCTTCAACGTGCTCGACGATGACAAGGCAGAACGCCCCTTGTGGCAGTCCGAATATTTTGTCGGTGTGCCGGCACCGGCGGGCGCGGTGCTGGTGATGCTGCCGCTCTATCTCTATTTTCTTCGGCTCGGGGTGGAGCCCAGCCGTCCGGCCGCCTTCGTCGCCACCGGCTTCACCATCCTGGTCGCCTTCCTGTTGGTCAGCCGGCTGCCGGTCTATTCCGGCAAGAGCATCAAGATCCCGGGCGACAGGGTGCTGCCGGTCATCCTGGCCGTCGTGCTCTACGTCCTCCTGCTGATGACCTATCCCTGGTACACGCTGACGGCGTCGGTCGCGGGCTATCTGACCTTCCTGCCCTTCTCCGTGCGCGCCTACTCCAAGCGCGCCAAGCTCGAGGGCGAGAAGGTACCGCCTTCGGACATAGGATAGGCGCTAAAGGCGCAAGCCGCAAAGCAACAGGTCGGCCCACGCCGAAGCAAAGCGTTCATCGCTGATGTCGATCGAACGCTCGCCCCAAATCACCTCGAAGACGCGGAACATGGCGACGCTGCCGACGATGACAGCGGCGACAGCCTCGCTGTCATGCGGGCGCAGTTCGCCCTGGTCCTGGCGCTCCCGCAGCCATGCGGCGACGGCAAGGTAGGTGCTTTGCATGATTTCGCCACGCGCGGACGCCTTCAGTTCAGGAAAATGCTCCAGGTCGCGCCAAAGAATCCGGAGCATATTGCGGTTGGCGCCGAGCTTTTCAAGCATGCTCTCCACAAGCCGCCGCGAACTTTCGTCGATGGAAAGCGTCGTCTCGCCAAGTTCGGCACGGCCTTCCCGTGCGGTGCCGACAAACTGCTCGATCGCGGTGGCGAGCAGGTCCTCCTTTGAAGGGAAGTGCTTGTAGAGCGCGCCGGAACCGCGCGACAGGCCTGCCGCCTCCTGAATATCGGGAACGCTGGTCCGATCGTAGCCGCGCTCGGCAAACAGGCGGATGGCTTCACGCAGAATGCGTTCCCGTCCGGTCGATGGCGGTTTCATGGCGGATGCCGGCTCCGTGGCTGCGGTGGAGGACTCTCAAGGGAGAGTAACACTGAGCGTAAAATCGCAAATGGCTCTAGCCTGCGGTATTGCAATGCGGATCGACTCCCGCGTGCCTGTGTTGTTCGCAAAGCCACGACCTCCAGGTCCTTTCCCCGAACCGCTCGCTGGTTTCGACCAAACCCATTTTGAAGCTCGTCCTGCGGCTGACCGGCGTTGGCAGGATGAGGCGCCGGAGCCCGAGGGCATCGCGGTATTGCCGAGCGAAACTTGAGAAGGGCATCATATCGGGCCCGCCGATCTCGGGGCGAACCCCGCGCTTCCCGTCAGTCACCGCCTCCACCAGATAGCGGGCCACGTCACGCGTATCGACGGGATTTGAGAGCGAATTCGGCAACGGCCAGATAGGCAGCCATTTCAGCCCACCGAGCATCTGTTCCAAAAGATAATAGAATGGCGTCGCGCGAATGATTGACCAGGGAAGCGAGGAATCCCGCACCAGCCGTTCGCCAGCCAATTTCGCCTTGGCATAGGGCAGGCCGCTGAATTCCAGGCCAACGATCGACATGAAGATGAAGTGGCCGACATTGGCGCGCAGCGATGCTGCAAGCAGGAGCCGGGTGCCCTCGACATCGACGCTTGTCGGGCTGAACCACAAGTCGACCGGCCTCATGCCGCGCTTGGCGATGGGCGAAAGGGTGGCGGCATGGATCACGGTGTCGACACCATCAAGAGCGCTGTCGATGCCTTCGCCGGTTGCCAGATCGCCCGGCGCCCACTCAAGGGAAGGATCGTTCGTCGGCTTCCTGGCGAGCAATCTGACTGTATGCCCGCCATTGGACAACGCCGGCACGAGATCGCGACCGAGGTGACCGGTCCCTCCGGTGACAAGGATTTTCGCCATACAGCTCTCCTTCCCGGGTTGGGAGCATCAATTAAAAATGGTGAGTGAATAATCACTCACCATTTTTGTCAATTCCGTGGCGCGATCGTTTTCAGAGGTCTCTGGGGGAGGGAAGATGTGAATCCTGCGGGCGATCGCCGACTTGTTCCGCGGCCACAGGATCTAGCGGGCAACGCTACGCCGCAGCACTCAATCCCAGCCTGTCGATCGCCAGCTTCCTGGTCGACACATAGTCGGTCTTGCCGGAACCGAGCACCGGAATTTCCTCCACCTTGACGATGTCGTTCGGCACCATCAGTTCGGCTGCCCCGGCCTTTTTGCCAAACTGGCGCAGTTCTTCGGGATTGGCATCGTCGGCGGTGGTAACCAGCACGATGCGCTCACCACGCTTCTTGTCCGGCACAGCGACCGCCGCGTGGCGCTCTTCCGGCCACAGTGACTGCACCAGCATCTCGACCGCGCCCAGCGACACCATCTCGCCGGCTATCTTGGCGAAACGCTTGGCGCGGCCGCGAATGCTGATGAAGCCTTCGCGGTCGACGGCGACGATATCGCCGGTGTCGTGCCAGCCGGTCAGAGTCTGCAGCTCGCCGGGACGGTCCGCTGTCATGTAGCCCATCATGAGGTTTGGTCCGTCGAGCCACAACTGGCCGGCGTCGGTTATACCCTCGACCGGCTCCAGCCTCATGCGCATGGCCGGTAACAGCCGCCCGACCGTACCGTCGCGGCCATGGATCGCGGTGTTGACGGCAACGACCGGTGCGGCCTCTGTCAGCCCGAAGCCCTCGATGATTTCGGCCTGGAAGCGCTCGCGGTAGACGCGGCGGGTTTCCGGCTTCACCGCCTCGGCACCGGCGACGACGAAGCGCAGGCTGGAGAAGTCGCCGTCCTTGGCGGTGCGCGCATAGTTGGCGAGGAATGTATCCGTGCCGAACATGATCGTCGGTTTCACCTTGCGCGCGATCTCGGGGATGATCTTGTAGTGGAGAGGCGAGGGGTAGAGGAACAGTCTTACCCCGGTCACCAGCGGCAATATGGTGCCGCCCGTCAGGCCGAAGGAGTGGAACACCGGCAGTACGTTGAGCAGGATGTCGGCCGGCGAAATGGTGATGCGCGCTTCGGCCTGCATGGCGTTGGCGAGAAGGTTCTTTTGCGACAGAACAACCGCTTTCGGCGTCCCTTCCGAGCCCGAGGTGAACAGGATCACCCCGGGCTTGGCCGCATCCTGCCGTTGCAGCGGCAGGCGCCAGAGCAGAGCGGCGGAGAGCTTGTCCAGCGCGGTGACGCTTTCCCTCAGGTCTTCCAGCCACAGCAGCCTGGCGCCGCCCTTCTCGGCCGCGGCGACGATATCGGCGAGATCGGCCTTGTCGACGAAGGTGCGCGACGAAATGACGGTGCGGATGACGGCCGTGCGCACGGCGGCGGTGACGCTTGCCGGCCCGGCCGTGTAGTTGATCATCGCCGCGACTCGTCCGCCCGAGAGAAGGCCGACCAACGACAGCACGACGCCATTGGCGTTGGGCAGCATTATCCCCACTGCCTCGCCCGGTGCCGTCGCCGCCTCGAAGCGCCTGCCCAATACGCGCGCGCCGATGAACATCTTGCGATAGCTTAGCGCGCCCGAAATGACATCCTCGATGATCGGATGCGAGGCGCCGACTCTTGCCGCCGCATCGCGCATGGCCAGGAACAGGCCGCGATCGAGGTCGGTGCCAAAAAGCCTGGCCTCGGCGACGCGGTCGAACAGCGCATTGGTGTTCGAGGCCTGGTCCGGGTTGCGCGCCACAAGTTCGGCGATCGTCATCGGCTCCAGAACGCTGATCGACAGTTGCGGAAACCAGTGCCGTGGCGCCTTGTCCGCAGGCGTCAGCGACACAGGCAGGCTGCGTGCGCCGGCGACGAAGATCGGGACGATGCGGGCGTCGGCCTGCATGGCGATGCGGGTGACGGCGCGAAACAGGCGAAACGTCTTGACGTCAGGCTCGACCGCATCCGGCAGATAGACGGCGAGCCGGCCCTTGCCCTTCAGCACGCGCACCAGGCGGCGGCTGACGAAGACGTGCTCAGCATTGAAGGCAATGGTGCGGCCCAGTTCGCGCCAAGGCTCGAGCCAGGGCGAGCGTGCCGAGACCTCGTCGAGTATATGCAGCGTGTCGTCGGGCAGCAGCGACAGCATCAGCGGCGGCTCGAAACGCGACTGGTGCGAGATCACGTAGATGACCGGCACCTGCGCCTTGCGAGCGATCTTGATGCGGTTGTCGCTGATCCGGTAGGCGAGCTTGAACGGCACATAGAGCAGCGCCTGGGTGAAGCGCAGGCCGAGGCGGAATTTTTCCACCACGCCGATCAGCAGCCAGGCAGCAACAAGACCCGCAAGCAGCGCTAGTGTCAGGATCATGCCGCGTCTCTCCCAACAAGTTTTGTTATCGCGGCTCTTCCGCGGCCGCTTCGGGGCAGAGGGTAGCGGAAGTGGGCGTGAGGTCAATGTGGAAGAGGGGCTGTCCTTCTCCCTCCAAAGGGAGAAGGACAAGACCGTCATGCCGCCTTCAACCGCCCGCTGATGAATCGGAACTCCTGGGTCTTGCCGCCATAGCCATAGGCAGCGGCAGGTACTTCATGCACGAAGGCATAGCTTTCCTCATGCACACCACCCAGCAGACGGTCGAACGCATCGAAGAGAGCCTTGAGATAGGCTTCCAGCTCGAGCTTGGTGTTGGTGCCGTCGACAACCTTGATATCCAGCCAGAACGTGTTGGAGCCATGCTCGGCCAGCGACTTGCCACCGGCGAACCAATGCTGCGGATCGATATAGGATACGGCAACAGCTGTGATGGTCGGATCCTTGCGCAACTGCTTGGCGGTGATCTCGGTTATTTCCCCGGCAACCCTGGCCGATAAAGCGGCGTCTGGTCTGCCGGTGAGGCTGATGTTGATGATGGGCATTTTCTTCTCCTGGTTTGAGCGGCGTCTGATCGCCGTTGGAGAGACCATGTCACCATCCTTGAATCAAAAAAATCGAATTGTTTTCAATAAAAGATTCGATATTATCGAATTATGGAAGCGCTGGACCCGGATCTGCTCAAAACCTTCCTCGCTTTCGTCGACAGCGGCTTGCTTGCGCGGGCGGCGTCGAGTGTCGGCCGCTCGCCCTCGGCGGTGACGGCGCAGATGCAGCGGCTTGAGGAGGTCGTCGGCGAGCCGCTTCTGGCGCCGCAGGGGCGGGGTCGTGGGCTGACGCCGGCCGGCGAGGATCTCGTCGGTCATGCCAGGCGCATTCTTGCCGTTCATCGCGAGGCGTGGTTGGCGATGAAGGGCGCGCGGGCCGCCGGGCGTGTCGCCATCGGCACGACACAGGATTTCGCCGATAGCGGATTGCCGGACCTTTTGCGTGCCTTCGCCACCAGCCATCCGCGCGTCAGGATCGAGTTGCGCGTTGGCCGCTCCGCTGAACTGGGGCAGGCCCTGCAGTCCGGCAGCCTGGATCTTGCGATCGTCATGCGCCAGACGCCGGCACCGGATGAGGTCGGCGTACTGCGCGAGCCGATGATATGGCTGTGTTCACACAAGGGGCTGGCCTCGCGGCAAGAAGAACTGCCGCTGGCGCTGCTCGATCCCCATTGCGGTTTTCGCGAGGCCGCACTGGCGGCGCTCGATGCCGCCGGCCGCAATTATCGGATCGCTGCTGGAAGTGCCAGCCTGGCTGGGCTGCGCACCGCCGTTAACGCCGGCGTCGCACTGACGCTGCGCACCGCGCGCTTTGCTCATTCCGGAATCGTCGAGGCGCCGCGCGAGCTTGGCCTGCCGCAGGTTCCGATGGCGGAATTCGCGATCCGGTTGCGCGCCGGGGCCGATACTCCCGCGGGCGATCTGGCGACACTGCTCGGCGACAATCTGGCTCTGGCCGGATCGCTTGATTGATTCGAGAGGGCTCGAATCTCATCGACAAAGTGTAGAAAAGAAAAAGCCGACCTTACGGTCGGGCCTATTAGCAAAGAAAAAGCCGACCTTACGGTCGGCTTGGAGTAGGACGGGCCGAGGGGTTTGGGGGGACTTGGGGGGTGGCCCGTCGCATCAATAATGTCCGAGTCCGATGATGGTTCCGTGACTGTGTCACTTTTTCAAGAAATATTTGACGCCGAGCGTTGGGAGCGGGCCGACAGCCAGTCCCGGCCGGCATGGGCGAAGACCGCGCACAGCACGATGGCGCCGCCGATCATGCTGGCTTCTGGCGCGATCTCGCCAAGAAACAGGAAGGCAAACAGGATCGCGAACGGCACCTCGGCCGAGCCGAGCAGCCCGGATTCGGCCGCGGGGATAAGCCGCGCCCCCTCCGTCCAGAGGATCGACGACAGCGCGAAGGACGCACCGAAAGTGACGAGCAGCGCGACATCCCTGGATGAAACCGCCAGCGGGTCGGTGACAAACCAGCCGAGTACGAACAGCAGAAATGCCGATACCGCACCGGCCCAGACCACCGGCGTGTCGCGGAAGGCACGCACCATGATCATGTAAAGACCGCTGCCTATTGTCATCAGCAGCGCCAGCCCATCGCCGAAGAGGTGGCCGGTGCCGAAACCGGACCAGACCATGATCGCCACTCCGCAAAGCGAGACGGCGGCGGCGACCATCGTCTGCATCCGGAAAGGTTCGCGCGTCAGAACCCAGGCCAGAAGCGCGGTCACGAAAGGTGCGGTGGCATAGATGACCGCGACATTGGCGACGTATGTGAATTTGAACGCCGAAATGAAGGCAATGCTCGCCAGCGCCCCTTCCACCGCCAGCAGCCAGCCGCGCCAGCCAAGCCGCAGGCTCTCGCGCCCGCCGGATCGGCGTCGTCGCCACAACACATAGAGCGTGATCAGGATCGAGCCGACAAAACCGCGCCAGCAGATGATGGTCAGCGGGTCGGCATGGATCGATTTTGTCAACACGCCCGTCAGAGCAAAGACAGCCGCCGAACACGACACCAGGATAATACCCAATGTCCGCTCTGCGACCGTATCAGCAGGAGCTGTCGCATCAGTCATGCCGATAGCCTACGCCCTCCGGTCCTGACATCGTACTGTCACCAATGACGAACATCACAGCCGCTTGCGGAAATGTTCGCCGCCGACGATCAGCAGCCCGGCGGCGACGATCAGAGCGGCGCCGAGAAACACTTCGCGGCGCGGCAGGTCGCCCCAGATCGCAAAGCCGAGCGCGAACGCCCACAGCAGCGAGCTGTATTCGAGAGGCGCGAGGATCGATGCCGGCGTGCGCTTCATGCCTTCGAAGAGAAGATATTGCGCCAGGCCACCGAGCGCGCCGACACTGGCGAGAAGCAGCAACTCGGTCATATCGGGCGTATGCCACCACAACAGCGCCGGTACCGCAGAAAACACCAGGAAATAGAAATTATTGAGGAGGAGCTGGATCATCGAGCGCTCGGCAAGCGCGGTCTTGCGCAGGAGCACGATGGCGATGGCCCACAAAAGTGCCGCCGCCAGCACCAGCAGCACCGGAACCGACAGGCCGAGATGGGTGGGATCGCAAGCGACGAAGACACCGACAAAACCAATCAAGACCGCCAGCCAGCGCAGAACAGGCACTTTTTCGCCGAGCAGGAACACCGAAAGCACGGTGACGATGATCGGCGCCGCGTAATAGACGGTGGTCAGTTCTGCAAGCTGCAGGCTGCGGGCAGCGTTGTAGTAGCAAAGCCAGGCGGCCAGCGTGAAGGCGCTGCGCACCAGCATCGGCCGCACGATCGGCGAGCGTAGCGTGTCGGCAAACAGCTGCCGCCCGCCGATCGCGGCACAGGCGCTCAGAATGGTGATGCTGCGGAAGAACATGATCTGCCAGACCGTCATCCCGGTCACCAGCAGCTTGATCGAGGCGTCCTGCGTCGAAAACAAGAGATAGGCGGCACCGGTCAGCAGGATTCCGGCGAGAACCCTTTCGCGTGTTTCGAGAATGGCGACATCGGCCATAGGCGCGGACCAGTGTTACAGGAAGCAACAGAAATTTCGTGGATCAACATGATGGCCGGGGAGTCGGCCCATCTTGCCAAGCTATACGGTCGAAAGTTGGCACAGCGCTGCGCCAGCCCTGGGCTTGCGTTGGGGCAGGATCTGGCGGTCTTGCTTCCGGGCCGCGATCGGCACTTATATCTTACAAAGCCATGCTACTCGCTGGCCGCAAAGCGAAAGAGGCAACGCAAATGGATGCAATCGAACTGAAGGCCAAACAGGCGCCCTTGAAACAGGCCTATCGCGACGACGCCTCGCAGGCGTTGATCACATTGAGAGCGAAGGGGTCGATCGACGACCAGTCGGTGGCCTGCAAGGTGGAGACGGGCAGGGCGCTGGCAATCGCCGGCCTGCATCCGGCGACAGGCGGCTCAGGGCTCGAGCTCTGTTCCGGCGACATGCTGCTTGAGGCCTTGGTGGCCTGTGCCGGCGTGACGCTGAAGGCGGTGGCGACAGCGCTTGAGTTCAAGCTCGGCGCCGCCACGGTGGAGGCCGAGGGCGATCTTGATTTTCGCGGCACGCTGGGTGTCGCCAAGGACGCGCCGGTCGGTTTTCGTGCCATCCGGCTCAATTTCGGTCTCGACACGGATGAACCCCAGGAGCGCATCGACTCGCTGCTGAAGCTGACGGAGCGCTACTGCGTGGTGTTCCAGACCATCAACCAGAAACCGGAGCTGACGGTGAGCGCCCGGCGCTGAAATCACAAGGCCCGCGACAGCGGCCGCGGGCCTTGTGATTTCCGATATTTACTGCGCAGCCGGCGCTTCGGCATCACCCTCGTCGGTGAAGGGCGAGGCGCTCGGCACGCACTGCACGGACCAGCCGGTTGGTGTCGGCTGCTTCTGATACTCGGTGATGGCGGCGGTGCACTGCTCACGCTTGTCGAAGGTGCTGGGCAGCACCACCATGCCGCCCTGCGGGCCGGCGATTACCAGATACCAGACCAACGCTGCGGTTGTAGCCATGGGGATTTCCTTGTTCTGCCCAGCGGGGCGCTTGTTGTGGGAGTCGTTCCGATCCTAACAACTCCTCGGAAATGACGAAAGCATGACCGCGGGGCAGCCTTTCTCCTTCAGATCACAGCCGCGTGATCGATCGGCGGGCCGCCAAACCAGTTACGTTGTTGCGGGCGGCGCTCAGTCGGTCGCAAAACAATAGAACAGGCCGTCGCCGCCGGTGCCTTTCAACGCCTCCTGGCTGCAGCCACCACGCGAGGCGTGCGAGGAATTCCACGACTTCGCCGCCGCCGAATCGTCAAGGCCGGTGCGGTCGTGATGACCCATCATGGCGGCCCCTTCGGCGCCGCTCATCGTCCAGTCGCCACAGGTCTGGTCGGCAATCCTGGTGCCGTCGGGTTTCGATCCGGTCAGCATGTCATGCCTGTTCGGCGTGTCGCCGCGGCCGTTGACCACTTCGCCCTTTTCGTTCAGCGCTGTCTGCTTGGTGATGCCGTTGGCGTCGCCATGCAAGGAGGCGACATCATCGGCGATTTTCTCGCCCTTGGCGTTGAACCAAGGCCCCTTGCCGATACGGTCGCGTGCATCCTCGGCGCTGGTCGACAGATAGGCATGCCAGGTCTTTCCGGTGACGCCGGCGGCTTCAGCCAGCGAAGCGCAATGCGCGTCGGCGCCCTTCAAGCCGCCAAGATCGGCACCCTTGCCGGAGCCGACACTGGTGACAAAGAAACTCATCTTGGCATCTTGGGAGACGGCCACGCCTGCTGTCGTGCCGAGAGCGGCCACAAAGGCGGTGGTGGCAATGAGAAGAAGTCTGCGCATGTCGGTCCTCCGGTTTCGAATGTCCTACGTCAGGAGAACGTAGCCGGAGGCCCTTTTAATCCCTTTGGGATCCTTCAAGCCGAAGGGGTGCGGTCATTCAGGCTGCCGGTAGGAGACGAAGCGGTTGTGCTTGGCCTGGAAGATCAGCCCGGTTTCTTTGAGTTCGGGGCTGGCCAACGGCACGATGCGCTTGGCGATCTCCGAGGGGTGCGGCAGCGTCTCCGGATCCTCGCCGGGCACGGCCTGGGCTCGCATGGCGGTACGGGTGGCGCCGGGGTCGGCGGCATTGACCCGCAACGGCAGGCTTTGCGTCTCATGCGCCCAGGAGCGCATCATGGTCTCGACCGCCGCCTTCGATGCCGCGTAGGGCGCCCAGAAGGCGCGCGCCGAATGCGCCGCGTTGGACGACAGGATGATGGCTCGGCCGGCATCCGAAAGCCTGAGCAGCGGGTCGACCGAACGGATCAGCCGCCAGGTCGAGGTGACGTTGATCGTCATCACCTTCTCGAAGGTCTTGGCCTCGACATGGCCGATCGGCGAGATGACGCCGAGCACGCCGGCATTGGCGACGAGAATGTCGAGCTTGCCCCAGCGCTCATGGATGGCGCCGCCCAGCCGGTCGATACCGGCCATGTCGGCGAGATCGAGAGGCACCAGCGTCGCCTGGCCACCGGCCGCCTTGATCTGGTCGTCGAGTTCCTCGAGACCACCGACGGTGCGCGCAACCGCGATCACATGCGCGCCGGCGGCGGCCAATTCCCTGGCGATGAAATAGCCGATGCCGCGCGAGGCGCCGGTGACGACCGCGACGCGGCCGGTAAGGTCGAGGGTCATGCGAGAATTCCGTAAGGTCTGGCCTACGCCCCGCTGTTCGCAAGCAGCGACAGCGTGCGTACATTGTCGTGGCCTTCGAAGTCGAGCAAGCGGGTCGGATACTGGCCGGTGAAGCAGGCGTCGCAGAACTGCGGCTGTTCGTCGTTTCGGCTGGCCTCGCCGACGGCACGGTAGAGCCCGTTTATCGAGAGGAAGCCGAGTGAATCGACGCGGATGAATTCGGCCATCTCTTCCACCGACATGCGCGACGCCAGAAGCTTCGACTTCTCCGGCGTGTCGACGCCATAGAAGCAGGAGGCGCTGGTCGGCGGCGAGGCGATGCGCATATGCACTTCCCTGGCGCCGGCGTCGCGCACCATCTGCACGATCTTCTGGCTGGTGGTGCCGCGCACGATCGAATCGTCGACCAGCACCACGCGCTTGCCCTCGATCATGCGGCGGTTGGCATTGTGCTTGAGCTTGACGCCCATGTGGCGGATCGAATCGCCCGGCTGGATGAAGGTACGGCCGACATAGTGGTTGCGGATGATACCGAGCTCGAACGGAATGCCTGCCGCCTGGCTGAAGCCGATCGCCGCCGGCGTACCCGAATCCGGCACCGGCACGACGATGTCGGCCTCGACCGGGTTCTCCTGCGCCAGCTCGGCGCCGATGCGCTTGCGCACTTCGTAGACGTTGCGGCCCTCGACCGAGGAATCCGGGCGGGCGAAATAGACATATTCGAAGATGCAGAAGCGGGTCTTCTGCGGCTCGAACGGGAACAGGCTCTCGATGCCCTTGGAGGTGACGACGACCATCTCGCCGGGCTTCAGGTCGCGCACGAAGCGTGCGCCGATAATGTCCAGCGCGCAGGTTTCGGAGGCGAGGATCCAGGCACCGTCGAGATCGCCGAGCACCAGCGGGCGGATACCGAGCGGATCGCGGCAGCCGATCATCTTCTTGGCCGTCATCGCCACCAGCGAGAAGGCGCCTTCGACCTGACGAACGGCGTCGATGAAACGCGAGTTGAGGTCGCGCTCCTTGCTGGTCGCAACCAGGTGCAAAAGCGTCTCGGTGTCGGATGTGGACGAGAAGATCGCGCCCTGCTTCTGCAGCGCGCGCTGCACCGTCATGGCGTTGGTGAGATTGCCGTTATGCGCGACGGCAAAGCCGCCATCGGCGAGCTCGGCGAAGAAGGGCTGGATGTTGCGCATGCCGGCGCCGCCGGTCGTGGCGTAGCGCGTGTGGCCGATCGCACGGTTGCCTTGCAGGCTGTCGATGACGCGCTGCTTGGTGAAAGTGTCGCCGATCAGGCCGACATGGCGTTCAACATGGAATTGGCTGCCATCATAGGAAACGATGCCGGCCGCCTCCTGGCCGCGATGCTGCAGCGCATGCAGTCCGAGCGTGACGATCGCCGCTGCGTCCTGTCGGCCGAAAATGCCGAACACCCCGCATTCGTCATGGAAATGGTCGTCGGCCTCGGCGGAAAGCACGTCGTCTGCGTCTGCCATCTTAAGCTCCGCTAAAATCGCCATATAGTGCGGGTTCGCGCCGAAAGCAACGCGCGCCGTGCAGTCGTTCACACCATCGTCAGTCCAGGTGCGTCAGTTTGCCGGCGCTGCTGGCTTGGCCGTGTTGTCCGCCGGGCCGGCATCATTGTCGTCGGGAGCCGGCGCATTGGCGTCGTCGCCGCCGGCAGGGGCGTCGGCCGCCGGTGCGTCCGGAGCGGCCGGCGTCTCGGCGGCGGGCTGATTCGGATTGAGCTTCTTGAGGATGGCGTTTTCCGGATCCTCGGGCAGCAGGCTTTCAAGCTTGGCGCCGATCTGCTCCAGCAGCGGCCGCGACTTGGCCTCCGTCACCCAGGCCGGTGCCTTGGCGCCAGCCAGCCAGTTGAAGAACAGCAGCGCGACGGCGACGACCAGGATGCCGCGCGCGGCGCCGTAGAGGAAGCCAAGCGTGCGGTCGAGCGCGCCGATCCGCGAATCGATGATCCAGTCGGCAAGCTTCATGGTGATGACCGAGACGACGATCAGCGCGATGATGAAGACGACGCCGGCGGAGGCCGCCATGGCGATCTTCTCATTGTCGATGTAGGGCTTGAGGTAAGGCAGGACCGGCTTGTAGAAGAAGAAAGCCGCCGCCGCCGCCGCCGCCCACGAGACGACGGACAGGACCTCGCGCGAGAAGCCGCGAACCATGGCGAGCATCGCCGAGACCAGGGTGAAGCCGACCAGGATTCCGTCAAGCAGCGTAATCGGCATGTCTTTCGCCCCACTCCGATCTCTTTTTCACGGCTCGACGAGCCGCGTTATTCTTCATCGTCGACGCGGCTGCGCCGTGAGCCGGCTATGCGCGCCACGAGGTCGGCAAGCTCGGTCGGCTGGAAAGCGCCGGCCCCGATCCCTCCGGCAAGTTCCTCGCTGCCCAAGGGCAGAACCGCGCTACCAAAACCCAGCTTTTCAGCTTCCTTGAGGCGCTGTTGCGCATGCGCAACCGGCCTCACAGCGCCTGAAAGGCTGATTTCGCCGAAATAGACGCAATCGGCGGGAAGGGCAAGGCCGGTGAGCGAGGAAACCAGTGCGGCCGCGACCGCGAGATCGGCCGCCGGCTCGCTGATGCGGTAGCCGCCGGCGACATTGAGGTAGACGTCATGGGTGCCGAAGCGAACGCCGCAATGCGCCTCCAGCACAGCCAGCACCATCGAAAGTCGCGCGCCGTCCCAGCCGACCACCGCCCGGCGCGGCGTGCCAAGGGAGGAGGGCGCCACCAGCGCCTGGATCTCGACCAGAACCGGCCTCGTGCCTTCCATGCCGGCGAAAACGGCCGCGCCAGGCGATTTCGCATGCCGCTCGCCCAGGAACAGTTCCGATGGGTTGGAGACCTCGCGCAACCCCTTGTCCGACATTTCGAAGACGCCGATCTCGTCGGTCGGTCCGAAACGGTTCTTCACCGTGCGCAGGATGCGGTAGTGGTGGCCGCCCTCGCCCTCGAAATAGAGCACGCCGTCGACCATGTGCTCGACCACGCGCGGCCCGGCGATCTGGCCTTCCTTGGTGACATGGCCGACCAGGACGATCGCCGCCCCCGTGGATTTCGCATAGCGGATCATCGCCTGGGCGGCGGCGCGCACCTGGGTGACCGTGCCCGGCGCCGAATCGGCAAGGTCGGTCCACAGCGTCTGGATCGAATCGAGAATAACCAGATCCGGCCGCTTGCCGTCGGCGATCGTGGCGAGGATATCCTCGACATTGGTTTCCGCCGCGAGCTCGACCGGCGCCGAGGCAACGCCGAGGCGTTGCGCGCGCAGCCTGATCTGCGCGACGGCTTCTTCGCCCGAGACATAGACGATGCGGTGACCCTTTGATGCCAGCGCGGCGGCGGCCTGGGTGAGCAGCGTCGACTTGCCGATGCCCGGATCGCCGCCGACCAGAAGCGCGGAACCGCGCACGAAGCCGCCGCCGGTGGCGCGGTCGAGCTCGCCGATGCCCGATATGATGCGCGGCGCATCCTCGATATCGCCTGAGAGCGTGGTCAGCACCACCGCGCGGCCCTTGCGGGCGTTGCGCGTGTTGGCCGGCCCCGAACCGATGCCGCCGGCCGTGCCTTCCTCGACCAGCGTGTTCCACTCGCCGCAGGCATCGCATTTGCCGGCCCAGCGCTGATGCACCGATCCGCAGTTCTGGCAGATGAACTGGACGCGCGATTTGGCCATCAGGCTGCCGCGAGTTGGAACGGAGCGGGTCGGTAGGTCAAAAAGCTACTCAAACCTCTCCGCGATATGATGCTCTTCCGCCAGATCGGAGAAGCGGGTGAATTCGCCGTGGAAAGCGAGCGTCACCGAGCCCGTCGGGCCGTGGCGCTGCTTGGCGACGATGACCTCGGCCTTGCCGCGCATCTCGTTCATCTCGTTTTCCCACTTGACGTATTCCTCCGTGCCGAGCTTCGGCTCACGGTTCTTGAGGTAATACTCCTCGCGGTAGACGAACATCACGACGTCGGCGTCCTGCTCGATCGAACCGGATTCACGCAAGTCGGAGAGTTGCGGGCGCTTGTCGTCGCGGCTTTCGACCTGACGCGACAGCTGCGACAGCGCGATGATCGGCACGGCCAGCTCCTTGGCCAGCGCCTTCAGGCCCGTCGTGATCTCGGTGATTTCCTGCACGCGGTTCTGCGAGGCCCTGGCGCTCGAGCCCTGCATCAGCTGGATATAGTCGATGACGATCAGGTCGAGACCGCGCTGGCGCTTCAGGCGACGCGCGCGGGCGGACAGCTGCGCAATCGAGATACCGCCGGTCTGGTCGATGAAAAGCGGGATCTTCTGCATGGTCTGCGAACAGGCAACCAGCTTTTCGAAATCCATTTCGGTAATTTCGCCGCGGCGGATTTTTGAGGACGAGATTTCCGTCTGCTCGGAGATGATACGGGTTGCGAGCTGCTCGGACGACATTTCGAGCGAGAAGAAGCCGACGACGCCGCCATTGGCCGCCTTGAACGATCCGTCTGCCTGCTGCGCCGGCACATAGGCCTCGGCGACGTTGAAGGCGATGTTGGTGGCGAGCGACGTCTTGCCCATGCCGGGGCGGCCGGCAAGCACGATCAGATCCGACGATTGCAGGCCGCCCATGCGGCGGTCGAGATCGCGCATGCCGGTGGCGAGGCCCGACAGGTGTCCGTCGCGCATATAGGCCGCATTGGCCATGTCCACGGCCGTCTTGACCGCGTCGGTGAAGCTCTCGAAGCCGCCATCGTAGCGTCCGGTTTCGGCCAGTTCGAACAGGCGGCGCTCGGCGTCCTCGATCTGCTCGGAAGGCGACATGTCGACCGGCGCGTCATAGGCGATGTTGACCATGTCCTCGCCGACGGTGATCAGCGCGCGGCGCGTCGCCAGGTCATAGATGGCGCGGCCATAGTCGGTGGCGTTGACGACGGTGACGGCTTCGACCGCCAGCCGCACCACATATTGCGCTACCGTCATGTCGCCGACCTTCTCGTCGGCCGGCAGGAAGGTCTTCAGCGTGATCGGGGTCGCCACCTTGCCCATGCGGATGAGCTCAGCCGCGATCTCGAAAATCCGGCGGTGCAGGGGTTCGTAGAAATGGCCCGGCTTCAGGAAGTCCGAGACGCGGTAGAAGGCATCGTTGTTGACGAGTATCGCGCCGAGCAGCGCCTGCTCCGCCTCGATGTTGTTCGGCGCCTCGCGATAAAGCGGTTGCTGCTCCGCCACGCCGAATTTTCGTGCTGCCTCTGCCATGATATCCCCGATTTCGATCCCGGCTTCTCGATATCAGAACGAGATGAAACCGTGCTGACCTTTCTGCATCACCGCACGACCAACCAACCTTGATGCCCGTTGTTCACAGGAACGGAAAACCGTCCACAGGACAGTGTTCCTGTGTCCCGATTCCGGTTGACTCGGCAAGCAACGATTCTTACGCGCGCTATTGGAACGAAGCAAGAACAATCGGCCGTTCACGTGCCGCCTGGTTCCAGCCTGTCGCCCCAGTCCAGCCGCCGGGCCAGCTTGAAGTCCGCGCCGTCACGCTTGGTGAACAGTTGCTCCGCGGCCGTGCCGTCTTCCCGGCAAAGCTTGAGCAGAACCTTGCCAGATCCGGATTTCGGCGGTGCGAGGACCCGGGCGGCATGGGAGGCGGCCGGTTGGCGCGAAGCGGCGACAAGGATGAATTTCTCGTCTTCCCACGGCACATCGGCGTCCTTGGCCAGCCGGTGCAGGCGCGAGCGGGCGACGCGGCGCGAAAAATGGCACCAGTCGGGCGGGCTGAGCGGGCAGGGCATCTCATGCGGACAAGGCGCCAGCACATGCGCACCGGCGGCGATCAGTTGTGCGCGCACCGCCAGAATGCGCTGCCAGCCCGCAGGCGTGCCCGGCTCGATGATCAGCAGCGTGTCCGTCGTCAACTGCCATAGCCGGTCGACCAATTTGGGCAGTGATGCCGGCACGATCTCGTCCAGCACATAGGCGCAGGTGACGAGGTCCGCCGGCCGAAGGTCCGCCAGGTCTGTTGTGACGTCGCCAGCCTGCCAGACGGTTCGGGCTGCGATGGCATCGGCGGCGAGCGCCTCGCCGACCTTGCGCACCGCCGCACTCGCTTCCAGCAAAACCGCCTGTTCGAGATCGGGCCAGAGCGCGCTGGTGGCCCAAAGCACCGTGCCAGGGCCGGCGCCGACATCGAGCAGGGTTTTCGGCGTGAAATCCGGCCGGGCCGCGTTCAGCGTGTCGAGGCTGGCGCGGACCGCGGCATAGGTCGCCGGCAGCCGCGTCGCCAGATAGGCCTTGACGGCCATGTCCTGCGCCATGTGCAGGCGGCCGTCGCGCTGCTCTGCACGGTAGCGGTCGGAGAGTGTTTTCGCCGCCTGCTTCAGGTCCGGCAGCGGGATTTTTTCCAGGATGCGATCGACGGCGTGTCGAAGAGGGGCCGGCAGTTCCACGCTAGGCTCCTCGCGGTGCGAGCAGGATGACCGAAGCGCCGGCTATGCAGAGCGCGGCACCACCAAGATCCCAGCGGTCGGGCCGCACGCCCTCCACCAGCCACAGCCAGCCAAGCGAGGCGACGATGTAGATGCCGCCATAAGCGGCATAGGCGCGGCCGGCGGCATTGGTGTCGACCAGCGCCAGAAGCCAGGCGAACAGGAGCAGCGAGACGAAGCCCGGCGCCAGCCACAGTGGCGATTTTTCCAGCCGCCACCAGGCCCACACCGAAAAACAGCCAGCGATCTCGGCCACTGCCGCGGCGGCATAAAGGAGATAGGTCATGAAAAAGGGCCCCGTGACGATCACGAGGCCTTTTTCAGGGCAGGGGCCGGGAATGGCAAGCGGCAATGGCGAAAGCGCACCAACGTTGCGTTTCTACTCCGCCACCTTGCGGCGCCGGGCGGGCTTGGCGGGCTTCTCGGCAGGAGCCGCTTCGCGGCGGCCCAGGTCGCGCATTTCCAGTGCCTTTTCGCATTTTGCCATATAGTCGCGGGTCACCGGCAGCGTGTCGTTTTTCTTGGCGATCTGGAACTGGAAGATGACCAGGTCCTGCCAGCGGAAGGCGGCTTCGGAAGCGGCCAGATAGAATTCCCACATGCGGCAGAAGCGTTCGTCGTAAATGGCCTTGGCCTTGTCGCGATTGGCGGCGAAGCGCTGGCTCCAGTGCTTCAGCGTGTCGGCATAATGGAGCCGCAGGATCTCGACATCCGTGACCACGAGGCCGGACTTCTCGATCGCCGGCAGCACCTCCGACATAGCCGGTATGTAGCCGCCCGGGAAAATATACTTGCGGATGAAGGCGCTGGTCGCCCACGGCACGCCGGAGCGGCCGATCGTGTGCAGGAGCATGACGCCATCGGGCTTCAGCAACGTTGCCGCCTTGTCGAAGAAGGTGCGGAAGTGGTTCACGCCGACATGTTCGAACATGCCGACCGAAACGATGCGGTCGAAGCGTTCGTTGAGTTCGCGATAGTCCTTCAGCTCGAAATGGACGTGGTTTTCCAGGCCTTGCGCATGCGCCCTGTCGGTGGCCACGCCATGCTGTTCGGTCGACAGCGTCACGCCCTGCACGTCGACGTCGAAGGCCTTGGCGAGATAGAGGCCGAGCCCGCCCCAGCCGGAGCCGATATCGAGCACGGTCTGGCCGGCTTTCAGCCTGAGCTTGGCGGCGATATGGCGCTTCTTGGCGGCCTGCGCCTCGTCCAGCGTCATGTCCGGCTGCTCAAAATAGGCGCAGGAATACTGCATGTCCTCGTCAAGGAAGAGCCGGTACAGGTCGCCCGACAGATCGTAATGACGCTGCACGTTGCGGCGCGAGCGCGAGGCGGTGTTGATCTGCTGCAGGCGGCGGAAGGCGTGGCGCAGGCCCTCGATGGCTTTTGACCATGTCGCGTCGATGCCGCCGCTGCCCATGTTCTGGAAGGCAATGCGCATCAGGCCGAGCACGCCGCCTTCGAGGATGTCGAGTTCACCGTCCATGTAGGCTTCAGGCACCGCCAGCATCGGGTCGAAGGTAATCGCCCGTTCGGCGTGCCGGGTCTTGATGTGCATGTGCACCGGCTCGCCGCTGCCGTCGCCGAAGATGACGGTCAAGCCTTTGGGTCCGGTTACCTTGAGATTGCCCGTGCGAACCAGGCGATCGAGAACGCGCTTCAGCAGAATGTTCATAACCAAATGTCCCCTCACGGTCAGACCGGCTGCCTTAATTCTGCAACAATATATAGGGGTTCGAAAAGTTCCATTTGGTATAAAAATGCCCGGGCGAGAGGCCCGGGCATTGGTCCAGAATGGCTGGATTACGACAAAGTGATCGGAGCGCTGCTCCTTCGCCTGTCGTGGGCGATCAGGCGTTGTCCTCGCCGCCGTCGAACTCGGCGTTCGGATCGAAGAAGTTTTCCGGCCGCGCATTGTCGTTGATGTCGTCGCCATAAATGGCTTCGGCGGTGGTCAGCGTCTCGCCCTTGGCCTGACGTTCGGCCTCATCGGCCGTGCGGGCGATGTTGAGCGTGATGGTGACTTCGACTTCCGGGTGCAGCGCGATCGCCACATTGGTGAGACCGATGGTCTTGATCGGCTGGTTGAGCTGGATCTGGTTGCGGTTGACCGTGAAGCCTTCCGCCGTCAGCAGATCCGCGATGTCGCGCGTCGACACCGAACCGTAGAGCTGACCGGTCTCGCCGGCCGAGCGAACGGCGATGAAGCTCTTGCCGTCGAGCTTTTCGGCGACTTGGCTGGCTTCCGACTTGCGCTCGAGATTGCGGGCTTCGAGCTGGGCGCGCTGGCCTTCGAACTTCTTCTTGTTGGCTTCGTTGGCGCGCAGCGCCTTGCCCTGCGGCAGCAGGAAATTACGGGCAAAGCCGTCCTTGACCTTGACGGTATCGCCCATCTGGCCGAGGCGGGAAACGCGTTCGAGAAGAATGACTTCCATGGTTTTGTTCCTTTTGTTTGGGCGTCCGTCCACAAGGCAGGCGCCGAATTCTCTGGAACAGGTCAGGAAGCAAAAGGGGCGTTGCCGCCGGTGTCGCTGTCCTGCCTGTCGCGGCAGTTAGAGGCCTTGGCCTCAACTCGGGATTTGATGCCTGAACCGGTCATGCCCGTCATGGCCGGCGTAAGGAACGGGCGGCGAACCGCCCGTTCGAGAGAGATTTAGCGGACCACGTAGGGCAGCAGGCCGAGGAAACGGGCGCGCTTGATCGCCTTGGCGAGTTCACGCTGCTTCTTCTGGCTCACGGCGGTGATGCGCGACGGCACGATCTTGCCGCGCTCGGAAATGTAGCGCTGCAGGAGACGCACGTCCTTGTAGTCGATCTTGGGCGCGTTGGCGCCGGAGAACGGGCAGGTCTTGCGGCGACGGTGGAACGGGCGCCGGGTCGGGATCTGGTTGATGTCGACCATTATTCTGCACCCCCTTCAAAGCCTTCGCGCGGACGGCGCGGACCACGATCACCACCGGCGTCGCCGCCGAAGCTGCGCGGCGGACGATCGCCACGGTCGCCGCGATCACGGTCGCCGAACGAACGCGGGCCGCGATCGCGGTCGCCGAAGCTGCCGCGCTCGGAGCGCTCTTCGCGCTTCTGCATCATGGCCGAGGGACCTTCCTCATGCGCCTCGACCTTGATGGTCAGGAACCGCAGGACGTCCTCGGACAGGCCCATCTGGCGCTCCATCTCGTTGAGCGCTGCCGGCGGGCAGTCGAGGTCCATAAGCGTGTAGTATGCCTTCCGGTTCTTGTTGACCCGGTAGGTGAGGGACTTCAGTCCCCAGTTCTCGACCCGGCCGACGGACCCGCCATTCGCGGAGATGACGCCCTTGTACTGTTCGACAAGCGCATCGACCTGCTGCTGCGAGAGGTCCTGCCGGGCAAGAAACACATGTTCGTAAAGAGCCATTATGGTTCAGTGCCTTTCTTCGTTTCTCTCCCGGTTCCCGGCGGCAAAAGCCTCTGCAACTTCTCTGACCCGTGGAGCCTGGGAGGGCACGGGGAAGAAAGGAGCATGACGAGACGGTCGAGAGCGGAGACACGGGAGGCGGAAGCACTTCTGGCTTCACACGAAGGCTTTTGATGAAACCTCCGGCCCTCCGTTCAGCCCCCAGCTGGGACCGGCAGATTGGCGGCGTCTATACAGCAATCCACCGATAAGGCAAGGGCAGGCGGCGTTCCCGATGTCGCAGGGCGCTGGAAATGACGTGCTGCGTCGGTACCGCCTGGCGATTTTCTGGCAACCAGCCTTTAACCACTATGTCAGGTTGCACAGGGTTGAGCCCCGCCGTCAACGGTCGATTCATCATGGAAGGTGCAAAAGCCCGGGCAATCCGCGCAGACCAAGCGGTGAGCATTTCCCGGGGGTAAGGATGCTTCTCAACAGATTCTGGCGCTCGAAGAGCGGCAATTTCGCGCTTCTGATGGGACTCGGTCTACCGGCCATCCTGTCGGCCGTCGCCTTCGCGGTTGATGTGTCGACCATCATGCGTGCCAAGAGCAACCTGCAGAATGCGCTCGACGCCGCAAATCTCGCCTCTTCTCATCTCGGCGATCTGGACATGACCCGCACGGACGCCTTCGATCGCTATTTTCAGGCCAACGTCGTCGGGCATGGCGAACTCGCCAACGCGCAGGCGACGCTGACCGTCGACAGGGGCGTCAACTTCATCAAGACAAAGGCGGTTGCCTCGGCGGACGTCAATTTGAACTTCGCCTTCCTGTTCGGCCAGAACAGACACATCGTCGTCAATGCCTCGGCTGTCGAATCGAACAATCAGCTCGAAGTCGTGCTGGTGCTGGACAATACCGGCTCGATGGCGGGTGCCCGCATGACGGCATTGAGGGCGGCAACCAAGTCCCTGCTGGACACTCTGGAGGCGACAAAATCGCCGACGCGCCAGGTGCGTGCCTCGGTGGTTCCCTTTGTCACGGCGGTCAACGTCAATGGCGATGGGTTCGACCCGTCCTGGATCGACATGGACGGGAAATCCTCCACCAACGGCATCAATTTCCCCGTCATCGACGGCAAGCGGCCGACCCATATGGCGCTGTTCAAGCAACTGGGGCTGAAGGGCGGATGGAACGACACCGGATGGAAAGGCTGCGTCGAGGCTCGCCCCGGCACCTACAACATTTCCGATACGCCACCGGACCCGAACAAGCCCGACACGCTGTTCGTGCCCTATTTCGCTCCCGACGATCCAGCACCTGCCACCAAGCCGTCCGGCTCCTATGGCAACTCGGCGACCGGCTACAACAATTCCTACCTCGACGACACCATAGACAAGAACAAACTCAAGCAGTCCGGCATCAATGTGCTGGGTATCGACCTCAGCGGCCTGCTCGGAGGTGCGATCGACGCGTCGTTGGGCGCTGATCTGGAAAAAATCGCCAAATATGTCGCCTCGACGAACAAGCTCGTCACCGAGACCGGCACCGCCATCACCGTTGGGCCGAACCGCTCCTGCCCGACCCCTATCGTTCCCTTGACCGACGACTTCGTCAAATTGCGCAAGGCGGCGAGCCAGATGACGGAATGGAACGGTTCCGGCACCAATGTCTCGGAGGGCCTGTCGTGGGGCATGCGGGTGCTTTCACCAGGCGCGCCCTATACCGATGGGGTGCCATTCAAGACGCCGGGCGTCAGCAAGATCGTCATGCTGCTCACCGACGGCGAGAATGTCGTCTATGGCGCCAGCAATCAGCCGACCAAGTCCGACTACACGTCCTATGGATATCTGGCGGGTGGCCGCTTCGGGTCCGACAACCAGACAACGGCGGCCCGCAATGTCGACGCCTGGACCAAGAGCGTGTGCACGCAATTGAAGAACGAGGGCGTGCAAATCTATACGATGGTGCTGCAGTCGGACACCGCCGCCAACCGGGCGCTTTACAGCGCCTGCGCTTCCGACCCGAGCGATTATTACGCCGTCAACGACCCGGCCAAACTGCCGAACGTCTTTCAGCAGATCGCCAACAAGTTCTCGAAGCTACAACTCACGAACTGAGCGCTCGATCTCGAGAGGGCTGCCTTATCTGATGTGCGCCCCTCAACTTGTATGGGCGACGATCTTGTCGACCGTCTCGGGGAAAAAGTCGGGCGCGGCATGGCGCTTGCCGAACATCATGTCGTACTGGATGAGCCGGAAATCGCGGATTGCCGGGTTGATCTCCTTTTGACGCGACCAATCGGGCGTGGCCTCGCCGGCCGGGGTCAGCAGCAGGTTGCGGTCGACGACGCGGTAGCGCTCCCGCATCTCGCCCAGGAAGCCCGTGTAGTAGGGATGGGTGATGCCGGCCGCGGTCAGGATATGATAGGGCAGGAATGCCGGGCTGACCGTGCCGAGGTCCGCGACCGGGCCGGAACGGTTCGACCAGATGATCAGCGGTGTCTCGTGATGGTCAAGGGCTGCTTGCGGTGTCGGCTCCTTGCGTGGCGCGACGTTGTCCTTCAGGAAGCCGGTCTCGACATAGACCGGCCCCAGTGGCGGCAGATGGTCGCCGAAGAAGGCGACAATCGTCGGCCGCTCGCGCTTCTTGGCCCATTCGATCAGCCGTTCAAGGCCGTGGTCCGCGTCGGCGGAACCCTCCGCATAGCTCAGCAGCGAATCGCGCGCCCACTGGCTGATCGGCGCCTGCACGGCGTGGGTCGGGTTGTAATAGCGGTTCGGTTCATAGGGGCCATGGTTCTGCAGGCTGACCGCGAAGAAGAACACCGGATCGTCACTTGCGTCGGCTTCCCGGATGATCTCATCCGTCATCGCCGCATCCGATGCCAGCGGTCCGCGCTTTTCCATGGGCGGCAGCGTCTCTTCCGACTTGAAATCGTTGAAGCCGAAATCGGCGTACACTGCGCCACGGTTCCAGAACCAGTTGGTGCCCGGATGGATGGCGCGCGCCCGGTAGCCCTCGCTCTTCAGGAAGGTCGCCATCGATGGTGTCGGCGTGCGCACATATTGCTGGTAGGGGATGCTGCCGGCCGGCAGGAAAGCGTTGGAAAAACCGGTCAGCGCCTCGAATTCGATATTTGCCGTCATGCCGCCGAATTCAGGCGAGAACATCGAACCGGAACGCAATGCCCGCACGGTGGGGATGGGATCCGGTGTGATGGTGACGCCGGGCAGCTTGGTCGGATCCCAGAAGGATTCGCTCATGACGACAATGATGTCTGGCCTTTCATCGGGCACCGAGGCCATTATCTGCGGCCGGTCGATCGCCGCGATCGCCTTTTCCGTATAGCCCGGGGGTGCCGAGACATGGGCCATCGGCACGTTGAGCGCGAAGGCTAGTGCAAAGCCGTTGGAGGCGTAGTTTTCCTTCTGGTCCCACATGATCGGGATGATCTGCAGCCGATCCCTGGTCCATGAGAAGGTGGCATAGTCCATGATCGAGACGAAGAAGGCGAGCAGCGGCACCGCCAGCGTCAGCCGGGCAAGGCGACCCTTGTGGCTGAGCGCGGGAACCTTGCGGCGCCACTGCCGCCAGCCATAGACGAGCAGCGACAGGCCGGCGACGATGCCGACGACCATGGCGAGCGCGGTCATCGGCCGTTCACGCACCAGGAGCGGCAACAGCGCGAAGATCTGGCGAGCGTAGAGGAAATCCGTCGGGTAGAGCGGATCGCCGAGATAGTGCGACTTCTGGTGGCCGACAAATGCCAGCGAGAGCGTCAATGGCGCGACGATCATCAGGCTCTGGTGGCTGCGGCCGAGCACGGCGTCGAGGCCGATCAGGATCAGCGCGAACACCACGATGGTCGTCCAGCCCGGCTTGAGCGGCTGCAGGAAGAAGAAGACGGTGCCGGCAAAGTCACCGCGCACGATCCATTCGATGGCGAACACCAGGATGGTTGAGATCGCCAGGCTGATCAATCCGTAACGGACAACCGGCCATCTCCGGCCCGGCAGATAGCCGGTGGACGGATCGTCTTCCAGGAACTGAGGCGCGGCTTTACCGGCGCGTTTCGAACTCTTTGCCACTTTAACTTCCCACCCGGCGACAACCCAAGTCACGCGATTGTCATATAATTGTCACGCAAAGCTAGCGCCTGTGGCGAAAATAAGAAGAGCCAGCGAACGATTCGTGAGCGGTTTTCATCAGGAGTGATCGCCAAAAACCCTTTCGGAACAGGCACTCGGCGCATGGTTTGGGTCTGGGCACGGGTCGAAGCGGGCTTGACTTGGCGGGCTGCCTTGCGCCACAGGCAGGAAAAATTCGCGTATCAGATAAGCACATCAGTCTTCGGGAGCCCTAGCATGGCCGTCGCATTCACCTTTCCGGGACAAGGCAGCCAGGCTGTCGGAATGGGCAAGGATCTTGCCGATGCCTTTCCGGAGGCGCGCAGGATCTTCCAGGAAGTCGACGACGCGCTCGGCGAAAACCTGTCGAAGCTGATCTGGGAAGGTCCGGAAGAGACGTTGACGCTGACCGCCAATGCGCAGCCGGCACTGATGGCGGTTTCGCTGGCCGCCGTGAGGGCGCTGGAAGCGCGCGGTTTCTCGCTGAAGGGCAAGGTCGCCTATGTCGCCGGCCATTCGCTGGGCGAGTATTCGGCCCTTGCCGCCGCCGGCTTTGTTTCCGTCGCCGACGCCGCCCGCCTGCTGCGCATTCGTGGCAACGCCATGCAGGCGGCGGTGCCGGCCGGCGAGGGCGCCATGGCGGCGATCATCGGACTCGAGCAGGAGGATGTCGAAGCCGCTTGCACCGAGGCCGCGCAAGGCTCCGGCAAGGTCTGTCAGATCGCCAATGACAATGGCGGCGGCCAGCTGGTCATCTCCGGCGCCAAGGCCGCGGTCGAGCTGGCGGCGAAACTGTGCACCGAAAAGGGCGCCAAGCGGGCGCTGATGCTGCAGGTCTCGGCGCCCTTCCATTCCGCCTTGATGGCGCCGGCGGCGAACGTCATGCGCGATGCGCTCGCCGGGGTGGCGAAGAACGCGCCGGCGGTTCCCGTGGTGTCCAACGTCACCGTGACACCGACCGGCGATCCGGATGAGATCGCCCGGCGCCTTGTCGAGCAGATAACCGGCCGCGTGCGCTGGCGCGAAACGGTGGAATGGTTCGGCGCCAACGGCGTTGTGACGCTTTACGAGATCGGCGCCGGCAAGGTGCTGTCGGGCCTGGCCCGGCGCATCAACCGCGATATCGCTACATCAGCCATCGGCACGTCGGCCGATGTTGAGGCGGCACTGGCCGCACTCGCATAATACACTGGCGATTTGACCCCTTCCGTGTGAAGGGTGTTTTCTCAGATCAGGAGACAAAAATGTTCGAACTGACCGGCCGCAAGGCGCTCGTCACCGGCGCATCGGGAGGCATCGGCGAGGCGATCGCCCGCGTGCTGCATGCTCAAGGCGCCATTGTCGGCCTGCACGGCACTCGCATCGAGAAACTCGAAACACTGGCCGCCGAACTCGGCGACCGGGTAAAGCTGTTTCCGGCCAATCTGTCGAATCGCGACGAGGTCAAGGCGCTTGGCCAGAAGGCGGAGGCCGATCTCGAAGGCGTCGACATCCTGGTCAACAATGCCGGCATTACGAAGGACGGGCTGTTCGTGCGCATGTCGGACGCCGATTGGGATAGCGTGATCGAAGTCAATCTGACCGCCGTTTTCCGGCTGACGCGCGAACTCACCCATCCGATGATGCGCCGCCGCCATGGCCGCATCATCAACATCACCTCGGTGGTTGGTGTCACCGGCAATCCCGGCCAAACCAACTATTGCGCCTCCAAGGCTGGCATGATCGGCTTCTCCAAGTCGCTGGCGCAGGAGATCGCCACCCGCAACATCACCGTCAACTGCGTTGCCCCGGGCTTCATCGAATCGGCGATGACCGACAAGCTCAACGACAAGCAGAAAGAGGCGATCATGGCGGCGATTCCGACGCGCCGCATGGGCACGAGTGTTGAAGTGGCGTCCGCCGTCGCCTACCTCGCCTCCAACGAAGCCGCCTACGTCACCGGGCAGACCATCCATGTCAACGGCGGCATGGCGATGATTTGACCAGACATGGCGGGGTTGTGAAAAGAGACCATTTCACCTTGGACCTCGGCCATTTTTCGTGTAATGCGGCCCGCAACCCGGCGGTTCGGGCAAAAACCGGTCCGTGGCCGTTGCGTTTCCGGCAGGACCATCTTTCAGCTTGATTAGCGGCATTCTGCCCGCTAACGAAGACAGACAAACAAAAGACGAGGATGCCCAAATGAGTGACACCGCAGAGCGCGTCAAGAAGATCGTCATCGAGCACCTTGGCGTCGATGCCGACAAAGTGACGGAGCAGGCGAGCTTCATCGATGATCTGGGCGCTGACAGCCTCGATACGGTCGAACTCGTCATGGCGTTCGAAGAAGAGTTTGGCGTCGAGATTCCCGACGACGCGGCCGAGACCATCCTGACCGTCGGCGATGCGGTGAAGTACATCGACAAGGCTTCGGCCTGACGCTTTCCGCAGTCATCACCGGGGAGGACCTGCGATGAGGCGTGTCGTCGTCACGGGCCTTGGGTTGTTGTCGCCGTTCGGCATGGGCTTCGAGCACAGCTGGAAGGAGCTTCTGACCGGCCGCAGCGCCGCCAAGCGCATCACCGAGTTCGAGGTGGAGGATCTTGCCTGCAAGGTCGCCCACGTCATTCCGCGTGGTGACGGCAGCAATGCGACCTTCAATCCAGAGGCCGTGCTCGAGCCCAAGGAATTGCGCAAGATCGGCGACTTCATCCTGTACGGGATTGCCGCCGCCGACGAGGCGCTGAAGGATTCCGGCTGGGAGCCCAAGACGCATGAGGAGCAGTGCGCCACCGGCGTGCTCATCGGTTCCGGCATTGGCGGCATCGAGGGCATCGCCGAGAATGCGATCATCCTCAAGGAGCGCGGTCCGCGCCGCATCAGCCCCTTCTTCATCCCGGGCCAGATCATCAATCTTGTCTCTGGCCAGGTTTCGATCCGGCACGGGCTGAAAGGCCCCAACCATGCCGTCGTCACTGCCTGTTCGACCGGGGCGCACGCCATTGGCGATGCTGCCCGGCTGATCATGTGGGGCGATGCCGACGTCATGGTCGCCGGTGGCGCCGAAGCGCCGGTGACGCGGCTGTCGATCGCGGGCTTCGCCGCCTGTCGGGCGCTGTCGACCGAGCGCAATGATACGCCGCAGACGGCCTCGCGTCCCTATGACCGTGACCGAGATGGCTTCGTCATGGGCGAGGGCGCCGGTGTCGTGGTGCTCGAAGAGCTCGAGCACGCCAAGGCGCGCGGGGCGAAAATCTATGCCGAGGTGACCGGCTACGGTCTCACGGGCGACGCCTATCACATCACCGCACCGGCTGAAGACGGCGACGGCGCCTTCCGTTGCATGACGGCGGCGTTGAACCGGGCCAAGCTTGCGCCATCCGATGTCGACTACATCAACGCGCATGGCACCTCGACCATGGCCGACACGATCGAGCTCGGCGCCGTCGAGCGGCTTGTCGGCAATGCCGCGTCGAAGATTTCGATGTCGTCGACCAAGTCGTCGATCGGCCATCTGCTGGGGGCGGCTGGTGCCGCCGAGGCGATCTTTTCGATCCTCGCGATCAGAGACAATATCGCGCCGGCGACCATCAACCTCGACAACCCGGAGCGTGAAACCGCGATCGACCTGGTGCCGAACAAGCCTCGCTCCCGCCAGATCGACGTGGCCCTGTCCAATTCCTTCGGCTTCGGCGGCACAAACGCTTCGCTTGTATTCCAGCGCTACAATGGCTGATCGTCCGGCCGCCGGACGACGCTTCGACGTGCCGTCAATTTTGCCATATTCGCCCCTACTCTGCCGCGGGGGATTCGTTGGGCGATCAAACGGTAGGGCAAAATGAACACAAATCCGGTGGGCAACGGAGAATTCGGGCAACGGCCGGCGAACACCGGGCCGATCGTGCCGAAGACAGCCAGCGAGGCCTTGCGGCCAGAAGCCGGAACCCCGCCGCCGAAACGCTCGCGCGCTTCGCGCAGCCAGGTCGTGGTGTTCATGAACTTCGTCATCTCCTCGGTGATGCTGCTGGTTTTGGCGGCTGGAGTGGCGCTCTATTTCGGCAAGCAGGAATTCACCGAACCCGGTCCTTCGGCCAATGGCGACACCTTCCTGGTCAAGGCGAACACCGGCGTCCAGGACATCGCCGACCAGCTTGAACGGCGCGGACTGATCAGCGACGCCCGTGTCTTCCGCCTTGGCGTGCGTGCCTTCGGCAATGATTCCGCGCTCAAGGCAGGCGAATACGAGATCAAGCCCAGGGCATCCATGCGCGACATCATGGAGCTCCTGAAAAGCGGCAAGTCGGTGATGTACTCGCTGACCATTCCGGAAGGGCTGACGGTCGAGCAGGCCCTGCAGCGTATCGCCGACGAACCCGCCCTGAGTGGCGACATGCCTTCGACAACGCCTCCCGAGGGCAGCCTTGCCACCGACACGCTGCGCTTCACGCGTGGCGCGACGCGCCAGCAGATGATCGACAAGCTGCTGGCCGATCAAAAGAAGCTGGTCGACGAGGTATGGCAGCGGCGCGCGCCGGACCTGCCGCTCGCCAATATCGAGGACTTCGTCACCCTGGCGTCGATCGTCGAGAAGGAAACCGGCAAGGGTGACGAGCGTTCGCGCGTCGCCGCCGTCTTCCTGAACCGGTTGGCCAAGGGCATGCGCCTGCAATCCGATCCGACCATCATCTATGGTCTGTTCGGCGGCAAGGGAAAGCCTGCCGACCGCCCGATCTACCAGTCGGACATCCAAAAGCAGACACCTTACAACACCTATGTCATCAACGGGCTGCCGCCGACGCCGATCGCCAATCCGGGCCGCGCGGCGCTTGAGGCCGTGGCCAATCCATCGAAGACCGACGATCTATATTTCGTCGCCGACGGCACGGGCGGTCATGTCTTTGCCGCGACGCTGGACGAGCACAATGAGAACGTCGCCCGCTATCGTGCGCTGCAGAAAAAGCAGGCCGATGACGCGGCCAAGGCCGCTGCCGCCGGTGCCAACGGCAATACGGACAAGCCTGCCGCAGACAAGCCCGCCGACGGCGGCGACAGCACCGGTGGCGACAATGGCGATGCCGGCGGCGATGCGGGTGATGCCCAGTAAGACGAAGAAAGGCGTTGCCCGGAAGGCGACAGCCTGACATTTGAAGGAACGCCAAGCGTCCGGTTTCGACGCGCCCGCGGCGTGGTTGTTTTCAAGCAGCACTTGCCCCGTCCGGAAGACTGGTTTCGGGGTGATGCGCCAGGGATGTGCAGGCGACATGAATTTGCAGAGCATGACCGGGTTTGCACGTGCCGTCGCCGAGCATGACGGCACCTCGATCGCCTGGGAGGTCAAGTCCGTCAACGGCAAGAGCGTCGAGGTGCGGCTGCGGCTGCCACAGGGTTTTGAGCGGCTGGAGCCGGCGGTGCGACAGACGCTGCAGAAGCGTTTCGCCCGCGGCAATTTCCAGGCGACGCTCACAATCGGCCGCGCCGCCGGCGCGCAGGCGCAACCCGTCGTAAACGAGGCGTTTCTGAAAGACCTTGCGGGTCTGGCCAAGCGTCTGCAGGAACAATTCGGCGTTGCCCCGGCGACAGCCGACGGATTGCTGTCGCTGCGAGGTGTGCTTGACATTCCTGAAACCATCGAAACCGAGGAGGCGCGCGCCGCGCTCGACGCCGCCATCACGGTTGCGCTCGACGTCGCGCTGAAAGGGCTGGAACAGGCGCGGCAGGGCGAGGGGGCGGCGCTGGCTTTGCTGCTGTCCGGCCACATCGATGCCATCGAGGCACTGACGTTGCGCGCGGAGGCGGACCCCTCACGCGACACCGCGGCGATCCGTGAACGCATCGCCGAGCAGGTCAGGCTGCTGATGGACGCGTCCGCCAATCTGGACGCCAGCCGGCTGCATATGGAGGCGGCATTCCTTGCGACCAAGGCTGATATTCGCGAAGAGATCGACCGGCTGAAAACGCATGTCGCATCTGGCCGGGCCCTGCTTGGGGGTGGCGGCGCCGTCGGCCGCAAGCTCGATTTTCTGGCACAGGAATTTAACCGCGAATCGAATACGCTGTGCTCGAAGTCGAACGCCGCGGCCGTCACCGCGATCGGGCTGGAGCTGAAGGCCGTGGTCGACCAGTTTCGTGAACAGGTACAGAATCTGGAGTAGCCGATGGTTGCCAAGGAACCGATGGTTCCCAGGGATTTGGGGGGCCGCATTCGCCGCCGGGGGCTGATGCTCGTCCTGTCGTCGCCATCCGGTGCCGGCAAGTCGACGATCGCGCGCAATCTCCTGGAAAGCGATTCCAGCCTCGAATTGTCGGTATCGGTCACCACCAGGCCGCGCCGCGGCTCGGAGATCGAGGGTGTTCACTACCATTTCCGCACCATGCGCGAGTTCGAGCGGCTGCGCGATTCCGACGCGCTGCTCGAGTGGGCGGAGGTGCACGGCAATTGCTATGCGACACCGCGCGAACCCGCGGAACTGGCGCTGGCGCAAGGCCGCGACATGCTGTTCGACATCGACTGGCAAGGCGCCCAGCAGCTCAAGGAGAAGATGCGTGCCGATATCGTTTCGATCTTCATCCTGCCGCCCTCGATGAAGGAACTGAAGGCGCGGCTGAAACGCCGCGCCGAGGACCAGGAAGCGGTGATCGAGACGCGGCTGAAGAACGCCCGCAATGAGATCGAGCACTGGAAGGAATATGATTTCGTCATCGTCAATGACGATCTCGACCGCGCCTTCGCCGAGGTGCGCGGCATTGTCGTCGCCGAACGATTGCGGCGGGACCGCCGGCCCGGTCTGTTCGATTTCGTCTCCGGCCTGCTGGACGAGAAGACGGCGTAAGGCTCCCTTCTTCCTTCTCCCCGTTCACGGGAACACCGATGCTATAACTCGCTCGAACTGCCGGTATGAGGTGGTGGCCTCAATCTGCCGCCAGTCAGCCAGCGCGAACTGGATCGCATCCGCCTGAGAATGGCGACGGTCTGTTCCATTCCACTGAAACCAACGAGGCCGCTCAAGGGTGGCACATGGCTGACACAAGACCACGGTAGACAAGCTCGCCTGCACGTTGAATAGTATCACAGTTCTTGATCGCAAGTCCCAATGGTACTGGATTTGAGAGCGTTGACATCATGATACCGCTTCGAAACCGCTCTTCATTCTTCCGCGCGCTCGGGCCGGCATGACGGCTCCGATCGCGAGCAGCCACGCCCGGTCGCTGGGTGTAGTCACCTGCAGCGCGCTGGTCGTCGGCAATATTATCGGAAGTGGTTTCTTTCTCTCGCCGGCCGCACTCGCGCCCTATGGCTATGTCGCGCTCATAGGATGGGTCCTGATGGCCGGTGTCGCGATCTGCATCGCGCTGCTGTTTGCGCGGCTTGCGCGGATATTGCCAAGCGTCGGCGGTCCCTATGCCTATGCGCGGCAGGCATTTGGCCCGCAGGCCGGGTTCATCGTCGCGTGGACCTATTGGATTTCGATGTGGGTTTCGCAGCCCGCGATCGCGATCACCTTCGTGGGTTATCTCGGCGTTTTTTTCCCCGGCATTGGTCAAAGCCGGCTGCTTTCCACCGCAATCGGGCTGGCCGCGATATGGGCCGTCGCGCTGGTGAATATCCGTGGCGTCCGGTCCGCCGCGATACTTCAGAATATCATGGTCGGCATGAAGCTCGTGCCCTTCATCGCGATCGGGTCGATCGGGCTGTTCTGGGTTTCGCCCGCGACCCTCGCGCTACCGCCTGACCTCCCCGCCGGCGCGGGCGGTTCTGGCCCGCTTTCCACGCTATTCGCGATCGCCAGCGTAATGCCTTTGATCATGTTCGCTTTCCTGGGCATCGAATCCTCGACCGTGCCCGCCGACAATGTCAGGGATCCGGCGCGCACGATTCCGCGCGCCACCATCCTAGGCACATTGATCTGCGCCGCGATATTCATTCTCTGCACGGTCACCGTGATGGGCGTCGTACCGCGCGCGACGCTGGCGGCCTCGTCGGCGCCCTTTGCCGATGCAGCCCGCCTGATGTGGGGGGATTGGGCTGGCGACGTGCTGGCGGCGGCGGTCATCTTCTCGTCGCTCGCCGCGCTCAACGGCTGGACGCTGGTGATGGGCCAGGTTCCGCTTGCCGCGGCGCGCGACGGCCTGTTCCCTCCGATCTTCGCGCGGCTTAGCCGCTCGAGCACCCCTGCGGCGGGGATTGCCATTTCGCTTGTCCTGTCATCGCTGATGCTGCTGCTGCAGGCGAGCGGATTGACCGCTTTGGTCGGCGTCTATCGCGAGCTCATCAATCTCTCGACCACCGCGGAAATGGTCCCCTATGCCTTTTGCGCGGCCGCCGAAACCACGCTGCTCGCGAGTCTTGCCCGGCCCGGCCCATGGGCTGACCGGCCCTTCACTCTGATTTCGTTGATCGCCTTCACCTTTTCACTGGTCACAATATATGGCGGCGGTGCGGCGGCGGGTTTGTGGACCATGATTCTGACGATGATCGGGATACCGGTCTATGCGATGATGACGCGCCGGCAGCCACCGCGCGATGATGTGAGGAATGAGGAGCCGCAACGTTCGATGCCGTGAGAGGAGAACGCACCTGTGCGATGTTCCCCCACCATCGTAGCTCGGCGGCGTCGTGCGGCTCGTCGGGTTCCGCGACGAACAGGATGGCAGCTCGCGCATCACCTCGCGCATCCAGGCGACGATCGAGTATGATTTCGTGCGCTGATCAGATTTTGCGGATCAACGCGCGCGCTTCCTCGCCATAGCCTTTCGCCGGATTGATCCGGCCGTCGCCGAGCGATGCGAAACCCCAATAGTTCCAGAAGGCATGGGCATCGCCGACCGCGATCAGGGCGATAGTGTCAAAAGCCACCACGGCGTGCTTCCTCCACGACAATCTCCACCGCGCGGTTCGCCATGCCGTGCCCGCGCGCTGCCTCGCCGACCGCGAGGTCGTGAAGATAATAGCAGTCGAGCGGTTCGGGCAGCCGCTTCAGCGGCACATCGAGTGCCGGCGGCGTGTCGAGCCGCCCTGGATGTGAGATCAGGTAGCCGCCAATCCTGCCGTCGCCGATGTCCAGAACATGACATCCTGCCGGATAGAGGCGGAAACAGGCGGCGAAGACCGATGAGTTCTCGGGATAATCGAGGTGAACCGCCTCTGCGAGGTTCGTCACTCGATCGAGATCCGCATCGGTCATCGCACGCCAGTCCATCAGGGCGTCTCTTGTGGCACCATCTTGTCGACCGTCTCCGATACGTTCGGCGGCGATGCAGAGCGCGAGTGAAGGTCGAGACCGGAATAGCGGCCCACCGACAGCCAGAACATTACGGCCAGCGCGGCAATGGTAACACCCAGTGCGAGATAACGCACCCAGACGGGCGAACGCCCACCCGGATGGAGATGCTTTTCCTCGATATCGCGCTTGCGGGTGATCGACGCCGAGTAGAAAACGATTGTGGAGATCACGAAGATCAGTGACCACCGCACTTGCTCTCCATCGGAGCCAGCCAGCGCCACCATGCAATAGGCCGCCCCCGCCAGCCCCGTGATCACGAAGAAGGTGTACTGCGCGTGGGGCATCTTGCGATAGCCGAGCACCTTTATGGCGATCATCGAGTAAATATAAGGCAGCAATGTCATGATGACCGCAATCGACGCGATCTTGCCGAACTGCTCGCTTGCGGTCGGCGACATGGTGGCGAGCACCTGAATGCTCATGATCGTCGCCACGATGACAAGGCCCAGCGAGGGGACGCCGCGCTTGTTGACCCGCGCGAAGATGCCAGGGAACAGCCCGTCATCCGCCGCGGCTTTTGCCGACTGGCCGACGAGCAAGGTCCAGCCCGCCAGCGACCCGAGACAACCGACGGCGGCGCAGAGCGCGACTACACTGCCAGAAAAATCGCCCAGCGCGAGCCGCGCGGCATCCGCGAAGGGCGCTGATGAAACCAGCAATTCCTTGTTTGGGATCATGCCCATGATGACCGACGAGCTGAGTATATAGGCGACCGATGCCAGCACCACCCCGCCGACCGTAGCAATCGGGACATTGCGCGAGGGATTCTCGACGACGCCGGCCGAGACGGACGCGCTTTCGACGCCGATAAATGCCCAGAGTGTGAAGGTGAGCGTGGCCATTACCGCGCTTGTGTCGCTCTTGCCGGAGACGTTCCACGCCGATTCATAGATGTCGGCGCTGAACCAGAACCAGCCGAACAGCGCCATCCCGAAGATCGGGACCAGCGCGAACACGGTGGTGAAGCTCTGGAGCCGACCGACCAGCTTGGGGCCGAGGATGTTGGCGTAGGTGAAGAACCAGATGACTGCGATGGCGGCGAATGCCATCACCACCGGAACTTTCAGCACCGGAAAGAAATGCGAGAGATAGCCAAGGCCAGCGACCGCGAGCGCGACGTTGCCAATGACGTTCGCGAGCCAGTAAATGAGGTTTGTCTGATATCCCATATAATCGCCGAACGCCTTTCGCGTATAGGCATAAGGGCCGCCCGCCGCCGGATCGATCGCTGCCAGCTTGGCGAAGACGAGCGCCAGCGCGACCGCGCCAACAATCGTGAATATCCATCCGATCAGCGCGATGCTTCCGATCGCCGAAAGATTGGCGGGCAGCATGAATACGCCCGATCCCATCATGTTGCCTGCCACCATTAATGTGGCGGCAACCACCCCGATCTTGTTGCCGCCCCCGCTTGCGGGCGCAGCCGCTGCTTCTTCAGCCATTTCGCTTCCCCTTCAATGCTTGACGACCAACACGTGATAGACGCCATCCTCATTCTCGACCCCGTGGGTATCGTGCCCAAAGCCGGGGAAGCGCAGGTCGTAGCTTTCGAGCGCCTTGAGATAACCGATCAGTGCCCCGCCTTTGGGACCGGCATTTTCGCCCGGCATCATCAGCGGGATGCCCGGGGGATAGGGGACGATCCCTGTCGCCAGCGTGCGGCCCGCGACCTGATCAAGCGCAACCTTCTCGATATTGCCGCGGACCAGCTGCTCATAGGCGGCGACAGGGCTCATGTCGGGCTTGGGGAGGATGCCGAACGCCTCGGACATCATCCGCGTCGTCTTGAGGTCGCCCATCGCGGCGAACATCAGGTCGGCAAGCTGGCGCAGTCCCATGCCCGCGTAACGATCGGGATGATCGGCGACGAGGCTGGGGATCGCGCGATCGAGCGGGCAGTTCGCGTCATAATCCTTGCGGAAATCGAGCAGCGCGTTGACCAGCGTTCCCCATTTACCCTTGGTGACGCCTAGCGAGAACAGGAAGAGGATCGTGAAGTCGGTGGTTTTCTCGCCGACTATACCGCGCGCCGCCAGATAGGCGGTAACGATGCTCGCGGGAATGCCGACCGCGCGCAGATCGCCCGTCGGGTCCATTCCGGGGGTCAGGATCGACACCTTGATCGGATCGAGCATGCAATAACCAGGCTCGATATTCCCGAAGCCGTGCCATTCGGCGTTGGGCTCGAGGTACCAGCACGACGGCTCGGTCGCCAGATGTTCCGGATCGGCTTCGTGGAAGGCGACGGTGCGTCCGCGCGCGTCTGGAACCTTGGCTGGCTGCCACAGGTCGAAGAACCAGCTATTGTCCTCCGCCATTTGAGCCGACAGTCGCGCCACCATCTGGCGAAACGCAATCGCCTCGCGGATCGATGTGCCGGTCAGTTTTCCGCCCGACGAATCCATCATCGCCGCCGACACATCGTTGGACGCGATGATCGGATAACAGGGCGAGGTCGATGCGTGCATCATGAACGCTTCGTTGAAGCGGGCATGGTCGATCGGGTTGCGGCCGTCGCGAACATGGATCATCGACGCCTGCGACAGCGCCGCGAGCAGCTTGTGCGTCGAATGGGTTGTGAAGACGGTCGGCTTCGACCGATCGCGCGTCGCCGGTTCACCGTGCATTCCGAAGCGTTCGCGATAAATCGGGTTGAAGCGCGCATAGGCGTACCAGGCTTCGTCGAAATGGAGCCGGTCGACGCTTTCGCCCATCAGTTCCTCGACGCGCGCGACATTGTAGCAAAGCCCGTCATAGGTCGAATTGGTGATGACCGCGTGGACCGGCCTGGCATCGGGACCGATCGGCACCAGTGGATTCTCGCTGACCAGCAGGCGCAGCGCGGCGGGGGTCAGTCGCTCGGGCGGGATCGGTCCGATGATCCCCAGCGCGTTGCGCGTCGGCATCAGGTAACACGGGATCGCGCCCGACAGCGTCATCGCATGTTCGACAGACTTGTGGCAGTTGCGGTCGCACAGCGCGACCTGGTCACGTGTCACGCTCGCCATCAATATTACGCGGTTCGATGTCGACGAACCATTGGTGACATAATAGCTCCGGTCCGATCCAAAGACCTTCGCGGCATAGCGTTCGCCCGCGCCGATCGCCCCGCTATGGTCCAGCAGCGAGCCGAGTTCGCCGACCGAAATCGACAGGTCTGACCGGAACAGGCTTTCCCCGAAAAACTCGAAGAAGGCCCGTCCGACGGGCGAGGTCAGAAAAGCGGTGCCGCCAGTATGTCCCGGGGTGTGCCAAGAATATTCATAGGTCCGCGCGAACTCGACGAGACCGGCGAACATCGGTGGCAGGACTGTCGAGCGATAGCGTTGCAGCGCCGCGAAGACGCGCCCGCCGATGAAGTCGGCAGTGTCCTCGAGCAGCCAGATAAAATCGTCGGCCTTGGTCATCGCGTCGGCCGGGATCGTTGAGGCCACGCTGCGGTTGGCGAGCAGGAAGATTGGCACGTCGGCGTTGAAATCGCGCATCGCGTCCAGGATCGTGCGCGCCGCCTGATGCTCGTCGCCTTTGCTCAGATCCCAGTCGAGTAGCAAGCATTGGATCGAGGGATCGGTCGAAACGATCGCAAGCGCGTCGTCGACGGCCGAAGAAAGCACGACTTCGATCTCGCGCCGTTCCAGTTCATCGACCAGGGCCGCCATCGCGCGTCCCGCAGCTGATTCTTCGCCAAAATTCTCGCGGACCAACAATGCCCGCATCGCCAACCTCAGGCTCGATTGTGAAGACATGCTGCGCTTCCTTTCTGCTTTGGGACCGGAAAATGGAAAACGGAAAAGCGTGGGGCGCTTAGCGCGCCTTCTCCGATGATTGGGTAGGGCGCGCGTCGTGCGCTTGCGATGAATGAAAATGACACAGCGCCGTGGGCATCCCACGTGCGAATCGATTCGGATTCGAATAATCCGAAAGAAGGCTTCTGGCGTTCATGGGCTCCCATTCAAGAACTTCATGATTAAGCAGTTGCGCGACTATCGCCCGAACTGATCACAGTTTTAATACATTGTCATGTCATTCTCAGAATACTGCATCGTCCGCCGCGCTGCTGGCGGACTTCTGGAAGCAGGCCAGAATGACCATCATGACACCTTCCGTCGCAATATGCGACGATATGACGCGCCTGCCGCGCTCGTTACGGCAAAGGGGGTTCGATCTCACGGGAGAATGTGGCCCGAAGGGCCGGATGGGGCAGCACACCGTACTCTGAAAATGGTTTGCGCCGCTCATTGCCTGTCGGCATCGTCTCCCCGCAAGCGGCGGGAAGGGAGCTACACCGCGTTCGTCAGGCGTACAAATTCCTCGACGCTGAGCGTTTCGGCGCGTCTCGTCGGATCGATGCCCGCGCGCTCAAGCAAGGCCTCGCCGCCCAGGCTTTTCACGCTCTGCCGCAACATCTTTCGGCGCTGGCCGAACGCGGCTTCGGTGACGCGGCCGAGTTTCTTCACGTCAGTGGGCAGGGGTGTCGCGCGCGGCTCCAGATGCACCACCGAAGAGGTGACCTTGGGCGGCGGCGTGAAGGCCTGGGGCGGCACGTCGAAGGCGATCCTGGCTTGCGTGCGCCAGCCGGCCAGCACGCCAAGCCTGCCATAGGCATCGCTGCCAGGCGCGGCGACGATGCGCTGGGCCACCTCACGTTGGAACATCAGCGTCATCGAGGCGTAGAAAGGCGGCCAATCCATCACAGTCAGCCAGCGGACGAGCAATTCCGTGCCGATATTGTAGGGCAGGTTGGCCACAATCCTCACCGTGCCATCATCTCCGCCTGCTGCCGCGGCGAGGACGGCGAAGTCGGTCTTCAGCGCGTCGCCTGAAATCACCTCCAGCCGACCGGGATAGTGAGCGGAGACTTCGGCCAGTGCCGCCAGGCAGCGCTCGTCACGCTCGATGGCGACAACCCGGCGGGCGCCGTTGGAAAGCAGCGCTCTTGTCAGGCCGCCAGGCCCCGGACCAACCTCGATCACCGCGGTGCTTGTCAGGTCGCCGGCGCTGCGTGCGATCTTGCCCGTCAAATTGAGATCGAGCAGGAAATTCTGGCCGAGCGCCTTTTTCGCCTGTAGCCCATGGCGCTCGATCACATCGCGCAGCGGCGGCAGCCCGTCGATGCTCATGCGTTCGGACCGGAAACGGGAGCGCTCATGCGGCCGCGGCCTTGTTGTCGATGTCGGCGAGCCGTCTGGCGAGCTTCAACGCGGCGATCAGGCTATCGGGCCGTGCAATGCCCTTGCCGGCGATGTCGAAGGCCGTGCCATGGTCGGGCGACGTGCGGATAAAGGGCAGGCCGAGCGTGACGTTGACCGCCTCGTCGAAAGCCAACGCCTTGGCCGGGATCAAGGCCTGATCATGATACATGCACAGCGCGACATCATAGCCCGCCCGCGCCCGGGCATGGAACAGCGTGTCGGCCGGTAGAGGCCCGAAAGCATCGATGCCCTCGGCGCGCAGGATGTCGACCGCCGGGCGCACCACACGTTCGTCTTCCTGGCCCATGGAGCCGCCTTCGCCAGCATGCGGATTGAGGCCGGCAATGGCAAGCCTCGGCCTGGCGATGCCGAAGCGGCTGGCGAGGTCTGTGGCGGTGATGCGCGCGGTCGCCACGATCAATTCGGTGGTCAGGGACTTCGGCACCTCGGCCAGCGCGATGTGGATGGTGACGGGAACGGTGCGCAGATCAGGGCCTGCCAGCATCATGACCGGCGTCACGTCGACACCACCGTGCCGGGCCGCCAGATGCGCCAGATATTCGGTATGGCCGGGAAAGCGGAAGCCGGCATCGTAGAGCGGCTTCTTGGCGATAGGGCAGGTGACCATGGCAGCGGCGTCGCCAGCGAGGCAGGCGGCGACCGCGCGGTCGATCGCCTCGATGGTGCCGGCCGCATTGGCCGGATTCGGCCTGCCGGGGCTGTCGATGAACCGGGCGGCCAGTGAAACGACCGGCAGGCTATCGACGAAAACTTGCGCCGTTTGCGCCGGCGTTGTCTCGACGATCGGCACCGACACGCCGAGGTGGCTTGCCCGCGATGCGATCAGCGCCGGATCAGCCAAGAGATAGAAGGCAGGCAAGCCGACTGCCTCGCGCGCCAGGAAGGCGGTGATAGCGATTTCGGGGCCGATGCCGGACGGATCGCCAACGCTAAGCGCCAGCGCGTTCATCGCGCTGCTCACGTCAGCGCTTGACGATGCGGGCTTTCGCCTTCAGCTCGTCTACATATTTCTTGCTGAGATCGTCGGCCGCCTTGTCGTTGGAGCCTTCGCTCTGGAACACCATCTGGGCAGTCTTGTCGTCGGACACTTCGCGCGACGAGCAGATGCCGATGAACTCGACGCCGCGCTCGGTTTCGCGCGTGACAGTGGCGCCGCCAACCTTGGTGGCCTTGATCTGCTCGGCCCAGTCCGGCGGCAGTTGCGGCGCCAGCACCCGGCCCAGATCGCGAACGGTGACGTCGATCAGGCCCTTGGCGAACTCGCGCGTCGTGTTGCAGCCGTTGAAGCGGGCGCGCATGGCGTCAGCCTCGCGCTTGCGCTTGGCCAGCGTCGCGCTGCGTTCGGCGGCCGGCACGACGAAGATGACCTGCTGCAGCATGTACTCGGTGGCGCTTGGCTTGGCCCCACCCTTGTCGAGCATGCGCCTGACCGCGTCCTGCTCGGTCACGCTGCCGCCTTCTCCGGAACGGTAGCGCGCGCTCAAGGCCTGGTTCCAGGCCATCTGGGCGCGGATGAACTCCTTGAAGTGTTCCTTGGTGACTCCGGATTTTTCCATGACGCCGTCGAGCTGGCTGAGTTGCATCTTGTTGCCGGAAGCAAAGCGCTGATAGGCTGCCTCGACCTGCGCGTCGCTGATGCGGATGCCAAGCCGCCTGGCCTCGGCAAGACGCAGCGTCTGATCGATCATTTCCTGGGCGGCGTCGCCCCCCTTCTTGTGCTGCAGTTTCAGGAAGGCGGCACGATGCGCGATATCGCCTGACGTGATTGGTATGTCGTTGACGACGTATTTGATCTCGCTGGCGAAGGCCGGGGGCGTCATGACGGTCATCGACACGGATGTCGCCGCCACAAGCAGCGCGAACCCTGCTGAAAAGAGGTATTTCCTCATCATTAGCATCCCAATTCTATCCCGGTTCCGCCCAATTTCGTCCTCTTCCGGGTGCGCGAATCCGTGCCAGCCCTATGCGGCGAAACGATGTCGCCGGCTACTGGATGGTGTCGATCGCGCTGGTCGACGAGCCGAAGTCGCCGAGGGTGCGGAACGACAGATTGAAGCCGATGCTCTGTGTCACTTCCCTGGTGTTCAGGTCACGCGACTGCGAGTACGTCATCAGATAGGTGAAGCAGGAATCGTTGTAGGCGAAGCCGATCCCATCCTTGACCAACAGGCTTTCCTGCAGGTCGTAGGTTCCTGTCCCGAAAACGCGCCAGTTCTCGGCAAGGTGGGTGGACGCACCCAGCGTCACCTCATGACGGTCGGTCGTGAAGCCATAGAGCGGCTGGGCCTGGATGAAGGCGTATTTGGCACTCAACGACACCGGCAGGCCTGAATAGGCTGCCTTCACCTCGGCGCGGCGAACCTCGAAGCTCTGCTCGTCGAAGCGACCGCTGATGGAAGCCGCGAATCCGTTCGGGCTGTTGATGCCGAACAGGCCGACATAGTCGGACTTGGTGTCCTGAAGGCCCGAATAGGCGCCGACATTGACCAGATCCGGCGCCGCGAAGGAGTTGTCCCCGCCAATCTGGTAGGACTGGCCGAAAATCGCATTGGTACCCCAGCCGTTGATATAGGAGCCGGAATAGCGGAAGCCGACATTGGCGCGCGAACCGCCTTCCACGCGGTCGTAACCGGAGAACTTGTCGCGTTCGAAGAGCGTGGTTGCATCGAACACCATGCTCTGGGCGTCTTCATTCGGGACGGCGAGGCCGCCGACATACTGTTCGTTCGGACGCAGGAACACCTGCGCCATCGGCTCGATGACATGGCTCGACCCGCTGGCCATCGAAAACAGCATCGGCCAACGCATTTCGAGGCCCGCTGTTGCCATGTAACGGGCAAACGACGAACGCATGTTGTCCTGCTGGCCCAAATTCGTCGCCATCTGGTTGACGGCGGCGAGCGATCCAGACGACGCGTTGAGGTAGTCCACATCGCCCTGCAGCGCCAGCAACGGAGTCAGCACCAAGCCGTCGTCGGTGATGAATGACCGCTTCCATTCCGCTTCGGCCGTGAGACGGCTGGACTCGCCTGCGATGCCGCGTACGCGCTGCACCGGCGTGCCGGCATTGTATGGCGTCTCGAAAGCCTCATCGAGATCATCGCGGCGGATCACCCGCGTATTGACGTTCATCGACAACTGACCGCCCGCGATGGACGCATCGGGGATATATGCATAATCCAGCGAGGGCAGCACCCAGGGCTGCTGGCCGCTGCGTGCCGCCGGATTGCCGTTGAGCGTATTTTCCTGGACCTCGAAATGCATGGCACGCACGTCGAAATAGTTACGGCCATTGAGACCGGTCAGGTAGACCGACGACTGATGGACGGCGGCATTGTACTTGTCGATGTTGTAGGTGTTGGAGAAGTTCTTGTCTGTCTGCAGCAGCACGTCCCAGCCGAAATTCCAGCGTTCGTTGATCGCGAACTGTCCCTGCGTGCCCATCATGCCGCGGAACTTGTTCGGGTCGCCCGCGGCGCCGGAATCGACGTTGCGGCCAGCGCTGTCGATGAAGGCGTCGGGATCCTGCTGCTGGATGCCGGCCATCTTCAAACTGTATTGGCCATTGTTGAAGCGCTGCCGCCACTCGGCCTCTCCGAGGAAGCCCTGCTTGGTGTAGCCGCTTCCCGACACCGTCAGGTCATAGGTCGGCGAAAGTGCGAAATAGTAGGGAACCTTGACGCTGTATCCCAGGTGGCTGTTGTAGCTGATGCTGGGGATCAGGAAACCGCTCTTGCGCTTCACCGTCGGGTCAGCGATCTCGAAAGCCGGCAGGTAGGCGAGCGGAAAGCCGAAGAACTCGAAATTCGCATTCTCGAAGCGAACCGTCTTCTTTTCGCCGTTCCAGATGATCTTCCTGGCCTTCACGCGCCAGGTAGGCGCTTTGTCGGGCTTGTCCTCGCACGGCTCGCAGGCGGTGTAGACACCATTGTGGAAGGTGGTCAGCACGCCGCCCATGCGCTCGGCGCTTTCGGCGGCGAAATAGGCCTTGTCTACGGTTTCGACGCGAAGCGCATTGACGAAGCCGTCGGCGAAATCGTCGGTGATATCGATATGCTGCGAATTGATCTTGGTGCCGTCGCTGTTGACGATTTCGACATTGCCGCTGGCAACCATCCGCTTGGTGTTGCGGTTGTATACGACCTTCTGGGCGACGAGGCGGTTGCCGCCATAGTCGATCTGGACCCCGCCGATAGCGGTCACGGTCTGGTTGTCGTTGTTGTACTCGAGCGTATCGGCCGCGAGCAGCATCTGCGAGCCGGACGGAACCTTGGTCGCCACATCGCCGACGTCCTGCGCGAACGCAGGCAATGGAACGCCGCAGGCAAGCAGGCACGCCAAGGCGCTCGCCGCATAGAGGCGCGCCAACCTGGCCTGCCTGTTGCTGGGCAAAAACGCCTCCCTCACTAGCCGTCTTCCTTGTATAGCAGGAAAGTCACCCCGAAGAACATAGCTACCACAACTGGCACCCAGGCGGCTATGGCAGTCGGCACGAACCCCGCCACGCCGAATGCCTTCACCAGCACAGAAACGACATAAAGCAGAAACCCGGCAACGACGCCACCCAGAATCATCGTTGCCGATTGTCCCATCCTCGCAAATCGCATTGAAACTGTTGCCGCAATCAGCGTCATGGCGACGAGGAGGAACGGCAACGCCACCAGCGAATCAAACTGCATGGCAAAGGCATTTGCCTTGAGGCCGAAGGAACGGGCAACCTCGATTTTTCCGGGCAGGTCGTAGAATGGAATGGTCTCCGGGCGCGCCAGCCGCTCCTGCACGAATTCCGGCTTCAGATTGGTCGGCACACGATCGCTCGCGGCGGGCTGGATGGTGCCGTTCTTGAAGGTCTTTACGTCCTGCAAGTCCCAATAACCGTCCCGCAGGTAGGCACGCGCGGCATCCTTGCGCTCGACGATATTGCCTTGCTGGTCGAGGACGAAAAAGACGGCGTCGGCCATCTCCAGACCCTGGTTGAGGATGGCCCGCGCACCGATGATGGTGTCACCAGAGCCGGTTTTCTGACGAATCCAGGGAGCGGCATCGGCCGAAACCGTGTTCGATTTGCCGGAGCGCAACTGGGTCTCGATCTGCTCCGACAAGGAGAAGGCGTGCGCGGCCAGCGGATTGATGAGCCCGACCGACACGAAGCCGAACAGCAATGCTCCGATGCAGCATGGCAAAAGGAATTGCCAGGCGGAAACGCCGGCGGAACGCGCGATGACCAGCTCGTAGCGGCGGTTGAGGGACACCAGCGTTGCCATCGCCGAGAACAGGCCGACAAATGGCACCGTCTGCAGCATGATCATCGGCATCCGAAGGCCCGAAATGGCCACGGCCGTTCCATAGGTGAAGCCGGGCAGGCCGGTGGTGCGGCCGGACAGTTCTGTGAAATCGATCAGGAACACCAGCGCCAGCAGGCCCAGGAAGAACCAGATCGTGATCGTCACGTAACGGAAGAAGAAGTAACGGCCCAGTGTCCAGCCCATCAGCCGACCCCCTGACCTGAAGTGCCGCGCCGCGACCAACGCAGCTTGAGGGCGTTCCAGCCGTCACCGAAGCGGCTGGCCAGGTTCGTCATCCAGTCCGCCCAGGCCACCGGCAGTTCCATGGTGCGGTTCGACACGATGAACCAGATGGCAACGGCGGAAGCCACGATCGGCACGCCATAGACCATATAGGCGTATTGCGGGATCTCATCCGCCTTGCTGGCGGCGAAGAAGCCCAGCCAGCGCACGAACAGGGATATGGCGATCGCCGTGATCAAGGGATTGACGCGCGCCTCGCGATGCGAGCGCGCGTCGCCGGCGACCGCGAGCGCGATCAGCGCGAACACCATGGAATAGGTCCATTCCGAAAATCGCTGGTCGATCTCGGCCCTGTATTCCTGCGGTCTCTGCTGGAAATTCTTGTCGTTGGGGCTTGGATTGAGCAGGTACTGGGTTGTCTGGTCCTTCGGCAGCAGCGTCACCTCGGAGGCCGCCGCCATGAACGCCGACATGTCGAAGGCATAGGAGGTGAACCGAATGACGCTGAGGTCGCCGGTCAGCGTTTTGCGGTGGATGACGCCGTCATTCATCATCAGCACCTTCTCGCCGCCGCGTTCGACGATGCTGCCCGTCTTGGCATAATAGACGAGATTGACGCCTTCCTCACGCGAATCGGCGACGAAGATGCCGCCCAGCCGATTGTCCGGAAGCCGCTCGCCAATCTGCAGGAACAGGCCGTCCTCGATCTTGCGGAAGGTGCCTTCCTGGATGATCAGCGACAACAGGTCGGCGCGCGACTGCGCCACCAGGGCGCGGTTCTTCTGCCTTGCATAGGGGTCGATGCCATTGTCGACGGCAAAGGAAAAAACGCTGGCCGCAAGCGCGAGAAGCATGATTGGCCGCACGATCGTCCAGCGCGAGGCGCCTGCCGCGTTGACGACAGCGAGTTCGGAATCCGAATTCATGACACTGAGTGTCTGGGCAACCGCTACCACCAGCGCGAAAGGCACGACGATCGGTATTATCGAGGGAAGAATGAGGGCGGCGACCTCGAAGAAGGTCAGCGACGACTGGCCACTGTCGGTGACAAGGTCGATCTTGGCCAGCACCTGCGTGGTCCACACGATGGCCAGCGTCCAGACCAGCGCTGCCAGGAAGACCACGAAAGCGCGGCGCATGATGTAGCGTTCAACGACCTTCATGAAGGCTTTACTCGATTTTCTCGAACGGCATCATGCCACCACGCTCAGGGTAGCTGTCCGGCGACGACCGCACAACTGGCTCCGATGGGCTCGATCAGGCAGGCGATCCGGTTCCCGTCCCACGTCGCGTGCCGCAGTGAACCGGAGTGTCGGAGGGAATGGATAAGAAAGGGCGAACATCGATGGTTAACAACATGTTGCGGCATGAAGCGGGGCCGTGCCGCGACGAATCGCCATCGATTCCGTGTGTCATATGGGTAGCCATTTTGGCAAAGTCTTGCCAAATGCCGGAAAACGACCAAATGTCGCGGATCGCCTCAAACCGCTTCGCGCATCATCGCGCAATCCCCGAAAGCAGGACATGATGAATCCGAGACCGTCGATCGCCTTTGCAAAATTTGCCGCGCCCCAGACGGCGGCGGGCAGGAAGGGCACGGTCTTCGTGCTGTCGGCGGATGACGGCAGCCTGAGCGACGCCGCCTCGGCGTACGATCCCGGCAAGACGCTGGAACGGGCTTTCCCGGTGGCCGAGTTCACGGGCAAGTTCGCCGGCGTCGTCGAGGTTCTGGCGCCGCAGGCAACGTCGCTCGACAGGCTGGTCGCGATCGGCGCCGGCAAGGCGTCGGGGCTCGACGAATATGCCTGGCTGAAACTGGGCGGCACCATTGCAGCCTCGTTGCGCAAGGCAACCGACGTTGCCGTCGTGATCGACCTTGCCGGCGCCTCGCCTGACGGCAAGGACGCGGCCAACCTTGCGGCTGGTCTCCTCCTGCGCGGCTATTCCTTCGACAAGTACAAGACCAGGAAGGACAAGGATGACGCAAAGGCCGATCCGAAGAAGTCGGTCAAGATAACCATCCACACTGCTGACCCGGCCGGCGCCAGGAAGGCTTTCGCGGATGCCGAGGCGGTGGTCGACGGTGTGCTTCTGGCGCGCGACCTTGTCAACGAACCGGCAAATATTCTGGGACCGGTCGAGTTCGCTGCCCGGGCCAAGGAGCTCGAGGCGCTCGGCGTCAAGGTCGAGATCCTGACCGAGAAGGAGATGAAGAAGCTCGGCATGGGCTCGCTGCTCGGCGTTGCGCAAGGCTCGCCGCGCGGCGCGCGCATGGCGATCATGCAGTGGAACGGCGGCAAAGCCAAGGACAGCCCGATCGCCTTCGTCGGCAAGGGTGTCACCTTCGACACCGGCGGCAATTCGATGAAGCCGGCGTCGGGCATGGAGGACATGAAGGGCGACATGGGCGGCGCTGCCGCGGTAACCGGGCTCATGCACGCGCTGGCCGCTCGCAAGGCGAAAGCCAATGTCGTCGGCATCATCGGTCTTGTCGAGAACGCCGTCGACGGCCATGCCCAGCGCCCTGGCGACATTGTCACCTCCATGTCGGGCCAGACCATCGAGGTGCTCAACACCGACGCCGAAGGGCGTCTCGTGCTGGCCGATGCGCTGTGGTACTGCAACGACCGCTTCCAGCCGAAATTCATGGTCAATCTGGCGACGCTGACCGGCGCCATCATGGTCGCGCTCGGCCTGCATTATGCCGGTCTGTTTTCCAACAATGACGAATTGGCGGAGAGGCTGGCGGGGGCGGGGCAGGCGACTCAGGAGCGGCTGTGGCGCATGCCGCTCGGGGTCGAATACGACAAGCTGATCGATTCCAAGAACGCCGACATGAAGAACATCGGCGGCCGCTATGGCGGCGCCATCATCGCCGCGCAGTTCCTGCAGCGCTTCGTCAAGGATACGCCCTGGGCGCATCTCGACATTGCCGGCACCGCCATGGGCGCGCCATCGAGCGAGATCAACCAGTCCTGGGGTTCAGGCTTCGGCGTGCGCCTGCTCGACCGGCTGGTGCGCGATCATTACGAAAGCTGACCTCGATCCATGGCCGACGTGCTGTTCTACCATCTGACCGAATCGACGCTGGAGGATGCGCTGCCGGGTCTGCTGGAGCGCAGCGTCGATCGTGGCTGGCGCGCCGTGGTGCAGACCGGCACCGAGGAACGGCGCGACGCGCTCGACCAGCATCTGTGGACCTTCCGCGATGATTCGTTCCTGGCGCACGCGACCGATCGCGAGGCTTATCCCGGGGAGCAGCCTATCCTGTTGACCACCGGCGACGGCAATCCCAATGAAGCCAGGATAAGGTTCCTGGTCGACGGCGCGGCGCCGCCCGATCTTGCCGGCTACGAGCGCGCCGTGTTCCTGTTCGACGGCCATGACGCCGGCCAGGTCGAGGCGGCCCGCGCGCATTGGAAGACGATGAAGGACGCGGGCCATGCCGTGACCTACTGGCAGCAGACATCTGACCGCCGCTGGGAGCGCAAGGCCTAGGTTTCAGCGCAACGGCAGACATGGCGACCAGGTCGCAATCGGGTGTCGGTGCATGGGCTGCCCATGAAGAGACCCGCCCTTTGGCGGGTCTCTTAGACGATTACAACCGTCATCGGCTGGTTCGCCACTTCACCGATTTCTTCTTGCCTGCGGGGCTTATTGCCCGCCCATTTCCTTCTTGAACGTTTCGAAATCGACCTGCATGCCATTGAAGATGGTGCTCCAGTGGCGGGTCAACGCAGCCATTGTCACGGCTTCCTGGATCTCCTCGTCGGTGGCGCCGGCGCGCTTGGCGTCCTGCGTGTCCTCCCAGATGCAATAGCTGCACGGGATCTGCGCCGCCACCGCCAGCGAGATCAGCGACTTGACCTTTGGCGGCAGTGCCGTCTTGTCGCTGAGTTCGATGGCCTTGACCTCGGCCCAGGCACCGGGCAGACCGGCTTTGGGAAACTGCTTCACAAAGCTCGGTACGCCACCCATGGTCGACTGGATATCCTTGAGGGTCGCATCATAGTCGTCGGCATGAGCAGGTGCCGCGGCCAGCGTGAGTGCACAGCCGGTAGCGGCGAGCAGGAAGGTCCGGCAGATGGAAGAAGGCACGGATGAAAGAATGCGATAATCGAACATGACATTCTCCTCTGGTTTTTCCAAGCCTTACGGCGTAAGGTGATGTGGAAAATGAACCTTACAGTGTAAGTTGTCAAGCGGCGCCATGGACTCATCGATAAAAAAAGCTGGAACACGTGGCCGCCTGTCGCGCGAGATGATCGAGGACGCGGCCTTCGAGGTGATCGAGAAGGAGGGGCTCGCCGGCTTTTCCATGCGCAAGCTGGCGGCGGCACTCGGTTGCGAGGCGATGAGCATTTACCACCACTTTCCTTCGGTGGCGCATTTGCACGAAGCGCTCGTCGACCGGTTGATCGGTGCGCTTGAGATGCCCGACGCCAGCCTCCCATGGCGGCAAAGGATGCGCATCGCCATCGAGGATTTTCGTCGCATCGGCCGAGACCATCCCGCCTATGCCGCCTTCTTCGTCACCTACCGTATGAACTCGCCCATTTGCCTTGCCTGGCTGGACGGCATTATCGGCCTGTTCAAGGATGCCGGCTTTGACACCGAACTCAGCGCGCGGCTGTTTCGCGCCGTCGGCTATTACTTGATGGGCGCGGTGCTGGACGAGAACGCGGGCTACGCCAGGGGCCCGTCGGCTGTGAACACGGTCAGCAACGAGCAACTGGCCCGGGATTTTCCCTATGTCACGGCGGCCGGGCGCTTTTTCGGCACCGCCGAATTCGACAAGACATTCGAGCTCGGCCTCGACATGCTGCTGGACGAAATGGAACGCCTGCGTGACGGTGCCGGTACTGGCAAGTTGCCCGGCGAGGCATGATTGCCAAGGCATGACTACAAGGTGACTGTCTGAATGCGCTTTCTGTTTGTCCTGATCCTGCTCGCCGGCACCGGCATCGGCCTCATCTATCCTTGGGCGATGACCAATTTTTCAGGCCGTGAGATCGGCACCTGGCGGGTCTATGGACAAGGCCGCTTCAAACCAGTGACCGTGTCGCTCTCGAGCCGCGATGCGCCGGTGCGCGTGCTGGTCGACCTGACCGCGAGAGCCGAGCGCATCGTTTCGCAGCAACACACGGTGTTGACGCTGACCGCCGCCACCAATGGCCGCACGGTGCTTGCGTCGACGTTGCGGTTCAACCATGTCGACAACCCGCGCCAGGTCAGCCCGCAACTGCCCGACAAGATCTTTCGTGACGAGGCGGGCGTCATCGCGACCGTCAGTCCCGGCCCTTATGTCTTCACCGTCGGTCCGGGCGATGCCGAGGACATACCGATGCGGGCGGTCGACCTTGTGCTGCGTTCCGGTGTCGGCGAAGCCGACCGTCGTGCGCGGCCGGTCGGCCTCTCGCTGATGGTGGTCGGCCTGATCGGCTTCCTGCTGTCCCTGCGTTCTGGTGGCGGCCGGCCGGACAATCCGAACTCGCAACCGCCGCCGCCGCGCTGGGGCAGGGGACCCAAGTGAACTATCGCCACGCCTACCACGCCGGAAATTTCGCCGATGTCGTCAAGCATGTCGTGCTGACGCGTCTGCTCGACTATCTCAAGCAGAAGGACAAGGCTTTTCGCGTCGTCGACACCCATGCCGGCATTGGCCGCTACGATCTGTCGTCGCTCGAGGCGCAGAAGACCGGCGAATGGCAAGGTGGCATCGGCAGGCTGATCGATGCCTCGTTCGACGCCAGGGCGGGCGCGCTGCTGGCGCCCTATCTGGAGGCTGTGCGGTCGCTCAATCCCGGGAACGGCGTGAAGAAATATCCGGGTTCGCCGATGCTGGCGCGCCATCTCCTGCGCAAGCAGGACCGGTTGTCGGCGATCGAACTGCACCCGAAAGACTCCGCCAAGCTGAAGGCGGAATTCGCTGGCGACTTCCAGGTGAGGGTGATGGAACTCGATGGCTGGCTGGCGCTCGGCGCGCATCTGCCGCCGAAGGAGAAGCGCGGCCTGGTCCTCATCGATCCGCCATTCGAGGAGGAGGGCGAGTTCGGCCGCCTGGTCGACGGGCTCATAAGGGCGCACAAGCGCTGGCCCGGCGGCATTTACGCGCTGTGGTATCCGATCAAGGATCGCAAGGCGATCATCGCCTTCAGGAAGGCGCTGAAGCAATCCGGCATCCCGAAAATCCTCGACATAGAGTTCGAGATCCGACCGGCCTCTTCCGAACCCAGCCTTGATGGCAGCGGCATGGTGGTGGTCAATCCGCCCTTCACGCTGGAAGCCGAATTGCGGACCGTGTTGCCGGCACTGCACAAATTGCTCGCGGTGGAAAAGCCGGCGCACTGGTCGGTGGAATGGCTGGCCGGGGAGCAGGCGGGAACGGCTTGAACCCTGTCGGCCGAGGCGCCGCTATGCTCGGGTGGCGGCCAGTGCCGAAGGCGTGATGCCGGACAGCCGCCTGCTTTCACGTATCAAATGGGCCTGATCCGCATAGCCGGCCTCGACCGCCAGTACGGCGGTCGAGTCATTGCTGAATGTCCGCCGCAGACGCCGGAATCGATGGAAGCGAAGGATGCGGTCGAGCGTCTTGGGGCCATAGCCGAAACTTTCCTCGAAACGGCGACGCAGCGACCGCTCGCTCATATGCAAGCTGCGCAGCAGGAACGGCACCAGCGGCTTGCCGGCCGGCAGCCCCCGGTCGATGACGTCGAATGCATTGCCCATGACCACATCGGGCGCACGGTGTTCTTGCGTGTATTCCCCGATTGCCTTCTCCAATTGTCCCGCCAACTCGGCAAGATCGGGCGTGGCCCGCACATGGCATGCCAGATGGCGCGCCCTGGTGCCCCAGAAGTCACCGAGATCGAGGCGTTCTCCAACGATCCGGTTGGCCGGCACGCCCAGCCACGCGGCGGCCGCCCCCGGCCGGAATCTGAATCCGACAATCGTTGCTCCTGACGGCAATATCTCGATCTGCGGCTCCCGGTCCGGCCCCGCGACCCGGAACCGGCCATCGATCCACTGCAGGTCGATCGTCGCATCCGGCGTTATCACGACAGGTGGGGCGTCCTGGTCCTGCATGCGGTGGACCCAGACGGGCGCGAAGACGGCACCCAGCCGCCTGTCTGCCGGGCGTTCCTGGAAAAAACCGGTGGTCTGCGCCAGTACCGCTTCCATCCCTTCAGTCATAATCCGTCTGCTTGGCTGGCAATCGCAGGCTCGCCGCGCGATCCGCTCTCTCTGCCATTTTGGCCGAAATCTTCAATGCGCGCCGCTCCGGCAATGGCAAATCACGTGAAGCCTTCCGCTGGCATTAGCGACCGCATCCGCGCTGACGTCACCGCGTAAGTCGTGAATATAGAAACGTGAATATAGAAAGGAGAAATCAAAATGAAAGCTCGCATCAGTGTCGTCACCCTTGGTGTAGACAATCTGGAGGCGTCGCTCGAATTCTATCGAGACGGACTTGGGCTTCCGACCGAGGGCATCATCGGCAGGGAGTTCGAGCATGGCGCCGTGGCCTTCTTCGATCTGCAGGGCGGCTTGAAGTTCGCGATCTTCGAACGTCCCAACATCGCCCGAGACGCCGGCATCGGCCAGACCGGCCGCAGCCCGACCGAGTTCACCATCGGTCACAATGTCACGAGCGAGGCCGAGGTTGATGCCGTGATGGCGCAGGCCGTCAGGGCAGGCGCGCGTCTCGTCAAGCCGGCCCAGACTACGTTCTGGGGCGGCTATGCCGGTTATTTCCAGGATCCGGATGACCATCTCTGGGAAGTCGTCTTCAACCCCGCCTTTCTTCCGGAAGACTGATACTGGAAGGAACGCGCAGCCGGCAGGTACGTTGGTAGACGCTCCAGCTCGTTTCTGGAAACCATTGTCTGAGCAACCGCTTGACCGACGCCAAGCGAATCCGCACAGTGCGCGCAATCGACCTTGAGAGGCTGTCATGACTCGCTTCGCCAAATCCGCACTTGCTGCCCTGATTTCGCTCTGTACCCCGCTCGCCGCGCCTCTTGGCATTACCCATGCGGTCCAGGCGGCTGACCTTGGCGTCTATTCGGAGGACGATGGCGGCGTCTGCGGCCAGCCCTGGGTGCTGAGCAAGATCACCTCCCGCTTCTCCTACCAGGTGCATCATGTGCCCCATCTGCCGGATGTGCAGATCATCGATTTCCGGCGTATCCATCAGCACCGCTATCTGCCGGCCGACGACACCTGGCCGATCGGCCGCCGCTATTGCGGGGCCACCGTCAGCCTGTCCGACGGGCGCGACAGGTCCATCTGGTACCTGATCGAGGAAGGTCAGGGCTTTGCCTCGATCGGCGACAATGTCGAATTCTGCGTCTCGGGCTTCGACCGCTGGATGGTCTATAACGGCCGCTGCCGCGTTCTGCGCTAGACGCACCCTTCCGATTCTCGATTCCCGTTAGCGCCTGCGGCTTGATCAGCCGCAGGCGTTTTTCGTGCCGCGTTGACAGAAGGTGAAATCCATCGCATAGGTATGAGACAGACCTGTCTCATCACTTGGTGCGTATCATGACACCGCCGCCTGTCTCCGACAAACGCCAGCACGTCGTCGAAACCGCTTATGCGCTGTTCAAGCGTGCCGGCTTCCATGCCACCGGGATCGACCGGATCATCGCCGAAGCCGATGTGGCCAAGATGACGATGTATCGCCATTTCCCCAGCAAGGATGAGCTGATCGTCGCCGTGCTCGACTACCGCGCCAGGCGCTTTGACGATCAGCTCGACCAGCTTGCGCGGGAGAGCATGACGCCGGAGCAGAAGATCGCCAGGATTTTCGACTGGCATGGCCGCTGGTTCCGCAGCCCGGATTTCCACGGCTGCCTCTTCGCGCATGCGCTGGCCGAGTTCGGCGATCCGCGGCATGCCGTATTCAAGGCCGTCGCCAGGCAGAAGGACGGCTTCAGGCAGCGCATGCGATCGATGCTCGCGCAGGTGATGCCGCGCGGGCGCGCCGAAAACGTGGCGGCAACCTTGTTGATGCTGATCGAAGGGGCCACCCTGATGGCGCAGATGGGGCAGGCGGATACCGCCCTTCGTGAAGCCCGCAAGGCCGCCCTGGATATCGTCGCCGCCTCGCGCAGGCCGCAATGAGCCCGCTGGTCGTCGGGCTCGCGCTATTCGCGGCGATCCTGCACGCAAGCTGGAACGCTTTCCTGCGAACGGGCGCCGACAGATTGTGGACCGTCACCGTGATGAGCTTCTCCAGCACGGCGCTGGCCATTCCCCTTGCCGTCTTCAACGGTTTTCCCGCCACATCAGCCTTGCCCTATGTCGGGCTCTCGGCCTGCCTGCAGGTCGGCTACAGCGTGTTTCTGGTGGCCGCCTACAGATATGGCGAATTGGGACAGGTCTACCCGATTGTTCGCGGCAGCGTGCCTCTGCTCGTCACCCTTGGCGGCCTCCTGCTGGCCGGCCAGCAGCTCACCGTTCTGGAGACCGTCGGCGTTGCCCTGGTCGGTGGCGGCATCATGGGTCTTTCGCTCGGACGAGGAAGAGCCGCCACGACATCGATCCTCTATGCGCTGGCGACGGGAGCAATCATCGCCGCCTATGCGACTGTCGATGCAATCGGCGTTCGCGCGGCGGGCAATGTCGGCGCCTACACCGCCTGGGTCCTGCTGGCCTATGGCGTATTGCTGCCGGCGACCTTCGTCGCCAGTCGTGGCCGGCTTGCTTTCGACCCGCGGGCGCCGGAAACCTGGAAGGCACTTGGCGGCGGCCTGTTCTCGCTTCTGGCCTATGGCGTCGTGGTGACGGCCTTCGCGCTCGGACCTGCCGGTCCGATCACCGCGATCCGCGAGACCAGTGTCGTCTTTGCGGCTTTCATCGGCCGGCTGTTGCTCGGCGAGACGCTGACGCCCCGGCGGGTCGGCGCCTGCGCCGTCGTGGTGCTCGGCGCCATCTGCCTGGGCTATCAGCCGTGACGAAAATCCATGCGCCTTGCCTGCATGCGGGCCGCCGCCGTCGTCGCGACGCGTCAACGGTGTTCGCTGAATCTATTTGCCGCGCCGCGTTGCCTCCGCCTGATCGATGATCTTGCGAAGGAAGGCTATGTGGCCGCGAAAGGCCCGCCGCCCGATCGTTGTTGCCTTGACCCGTGTCTGCGGCCGTCGACCGACGAAAGCTTTTCAATATCGACATAGCCCGCCCTGGCCAGCGTATCGAGGTGTGCCCCGAGATTTCCGTCGGTGGCTTCGACCATGATCTTCAACTGGGTGAACTCCAGTGCCTCGCGCCTTTCCAGCGCGTTGAGGATGGCCATGATCCTGAGTCGCGTACTCTGGTGGATGATGTCGTCGGCGCTCATCGATGGGCTCCAATGCGGCAAGCCTTGGACTGTCATGTGGCACGGCGCTCTCGGGAAGCGGCGCCGTCACTTGCCTCTTGCGCGATCGCAAAGCGCGATCATCTCTTGCAGAATACTCTGCTTTGCAGAGTTATCTGTCAATTGGAGGTACGGATGCGCGCTTGACAAGGTGATCCTCGGATCGGTCTTCGTATCGTGCTCGTGATCCCCATAGATCGCTCGCTTGCTGAAGATGATCGCGTTGATGAGGCGGTAGGTCATGATATTCACGGCCGGCGATCATGCCTAAAGCTGCTCGCTAGTCTTCGCAGTTCGGTGATGGGTTCGCATCGAGAATGCCGATGTCAAATTGTCGGCGGTATCAGAAGATCAGCGACGGATTTTTGCGATGATGAGTGCGATCGCGTCTCGATCTCAACGAAAATTTAAGCTGAGAAAATCATACCATTGCTTCGCTGGCTAGCGAGCCGCGAGTCAGATATGCATTGCGCGCCGGGGTCATTCACGGCCATCGGCATAACGTGAAGGGGCATGACATGGCTAAGCAGTCATCTAAAGCGCCGGCATCCAAAGCACCGGCAAAGAAAGCACCCGCAAAAGCAGTCGCGGCGAAGGCCGCAACGGCAGTTAAGAAAGCAGCGCCCGCGAAGGCGGCGGCAAAGCCCGCGGCGAAGGCAGCACCGGCCAAGAAGCCGGCAGCGGCCAAGGCTGTGGCGAAGCCAGCAGTGAAGAAGGCGGCGCCCGCCAAGGCAGTGGCGAAGCCCGCAGCGAAGGCAGCACCGGCGAAGAAGCCCGCGGCCAAGGCGGCGGCAAAACCCGCGGCCAAAAAGGCAGCTCCCGCCAAGGCTGCGGCAAAGCCCGCCGCGAAGGCTGTGGCAAAGCCCGCCGTGAAAGCAGCGGCAAAGCCGGCAGCGAAAGCAGCAGCGGCCGCTACAAAGCCCGCGGTGAAGAAAGCCGCCGCGCCGAAGGCCAAGGCAGCGCCTGCGAAGGCCAAGGCTCCGGCCAAGAAGTAGACCGGTCGTTGGGGCGTCGCGTGTCCTTCGGGGCTCGGCAAGGACGCTCTGACGCACTGGATTGACGCAAGTCCGGCAGCGGGTTCAGCCCTCGGGGCTGAACATCGGGATGAGACCGAATGGGGCAAGCAAAGCGAGGCGCCGGTTGGCTGCCTCGCTCGCCCGTCGGACTGTCTCCTTGCCGCGCTTGGCGAAGGCCCCGGCGCAGTGCCTGGGTTGGTGAGATGGAATGCAGGTCTGAATACTATCAACTTGTCGCTCGCTCGTGTTTCCGGCGTACCCCTCTGTAGGCTGATGCCTGGGAAGGAAACCGCAACCGGTTTCTGGCAGTTCTTTTTTTGTGCTCTGGCGGTTGATCGCAAGTGATTGTCCAGTCAACACTGGACGTCCGCAACCAGGAAACCGATCATGCCGAAGCTGCTCTACGCATCCACCTCTCCCTACAGCTCCAAGGTCAGGATGGCTGCGGCCTATGCCGGGATCGTGATCGATCTGGTGCCGGTCAAGACCGAGGACCGACCGGCCGAACTGATCGGTGCCAATCCGCTCGGCAAGATCCCGGTACTGGTGCTCGATGACGGCCGTTCGATTCACGACAGCCGCGCCATTACCCAGCACCTCAACCGGATTTCGAAGAACGCGTTGTTTCCGCGCAATCCCGACAAGCGGCTGGAAGCGGAAGTGCTGGAGGCGCTGGCCGACGGCATTTGTGATTGCGCGCTGTCGATGGTCTACGAGCGCCGCACGCGGCCAGACGAGATGGTCTACCAGCCCTGGCTCGACCGCCAGTGGGCGAAGATCACGGCAGCACTCGACCTGCTCAACGCCAATCCGCCGAAACTGCCGAAGAAGATCACCGCAGGCCAGATGGCATTGCGGGCTTGCCTCGGTTACCTCTCACTGCGCTTTGCCGGCAAATGGGAAAAGGGCCGCGGCCGGTTGACCCGCTGGGCGGCGCGTTTCGACGAGAAATTCCCGGAGTTGAAGTCCGCGATCCCGGGGTGACCGGCGGCCACAAAAAAAGCCGGGCGCGAGGCCCGGCTTTTTCGTGTCGTGGCTTGAACGACTTAGAACTTCATACCGACGCCGAAGGTGACGCGGTTGTCGGTGGCCTTGACCTTGCCGATACCGTCGAAGCTCTTCGAGCCGAAGTCGGTGTAGCGATACTCGACACGGCCGAACACATTGTCGGTCAGCTTGATGTCGGTGCCGACGCCGGCGGTCCAGCCGAGCATCGTAGCGCGGTCGCTGGCCGGAATGTCGGAGTCATCAACCTTCAGGCTTTTGCCAGCGAGACCGCCGGTGCCATAGAGCAGGATTTCCGGGGTCACGGCGTAACCGAGACGGGCACGCAGCGAACCTTCGAAGCCACCCTTGGAGTGGATGCCGTTGTCGTCACCCTTGACGCCGTTGTAGCCGAGTTCGGCTTCACCGCCGTACACGAAGTTCTCCTGCTGCCACTGATAGCCGCCGAAGACGCTGCCCACAAAACCCTTGGTATCGGTTTCGAAGCCGAGATCCTTTTCCTTGGTACGGCCGGAAAAGCCATAGCCGAGGTTGATACCGGCATAGGGGCCGGCCCAGGATGCGACGGGCAGTTCGGCAACCGGAGCGGGTGCCGGCGGCTCTTCCTGAACGACGTCCGCGGCATAAGCGGTTCCACCGAGGGCGAAGAGCCCGAGCGCGACGGCCAGCGGCCGTGCGAATTTGAGATTGGCTTGCATTGTTCTTTACTCCTTAAGCCACAGGACACAGGCTTGTTTCTTACGATCGCCATCAACCCGTCCGGGGGGTGAAACGGATCTGGCGCTCGTCGGTTCCAAATGTCGTGTCAAAATGCGGCTGAAGCGAACCTGAACTTGGGTCATTCCCCGGCGCGAATGAGGCAGAACCTTGACGTTGCATCTTCGCAACAGCGAAATGTCAGCAGCTTGGCCATGTTGCGCTGCACACCGCTTGGTGCAAGGAGTCCACCGCCCTATATGGGGATGTGACTGGCCTTGTTGCGGGGCGAGTCTGAATGCCCGCCAGGCGGTTTCGCCACAATGTTGCCCCAGGTGCGAACGCCATTTAACGGATGGCGGGCCATATTTTGCCGGCGCCGTCTTTTTGTGCCGAAATTGAGGATTGACTGAATATGAGCAAAGCCACCGCGGCGCTGGTGACCGGCGGGGCGAAACGGATCGGAAGGGCGATCGTTGAGGACCTCGCCGGCCATGGTTTTGCAGTCGCCATCCACGCCAATCGCTCGCGCGGTGAGGCTGACGCCTTGGCCGCGGGGATTAACCAGTCCGGCGGCCGCGCGGCGGTGGTGAGCGCCGACCTGACCGATATGGATGCCGTCAGCGACCTCGTCGGCCAGGCGGAAGTCGCGCTGGGGCCCATCTCACTTCTGGTCAACAACGCTTCGCTCTTTGTCGATGATTCCGTTGACGATTTCGACTGGCAGGCCTGGGACCGCCACTTTGCCATTCATGTGAAGACGCCGGCGCTGTTGGCGCAGAATTTCGCCCGCGCCTTGCCGAAAGGGCAGGAGGGGCTGATCGTCAACATCATCGACCAACGCGTCTGGCGGCCGACGCCGCGCTATTTTTCCTACGCGCTGTCCAAATCCGCCCTGTGGACGCAAACGCAGATGTTGGCGCAGGCGCTGGGCCCAAAGATTCGTGTCAACGCGATCGGTCCGGGGCCGACGTTGAAGAACATGCGCCAGGATGATTCCGATTTTGACGCGCAGGTCGCCGGCCTGATCCTGAAGCGCGGCCCGGAATTGCCTGAATTCGGCGCCACCATCCGCTATCTCTGGGATGCGCGCTCGGTCACCGGCCAGATGATCGCGCTTGATGGCGGCCAGCATCTTGCGTGGCAGACGCCCGATGTGACAGGCATGGCGGAATGAGTCCACTGGATCACAAAAACAAGGTGCGTGGCGGCGCCGATGATCTTCCTCCCGAAATCGACCTCGAGGACGAGGCGCTGGAGGAGATCGTCGAACCAGCCGGCCCGGATGTCGCCTTCACGGCCATCGACTGGACGCCGCATGCCGGCGATGCCGAAGGCATGGTCGGCGCCGAGGTGATCCAGACGCTGGTCAAGCGGCTGCCCAATGCCCCCGGCGTATACCGCATGATGAACGCCGCCGGCGACGTGCTCTATGTCGGCAAGGCGCGCAGCCTGAAGAAGCGCGTCACCAACTACGCGCAAGGCCGGTTCCACACCAATCGCATCGGCCGCATGGTGCGCGAGACGGCGACGATGGAGTTCGTCGTCACCCGCACCGAAATCGAAGCGCTGCTGCTTGAAGCCAACCTTATCAAGCGCTTGCGGCCGCGATTCAACGTGCTGATGCGCGACGACAAGTCGTTTCCGTATATCCTTTTGACCGGCGATCACGTCTCGCCCGGCATCTACAAGCATCGTGGCGCGCGGTCGCGAAAGGGCGATTACTTCGGCCCCTTTGCTTCGGCCGGCGCCGTCGGCCGCACCATCAATTCGCTGCAGCGCGCCTTCCTGCTCAGGAGCTGCACCAACTCCTTTTACGAGAACCGCACCCGGCCGTGCCTTCTCTACCAGATCAAGCGCTGCGCGGGCCCTTGCACCGGCGAGATCTCGCATGAGGGCTACGCCGAGCTGGTCGCCGAAGCGAAGGATTTCTTGTCCGGCCGCAGCCAGAAGGTGAAGACCGAAATTTCGGCCGCCATGCAGCAGGCGTCCGAAGACCTCGATTTCGAGCGCGCCGCCATCTATCGCGACCGGCTGGCGGCCCTGTCGCATGTGCAGAGCCATCAGGGCATCAACCCGCAGACCGTCGACGAAGCCGATGTCTTCGCCATCCATCAGGAAGGTGGCCAGGTCTGCATCCAGGTCTTTTTCTTCCGCACCGGCCAGAACTGGGGCAACCGCGCCTATTTCCCCAAGGCCGACCCGGCACTGGAGGGATCGGAAGTGCTGGGCTCGTTCCTGGCGCAGTTCTACGACGACAAGCCGACGCCACGTGCCATTCTGCTGTCGCGTGGGGTCGAAGACCAGGAGCTGCTGGCCGAGGCGCTCTCCACCCGCGCCGGCCGCAAGGTGGCGATCTCGGTGCCGCAGCGCGGCGAGAAGAAGGACCTGACCGACAACGCCCTTCAGAACGCCAGGGAGGCGTTGGGCCGCAGGCTGGCCGAAACGTCAACGCAAGGACGATTGCTTGCCGGCTTCGCCGAGACCTTCGGGCTGGCCAAGCCGCCGGTGCGCATCGAAGTGTACGACAACTCGCACATCATGGGCACCAATGCCGTCGGCGCCATGGTGGTCGCGGGGCCGGAAGGTTTTGTCAAAAACCAGTACCGGAAATTCAATATCCGCTCGACCGAGATCACGCCGGGCGACGATTTCGGCATGATGCGCGAGGTGATGGAGCGGCGCTTTTCGCGGCTGCTCAAGGAGCATGGCGATGTTGCCGTGGCCGACGAGGCCGCGGCAGGCGAGGCGGCCGATGATATCGATGACGACATCTCCGGCAGCTTTCCGGCCTGGCCCGACGTCATCCTGATCGACGGTGGTCAGGGCCAGATGACGGCGGTGCGCAAGATTCTCGCCGATCTCGGCATCGAGGACCGCGTCGTGGCCATCGGCATCGCCAAGGGCCAGGACCGCGATGCCGGCCGCGAACGTTTTTTCGTCAAGGGTAGGGATTCGTTTTCGCTGCCGGTGCGCGATCCCGTGCTCTATTTCGTGCAGCGCCTGCGCGACGAAGTCCATCGCTTCGCCATCGGTTCGCACCGGGCGCGGCGCAAGAAGGAAATGGTCAAGAGCCCGCTCGATGAGATTGCCGGCATCGGTCCCGGCCGCAAGCGGGCGCTGCTGCTGGCATTCGGCACCGCCAAGGCGGTCAGCCGTGCGGCAATAGAGGATTTGAGGAAAGTCGACGGCATTTCCGAACAGGTCGCCAAGCTGGTCTACAATCATTTTCACGAAAGTTGAAAAATTCGGCAGTTTCAGCTGGTCAGTCGAATCTGGCCTGTTGACCCCCTACATTCGCTTCTGATTTGAGTACGCAGGCAGAAAGAGTCCCCCAGACATGGCCCAGCGCGCGTTCAACTTGCCCAACATACTGACCTACGCCCGCATTATCGCGGTGCCGCTGGTGGTGCTGTGCTTTTTTCTCGAAGGCCATCTCAAATCCAGCGACTTCGCCCGCTGGTCGGCGCTGATCATTTTCCTGCTCGCATCCATAACCGACTATTTTGACGGTTATTTTGCGCGCGCCTGGCAGCAGACCTCCAACATCGGCAAGATGCTCGATCCGATCGCCGACAAGCTGCTGGTCGCGACGTGCCTTTTGCTGCTGGCGGCCGACACCGATCGTCATGCCGGCATCGCCGGCTGGTCGCTGTGGGCGGCGATCATCATCCTGTGCCGCGAAATCCTGGTTTCGGGCCTGCGTGAATATCTGGCGGCGCTCAAGGTCTCGGTGCCGGTGACGCAGCTTGCCAAGTGGAAGACCACCATCCAGATGGTCGCCATCGCCTTCCTGCTGGCGGGGCCGGCCGGCGACAAGATATTCCCGCTGACCACGCAGACCGGCCTGGTGCTGCTGTGGATCGCGGCGCTCGTCACGCTCTACACCGGCTACGACTATTTCCGCGCCGGCCTCAAGCACATCATGGATGAGTGAGATGACGACCCGTCTCATCTATTTCGCCTGGGTGCGCGAACGGATCGGCACATCGGAGGAAGACGTTGAATTGCCGGCCGGCATCGAGACGGTCGCCGACCTGTTGCGCTGGCTGCAATCGCGTGGCGAGGGCTACGAGCATGCGCTGCAGTATCCCGACGTGATTCGCGTTGCCATTAATCAGGAACATGTCGACCACCGCGAGAAGATATCGGGCGCGCGCGAGATCGCGCTGTTCCCGCCCATGACCGGGGGCTGATACTCATGTCGGCCGTACTTGTGCCGAGCGTGCGCATCCAGCGCCAGGATTTCGACGTCGCCGCCGAGATTGCCGGGCTGACGCAAGGCCGCGCCGATATCGGCGCGGTGGTCACATTCTCCGGTCTTTGTCGGGATGAGCAGGGCTCCCTGTCAGCACTGGAGCTCGAGCATTATCCCGGCATGGCGGAAGCCGAGATCGGTCGTATCGCCGCTGAGGCGGTTCAGCGCTGGCCGCTGCAAGGCCTCACCGTCATCCACCGCCATGGCAAGATCGCCCCGGGTCAGAATATTGTGCTGGTGGTGGCCGCCTCGGCCCATCGCCAGGCGGCGTTCGATGCGGCGAATTTCCTCATGGATTATCTGAAGTCGCGTGCACCCTTCTGGAAGAAGGAGCATCGCGCCGATTGCTCGGAAGGCGGCTGGGTCGAGGCCAAGGAAATCGACGCCGAAGCGGCAGGGCGCTGGAAGTCGCCTTCCGAATAAATCCCCGTCGCAGCCATGCATTGACCGCAATCCTTTGGCCAGATGGACGGCGTGGTCAGCCATTGGCAGCCCGGGGATTGGCGATCCCTGGCAAGGGAGGTGGTCATGCTGGACAGGCTCGCGGAGTTCTTCGTCTTCGGTTTCGTGCCTCTGATCGTCGGTATCCTGGCGGTGCCGGAACTGTCCGTGGCCGCCGAGAAGGCGGTGAGAGGCGAGGTGATCTATCGCGAGCGCATCGCCCTGCCGCCCAGCGCCGCGCTTTCCGTCCAGCTTGTCGATGTCTCGCTGGCCGACGCGCCGGCCAGGGTCATCGGCGAGCAGACCATCAAGCCGACCGGCCAGGTGCCGATCAGCTTCGAGATCAAATTCGATCCAGCGGCGATCCGGTCACAGATGACCTATGCGCTGCAGGCGCGGATCACTGTCGACGGCAAGTTGATGTTCATTTCCGATGTGCGCCACCAGCTCGATCCGCTGGCCGGCGCACCGCAAACCATCATGCTCAAGATGGTCGCGCCAGGCGGCGAGCCGACGGCTTCCGTCTTTGGTCAGCTCTGGGTGGCCGACTATGTCGACGGCTTCGGCGCCATCACCGCGCCGCAGGCGACGTTCAGGGTCAGCGAGGCCGGCAAGGCCGGCGGCAGTGGCCCCTGCAACGCCTATTTTGCCACAGCGAAGGTCGATGGCCAGGCGATCGCGATCAGCAATATCGGTTCGACCTACAAGGCCTGCGCGTCCGAGGTGATGGCCGAGGAAAAGGCGCTGTTCGATGCCTTGGCCAGGGCCGCGTCCTACAAGGTCGATGCCGGCAAGCTCACCATATCGGACAAGAACGGCCGCGAAATCCTTCGCTTCAGCGCCGCGAGCTGACCGCCAATGAAAAAGGCCGGCGAGGTGCCGGCCTTTTCACGTAGGACTTGGCAGTGTCGGCTCAGCCGACGATCTCGGTGTCCGAGAACCAGTACTTGATTTCCTGCGCGGCGGTTTCCGGCGCGTCGGAGCCGTGCACCGAATTCTCGCCGATCGACAGCGCATGCACCTTGCGGATGGTGCCTTCGGCGGCGTTGGCCGGGTTGGTGGCACCCATCACTTCGCGGTTCCTGGCAATGGCGTTCTCGCCCTCCAGAACCTGGACGATCGTCGGAGCCGAGGACATGAACTCGACCAGTTCGCCGAAGAACGGGCGGTCCTTGTGGACGGCGTAAAAGCCTTCCGCCTCGCGGCGGCTCATCCACACACGGCGCGAAGCGATGACGCGCAGGCCGGCGTCCTCGAGCATCTTGGTGATGGCGCCGGTGAGGTTGCGCCGGGTTGCGTCCGGCTTGATCATGGAGAAGGTGCGTTCGAGCGCCATGGGTCGTCCTTGTCTGAGAATGGAATTGAGAGTGGCGGGCTCTATACAAGCCGCCCGACCCATTGCCAAGGGGTGAGGAGCGGTCCGCGAAGCGGACGGAAAGCCAATTGCTTGGCTTTCCGAGCGACGAACGCCCGCAGCGACAGCGAAGGGCAGGGAACCGGTCCGCGAAGCGGACGGAAAGCCAATTGCTTGGCTTTCCGAGCGACGAACGCCCGCAGCGATAGCGAAGGGCAGGGAACCGGTCCGCGAAGCGGACGGAAAGCCAATTGCCTGGCCTCGCGCGTGAAGAGCACCCATCGCGGAGCGCCGGACCGGCGAGGTGCTTCGATGTCGGGCCGGCAGCCCCTAGGCCGGATCAGACGGCTGCACAGCAACGCTTTGCTTGCTATAGTCGCGTATCGGCGCCGCGCTGAAGTCGGCCCGAATGGAGACAACATGACCATGGCAGACGATCGTCAGGAGCGCATTCGCAACCGCGCACATCAGATCTGGCAGGAAGAAGGGCAACCGGCCGGTCACCACGAACGCCATTGGCACCAAGCGGCGGCCGACATCGATCGGGAGGACGCGGCCAAGCCGTCGGCGGCCAAGACGCCAGCCAGGAAGGCATCTGGCGCTGGCAAGGCCAAGGCCGCGCCCAAGGAAGAAAAGGCCGCCACGAAAGCCAGCAAGCCGAAAACCGGCAAGCCAAAGAAGGCGGCCAAGTAAGCCTGCTATCCCGCAGCTGGTCTTCGCCACGGATTGACGGCGCCCGAGCTGCCTTGCGGGCAGGGCGGGCGTTTTGCGGCCGTCACGCCGCCGCCGCCACCTTTCGTCCCAGCCCGCCATGCAGGTCGAGGCAGCGGCTGAACCATTGCGCCGCCACGTCGCTGTTTTCGAGCAGCTGATAAGGGGTGGCAATGCGCGCCCATTGCAGCGCGCCGAAGACGATATAGTCCGCAAACAGCGGCGAGGCACCGCCGATAAAGGGCTGATAGCTCAGCATTGATCGCAGCGGCTCAAGCGAGGCCCGAAACGCCGCCAATCCGCCGTCGCGTGCCGCGACGACATTTTCCAACGGCTTGCCGAGGCGCTGCTCCCGGCTCTGCCGGAAATACACGGCGTTCTCTTCGTCCTGCATGGCATGGAGGTCGGTGAGCGTGGCCGTGGTGACGTAGGGATGGATGGTCAATTGCGACCAGCGCTCGATGAAGCGCGCCATCGCCTTGCCGCCTTCGCCGCCAAACAGCGTCGGCCGGTCCGGATAGGCTTCGTCTAGATAGAGCGCGATGGCGAAGGAATCGATGACCACCTTGTCGCCGTCGCGGATCACCGGAACGCTTTTCGAAGCGCCGCCTTCTATGGTGGGGACCTCGAGAAAACGCGTCGGCGCGGTTGAGACATCGAGGCCTTTGTGGGCCAGCGCCATCGTTGCCTTCCAGCAATGCGGGCTGAACGGACGGCTCTCGTCACGCCCGACGAGATCATAAAGCAGAATGGTCATTGGCGCGGGTCCCTTTGCGGTCTAGGTATCGCTCGCGACACCCCGAGACGGGCGGCGGGAGAAAAGATGAAACAGCACTTCATGATGTTTGCGGCCTACAATCAATGGGCCAATGGCCGCATCTATGCCGCGGCGACCGATCTCGATGAGGAGGAATTCAACCGCGATGTCGGCGCCTTCTTCGGCTCGCTGATGGGCACGCTCAACCACCTGCTCGCCGCCGATCGCATCTGGATGAAGCGCTTCACCGGCGAAGGCGACGCGCCGACGGCGCTGGACGCCGTGCTGCATCGCACCTTGCCCGATTTGAGGACGGCGCGCGAGGCGGAGGATCGGCGGATCATCGACTGGCTCGCCGGCTTGAGCGACAAGGCGCTGTCGGGCCGCTTCACCTATATGACCGTATCGGACATGCGCACCGTCTCGCAGCGCCTGGCGCCGGCGCTCGCTCATGTCTTCAACCACCAGACCCATCATCGCGGTCAGGCGCATATGATCCTCACGGTTCTCGGTCGCCCTTCCGTGCAACTCGATCTGGCGCATTTCCAGCGCACGGAGGAGGGCAGGGCTTTCGCCTGATCCCGTTGTTTTCGTTCTGGATTCGAGAGCTGGCGGCTCGCGCCGTCATCGAGGGACGATCCGAATTTCAGACAACCTCAGCGGCCAAGTCTCTGATTTCGCTATCCAATTGGCGCTGCGTCAGGGCCGCTTCCGCCATTACCCATTGTTTGAACAGCTGCACCTTGCGTGCGGCCAGGCTCTTGTGCGGGGAGACGAAATACCAGCCGGCCGTGTTCGGGTGGTGGACGGCAAAGGGAGCGACCAGCCTTTCGGCGCGGATGTCGCTGGCCATGTAGGCGCGGTTGGCGACGGCGAAACCCATTCCGGCATTGGCCGCCTCGTAGGACATCATGCACGAGTCGAAATAGATGCTCTTGGTCTCGCTGAGCACGAAGCTGGCGCCGGCGAAAGCCAGCCAGGATTGCCAGTTCTGGGTGCAGGTATCGGAATGCAATAGGGTGAAGAGCTTGAGGTCATCCGGGGTCACCTTCGACAGCGGCTTGTCGCCGAGAACCTCATGGAACAGCTTGCGGCTGCACACCGGCGTCAGGTCTTCCCGAAACAGCAGATCGGATGGCAACCCGTTGAAGTGGCCGTCGCCATAGCGGATTTCGAGATCGAAATCGGAGGTCGTGAACTCATGCGTGGCGTAGGAGGTCGAAACCCGCATCACGATATCGGGATATCGCCGCTGAAACAGCGGCAGGCGCGGAAACAGCCAGCGCGCGGCAAACGTCGGCAGCACGGATATTTTCAGCACATGCTCCTGCGATTGCCCGGTCGCTTCCATGCTGGCGGCGACGATTCGCTCCAGTGCCTCTCGAACGCGCGAGACATAGGTCTCGCCCTCCGGCGTCAGCGACACCGCATTGCCGCCGCGCTGGAAAATCTTGAAGCGCAGCTGGTCCTCAAGGCTCTTGACGCGCTGGCTGACTGCGGAAGCGGTGATAAACTGCTCTTCGCCCGCGCGCGTGAAATTGCCGTGCCTTGCAGCACTTTCCACGATTTTCAGCGAATTGAGGTTGACCTGACTGAGCAGACGCACTGGGTTCGACCTTAAGCTGGGCTTACGGTAGCACTAGCATTCCTAATTTTACAGGGGGGGCTAATTTAATCGACTGTTAACCAAGTGTTTGCCCCCGCTTGGAGAAGTACAATGAACGCACACACCATACCCGAACTGCGCTATGCGATGAGCCGCGAGGCCATTATCGGACACGAAACCGCCTGGAAAGTGTCGAGTTTCGGCGTTGCGCAGTATCTTCATGGCTATGATCCGGCCCTGCTTGCCGCAATCGAGGAGGCTGCCCTGAAGCTCAAGGCGAGCCATGCTGTGCACAAGCATCTCGACCTGACCTTTATCACCGGCGCTGACCGTTTCATCCCCGAAATCAAGGAATTGCTGCACGACAAGCTGCGCCTGGAGCGACTGTCTGACATGATGGGCACGAAGCTGGAGCCCTATCCGCTGTCGATCGTCGGCTCGACCGTCACCTTCATGAATCCCAGGGATGGCGCCGTCGAATGGCATTGCGACGGCGTTCCGGTCACCGAGCTCATTCCGCTGTCGATCAGCGATCCGCTGGTCGGCGGCCATCTCGAAATTTATTGCGACGATTCCGAGACCGGCCGCGCCATCCTCGAATCCGGACGCGAAATCCCGCGCAACCGTATCATGCGCATCGATCACAAGATGAAATACGCGACGCTCGGCCAGTTCCTTGGCGTCCTGCATCGCACAGCGCCGATCCAGTACGGCGAGCGCGTCACACTGGTGCTCAACCAGCGTTCGGTGGCCAAGCCCTATGTCGACGACAACCGCATGTTCTATCTTGCCGCCGACAACGACCACGACCGCCAGTGGGTCAACGAACTGGCCGAAGATGTCTGGACCAACCAGTTGCCTGCCTATCGCCGGTTCGAGGCGGAGCATCCCACGCCCGCCCCATCTGCCGAAGCACAGGTTCCAGGCGGGACACGGGACTCATGGTAGCGAACCATGATTCCGAAAAGTGGAACCCGGTTTTCGGACAAGGTCATGGTCAAGCCTGGAGATAGAGCGCCATGCCGATTCCTTCGGCATGGGTCAGGCTCGCTATCCGGGCTGGTCTTCGCCGCCGGCGCGGTGGCTTTGTGGTCGACCAATGCCTTGGTCGGCAAATCCCTCTTGGCCAACCATCCGGTCTCGCAGGTGCAGTTCCTGCAATTTGCAGGGGCTGCACTGGTCCTCGCCGTCATCCGGCTGATGAGCCGGGAAAAGTCCGCGCCGGTGGCCGGGGCGGCGTTGGCATCGCTCGCGGTCGGCTTCATCGGTCTGGTCGGCACCATGGTGCTGCAATACATCGCCTTTGCATCGATGCCGGTAATCGAGGCCAATCTCGTGGCCTACACTTGGCCCTTGATGGTGGCCGCGGCAGTGATCGTGTTCGAAAATCCGCGCCGTCCGGCTTTGCTGGGGCTTGCCGCGGCCCTTGGGTTCGTCGGCGTCGCACTGGTGATTTCGGGCGGGCGTGAGAGCGCCTGGTTCCAGGGCGATCTTGTCGGCTATTTCGCCGCCTTCGGGTCCGCGCTGTGCATGGCCTTTTATTCGGTGATGGTGAGGCGGCTCGCTACGTCGCCCGAGCGGCTGTTGCTGCCCTCGTCGCTGGTCGGCGTCGCCTTGACGCTTTTATGGTCGGCTCGCGAAGGCGTCGCATGGCCCACCGGGGTGGATCTGGCCCTTGGGCTCTATCTTGGCGCCGGCCCGATGGGCCTGGGTTACCACCTCTGGTCTCGCGCCTTGAAGCTCGAAGGCAGCGGCAAGGTCGCTGTCATCGCCTATCTCACGCCGATCGCGTCGACGTTGCTGCTGACCCTGTCCGGCGAACGACTGACGACGACCGCTATCGCCGGAGCAGTCCTTGTCATCGGCAGTTGCATAGCGGTCGGGCTGGAACGTTCGGAGGCGCAAGACCATGTTTGACGAAGATGAACGTCTCGCGAGGCAGGAAGCGCACTGGCTGATCAAGGAATTCGGCGCCGAGGCACCGCTTTACGCGGCGATGAAGGCCGAGAAGGCGATTGAACAGAAGGATTTCGGGCGCTGTGCCCGATGGAAGCGTATTCTTGAGATATTGGCCGACGGCCGGACAACCAAGTCTGCCGGCTCCAAGTATTAGATTTTCTAATTTGCGTGACGTCGATTTTCCATAAAAGTAGTTGACGCCAAGTCTTGATTCGTTTTGGAGCTTGGCGGCCCGTTGGGGGACGCGGTTAAAGAGATACATCGACAAAAGTCTTCGCTGGGGTGGATGACTTTGTCGCAAAGAAGGTGAAAGAATTGTCAAATATCGAGGATAAGACCGTTATCGAGCTGACGGCCGATATTGTCTCGGCCTATGTCGGCAACAATCCGCTTCCGGCTTCCGGCCTGCCTGACCTGATTGCCAGCGTCAGCGCCTCGGTTCGCAAGCTGGCTGGCGCGGCCGTCGTGGAAAGCCCGAGCCTGGTTCCGGCTGTCAATCCGAAAAAGTCGGTGTTTCCCGACTACATCGTCTGCCTGGAGGATGGAAAGAAATTCAAGTCGCTCAAGCGACACCTCAGGACAGACTATGGTTTGAGCCCGGACGACTATCGGGCCAAATGGGGCTTGCCGCCGGACTATCCGATGGTTGCTCCGAACTACTCGGCGACCCGGTCGGCGCTGGCGAAGTCGACGGGACTTGGCCGCAAGCCGGCTGCACCGGCCACTGTCGCCAAGGCGACAAAGCGTGGCAAGGCCACGGCCTGAGGCCTTGCCGGCCGGTACGGCGAGCCATTGATCGGCGGCTGGACGGCGCAATCGCAGGCGCCGTTTTCAGGCCTTGTACGGCCAACCGGTCCGCAAGGTCTTGCGAAGCGTCGATGTCCGGTGCAAAAGCGCGGCCATGCTGATCATCAATGACCTTTCGCTCCGCATGGCCGGGCGCCTGCTTCTCGACCATGCCTCGCTGACCTTGCCGGCTGGCACCAAGGCCGGCCTTGTCGGTCGCAACGGTACCGGCAAGACGACGCTGTTCAAGGCGATCACCGGCGATTTTCCCTCCGAGACAGGCTCGATCAGCCTGCCGAAGAACACGCGCATCGGCCAGGTGGCGCAGGAAGCGCCGGGGACCGAGGAGCCGCTGATCGAGATTGTGCTCAAGGCCGACCTTGAGCGTACGGCGCTGCTCGAAGAGGAAAAGACCGCCACCGATCCGCACCGCATCGCCGACATCCACATGCGGCTGGCCGACATCGACGCGCATTCGGCCGAGTCGCGCGCGGCCACCATCCTCGCCGGCCTCGGCTTCGACGATGCGGCGCAGCGCCGTCCGGCCTCGTCCTTCTCCGGCGGCTGGCGCATGCGCGTGGCGCTGGCCGCCGTGCTGTTTTCGGAACCAGATCTCCTGCTGCTCGACGAGCCGACCAACTATCTCGATCTCGAAGGCACGCTGTGGCTGGAGAACTATGTGTCGAAGTATCCGCACACGGTGCTTCTGATTTCGCACGATCGCGACCTGCTCAATCGCGCCGTCAATTCGATCGTTCATCTCGACCAGAAGAAGCTGACCTTCTGGCGCGGCGGCTACGACCAGTTCGAGCGCCAGTATACCGAGCAGAAGGAATTGCAGGAAAAGGGCAGGGTCAAGCAGGAGGCCGCCCGCAAGCATATGGAATCCTTCGTCGAGCGCTTCCGCGCCAAGGCCTCCAAGGCCAGGCAGGCGCAGTCGCGCATCAAGGCGCTGGAGAAGATGAAGCCGATCGCGGCCATCGTGAACGATTCGGTGCGGCCGTTCTCCTTTCCCGAACCAGTGAAGACGGTTGCCTCGCCGATCGTTGCGCTGAACAACGTCAATGTCGGCTATACCGAAGGCCAGCCGATCCTGAAGAAGATGACGCTGCGCATCGACGCCGACGACCGCATCGCGCTGCTCGGCGCCAACGGCAACGGCAAGTCGACTTTCGCCAAACTGCTGTCCGGCCGGCTCAAGCAGGAGACCGGCACCATGACCGTGGCGCCCGGGCTGAAGGTGGCGATCTTCGCCCAGCACCAGCTCGACGATCTCCGTCCGGAGGAAAATGCCTATGAGCATGTGCGCCGGCTAATGCCGGAAGCGCCGGAATCCAAGGTGCGCGGCCGCGTCGCCCAGTTCGGTCTCACCACCGAGAAGATGAATACGCCCGCCAAGGACCTGTCCGGCGGCGAGAAGGCGCGCCTTCTGATGGGCCTGTCGGCCTTCGAGGGGCCGAACCTGTTCATCCTCGACGAACCGACCAACCACCTCGACATCGACAGCCGTGAATCGCTGATCCATGCGCTCAACGAGTTTCCCGGCGCGGTCATCCTCATCTCGCACGACCGCCACTTGCTCGAGGCGACCGCCGACCGGCTGTGGCTGGTCAAGGATGGCGCGGTCAACCCTTATGACGGCGACCTGGAGGACTACAAGACGCTGGTCACCGGCGTGTCCGGTGACCGCCGCGGCAAGCGTGAGGCTGACAAGGCGTCAAAAGCCGACCGCCGCCGCGATGCGGCGGCACGCCGCGCCGCTTTCGAGCCGCTGGCCAAGGAAATCCGCGCCACCGAGGCGCTGATGGACCGCATCCGCAAGCGCATCGACGGCATCGAGGACGAGTTGGCCAACCCGGCGATCTACGAAAAGGATCCCTCGACCGCGACACGCCTGGCCAAGGAACGCTCGCAACTCGCCCAGACGCTGGCCGGCCACGAGGAAAAATGGCTGACCATGTCGGCTGAATATGAGGAAGGCACGGCGGAGTGATTTACCCTCCCCCTCGAGGGGGAGGGTCGATCCGCGAAGCGGTGTGGGGGCAACGCGGCGGTTCACCAACCCCGGCGCCGAGCGCCGCCCTTCCCATCAAGGGACGGTGAGCCACCGTCACGCCATGGCAGGTGGAAAAGACATCTCCCAAACGCAGCTTGTCGGCAAATCTGGCCCTACACGCTACGTCTGGAACCGGCTAACCTCACCCCATGAACCAGCACGCCAAGCTCCGCATCGGCCATTCGGCCTGTCCGCATGATTGCCCATCGACCTGCGCGCTCGAGGTCGAACTGCTTGACGGCAACCGCATCGGCCGCGTCCATGGCGCCAAGGCCAATAGCTACACATCGGGGGTGGTCTGCGCCAAGGTTGCCCGCTACGCCGACCGTGTCCATCATCCCGACCGCTTGCTGAAGCCGCTGGTGCGGGCCGGCGCCAAGGGCGACGGACTGTGGAAGGAAGCGAGCTGGGACGCGGCACTCGACCTCGTCGCCGAAAAGTTCAACGCGGCCGAAGAGAAATACGGCTCGGAGACGGTGTGGCCCTATTTCTATGCCGGCACGATGGGACTGGTTCAGCGCGACGGCATCCACCGGCTGCGCCACGCCAAAAAATATTCGGGCTTCTTCGGGTCGATCTGCACCAATCTGGCCTGGACCGGCTGGATGATGGGGGCGGGAGCCTTGCGCGGGCCCGACCCGCGCGAGATGGCCAAATCCGACTGCGTGGTGATCTGGGGCACCAACGCGGTGGTCACCCAGGTCAATGTGATGACCCATGCCATCAGGGCGCGCAAGGAACGCGGCGCCAAAATCGTCGTCATCGACGTCTATGAAAACGCGACCATGAAGCAGGCCGATATGGGCCTGGTCCTGAAGCCCGGCACCGACGGCGCGCTGGCTTGCGCGGTCATGCATGTGCTGTTCAGGGAAGGCTTGGCCGACCGTGCGTATCTCGAAAAATACACCGATGACCCAAAGGGTTTGGAAGAGCATCTGAGGACGCGCACGCCGGAGTGGGCAGCCGGGATCACTGGGCTTTCAGTGGCCGAAATCGAGGCCTTTGCCCACCTGGTTGGCACGATCAGGAAAACCTATTTCCGCCTCGGCTACGGCTTTGCCCGTCAGCGCAACGGCGCGGTGAACATGCATGCCGCGTCCTGCATCGCCGCGGTCACCGGCAGCTGGCAATATGAGGGCGGCGGCGCCTTCCATTCGAATTCCGGCATCTTCAAGCTTAACCAGGACGTTCTGGAAGGCTCGAGGATGCGCGATCCAGCGATTCGCTATCTCGATCATTCGCGCATCGGCCCAGTGCTGACCGGCGCCAGCGACGCGCTCTATGGCGGACCTCCGGTGACGGCCATGCTGATCCAGAACACCAACCCGGTGAATGTCGCGCCAGAGCAGCGGCTGGTAAAGCAGGGTTTCCTGCGCGACGACCTGTTCACGTGCGTGCACGAGCAGTTCATGACCGACACCGCCAAGCTCGCCGACGTCGTGCTGCCGGCGACGATGTTCGTCGAGCATGACGATGTCTACAAGGGCGGCGGCAACCAGCACATCACGCTCGGCCCCAAGCTGATCGAGCCGCCGGAAGGGCCGCGCACCAATCACTTCGTCATCGAGGAACTGGCCAAACGCCTCGGCGTCGCCGATCGCCCGGGCTTTGGCCTGACCGAGCAGCAACACATCGACATCATTCTGGGCAAGCGCGGGCTGGGCAGCTTCGACAGCTTGAAAGAGCAGAAATGGGTCGATTTGCAGCCTGATTTCGAGAGCGCGCATTTCATTGGAGGATTCGGCCACGCGGATGGAAAGTTCCGCTTCCGCGCCGACTGGACCGGCCAGGCGGCTCCAAACCGGCCGCCGAAGAGCATGGGCCTGTTCGGACCTTTGGAACGCCTGCCGGAATTTCCCGACCATGTCGATCTGATCGAGGTCGCCGACGAGGCGCATCCGTTCCGGCTGACGACCTCGCCGGCGCGCAACTTCCTCAACTCGACCTTTGCCGAGACGCCGGTGTCAAAGGAAAAGGAAGGCAGGCCGGCACTCCTCCTGCATCCCGACGATGCGGCGGACCTTGGACTTGCCGATGGCGATCGTGTCGAGGTCGGCAACCGGCGGGGCGACCTGGTGCTGCACGCGAAATTCTTCGACGGCATCAAGCGCGGCGTGGTGATCGCCGAAGGCATCTGGCCAAACAGCGCGCATGAGCGCGGCGAGGGCATCAACGTGCTGACCGGCGCCGATGCGCCGGCGCCCTATGGCGGCGCCGCCTTCCATGACAACAAGGTCTGGCTGCGCAAGGCAAGTTGAGCCGGGCAAGGTGCTGGGTCGACTATACCGGCAGGATTTCGGTGGCCTTTTTTCTGTTCAGCCGGTGATGGATGTCATCGGCGATCGCCTGGGCTTCGATCGCGATCTCGCGCAACAACCCGGTGACCGCATTGTGGAAGCCAACGAGGTAGAGGCCGAGATCCGAGGCCTGTGCGGTGACGCCACTGCGGCCTGGCTGGATGCCGGGCCCGAGAAATTTGGCATAGCCCGGCCGGAAACCAGTGGCGAAGATGATCGCGTCGAATTCGCCGTGCTTGCCATCGGTAAAACGGGCGCCGCGTTCCGAGATCTCGGCGATATCGGGCGCGACCTTGATCGCGCCTTCGCGGATCTTGTCGATGGTGCCCACATCGATCACCGGAATGCGCGATGCGACCGCAATCTGTTGCAGCAGGCCCTGTCCCGGCCGTTTGAGCCCATATTTTTCCAGCCTGCCCAGCACCAGGTCGAGGATGATGGGGAAGAGAGCGTCATTGACGCGTTGCGGCCCGAGCCGCGCCGCCATGCCGACCATCTGGATGGGCACGCCGAACAGCTCACGCGGCACGACATGAACGCCGCCGCGCACGGAAATCGTCGGTTTTGCGCCGTTTTCCGCCAGGTCGAGCGCAATCTCGGCGCCGGTGTTGCCCATGCCGACGACCAGCACCGACTGGCCGGCGAAAGGCATGGCATTGCGATAGTCGGCGCTGTGCAATGTCTTGCCAGTAAAGGTGTCGATGCCGGTAAATCCGGGCCGCAAGGGCTCGGCATTGTAGCCTGACGCAATCACCACATGCCTGGCGCGCAACGGACCGGATGTCGCCTCCACACGCCAGCCCTGGTCCTCCCGGGCGATCGCTTTGACCGTTTCCCCAAATTGGGGTCGCAGGTCGAAGCGCTGCGCATAGGCATCGATATAGTCGACGAAGAGATCGCGCGGTACATAACGTGGATAATGCCTGGGGAAGGGCGCGAACGGCAGGGACGAATAGCGCTTGGTGGTATGCAGGTGGACGCGCTCGTAGTGCCGCCGCCATGCGGGTGCGGCCTGCTGCTCTTTTTCCATGATGATGAAGTCGACGTCGGCCTGGCGCAGGCATGCGGCAACAGCCAGGCCCGCCGGCCCGGCACCGATGATCGCAACCGGGGTGGTATCGTCCAAGCGCGCCTCCGCCGCTCAGTTCGCGTCCTGAGAATGTCAAAAGCATGGCGAGCCTGGCTGGAGCCCTGCCTGCCGGCAAGGGTCAGTCCGGCAACGGCACCGTCAGCCCGACCTTGACCCGGTCCATGGCGACGAAGGTGCGGAATTTCCGGACATTGTTGCTGCCGAAGAAAAGTTTGCGCGTCAGCGCCTCATAGGCGCCCATGTCGGCCACCGTGATGACCAGGATGAAGTCGGCTTCGCCGGTGACGTAATAGCATTGCTGCACTTCAGGCGTTTCGGAGAATTGCCGCTTGGCGGCATCGATCAGTTCGGTGCGTTCGCTCTCCAGCTCCACCTCGACGAAGATGGTGATGGGTTGGCCGACCGCCGCGGGTTCGATGATCGCGACATTGGCGGCGATGACGCCGGTCTGCTCCATGCGCTTTATGCGCCGCTGCACCGCTGGCGCCGACAGGTTCACCGCTTCGCCGATCAGCCGCTGCGGCGTGGTGTTGTCCCGTTGCAGGATGGCAAGGATGGCGAGGTCGAAACTGTCGAGCGGGAGCGGCGATGGAGGCAATGGAGCTATCCCGGCGAAAGAAACTTGCATTTTGAAGGCCTAATTACAGCGCTCTTTGCGCCTGCCTTGCAATATATTCTCGCTGACTGCCAAGGAGGCCGCCAGTGTTCCTGCTCAATCGCAATGCCTTGCACGGTAAGCCGCTTGATGTGACGGATGCCGAAACCCTGGGGATCACGGGCGCGGACACGGTCGAGCGCTTCCTTGCCCACCGTGAAAACCACGCAATGACGCCGCTGCACGCGCTGCCGGCACTGGCGAGTGAACTCGGCCTTGGCGCGTTGCATGTCAAGGACGAGGGCTTTCGTCTCGGCCTTGGCAGCTTCAAGGCGCTGGGCGGCGCCTATGCTGTCTTCCGACTGGTGCTGGAGCAGGCAGGCGAGCGCCTTGGCCGCTCTGTCGATGTCAGTGATCTCGATCGAGCCGATGTTCGCTCGGTCGCCGCAGGGATGACTTTTGCCTGCGCCACCGACGGCAATCATGGCCGCTCCGTCGCGCAGGGCGCCGAGCTTGCCGGCGCCAAGGCCGTGATCTTTGTCCATGCCGGGGTCAGCGACGAGCGCATCTCGGCGATAGCTCGCTATGGCGCGGAGATGGTTCGTGTCGACGGCAATTATGACGATTCGGTCCGGCAAGCCGCCGAAGTCGCGGCCCAGAAAGGCTGGACCGTGGTGTCGGATACGTCATGGCCGGGTTATGAACGCATTCCTGGCCTGGTGATGCAGGGCTATACGGCGATCGTGCGCGAAGCGCTGCGCCAGCTCAGCGAACCGCCAACCCACGTCTTCGTCCAGGCCGGCGTTGGCGGCGTTGCCGCTGCTGCGGCTGGCCATCTCGCCATCGTGCTCGGCGAAGCCAGGCCAATCTTTACCGTCGTCGAGCCCGCGCGTGCCGCATGCATCGTCGCAGCCGCTGTGGCAGGGCGTGTGGTCAAGGCGGCACACGACCAGCCGACTGTCATGGCGATGCTTGAATGCTACGAGGCCTCACAGGTCGCCTGGCGCGTGTTGGCGCGCGCCGCCGATGCCTTCATGACCGTGGACGAGGACGACGCCATCGCGGTGATGCGGCGGCTGGCACGGCCGGCCGGCGACGATCCGGTGATCGTCTCCGGCGAGAGCGGCGGCGTCGGCCTTGCCGGGCTGATCCGGGCGCTGGCCGCAAACAAGACCGATCTCGGTCTCGACGGCAGATCCCGGGTGCTGGTGATCAACACCGAAGGCGCCACCGACCCGCATCGCTATTCCGAACTGGTCGGCATGAGCCCGGCCGATGTGCTGGCCGGCAAGCTTGCCGCCGAGGCAACGCCATGATCGCCGTCGATGCGCGGCGCCTGCTTGGCCGCATCCGTGAACTGGGCGCAATCGGCCGCGATGGTGAGGGCAGGCTGACCCGGCTGGCCGCTTCCGACACCGACAAGCAAGGCCGTGATCTCTTCGTTGGCTGGCTGCGCCAGGCCGGGCTCGATGTTGCCATCGACCGTATCGGCAACATCTTCGGCATCTGGCAAAGCGCCGGCAACGCAGGCAAGGCGCCGCTGCTCATCGGCTCGCATATCGACACCGTCATCGACGCCGGCATCTATGATGGCTGCTACGGCGTGCTTGCCGGGCTGGAGGTGATCGAGACGCTGAAGGCGTCGGGCTTGTCGCCGTCGCGCCCGCTCGCCGTCGCGGCCTTCACCAATGAGGAAGGCGTACGCTTTTCTCCCGACATGATGGGCTCGCTGGTCCATGCCGGCGGCGTCGATGTCGAGGCGGCACTTGCCGCTGTCGGGACCGACGGCGGCACGCTTGGGCAGGAACTCGCCCGCATCGGCTATGCCGGCGAACGCGAACCGGGCTTTCTCAAGCCGCACATCTATGTCGAGCTGCATATCGAACAGGGGCCGGTCCTGGAGCGCGAAGGCATTCCAATCGGCGCGGTGGAGACGCTGCAGGGCATCTCCTGGCAACGCATCACCCTCGATGGCGTCGCCAACCATGCCGGCACCACGCCGATGTCGATGCGCCGCGATGCCGGATATGCCGCGGCACGTGTCGTCACCTTCCTGCATGACCGGGCAGCGGCGTCCAACGCACCAACCGTTGCCACAGTCGGCACGATGCGTCTGGAACCGAACGCCATCAACGTCATTCCATCGCGCGCCGTCTTCACGGTTGATCTGCGCGATCCCGACGAGCAGCGCCTGCAGGCGGAAGAGGCGGCGCTGGCCGCCTTTCTGCAACGGCTCGCCGTCGAAGGCATCGCCGTGACGGTCGAAAGGCTCGCGCGCTTCGAACCGGTTGTCTTCGACGGCCGAGTGGTCGAACTGATCGAGACCGCGGCGAGGAAGCGCGGGCTCGTTTCGAGGCGCATGACCTCGGGCGCCGGCCATGACGCGCAGATGATCGCGCGCATCGCACCGGCGGCGATGATCTTCGTGCCGAGCGCGGGGGGCATCAGCCACAGCCCGCGTGAGCACACCGAGGATGCCGAGCTTGTTGCCGGCGCCAACATCCTGCTTGATGTGATCACTGAGCTTGCCGAGCTCGAAGGGTGAGGACATGGCCGAACTCGATCCCGAAACGCTGAAGCGCGAGATGACCGGTTGGCGGCGCGACCTGCACGCGCACCCCGAATTCGGCTTCGAGGAGAAACGCACATCTGCCTTTGTCGCGGCCAAGCTGCGCGAGTTCGGCCTTGACGATGTCGCCGAGGGTGTCGGTGGCACAGGCGTCGTCGGCACGTTGAAGCGCGGCGACGGCAACCGCGCCATCGCGCTGCGGGCCGACATGGATGCGCTGCGCATATCGGAGCAATCGACCGCGCCCTATCGCTCCGGCAATGTGGGAATCATGCACGCTTGCGGCCATGACGGCCACACCGCCATGTTGCTTGGCGCGGCCAAGCTGCTGGCAAGCGAGGGCGGTTTCGACGGCACAGTGCGCTTCATCTTCCAGCCGGCCGAGGAGTGGGGCAGGGGCGCGCTCGCCATGCTCGACGATGGCCTGATGCAACGCTTCCCCTTCGACGAGATATTTGGCCTGCACAACATGCCCGGCCTTCCCGTCGGGCACTTCGAGACCCGCGCCGGTCCCGTGATGTCGGCGGAGGACAATTTCGAGATCGTGCTCAGGGGGCTCGGCGGCCACGCGGCGCGGCCGCATTCGGGCAGCGAGACGCTGGTGGCCGCCTGCGCGCTGGTCACCAATCTGCAGACCATCGTCTCACGCCGGCTGAGCCCGGCCGACATAGCGGTGGTGTCGGTGACCGAATTGATCACCGACGGTACCCGCAACGCACTGCCCGGTCTTGCCCGCGTCCTCGGCGATGCGCGCAGCTTCCGGCCAGAAGTCAGCGCCGAGATCGAGCGCCAGATGCGAGCCATCGCCGAGGGCACAGCTGCCGCCTACAATGTAGCCGCGGAGGTGAACTACAGCAGAGAATTCGTGCCGCTGCGCAACGATGCCGAACTGGTCGACGCGGCCTTTGCCGCCGCGGCAAGCGTGTTCGAGCCCGGCAATATCGCGGTCGCCCGGGAGCCGATGACGGCATCGGAGGACTTTGCCCGGTTTCTTGATCACGTGCCGGGCTGCTTCGTCTTCCTCGGCAACGGCGAGGCTTCGGCACCGCTCCACAATTCCAGCTATGACTTCAACGATGACGGGCTGTTGTTCGGCGCCAATTTCCATGTCGCGATCGCCCGGCAACGGCTTGAGGTTTGACAGGCTACGGGATGCATTTGGCGGGGGAAAACGCCCCGAAAGGGCCGAGATCCGCGATCCCGCATGACGTGGCGGCAAGACTCAGCTAGCCTTCACCGTGCGGCGGACCTGATATCCGCCTGGCCGGCGCTATCAGACACCTCCCAAGCGGCGCCGGCCTTCTTCTTTGCGGCGACCGCCTGCTAAATTAGTGCTAATTAAATTTAGAGTATTCGCACTTGCATGAAGTTAGGGGTCTTGCTGGCATGGAAGCCTCAGGTCTTTGGGGGCGGGAAGACAGATGCGCGGGCGGAGCTGGATAAAGGCATTGCGTCAGGAGGAGGCGCGGCAGGTGCGCGCGCGCCTCGCCGAACTGGAAAGAAATCTGACGGCAGCATACCCGCCCCGCAGCCGCCGGCAACGGCAGGAAACCGGGCACGAACTGCGCATTGCCAAGTTCCGTCTCAAGCGCCTTGAGGAGTGCATCGCCGCAATGCCCTGAGGCCTCAGGACACCCAACATTCTCCAACTGATCCCTGCGTCATCGCGGAAGCATTGGCGAATACAGGCCGCGTTCGGCTCCCGGAGCCTTTGTCGGTGGCAGTTTGTTGTCGCAAGCCGTTACAGTCAAAGCCACCAGGGCGAGGGCTAATCTCAGCTTTTTCATTGCTGCCGCCTCCAACCTCACAACGAGGCGGCGCCGGTTTGGTTGCGAACCGGCGCAGAGGGAACAAAACGCCGCGCGTCCGGTTGATCCCTATTAGAGGAGACCACAACATGATCCGTTTGCTTCTGGCAGGCACATTTGCCTTTCTGGCCTACCGCTTCGCTCGCAAGATGATCGATGATGTGCCCGACGACATTGACCCCCTGTTGCTGCCGGCATCGAGAAGTGACCGCGAGGCTCTGCGACGCCAATCGGCGGCCATGGGCGTCGATCCCAGGCGGTAGAGCCATTCCGGGAATCGCGTCAAAATCAGGAGTAGCGCCCGCCGCTTCCTTGTTGCGAACAAAGCGGAAACGATGCTTGATGGGCGATGAACCTTGCCGCCCATGATTCGACGTTTCTGGAGCCGACTGTCCAGCCCGCCTATCTTGCCCGCCTGAACGACGCCCAGCGCCAGGCCGTCGAGCATGGCGACGGCACGATCGCCGGGCCATTGCTGGTCATTGCCGGTGCCGGTTCGGGCAAGACCAACACGCTGGCGCATCGCGTCGCCCATCTCATCGTCAGGGGAGCCGACCCGCGCCGCATCCTGCTGATGACCTTTTCGCGCCGCGCCGCCTCCGAAATGGCAAAACGTGTCGAGCGCATCGCCGGCGAAGTGCTGGGCCGCGACGCCGCTGTCATCACCGATGCGCTGACCTGGGCGGGGACCTTTCACGGCATCGGCGCGCGGCTGTTGCGCGACTATGCGCTGGAGATCGGCCTCGACCCGGCCTTCACCATCCATGATCGCGAGGATTCCGCCGACCTGATGAATCTCGTGCGTCACGAGCTCGGCTTCTCAAAGACCGAGGCGCGCTTCCCCACCAAGGGCACCTGCCTTGCCATCTACTCGCGCGCCGTCAACGCGCAAGCGCCGCTCGGCGAAGTTTTGGGGGCGGCCTTCCCTTGGTGCGCCGGCTGGGCGGGAGAGCTGAAGCAGCTGTTCGCAGGTTATGTCGAGGCCAAGCAGGCGCAGAATGTGCTCGATTACGACGATCTGCTGCTCTACTGGGCGCAGATGGCGGCCGAGCCGGAGATCGCGGCGCATCTGGGCGGGCGTTTCGACCATGTGCTGGTCGACGAATACCAGGACACCAACCGGCTGCAGGCCTCGATCCTGATGGCGCTGAAACCCGACGGTGCCGGGCTGACGGTGGTCGGCGACGATGCGCAGTCGATCTATTCGTTCCGCGCCGCGGAGGTGCGCAACATACTCGATTTTCCAAAACAGTTCGCCCAGGCCGCCGATGTGGTGATGCTGGAGCGCAACTACCGCTCGACCGAGACCATTCTGGCGGCCGCAAACGCGGTGATCGGCGAGGCTTCGGAGCGCTTCACCAAGAACCTGTGGTCGGAGCGCAAATCCACCGACAAGCCAAGGCTGGTGAGCGTGCGCGACGAGGTCGAGCAGGCGAATTTCGTCTGCGATACCATCCTCGCCGAGCGCGAGGCCGGCACGGCGCTGAAATCGCAGGCGGTGCTGTTTCGCGCCTCGCACCATAGCGGCCCGCTGGAGATCGAGCTGACGCGGCGCAACATTCCCTTCGTCAAGTTCGGCGGGCTGAAATTCCTCGATGCCGCACATGTCAAGGACGTGCTGGCGGTGTTGCGCTTCGCCGAAAACCCGCGCGACCGCGTCGCCGGCTTCCGCGTCCTGCAGCTGATGCCGGGAATCGGACCTTCAGCCGCGGCACAGATCGTCGAGACTATGACGACAGCACTTGATGAGGCGATGGGGCTGGCCGGCTGGCGGCCGCCGCAACGCGCGGCGGACGACTGGCCGAGCTTCGTCTCGCTCTATTCGGGCCTGCGGGCCGGCGCCAAATGGCCGGCCGACCTCGAACAGGTCAGGCTCTGGTACGAGCCGCATCTGGAGCGCATCCACGAGGACGCGATCACGCGCCGCGCCGACCTGCTGCAGCTCGAGCAGATCGGCTCGGGCTACGCCTCGCGCGAACGGTTCCTGACCGAATTGACCCTCGATCCGCCTGACGCAACCAGCGACCAGGCCGGACCGCCGCATCGCGACGAGGATTACCTGATCCTGTCGACCATCCATTCGGCCAAGGGCCAGGAATGGAAGAACGTCTTCGTTCTCAACACGGTCGATGGCTGCATTCCGGCCGATCTCGGTGTCGGCACCAAGGAGGATATCGAGGAGGAGCGCCGGCTGCTCTACGTGGCGATGACGCGGGCCAAGGACAGCCTCAACCTGGTCATGCCGCAGCGCTTCTTTCCGCATGGCCAGGCGGCACGCGGCGACCGCCATCTCTACGCCTCGCGCACGCGTTTTATCCCGGCTTCGATCCTCGCCGCGTTCCAGCAGATGTCGTGGCCGGGCGTGCAAGCGGCGCAGGGCAGGGCGCCCCGGCCGGAAGTGCGCGTCGACATCGGCGCGCGCATGCGCGGCATGTGGAAATAGCTGAAATCGTGACGCGCCCACCGGTCAGGATTGCCATTGCCGGCGCGCTGGGGCGCATGGGCCGCCAGATGGCGGAGGCCGTGCGGGCTGATCCGCGGCTGGCGCTCGCTGCCCGCTTCCATCGCCCGGATAGTGCCGGCGACGGGCTGGTGAGCCGCGACGAGGCGCTTGCCATGGCCGATGTGGTGATCGATTTCACCACGCCGGGGGCTTCGGCCGACCTGGCGCGGTTTTGCGCAAACCGGGGCGGCCCCGCTTTAGTGGTTGGCTCGACGGGTTTCGATGCCGCCGAACTGGCCGATATCGCCGACGCCGCGAAAACGATTCCCATCGTGCGCTCCGGCAGTTTTTCGCTCGGGCCCAATATGCTGGTCGGATTGGTGGCACAGGCGGCGAGAACGCTCGATGCCGATGACTGGGATGCCGAGATTTTCGAGGCGCATCACCGCCACAAGGTCGATGCACCGTCGGGCACCGCACTGATGCTGGGGCAGGCCGTTGCTGGCGGACGTGGCGTCGAACTGGGCGCGGTCGCGAGGCGCGTTCGCGACGGGCTCGTCGCCGCACGTCCGGCCGGCGAGATCGGTTTTGCGGTGACCCGTGGCGGCAGCATGATCGGCGAGCACAGTGTCAGCTTCTGTGCCGAGGGTGAACTTGTTACCTTGTCGCATGCGGCAGGCGACCGCATCATGTTCGCCCGTGGCGCGATCGCCGCGGCACTTTGGGTATCGGGACGCCCGTCCGGCCAATATGATATGCGCGACGTGCTGGGACTGAATGGCTGAACACAAGGCATGCATCGTTACAGCGTCGCGACAGCCCGTCAGTTGCGGCTTACCTATACGTAAAATTTGCCATGATTTTCGGCTTTACCCTGAAAGCTGAATGAAAGGTTGATGCCATTACTGTTGGCTGGCGTCCCCATATTATCACGCAAAAAGCGATGGGAGAGAGGAGGGGCGCGGGAAACGAACAAAGGGAAGAGGCCATGTCGCTCGCGCGAATACTGCTTGATTCAGCCGCCACAACCGCACTCGTCGCCACCATGGCTTTCGCCACGCCCTCCGCGCGCGCCGACGAAAAAGTTTCCATCATGGTCGGTGGCTACGAGAAACAGATTTATCTACCCGCCAAGCTGACCGAGGCACTCGGCTACTTCAAGGACGAGGGGCTCGACGTCGAGTTGCTGAATGAACCCGCCGGCGTCGATGCTGAAAACGAGATGCTTGCCGGTGCCGTGCAAGGGGTCGTCGGCTTCTACGATCACTGCATCGATCTGCAGGCAAAGGGCAAGTTCGTCGAATCCGTCGTCCAGTTCAGCCAGGCGCCTGGCGAAGTCGAGCTTGTGTCGACCAAACATCCCGAGATCAAGTCGCCCGCCGATTTCAAGGGCATGAGCCTTGGCGTGACCGGCCTCGGCTCCTCGACGAATTTCCTGACGCAGTATCTTGCGGTCAAGAACGGCTTGAAGCTCGGTGAGTTTACTTCCGTTCCCGTTGGCGCCGGCAACACCTTCATCGCCGCCATGCAACAGGACAAGATCCAGGCGGGCATGACGACAGAGCCGACGATCACGCGGCTGCTGAAGACCGGCGAAGCCTCTGTACTTGTCGACATGCGCACCATGGAAGGCACCAAGGCCGCGCTCGGTGGCACTTACCCGGCCGCATCCCTCTACATGCAGACCGATTGGGTCGAAGCGCACAAGGACATTGTGCAGAAGCTGGCCAATGCCTTCGTCAAGACGCAGAAATTCATCAACTCGCATAGCGGCGCCGAGATCGCCGAAAAGATGCCGAAGGACTACTATGTCGGCGACAAGGAGGGCTATGTTAAGGCCCTCGATGCCGGCAAGGCGATGTTCACCCCCGACGGGATCATGCCCGAGGGTGGGCCGGAGACGGTGCTGACGGTGCTTTCGGCCTTCTCGAAGGACCTGCAAGGCAAGCAGATCGACCTTGCCAAGACCTACACCTCGGAATTCGTCAAGAACGCCAAGTAGCAGGCGATGCCGGCGCGGTGAACGACATCACGCCGGCACCCGTCATTTTTCACGTCCGGCGGCCTTGGCCGACGGCGGGCGTCCGCTCGTATCCTGGAGTTCCACCATGGCACTAGAAAAAAATGAGCCGGCGATCGAACTGATCAATGTCAGCCGTCGCTTCCTCTCGCCCACCGGCAAATCGCTGACGGCGCTGCGCGATTTCACAATGACCGTCGAGCGCGGTGAATTCGTTGCCGTGGTTGGCCCGACGGGTTGCGGAAAATCCACCACGCTCAACCTTGTCACAGGACTGGCAAGCCCCAGTGCCGGCGAGGTTCGTGTCATGGGCGCGCCGGTCAAGGGGATAGACCCGCGCATCGGCTTTGTTTTCCAGAGCGATGCCCTGTTCCCCTGGCGAACCGTGATCGAGAACGTGATGGCTGGTCCACTCTTTCGCGGCAAGGCGAAATCGGACGCCACCGTCGCGGCGCGTGACTGGCTGGCGCGCGTTGGGCTATCGCGGTTCGAGCATCACTATCCCCATCAGCTTTCGGGCGGCATGCGCAAACGTGTGGCGCTTGCCCAGACATTCATCAACGGACCCGAGATCCTTCTCATGGACGAGCCGTTTTCAGCGCTCGACGTGCAGACGCGCGTGCTGATGCACGAGGAACTGTTGCGCCTGTGGTCGCAAGCAAAGGCCTCGGTGGTCTTCGTCACGCACGACCTGGAGGAGGCGATTGCGCTGGCCGACAAGGTATATGTTCTGACTGCCGGACCTGCGACCGTGAAGTCGGTCTACACTATCGACCTGCCTCGTCCGCGGGTTGTCGCCGACATCCGCTACGAACAGAAGTTCATCGACTATTCACGCACGATCTGGGCCGACCTCAAGGAAGAGGTCGAGACCAGTTATGCGCGTGCGGCAGCCTGAGGAGGAATGCCATGACTGATGCCGCCATCGATATCAGCTCCGGAACTTTCAGGCCGGGCACCTCCGACGCCGAAATCGAAGCGGCGGCCGCCAAGGCCGCACAGCACCGCCGCCGCACCGTGATGTTCTGGCGTATAGCCATTCTGGTTGCCTTTCTGGCCTTGTGGGAAATCGCCGCGCAGATGGCCTGGATCGATCCGTTCTTCTACGCGATGCCGAGCGCGATCGCGCAACGGCTCTATGAATGGACAACCGAAGGAACATCGGAAGGGCCTCTCTGGTACCACCTCTATGTCACCATGGAGGAGTCGGTCATCGGCTTTGTGACAGGCTCGGTTGCCGGGATCGTCATCGGCGTCGCGCTCGGTCGCAATCGGATGGCCGCCGATATCTTCTCCATCTACATCAAGGTCATCAACTCCATCCCGCGCGTGGTTCTGGCGCCGATCTTCATCATGATTCTTGGCCTCGGACTCGCCTCGAAAGTCGCCCTTGCCTTCGTGATGGTTTTCTTTGTCGTGTTCCACAACGCATTCCAGGGCGTGCGGGAAGCGGACAGGGCAATGATTGCCAATGCCCGCATCCTGGGTGCCTCCAACTGGCAATTGACCCGCTCGGTGATCGTCCCGTCGGCGATGAGCTGGATCTTCGCCAGCCTGCATGTCAGCTTCGGCTTTGCCATTATCGGCGCGATCGTCGGCGAATTCGTCGGCTCTCGCTACGGCATCGGCCTGCTGATCAACATTGCCAAGGGATCCTTCGACGCCGCCGGCATGTATGCCGCCATCGTCATCGTCATGGTGGTGGCGCTCGGCGCCGAATATCTGATGACGATGGTCGAGGATCGCCTGGCAAAATGGCGTCCCCAGCCGCTGCATGAAACGCAGTGAGCGGCGACGTGCTCTAGCTGCCTGCCAGCGGCAACTTCACCTCAACCACCAGGCCGGCGGCCGCGCCATCCCGCAGGGTGACACGGCCGCCGGCGTTTTCGACGACCTCGCGCACGATGGCGAGCCCCAGGCCGCTGCCTTCCTCGGTCGAACCGGCAATGCGGTAGAAGCGTTCGAATACATGGTCGCGCTCATCCGGCGGGATGCCGGGGCCGTCGTCGGTAACCGTCAGCACGGCTTCGCCATCGACGGCCGCCACCCTCACCGTGACGCTGCCGCCTGACGAGGAATAGCGCAGCGCATTGTCGACAAGGTTGACGATCATTTCGCGCAGTATGGTGCCGTCGCCGACGACAGGCACGGGGCCGGTCTCCTCGAGGCCGAGATCGATGTTGCGGGCGATCGCCGCCGGCGCCTGCGTTTCCAGCACGTGCCTGGCGGCCTCGGTCAGGTCGATGCGATCGGCGCGTGGCCGCCGGCTGCCGGGCTCGGCCCGCGACAAGGTGAGCAACTGTTCGGCCAGACGGGCCAGCTTGCCCGAGCTTGCCTGCAGCGCGATGAGCGCCTCCTGGCGTGCGTCGGGGACAGTTTCCCTCAAGGCATAGCTCGCCTGCGTCGAAAGCAGCGCCAGTGGCGTGCGCAACTGGTGCGCGGCGTTGGCGATGAACCGGCGCTGCGCCGCCATCTGCGCCCGCACGCGCTCCATATAGACGTTCAGCGCTTCGATCAGCGGCCGGATCTCGCTTTGCGCGTCCGGCACCTCGACCGGGTCGAGATCGCTGCGGCTCGGCGAGCGCACCGCGTCGCGCAGCCGGATCAGCGGCGCCAGGCCGCGATGCAGGCCCAGCAGAACGAACAAGCCGGCAATCGCCACCAGCGCCAGCTGCTGGGTAAAGGCGCCAAACCAAAGCCGCCGGACCATGGCATTGTGTCCGGCAAGCGTGACACCAACAGTAACGGATATCGGCGAGTCGTCTCCAGCGCCGACCACCGTATGGCTGTAAGTAAGCAACCGCAGCAGATGGTCCCGATAGGTTGCCTCGGTGCCGGGATACTTCACCGCCTCCGGCAGGTCGGGATAGCCGGTCAGCAGCCGCCCTCCGGCAGCCTTGACATGGTAGTAGACGCTGTCGCGGTCACCGGTATCGAACATCTCGATCGCCGCCGGCGGTATTGTGGCGTCGAGCACGCCGTCGCTCACGGCGACACGTTCGGCGATAGCCCGCGCCGAGCCCATAAGCATGCGATCGGTGACGAGATCCGCGGTCGCCAGCGCGTTGCGATGGCTGGTCCATAGGTTGATGGTGGCGAGCCCAACGAGCGGCAAGACCACCCAAGCCAGCAGTTGCAGGCGGAGACTGTTAATCCTCATGGCGCAAAAGATAGCCGAGGCCGCGCAAGGTGGCGATCTGGACGCGCGACCCTTCGAGCTTCTTGCGCACACGGTGCACATAGATCTCGATGGCGCTTGGATCCGCATCGGTCTCGAAGTCATAGATGGCAGCCGACAGTGCAGCCTTGCTCACCGTGCGTCCGGCTTTCACCATCAATTGTTCAAGCACTGCGTGTTCTCGCGGCGTCAGTGCCAGCATTTCGCCGGCGAGCGAAAACAGCCGCGTGTTGGTGTCGAAGACGAGATCGCCGCAGGCAACGACAGGCGCGGTGCGGTCATTGGCGCGGCGCAGTTGCACGCGGATGCGTGCTTCGAGCTCCTCGATCTGGAACGGCTTGGCGAGATAGTCGTCCGCGCCTTCGTTGAGGCCTTTGACCCGGCCATCGAGACTGGCGTTGGCGGTCAGCACGATCACAGGCACTGCGTTGCCGCGTGCCCGCAGCATGCGCAGCACCTCCATCCCGCCCATGCGCGGCAGTGCCAGGTCGAGGATGACAAGCGCATGATCGCCCGCCGCCAGCGCGTGCTCGACATCCTCGCCCTCATGGACGATGTCGACCACGTAATTTGCCTGGCGCAGGGTTTTGCCCAACCAGTCGGCGAGTTCACGATTGTCCTCAACAAGCAGCAGTCGCATATCTATGGCGGTCCGGATCCCATCTCCCCGCGGAATGCCCAAGGCTTGATCGGCCGCGGCACCCCTGATCTCTCCTGAATGAGCGACAGTATCGATCTCAACGCAAGACAAATGCGGCTCTGGCGCGGGGTTACAGCAGACCCATCCTGGGTCAAATCAGCCCGTTTCTGTATACAAATCGAACCGAACGGTTCGGTTCTGATTGACAGATTGTACCGCAGACGGTGAACAATGGCCTCCAGAATCACTGGGCCCTCGTCAGAGGGGAAGAGTTTAACGCAATGAAATAATTGAATAATTCTTATTTGGTGCGCTGCGATGCAATATGCATCGTCTATAATATAACGAGGTCCTGCAGGACCGGGGCGACTGGAAATCCCAAAAGGCATTCCCTACTTCGGGGTGGTCCGAGCGACGCGAAATTCCTCCCAAGGGCACGCCACTAGACGGACAGGACAGATAAATACTGGAGTAAAGAAAATGACCAAGATCGCTCTTACAGCAGCCGCCATCCTCGTTGCCACGGGCACCGCCTTTGCCGGCAGCGACAACTATGGCTCGGCCAACGTCAACCAGCCCGCCGCCACTGTCGACCATTCGGTCACCGCTTCGATCTCGAAGTCGACCGCAACCGTCCAGGCCCAGGCCCCGCAGGGCGCTGACCGTAACCTCTTCGGCCGCTAATCGCGACTGTCGATTTCAATCCGACCTTCAATTCAGGAGTACTTAAAATGACCAAGATCGCTCTTACCGCCGCTGCCATCCTTGTTGCCACGGGCACCGCTTTTGCCGGCAGCGACAATTATGGCTCCAACAATGTCAACCAGCCGGTTGCCAACCAGTCGATCTCCAACGTCGACAACACGCATACCGGTTCGATCGCCAAGTCCGTAAAGGTACAGGGCGACGCCAATGCCAACGTGCCGGCTCAGTCGGGCCAGGGCATCTGGGGCCGTTAATCCCTTCAAACCACGGTAGACGACAAAGAGCGGTGGGCTTGGCCCGCCGCTCTTGTTTTTTGTGCGATGGGGATAAGTGCCAATGCCGATCGAGTTATGAGGGAGGCAGGGCTCCAGCGGTTCACATTGGGGTTGATCGAAATCGAACCGATCGGTTCAACTTATCTTGACGAGCCGTGAGCGGATGGGGCCGCCGGTTCAGCAAATCGCCGTGCCATACGTTGGTCGAGTTCCTATAACCATATGATATTGATCAGTAAAATTATTGTCGTCCTACGATTTGGCCGAGGTCGGACGTCTCGATCCGGTGCGTGATGGAACATCTTCGTGATTGGAAGTCGGCGAATGAAAAAACCACCTGCAGCCTGTCCGAGCGACGCGAAATTCCTCCCAAGGGCACGCCACTAGACGGACAGAACTGGAAATACCGGAGTAAAGAAAATGACCAAGATCGCACTTACCGCCGCCGCCATCCTCATTGCCACGGGCAGCGCCTTCGCCGGCAGCGACCATTATGGCTCGGACAACGTCAACCAGCCGGCAATTACCGCGCCCGCTGGCAATATTGATTACAGCCACACGGCTTCGATCCGCAAGCCGGTCGAGCACCACGGCTTCAAGCTGACGCCCGATTCAAACCAGCCGGAATCCGGCCAGGGTATCTGGGGCAACTGAGCCGACGCTCAAGCAGGCTTCGATACAAAGAGCGGTGGGCCTGGCCCGCCGCTCTTGTTTCTTGTGCGACAGGGCTGGTGACCTCGGTTTGACCAACCAATCTGCCCATCCGGCAGAAAAAACGTCCGCGTTCAGGAATAAAGCCGGGTGGCACCGGGTCTTGTCCTCAGCGGAACCGTCCTCCCAAGACGCCGCCCAACGGATGAACAGGAGATTGAAATGAACAAGATTGCTCTCGCTGCCCTCGCTCTTCTCTTCGCGACCGGCGGCGCCTTTGCCGGCAGCGACCACTTTGGCTCCGACAATGCCAGCCAGCCGGTTGCTCCGATTGCCGGCGTCGATCATGCCGTCACCGGCGCGGTCAAGAACACGGATATGGCCGGGCACAAGGCAGCCGACGCCAAGATGAAGACCGCCACCACCGACTGGGCGGAACCCGGCCAGGGCATCTGGGGCAACTGAGGGTTCGAATGCGGCGGACCTGTCCGCCGCATCCGCCCGGCATGGGCTTTTAGCCCAAATCCTTCGGGCGCAGGCAATGCGTCAGCCGCGCGGACAACAGGTCGGACCACTCGCCCTCGAAGACGAAGCGCGCGAGGGCTGCCGTGGGGAACTTTTCCTCGAGCCCCTTGCACGCCTTGACCTCCGAGCCCGGACCGGCGAGCTGTTTTGCCAGGTCCTCCAGTCCAGGATTGTGGCCAACCGCCATCAGGCAGCCGCTCGACGGGTCGGCCTTATGGATATGGCCCAGAATATCAGCAGCCGGAGCTTCGTAGAGAGGTTGGGCAAACACGACCCGTGGATGCACGGGCAACTTCGCGGCCACCAATCGCCACGTGTCGCGGGTGCGCAGCGCCGACGACACCAGCACCTCATCCGGCAGCCAGGCGCGCGCCGCGAGCTCCCGCCCCATCAATCGCGCCGCCTTCAATCCGCGCTCGGCGAGCGGCCGGTCGAAATCATCGAGGTCAGGGTCGTCCCAGCTCGATTTGGCGTGGCGCAGGAGCAGAAGTTGTCTCATCGCCGCACTCTCGGCTCAGGGCGTGATCCGCGCCAGGTGTTCCAGGTCGGCTTCCTCGCGCAGCGGATCGGGCGCCATCACCACCGAGGTGCCGTTGTCGGCGTCATCGGCAAAGTGGGCAAGCACCGTGCGCCCGCCCTCCATGCGCGCCTTGCCCTCGGCGACCAGTCCGAGCGCCAGCGGATAAAGCCGGTGCTCGGCCTTCAGCACCCGGGCGGCCAGCGTATCGGCATTGTCGCCGACCATTACCGGCACGGCCGCCTGCGCGATGATCGGCCCGTCATCCATCTCGGATGTGACGAAATGCACGGTGCAGCCATGGATGCGCAGGCCGGCGGCCAGCGCGCGCGCATGGGTGTCGAGGCCCTTGAACGCAGGCAGCAGGGCAGGGTGGATGTTGATCATGCGACCCTGCCATTTCTGGACGAAGCCTGATGTGAGGATGCGCATGTAGCCGGCCAGCGCCACGATCTCGGCATTGAAGGCCTTGAGCGCCGCGTCGATCGCCGCGTCATGCGCCTGCTTGCTGCCATGGTCGGCGCGGGTAATGACCTGCGTGGCGATGCCGCGCGCCTTGGCGATGCCGAGGCCGGCGGCGTCCGCCTTGTCGGAGATGACGCCGACGATCTCGGCCGGAAAGGCCGGGTCGCTGGCAGCGGCGATCAGCGCGGTCATGTTGGAGCCGCGCCCCGATATCAGGACGACTGTGCGTTTTCTGCTCATAGGCCGATCGAGCCCCGATAGATGACGCCGGCGTCACGGCGCGGCACGATGCGGCCGATCGGCGTCACCGTCTCGCCGGCCTCCTGCAGCACGGCGGCGACCTGTGCCGCCTGGCCAGACGCGACGGCCAGGATCATGCCGACGCCGCAATTGAAGGTGCGCATCATCTCTTCCGGCGCCACGCCGCCGGTCTTGGCCAGCCACGAGAACACCGGCGGGACGTCGATCGCTTCGAGATCGAGCTCGGCCGAAAAATCCTTGGGCAGCACACGCGGGATGTTTTCCGGGAAGCCGCCACCGGTGATGTGGGCCAGAGCCTTGATGCCATGCGTGTTGCGGATGGCCTTGAGGATCGATTTGACATAGATGCGGGTCGGTTCGAGCAGCGCTTCGGCCAGCGTCGCCTCGTCGTTGAATGGCGCCGGATCGCTCCACGCCAGGCCGCTGGCGGCGACGATGCGGCGCACCAGCGAGAAACCGTTCGAATGCAGGCCGGAGGAGGCGAGGCCGAGCAGCACATCGCCTTCGACAATGTCGTCCGTGGGCAAAAGCTGGCCACGTTCGGCCGCGCCCACGGCAAAGCCGGCGAGGTCATAATCCTTGCCGTGATACATGCCTGGCATTTCCGCCGTCTCGCCGCCGATCAGCGCGCAGCCGGCCTGACGGCAACCTTCGGCAATGCCGCCGACGATCGCCGCACCTTGGTCGGGGTCGAGCTTGCCGGTGGCGAAATAATCGAGGAAGAACAGCGGTTCGGCGCCCTGCACGACGATGTCGTTGACGCACATGGCAACGAGGTCGATGCCGATCGTGTCGTGCTTGCCGGCATCGATGGCGATCTTGAGCTTGGTACCGACGCCGTCATTGGCGGCGACCAGCACCGGATCGGTGAAGCCGGCGGCCTTGAGGTCGAACAGGCCGCCGAAACCGCCGATCTCGCCATCCGCGCCCGGCCGGCGCGTCGCGCGCACCAGCGGCTTGATCTTCTCGACCATGAGATTGCCGGCATCGATATCGACGCCGGCCTCGGCATAGCTGAGCCCGTTCCTGCGCTTGCTCGTTTTGGACTGGCCCGTTTTGTGCTGGCCAGTTTCGCGCTTGCTCATCACAATTTTCCTGCTCGTTTGCGGGCTCTTCGCATGAACGGTTTCGGTCCGCAAGGATAACGGCGGGACCGAGCGCCATTTGGCCTGACAAAAAGGTGGATAGCCTGGCATCCCGCATGACGCCGCGCTTGGAACGGACTGCTTCTCCCTTGTGTCGCCCTTCCGTCTCCCTCATCTATCCGGAAAAGGGAATATGGCGGGACAACACGTTGACCATCCCCAACCTGATCAGCATCCTGCGCCTTGTTCTGGTGCCTGCCGTGGTGCTGGCCATGCTGCAGGCGCGCTGGGACTGGGCCTTTGCCGGTTTCGTCATTGCCGGCGTGTCGGATGGTGTCGATGGCTTTATCGCACGCCGTTTCAACCAGCAGTCCAGGCTTGGTGCCTATCTCGATCCGATGGCCGACAAGCTGCTTCTGGTTTCGGTGTTCGTCGTCATGGGCTTCACCGGGCAGTTGCCGCTGTGGCTGGTCGTCACAATGGTATCGCGCGATGCGCTGATCGTCTGCGCGATCCTGTTGTCCACGGTGATGGCTCATCCCGTCGAGATAAAGCCGTTTCTGGTATCGAAGGCCAATACCGCCATCCAGATCGTGCTGGCGGCGGTTGTGCTGGGCGAACTCGCCTTTGCCGCGCGCCTCGACCCTCTGCGGCAGGCCCTCATATTGCTGTCCGGGGTCTTGACCGTGGCTTCGGCCGCAGCCTATCTCGTGGCTTGGCTGAGGCATATGAGCGGCTATGGCGAAAGCTCCAATCCGGACATCTGAGAAAGAAGCGGCAGTGATCGAGGCCGCGGCTGCCGATCTTGCCGCGTCCTCCGCGTTCCGCCGCCAGATCTTCTTCTGGCTGGCCGGCGCGGCGATCCTGGCGCTTTTCCTCTATGTCTTCAGCGCCATCCTGCTGCCTTTCGTCGCCGGCATGGTGCTTGCCTATTTCCTTGACCCGGTCGCCGACCGGCTGCAGCGGCTCGGCCTGTCCCGCTTCATGGCGACTGTGGTCATCCTCATCACCTTCCTCATCGTGCTGGTATTGGCCTTCGTCATCCTCATTCCGGTGCTGGCGACGCAGATGGCCGATTTCGCCGGCAAGCTGCCGGAATATCTCACCCGGCTGCAGAGCCTGATCACCTCCTTTGATCCGAAATGGCTGGAGCAGAGGTTCGGCGTCAATGCCAATGGCTTGCGTGACGGGCTGAATTCGCTGCTGACCTCGGGCTTTGGCCTGATCACCACCGTGTTCACTTCGCTGTGGAGTTCCGGCATGGCACTGGTCTCGGTGGTCAGCCTGTTCGTGGTGACGCCGGTCGTTGCCTTCTACATGCTGCTCGACTGGGACCGCATGGTGGCGGTCATCGACAGCTGGGTGCCGCGTGACAACGTCGCGACCGTGCGCGCCATCGCGCGTGACATCAACACCGCGACCGCCGGCTTTGTGCGCGGCCAGGGCACGCTCTGTCTGGTGCTGGGCGCCATGTACGCCACCGGCCTGACGCTGACCGGGCTGAATTTTGCGATCCTCATCGGCCTGTTCGCCGGGCTGATCTCCTTCATCCCCTATGTCGGCTCGCTGACCGGGCTGGTGCTGGCCGTCGGCGTCGCCTTCGTCCAGTTCTGGCCGGATTGGACGATGATCGTTGCCGTCGCTGTGGTCTTCTTCATCGGCCAGTTCATCGAAGGCAACATCCTGCAGCCCAGGCTGGTCGGCAAAAGCGTCGGCCTGCATCCGGTATGGCTGATGTTCGCGCTGTTCGCCTTCGGCGCGTTGTTCGGCTTTGTCGGCCTGCTGATTGCCGTTCCGGCTTCCGCTGCCGTCGCGGTTCTGGTGCGCTTTGCCATCGCCCGCTATCTCGAATCGCCGCTCTACAAGGGCCGCGCGACCGAGACCTTGCCGCCGCTGCCGGCCGATCGCGGCGGCGGCCACCGCACGCAGCCGCGTCGCTGAAGTGACCGCTCAGCGAACCGATCCGCCACGCCAGCTGCCGCTCGATCTCGGCCATGGCACCGGCTATTCGCGCGACGAACTTGTCGTCTCCGGCACCAACAACCAGGCGGCGGCGCTGGTCGACCGTTGGCCGGACTGGCCCGCGCCGGTGGTGGTGCTGGCAGGTCCCGCCGGCTCCGGCAAGACGCATCTGGCTGCCATCTGGCGCGCGCGCGCCAATGCGCTGGCCGTGAATGCCGGGCGCATTGGCGACGGCATCGCGAACCTTGGCGCCCGGCCGGTGCTGATCGACGATGTCGATACAGGCGCGATCGACGAGCAAGGCCTGTTCCATCTGATCAATGCGGTGCGTGGCGCCGGCTCAACGCTGCTGTTGACGGCGCGCCGTTTTCCGTCGGCCTGGGGTGTTTCCCTGCCCGATCTTGCCTCGCGGCTGAAAGCGGCGGCGACGGTCGAAATCCACGAGCCGGATGATCTCCTCCTCGCCGGCGTCATAACCAAGCTGTTCGCTGACCGTCAGGTCGAGGTCGAGCCGCATGTCGTGCAGTATCTGGTGCGGCGCATCGAGCGCTCGCTGGCGACCGCAATGCGCGTGGTGGAGCGGCTGGACCGCACCGCGCTCGAGCGCAAGACGCCGATCACGCGGGCGCTGGCGGCGGAAGCGGTCAGCGCCATGGACGAAGGGCAGGGCGCGTTCGAGATTTGACGCATGTCGCCCAGGGTTGCCCTTGGTGTTGGGACACGACATGCACAGACAGTGACATTGAGCGGGCCGGATAGATCTGTTTTGACGCAACGCGCTCGGGGTGACTCGGTGTTCAGACGGCGGCGAACGCGAAGCGTGTCCCATTTTGGGAAATAACAGCTGGCATCCATCTTGCAGCGCGAGGTTGCCGGCTGACCCCGGTCCTGATTGCGTTCCAAATCAGGTTGTAGGCTCGCCGGGAATGAGGTTGTTGGGGTTCTCGCCCGGCGAGCTTACCTTCAAATGCATCGACCGGTCTCCTGTACGGCGGCCGCGACCATTCCGAGCCGCCACGGCTGTCGTTTCCCGCCATTTTTGCAGTGCTCCAGTTGCTGCCGTCTTCAGATTCGCACCGGAAACCGTCGCAGCAAGGCCCACGGCCGGAAGCGACCAAGATAGCCATTCGATGATGCCAATGGCTATCGATACCGCACTTTTCGAAAGGGATGGTCGGAGTGGAGAGATTCGAACTCCCGACCCTCTGGTCCCAAACCAGATGCGCTACCAGCCTGCGCTACACTCCGAACGGTCTGTTGCCTATTCATTTCGGTGCTGCATGGCAAGTGCAAAAACCTTGCCGCCATGCGCATTGCGCAGTAATGACGGGCAAAGGGCGGCGATGCTGCCTTGCACAACAATGAGGTGGCCATGTCCGCGCGCATTTTCAGCCCAGCCAAAACCGCGATGCAGTCCGGTAAGGCAAAGACCGGCCACTGGGTGCTGGAATTCGATCCCGAGATGCGCAAGAAGATCGATCCCCTGATGGGCTATACGACCTCTGGGGATATGAGAAGCCAGATCAGGCTCACCTTCGACACGCGGGAAGAGGCCGTGGCTTACGCCGAAAAGGAAGGGCTTGCCTTCCGGGTCGAGGAGCCGAAAGAGACCAAACGCCGCCAGATTTCCTACGCGGAGAATTTCCGCTATGACCGCAGGACGCCCTGGACGCATTGAACGGCGACCAGCGCCAGATATCTAGCCGGTCCCTTTCGGCCGGCCCAGCGGTCCCGTAGCTCAGCTGGATAGAGCACCGGCCTTCTAAGCCGATGGTCACAGGTTCGAATCCTGTCGGGATCGCCAATCTTTTCAAGTAGTTAGATATTGTATTGCGAGTCTGAAACCAACCGAAACTGGTCGTTTTGCAGATTTCGTTCCTCATGGGTTCTTTTCCATGCGGTGAATGACGGTGTCAGGCCGCGGGAACCTGATGCCTGTCAGCGCGTTGCCTCGCATGCTCAAGAAGATCGCCTTCGCCGCCGTGCTGTTCCAGGTTGCCGTTTTCTCGGCTCTGATAACCCAGACGGTTCTTTTTGCATCCACGGCGACCCAAGCGGCGTCCGTGCAGCATGGCGAGCCCGTTGCGGTCACTGACAAGGAGTGCGCCTCCGCGACATGGCCGAATATTCCGGCCCGATGCCTGGAGCGGGTCGAGGCGCGGAATTCCAGTATCACGATGGTGCCGATGGCCGCGCAATAGGGCAAGGCTCGACGGGCGAGCTGGAATTATTTCGTGATCCATCGAGGTTGGAACCTTAGGCCTCATGAGGCGTTCGGGGCCTTGTATTCGCGGAACCTCATAAAAGGCAATGTGCGGACCAGCGAATGGGCGGGGCAAAGCAAGCGCGGGTTGGGGGAGGAGAAGCCAGGCCATGTCGAAACGAGAAATTGGAACGTCCCCTGCCTTGGGGCGGCGTATCGCTGAACTCAGGGCCAGAATGCGGGATGCCGAAATTTCCGACTATGAGATGAAGACCTTCCACAAGGTCGCCGCCATCATGGGAGCAGGCGACGGCTCGCTACGACTGGATGCCGACGACCTGATCGCCGCATCCTTCGTTGTGGAGGCGAGTCGACCGGCGCCCGGCCGTTGACGTCGGGAATTCCCGCATCGCGAGAAATCAAGGACCGAACCGCTTTCACCGCCGGAGCACGACCACCGATTGGGCGGGCGTGCTCCGGCTCCCTGATCTCGAATTGAAGGGAAAGTCTTATCATTTTGTTTGCGTTGGCACGTCATGGTAGAGGCGGCTAACGGAGTGGAATGGGATGAAGCTCGACCTGTCGCCGACCAGCTGGGGCAGGGTGATCGCTGTCACCGCGGCCGGTACGGCATTCTTCATTGCCGTGGCGTTTTTTGTTGATTCGTTCAATTTCCCCTATCTCTCATCCGAGGCGATCTGGCGCGCGCAACTGACGGACCTGCTTCTTCCCCTGGTGCTGGGCGGCTCGTTTCTGTTTCTTCTCATGTGGAAGATCCGCCAACTGGCCATAGCCCAACGCGAGCTCAGCGTCATTGCCGCGACCGACAGTCTTACGGCGGTGCTGAACCGCGGCGCCTTCTCGATGCTGGTCGAGGCCTATCTCGAGGAGACCCGCAAGCAGGAGCACATCCGTTCCGGCGCGCTGCTGATCATCGATGCCGATCACTTCAAGTCGATCAACGACCGCCTCGGTCATGACTGCGGCGACCAGGCACTCAAGCTGATCGCGCAGGCGATCAAGGGGCAACTGCGCGGCAGCGATATCGTCGGCCGCATCGGCGGCGAGGAGTTTGGCGTGTTTCTTCCCGGTGTCGACCCCTCGCAATCCCGGCTGGTTGCCGAAGGCATCCGCCGGCGGATTCGCGAGATGGACTTTTCGCCCGGCGGCCGCGCCTGTCCGCTTTCCGTCTCGATCGGCGGCACCAGCTTCAGCGGGCCGACCACCTACGAGGCGATTTTCTCCGCCGCCGACCGACGTCTCTATGCCGCCAAGTCGAATGGACGCGACCAGGTCAGTTTCGACCCGGCGGAAGCCGCCCTGGTGTCTCAGCCCAGCGCCGCCACGGTTCATTGAAGGCAGCCTTGCGGCGCGCGAAGGCGGCCGCTTCCTTGACGCCTTCTTGTCGGTGTGCTTCCTCCGCCTAAGGTGATGTATTGGGCATCGCCAGAGACATTCTGCTTTCTTGATCTCCTCGGTCTTCCGGTCCGCTGGCGCGGTCGCGACCTTTCGGTGCCGACGAACGAGTGGCGGGATGGCCCGGGCAAGGCCTGGCAAGCGCGGCGATCATGATCCATCTCTTCAACGGTTTCCAAAACCCGTTTGGCGGCAGCGAGCGCGAAACGCTCGACCTGTACCGGCTGTTGAGCGCCGACCAGCAGGCGCGTCTTTGGGCAACCTCTTCGCGCGTGTCCGACGAACTGATGCGGCAATTTCCGATTCACCGCGTCTCGCTGGCAAAGCGCGACGTGCCGGACGGCGGCACCTACGTCTTCCTCGGCGCGCATTGGCGCAACAAGATCTGGCCTTACCTGATCCGGCGGCCACGCCGGCTGATCTATGTCTTCAACACCTTTCACCCAAAAATCATCGCGCTGACGACCGGCATGCCGCGCCTGCTGGGATGGCCCGACGCCGAACTGGTGCTGATCTCCGATTTTCAGAAGCGCATGCTGCAGGTCGAAGGCGTCGTGCATCCGTCGCCGATCGATATCGGGCGTTTCTCACCATGGCCGGCAAGGTCGGATCGGCCGTTCACCGTGGGCCGGCTGAGCCGCGATACGGCGGACAAGCATCATGCCGACGATGCGGCGCTTTATGAGGCATTGCTGGCCGATGGCGTTGCGGTGCGGATCCAGGGCGGGATGCCGCTCAAGGACAAGCTCACGCCACATCCGCAACTCGAACTCCTGCCGCAAGGCCAGTTTGCCGCCGAACAGTTTTTGCCGACGCTCGATGTCTTCTATTACCGCACCGGCTCGCATGTGGAGACCTTCGGCCGCGTGGTGTTCGAGGCGATGGCTTGCGGTTTGCCCGTGGTCTGCCATTCGCATGGCGGCTATGCCGACCATATCATCCATGGCGAGAACGGTTTTCTCTTTGAGACGACGCAACAGGCGGCGCAAATCCTGGCCGAGCTCAAGGCCGATCCGGCGCTGCGGGCCGACGTGGGCCGCAAAGCGCGGCAAACCGTCGAGCGGCTGTTCTCGCCGCAGGCGCTGCAACAGCGGCTGGATTTCTATCGGCGCTAGCGATACCGCCCGCAACGCCCACTCCGTTTGTCATCAATCTCGACATCACCAAAGTTGACATGCAAAAGAACCACCGGGCGGACCGCATCGGCGCCACCAGATCGAGCGGGGCTTCTTACCAATGACGTTGATGGGCGCGGCGGCACTGCTGATCCTGGTCCTGACCTATGCCGGCGTGGCTATCGGCCGCATACCTGGATTGCGCCTCGACCGGGCGGGGATTGCGCTGCTTGGCGGCGCCGCGATGATCGCCATCGGCGCGATCAGCATGGAGGATGCCTACCGCGCGATCAATTTCGACACCATCACGCTTCTGCTCGGCATGATGATCGTGGTCGCGCATCTGAAGGTCTCCGGCGCCTTTCGCGGCCTCGGCGCCATCGCCATCGAACACGCGCACGCCCCCTTCATGTTGCTGGTGATGGTCACGCTGCTGACCGGCGTGCTGTCGGCCTTCCTGGTCAATGATGCCATCTGCCTGGTCATGGCGCCGATCGTCGTCCACGTCACCCGCGTCATCAACCGCAACCCGATCCCATATCTGATCGCCACCGCCACCGCGTCGAACTGCGGCAGCGTCGCCACCATCACCGGCAATCCGCAGAATATGGTCATTGGCGCGCTGTCCGGCATTTCCTATCCTGCCTTTTCTGCGGCGCTCGCGCCGGTCGCCCTGTTCGGCCTGGTCGCGGTCATCGTCATCGTGCGGATCGTCTATCGGGCCGAATTCACCCGCACCGCTGAATTGACGCCGCATGTGTCGCGCGGGCGCATGCATCGCGGGCAGGTGTTGAAGGCGGTGATCGTCTGCGTCGGATTGGCCGTCGCCTTCTTCGCCGGCGTTCCCGTCGCCAAGGCGGCATTGATCGGCGGCGCCATCCTCCTGCTCACCCGCGCCATCAAGCCCGCGCGTATTTACCGCGAGATAGACGGACCGCTGCTGTTCATGTTCGCGGGTCTGTTCGTGGTGGTCGCAGGCGCCGAAAGGACGCTGCTGACGCCTGATCTCATCGCCTCTGCCAAGAATCTCGGCCTGGATGATGTCTGGCGTTTGTCCGGGTTCACCGCGGTGCTGTCCAACATCATGAGCAATGTGCCGGCCGTTCTGGCTTTGCGGCCGTTCATACCTGGGTTGGAAAACCCCGAACGCGCCTGGCTGGTGGTGGCGATGAGCTCGACGCTGGCCGGTAATTTCACGCTGCTCGGCTCGGTCGCCAACCTGATCGTCGCCGAGCAGTCCAAGGCTGCCGGCTCACCCTTGTCTTTCGGCGCCTTCTTCAAGGTCGGCTTGCCGCTGACGCTGATCACGCTCGTGGTCGGCACGGCGTGGCTGGCGTTCGGATTCTAGGCAGGGCTGCCCGGAATTCGTGCCCTGGCCAGAGTGGCCGCGGCCCGGCCTGCCGCCTCGATGTAATCAGGATTGCGGTGGACCAGCATGATCGAAAACGAGCCGTCGATCAAAAGCACGATCTCGCGCGCCACGACCTGTGGGTCCTCGATGCCATGGTCGGACAATGCGCCAGCGAGCCATGTCTCAAAATTTGACTTGTGACGCGACCCGACCTTGACCGCCGGATGACCGGGCATCGAGGCGAGTTCGGCGGCCGTGCGCAGAAAGCCGCATCCTTTCCATTTTGGATGGTGCGCGACCCGCGCAAGGTTGGTGAAGATCGCTTCGACCTTGCGGTCCGCGCCGCCCTCCGCGGCATCGAACCAGCTGGCCATCTGCCGCAGATTGGGCTGGTCGCGACCGTCGAGATAGGCGGCGATCAGGTCGTCCTTGCTCTTGAAGTGATAGTAAAGCGTACGCTTGGTGAGGCCTGCCTTTTCGGCAACGGCATCGACGCTGACGCGACCGATTCCCTCGGCGTAAAATAGCTTCGTCGCGGCATCGACGATGCGTTTGCGGGTCGGACTGGCGGCTTCAGGCATGAAGCATGTATACCGACTAGTGAATATACACGCAATCAAAAGCATGATCCTTTTCCGCTGTATCTGGAAAGGAAGAACAATGGCCGATCTAGTCCTGAACGAGACCCACGACGGGGTCACCGTCCTTACCCTCAACCGCCCCGAAAAGCTCAATGCGCTGAACTATGCCCTGATTGATCGCCTGCTTGCTATCCTCGATGACGTTGAGGTCGACGACGGCATTCGCGCGATCATTCTGACCGGCGCGGGAGATCGGGCCTTCTCGGCCGGCGGCGACATCCAGGAGTTCTCGGGCAGCGTGGCCGATGGTACCGACACAGCCATGCGGGATTTTGTCATGCGCGGCCAGCGGCTGACGGCACGGCTCGAAGCCTTCCGCAAGCCGATCATTGCCGCCGTCAACGGTATTGCCTTCGGCGGCGGCTGCGAGATCACGGAGGCCGTGCCGCTGGCGATCGCCAGCGACCGCGCCCTGTTCGCCAAGCCGGAAATCAACCTCGCAATGCCGCCGACCTTCGGCGGCACGCAGCGCCTGCCGAGGCTCGCCGGGCGCAAGCGGGCGCTCGAATTGCTGTTGACGGGCGACTGGTTTCCGCCGCCGCGGGCGCTCGAACTTGGTCTCGTCAATCAGGTCGTGCCGCATGGCGACCTGATGCCGGCAGCCTTTGATCTGGCCGGGCGTATCCTTCGGCACTCAGGACTTGCGGTCGCGAGCATTCTCACAGCCGTGGCGCGCGGGCTCAACCAAAGCATCGCCGAGGGCCTGTTGGTCGAAGCCGAGCAGTTCGCCCGCATGGCTCCGACCGTTGATTTGCGCCAAGCGCTCGATGCCTGGATCGAGCGGCGTAAGGCAAGCCGCGATGGCTCGTGGACGCATGTTGCCCGGCCTGACGAGGCCAGACGCGCCTCGCTGCAACTCGACAGGGCCGTTGATCAGGGCGCCACGTTCAGATGACCCCTCATGTTGGGGTGGAAGCGGCAGAAATAGTCGGCCGCGCCCGCCGCCTTCAACGTCAGGCTCGCCGACTTCTTCGGCGGGATCATCACCTCCCAGCCGCCCTTCACGGTGGCCGTATGGGCAATCACGTCCTTGTTCACCCACTCGATCGTGTCGCCGACCTTCGCCTCGATGGTCGCTGGCGTGAAGACGAGTTTGTCGATGGTGATCTCTATGGTCGCGGCCGCCGCCGGCGCTGCTGTAAGCACCAGAGCCAGGGCGGCCAGCCACGACGGATGGATCAATGCGCCCGCTTTCATTTCAGCATGCCGGCGACATGTTCGGCGTGCTGCTCATGCCCCTGGAAGATCTTGAGGCCGGTCTCGAGCAGGCTCTTCAGCTCGGCATTGCTGGCCGAGGGTATGAGAAGGGTTTCGAGCGCGCCGTTGACCTGCTTGTGATAGGCCACCTCATTCTCGATATAGGCCTTGTCGAATTCTGCGCCCGTCAGCTTGGCGAGCTTGGCGCGTTCGGCCTCCGCCGCCTTGCTCAGCGCCTGGCTGGTGGCGTTGTCCTCGGGCTCCACCTTGAGCTTCTTGACCAGGTCGAGCGCCTGCTTGTTCACCGCCTCGTGGTCGCGCTCCATATCCTTGGCGAAGGCGACGACCTCCTTGTTCTTCGATGTCTTGATCGCCTGCTTGGCCGCCTCGATGTCGAGGACGCCGGCTGTATAGGCGATGTGGGCGATCTGCGGGTCGGTCGGCTTGTCGGCGGCTTGCGCGAACGGGGCAGCGCTGACGAGAAGCAGGGCGGCAAGGGCCGCGGTATATCTGGTGAGCATGGCATTCTCCTTCGCCCGGCCGCGCGGAGGCGCCGGGCTCGATTTTTTCAGTTGACGCTGATTGGATGCGCGGCCGGCAGAAACGTTCCCGCAAGATCAGAGCAGGATCATTCGAAGCCCAGGCGTCTCATCACCGACTGGGTCAGCCGCTCGCAGCGGCGGCCGGCGAAGGGGAAGGCGTCGAGCAGCACCGGGCCGATCTCGTCGTCCAGCGCCTTGCGCAACAGGGCGCGCGCACGGTGCAACCTTGTCTTGACGGTCTCTGGCCGCACACCAAGCAGATCGGCGGTTTCCTCCATGCTCAGGCCCTCTATGACACGGGCCACGAAGACCATACAGTAGATGTCGGGCAGGCTGTCGGTCGCCCGTTCGACAAGTGCGAGAATCTGCCGCTGCGCCATGGTCCGCTCCGGATCGTCGCTGGGATTGAGGGGAAAGCGGATGATCTGGGCTTCCGGGTTCTCGGGCATCGCCACGGTGTGCCGCCTCTTGCGCAGCCGGCCGAGCGCTTCGTTGATGACGATGCGCGACAGCCAGGTGGCGAGCGAGGAGTCGCCGCGAAAGGAGCCGAGGCTGGCGAAGGCGCGCATATAGGCCTCCTGCACGATGTCCTCGGCCTCCGCGTCGTTGCGAACCACGCCGCGAGCGATCCGATAGAGCAACTGGTTATGTTTCTTGATGATAGCGCGAAAGGCACCAGCCTCGCGTGCGAGCGCGCGCTGCACGAGCAGCACGTCGCCGGAAAGGCCTTCAGCCGCCTCCGGCATTTTGGCGGGCATTGTGAGCTTGCTCATCGCGACCGGATCTCCCCGAACAGACGCATGACTGCACGTTGGATGCGCCCGCCGGAAAAAGGTTCCCGAATTTCGGCAACCTGTCTTTGCTATTCTAAGCCGCCGCCAATCCCTTGTCTGCGGCCTGAACGCGCGCGGCCGCCGCCAGAAGATCGGTCTGGGTGATAAGGCCGAGAATGCGCCGTTCGCGGTCGACGATGACCACGGCGTGGCTGCGCCCGTCGGTCAGCACCGGCAGCAGGCCCATCGCCGGCGTGTCGGGCGAGGCGGTGCCGGCCTTCGACATGACGCCCTTCACCGTGTCGCTGGCCCTCGTCAGTTCACGCAGGCCAACCGCGCCCACCAGACGGGCGTCCGCGTCGACCACCGGCAGGGTTCGGATATTGTGATCGAGCAGTTGCTGGCGTGCCTCCTCGATGGTGGCTTGCTCAGGCACTGACACCACGTCGCGGGACATGATGTCCTCGCACAGCAACGTCCTGTGCGAGCGCACCATGGCCTGCAGCTCGACTTGCCTCAAGAGCCGTTCGAGGTCGTTGCGGTCGATGTCGAAGGTTTCGTCGAGCGTGGTCAGCGCCGCGTCGATATCCTCGGGCCGGAAGCCGACGCGCTGCCGCGCCGGCGGATCGGCTGTCCCATGGCTGTTGGCAGCGGGTGCGGCGACATGCGGATAGTTGCGCCGCGCCAGCCTGTGGAAGAGGAAGCCGAGCGTGACCAGGATGATCGAATTCAAGGCCACCGGCACGAAAGGGAACAGGAAGCCCGCGCTGACAACGGCAGGCCCGCCGAGGACGGCGGTCAGCGCCGCCGCGCCGCCTGGCGGGTGCAGGCAGCGCGTGAACGACATCGCCGCGATTGCGAAAGCCACGGCGAGGCCCGAGGCAATGACCGGATCATGGACGAAATGCGCCACGGTCACACCCACCAGCGCCGATATGGAATTGCCGCCGATGATCGACCAGGGCTGCGCCAACGGGCTCGCGGGCACGGCAAAGAGAAGCACGGCGGAGGCGCCCATAGGCGCCACCAGCAGGGCCACGTGCGGGCCGCCACCCATCGCCAGCCCGCTGATCACGCCGGTCAGCGCGATGCCGATCGTGGCGCCGATACACGCCAGGATGCGTTCGCGCAGCGTCGCGCCGGCAAGGATGGGGACAAAAAGACGAAAGGCCATGGCAAGCTTTGTGACAAATGGAATGGTCGGCGATGCCGTGCAGCACGCAATGCGGCCGAATCCGCGGATTTGAAAGTCAAACAAATCCGGAAAATCGCGGCCCGGGAGAATAATATTGCGCGCCGCGCGGCAATGGGATGCCGCGAGCGGCTCGCGCTTTGTCATCAGCGCCAAGGCCTTGCGGCCGTTTGCTGACTCTGTGCGGCGGTCAGCTCGCGCGCACCGGTCAGCCCGCGGCTGCGGCTAGGCCACGCAAAATGTCGGCTTTCAGGTCGTCGACATCCTCGAGGCCGATCTGCAGGCGGATCAACGGGCCTTCATAAGGAGCTTGTACAACGACGCGGTCGCCAAGCCAGACCGGCACCGCAAGGCTTTCGTAGCCGCCCCAGGAATAGCCGAGCCCGAAGATCCGCAGCGCGTCGAGGAAAGCGTGCTGCTCCTTCTGGCCGCCTCCGGCAAGCACGATGGAAAAGATGCCGCTCGAACCGCAAAAGTCACGCTTCCACAAATCGTGGTCCGGGTGGCTGGGAAGGGCAGGGTGGAGCACGCGCGCCACGCCCTTCTGGCCTTCGAGCCACGACGCGATGGCGAGTGCGCTGCGTTGATGATGCTCCAGGCGCACGCCCATGGTACGCAGGCCGCGCAGCACTTGGTAGACATCGTCGGGGCCTGCGCAGCAGCCAAGCGTGCAGAAGCTCTCATAGAGCTGTTTCCAGTGGCTTTCATTGGCCGACACCGTGCCGAGCAGCACGTCGGAATGGCCGGCCGGATACTTGGTCGCGGCATGAATGGAGATGTCGACGCCATGGTCGAGCGGCCGGAAATAGAGCGGCGTCGCCCAGGTGTTGTCCATCATCACGATGGCGCCGGCCGCATGCGCCGCCTTGGCGATCGCCGGGATGTCCTGCACCTCGAATGTGTTGGACGCCGGCGATTCCGTGAACACCACCCTGGTGTTGGGCTTGATCAAGGCGGCGATGCCGGCGCCGATACGCGAATCATAATACTCCACCTCAACGCCGAGCCGCTTCAGCATGGTGTCGGCGAAATTGCGGGTCGGATGGTAGACGCTGTCGACGATCAGCAGATGATCGCCGGCCGATACGAAGGCGAGTAGCGGAATGGTCACCGCCGCAAGGCCCGACGGCACCACGATCGTGCCGGCGGATCCCTCCAGCGCGTCGATGGCCTGGGCAAGTGCGTCCGTCGTCGGCGTGCCGCGCGTGCCGTAAGTGTATTTCTGGCTGCGGCTCGACATCGCGGCGGCATTGCGAAACAGCACAGTCGAGGCATGCACGACCGGCGGATTGACGAAACCGAAATAGTCGTGCGGGTTGTTGCCCGAATGGGCAAGCCGCGTGTTGATCCCTACTGTGCCGGAACCCTGTTCGTTGCCGTCTGTTGCCATTCGTCCTGCCTCTTCTGGTAAGCCGCTAGCCATAGTGCGGCGGCATGGGCCGTGCAACAGCATGGCGTTCGCCAGGAAACCGACTTCTGATATGCCAATTTCTTTCGCGGAGGCCGTCTTCCGTCATGTGCCCGCCGGACCGCCGCAAGCATCGCGCTGCCGAACCCCGATACGACATCGCTGCGCGCGGCAATAGGGAGAGTACTCGCCGATTCTGGAATTCGAGCCGCTGCGGGCCGGATCGCTCACGAGATCGGGACCATGTCGAGCATGCACCATGCCATCGGCAAAATCGTACGCTTGAGCGCCGGCTGATCAAGAAATGTCGGCTGTTGGCGCAGCGTTGATGCGCTGCTGTGCAGTAATAATAAGTTGGCTATCGGGTCACAGAGTATCTTGCATGCAGTCCGCTTGGCGGATTTATGAGGTCACGGCCTGGATCTCGACCGCGTTTGTCTGGGGTTCGGGCATTTCAGGCAATCGATTTTCAAACAGGTTCGGATTCGGTCATTTTCCTTGACCTCACAGGAATTATCGCCTTCGATGCCATTCGTGAATGGGAGGCGGCGCGTCGGTTACGATGCGGGGTTCCGGGAATGGGCCGGGATGGGAGCTGCGTTCACACGGGAAAAAAGATCAGGGTTTGCCTGAAAAACAGAGAAAAGGGTCTGTGGGTCATGAAACATATTGCTATCGGCATTCTTGGCGCCGCTACGCTTGGATTGATGGCGTCGGCCGCGTCGGCCACGACGCTCGACACCGTCAAGGCGAAGGGCTTCATCCAGTGCGGCGTCTCGACCGGTCTGGCCGGCTTCTCGGCGCCGGATGACAAGGGCGACTGGCAGGGCATAGATGCGGATTTCTGCCGCGCTGTCGCGGCGGCCGTCTTCGGTGACGGCACCAAGGTCAAGTTCACGCCGCTCAGCGCCAAGGAACGCTTCACCGCGCTGCAGTCCGGCGAGGTCGACATCCTTTCGCGCAACACCACCTGGACCATTAACCGCGACACCGCGCTCGGCCTGAATTTCGTCGGCACCACCTACTATGACGGCCAGGGCTTCATGATCAACGCCAAGAAGCTGCCGGGCGTCAATTCGGCTCTCCAGCTCTCGGGCGCCGCCGTCTGCGTGCAGAGCGGCACCACCACCGAACTCAACCTCGCCGACTACTTCAAGGCGAACAAGATGGAGTACAATCCGGTCGTCTTCGAGAAGCTCGAAGAGGTCAATGCCGCCTATGACGCCGGCCGCTGCGACGTCTACACCACCGACCAGTCGGGCCTTTACGGCATCCGCCTGACACTCGGCTCGCCGGCCGATCACGTCGTCCTGCCCGAGATCATCTCCAAGGAGCCGCTCGGCCCGGCCGTGCGCCAGGGTGACGACCAGTGGTATCATATCGTCAAGTGGACCTACTTCGCGCTGCTCGACGCCGAGGAACTCGGCATCACCAAGGCCAATGTCGACGAGATGAAGAATTCGGCCAGCCCGGAGATCAAGCGCGTGCTCGGCCAGGAGGCCGACACCAAGATCGGCACCGATCTTGGCGTCTCCAACGACTGGGTCGTCAACATCGTCAAGGCCGTTGGCAATTACGGCGAAATGTTCGATCGCAATGTCGGCTCGGGCAGCCCGCTCAAGATCGCGCGCGGCATCAACGCGCTGTGGACCAAGGGCGGCCTGCAATACGCTCCGCCGATCCGCTGACCGAAATGTGATCCGGAAGGCAGATACTCTGCCTTCCGGTTTCTCTTTCCAGGGGACGGTCACATGGCATCGCAGGAAGTTCTTCGCGAAGAGCCCAGCCGGGCTTCCTTCATCAATGATCCGAAAGTCCGCGGCCTCTTCTTCCAGACGCTGGTCGTCATCGTCCTGTTTGGCTCTGTCTGGTGGATCGTGCAGAACGTCATCGACAATCTGCAGCGCCTGCACATCGCCTCCGGCTTCGGCTTCCTCAGGGGACGCGCCGGGTTCGACATCTCGGATACGCCGATCGCCTATACGTCGGATTCGACCTACGGCCGCGCCATCCTCGTCGGCCTGATCAACACCATCATCGTCGCCGTTGCGGGCATCATAACCGCCACGATCATCGGCTTCGTCATCGGCATCGGCCGCTTGTCGCAGAACTGGCTGATCCAGAAGATCTGCACGGTCTATGTCGAGATCTTCCGCAACATCCCGCCGCTGCTGGTCATCTTCTTCTGGTATTCCGGCGTGCTGGCGGTGCTGCCGGCGCCGCGTGACAGCTATCATCTGCCCTTCGGCTCCTTCCTCAACCAGCGTGGCTTCTATTTTCCCCGCGCGGTGTGGGGCGAGGGCTCCTGGTTGATCTTCGTCGCTCTGCTTGTCGGCATAGCCATGGCGTGGTTCGTCGCCCGCAGGGCGCGTCAGCGGCAGATGGCGACAGGCCAGCAATTTCCGGTGTTGTGGACTTCCGTGGCGCTGATCGTCGGCCTGCCGCTGCTCGCCTACATTCTGAGCGGTTTTCCGCTGAGCTTTGATCTTCCGAAACAATCCACCTTCAACCTGACCGGCGGCTTCCAGGTCAAGCCGGAGTTCCTCTCGCTCTATCTGGCGCTGTCCTGCTACACGGCGGCCTTCATCGCCGAAATCGTGCGCGCCGGCATCAGGGGTGTCAGCAAGGGCCAGACCGAGGCGGCGGCGGCCCTAGGGCTACGATCCGGCTCCATCCTGCGGCTGGTTGTGGTGCCGCAGGCCATGCGCATCGTCATCCCGCCGCTGACCAGCCAGTATCTCAACCTGACCAAGAACTCGTCGCTGGCGATCGCCATCGGCTATCCGGACCTGACGGCGACGGCCGGCACGGTTCTGAACCAGACCGGGCAGGCGGTCGAAGGCGTGCTGATCATGATGATCGCCTATCTCATCCTCAGCCTGGTGACCTCGGCCGTGATGAACGTGGTCAACGCCAGAATGGCGCTGGTGGAAAGGTAGAGCCATGCAGGAACACGATATGTCCTGGGTGCGCACCGAAATGGCCCTGGCGCAGCCCGCGCCCACAAGCGTCCGCGGCCCGATAGCCTGGGTGCGCAAGAACCTGGTCGGAACGGTTGGCGACACCATCCTCACCATCCTCGGCATCGTCATCGTCGCCTGGATCCTGCCGCAGGTCATCAACTGGGCGTTCCTCAACGCGCAGTGGACAGGGCCGGACCGCACTGTCTGTGCGACCGTTGCACAAGGCGGCATTCAGCCGGATGGCTGGACCGGCGCCTGCTGGGCTTTCGTCAATGCCAAGTTCGGCCAGTTCATGTTCGGCACCTATCCGATCGAGGAGCGCTGGCGGCCGATCCTGGTTGCCATCCTGTTCGTGGCGCTGCTGGTGCCGATGCTGATCCCGCGTGTCCCCCGCAAGGGGCTGAACGCCATCCTGCTTTTCCTGGTGCTCCCGATCGTCTCCTTTTTCCTGCTGATCGGCGGCGTGTTCGGCCTGCCGCATGTCGAGACCTCGCGGTGGGGCGGCCTGCTGGTCACGCTCAGCCTGTCCTTCGTCGGCATTGCCGTGTCGCTGCCGCTGGGCACGGTGCTGGCGCTCGGCAGGCGTTCGAAAATGCCGATCATCAAGACTTTGTGCGTGATCTTCATCGAAACGGTGCGCGGCATTCCGCTGATCACCGTGCTGTTCTTCGTCAGCGTCATGCTGCCGCTGTTCCTGCCGGCTGGCGTCACCTTCGACAAGTTCCTCCGGGCGCTGATCGGCGTGTCGCTGTTCGCCGCCGCCTATATGGCCGAAGTCGTGCGTGGCGGCCTGCAGGCGATTCCCAAAGGCCAGTATGAAGGCGCCGATTCCCTCGGACTCGGCTATTGGCAGAAGATGGGGCTGATCGTGCTGCCGCAGGCGCTGAAGCTGGTCATTCCCGGCATCGTCAACACCTTCATCGGCATGTTCAAGGACACCAGCCTGGTGCTGATCATCTCGATGTTCGACCTGCTCGGTGTCGTCAAGCAGAACTTCTCGGACGCCAACTGGGCGACGCCGCAAACGGCCCGGTCCGGCCTGGTGTTCGCCGCCTTCGTCTTCTGGCTGTTCTGCTTCGGCATGTCGCGCTATTCAATGTACACCGAACGCCGGCTCGACACCGGCCACAAACGCTAAACGAAAGACCAAGGGGACCCTGTCAATGGCCACCGAAAATGCCGTCAGCGCGGAAGAGATCAAGGTCAACGCCGCCAAGATGCACATCTCAACCACCGATGTCGCCATCGACATCATCGCCATGCACAAATGGTATGGCGAATTCCATGTGCTGAAGGACATCAATCTGAAGGTGATGCGCGGCGAGCGCATCGTCATCTGCGGGCCCTCGGGCTCCGGCAAGTCGACCATGATCCGCTGCATCAACCGGCTGGAGGAGCACCAGAAGGGCAAGATCATCGTCGATGGCAAGGAGCTCACCAACGATCTGAAGAAGATCGACGAGGTGCGTCGCGAGGTCGGCATGGTGTTCCAGCACTTCAACCTGTTCCCGCATCTGACCATCCTGGAAAACTGCACGCTGGCGCCGATCTGGGTGCGCAAGACGCCCAAGAAGCAGGCCGAGGAAATCGCCATGCATTTCCTCAAGCGCGTGAAAATTCCGGAGCAGGCCAACAAATACCCCGGCCAGTTGTCGGGCGGCCAGCAGCAGCGGGTGGCGATCGCGCGCTCGCTGTGCATGAACCCGCGCATCATGCTGTTCGACGAGCCGACCTCGGCGCTCGACCCGGAAATGATCAAGGAAGTTCTGGAGACCATGGTGGGGCTCGCCGAGGAAGGCATGACCATGCTGTGTGTCACGCACGAAATGGGTTTTGCCCGCAAGGTCGCCAACCGGGTGATCTTCATGGATCAGGGCCAGATCGTCGAGCAGAACACGCCGGCCGAATTCTTCGACCATCCGCGCCATGAGCGCACGAAGCTGTTCCTGTCGCAGATCCTGCACTGACCGGTCCCAAACCGAGCGCAAGAGCCCGGCCGCATTGCGGCCGGGCTCTTTTCTTATGGATCGGCTGATGCGAGTGGCGACAAACCGGCGGGCGTCATCGATGAGAAGCGTCCTGCGTTTCCTTTCCATGTCGCTTGCCGTGATCGTGCTTGCAGCGGCCCTCGGCACGCTGGTGCCGCGTCCGCTCTGGCCGGCGGCGTCCGCGGGCGAGGGCATGCGGCACATATTGGTGCTGAAGAACCCGATCCATACCGACATTGCCATCCCGGTGGACGATGCCGTGCGCCAGCGCTTTCATTTTCTGGTCGAAGCCGGCATCCCGGCCGATAGTCCGGAGGTGCGCTACATCGTTTTCGGCTGGGGTGGCCGCGCCTTCTATCTGGAAACACCGACCTGGTCCGAACTCAAAGCCGGTCCGGTGATGAAGGCGCTGACCCTCGATGCCTCGGTGATGCACGTCGATGTCGCCGGCGCCATCGCCGAACCGCATCCGGATGTCGCGGGCTTCGACATTGACGGGAAGCGGTTCGCGGCGTTGCTCGACTTCATCCAGGCCAGTTTTCAGCAGGGACCGAACGGTCTGATCCATGTCCCGAACGCCGCTTATTCAAGATTCGACGGCTTTTTCGAAGCCAACGGCCATTTCAACGCGCTGGTCGGCTGCAACACCTGGACCGCTGCGGCGCTGCGTACCGCCGGCCTGCGGACCGGCTGGTGGAACCCGTTGCCGGTGTCGCTGGGGTGGTCGATGCGGTTGTATAACTGAGATCCGTCAACGTTTCCAAGATGGACGCCGACGCCAAAGCCGCCAATTTCCTCACAGGTGGAGGAGAAATCCGGCAGGACAGAGAGGGCCGCGGTCCCCGCCAACCTATCGGGCCAACCTATCGGGCCGACTTGTCTCGACGTCCTACCGCCTGACGACCTTCGGTTCCTCCCAGCCATAAAGCCAGTCGAGATCGGTTGCGAGCTTCTCCGCCGGCCGCGTCGCCAGCACCAGGTTGCGGGCCAGCGCCACCGGGCCCCGGGCATGCCAGGCAAGCCGGTTGAGGGCGCCGCGCCTAAGCACCTTCTCCACGCGCGGCCGCCGCAGATTCTCCCAGATGCTGAGGCCCTGTCGCGGATCGGCGGGGAAGTCGGCGACCAGAGTGGCAAGCGTCGCGGCATCCTCGATCGCCATCGCCGCGCCCTGTGCCGCGAATGGCGTCATCGCATGCGCGGCATCGCCGATCAGCGCAATGCCGGCCGGCGTTGTCCAGGGCTGTTTCCGTTCGACGGTATGCAGCGGCCAGGTCAGCCATGGGCCAGCCATTTCCACCAGCTTCACGAGTCCTGGCGCGGTGCCGCGCATGGCGGCGGCGAGGATGCCGGGATCGGCATGGCCGGACCAGCCCTCGGCAATGCGCTCGCCCTTGGTGAAGGCGACGAGGTTGAATGCGTCGCCCTTGCTGACCGGATAGGCGACCATGTGGAAACCCGGATGCAGGAAAGTCGTGACGCAATCGGCTGCGCCGATCGCGGCGAAGGCCTGCCCGGCGCTGCTGTCCGCCGCGACGGTGGTGCGCCAGGCCAACTCTCCCGAAAAACGGCTTCCTGGCGATGCCATCCTTTTTGCATCGACAAGCCCGCGCACCGCCGACCAGACGCCATCGGCGCCGACCAGCAAGGTGCCCTGTTCCTCCGCCGTCTTGCCGCCGATTTCGACGGTCGCCGTGACACCATGGCTGCCAGTCGCAATTCCTTGGACGCGCGCCCCGAGGGTGAGATGGATATCAGGCATCTCGGCAACACGCGCCATCAGCGCGCTCTGCAGGTCGGCCCGGTGCGCGACGAGATAGGGAGCGCCCCAATGGTCTTCTCCCGACTGCCCCAACGGCACATGCGCCAATGCGCGCAACGTCCTTGCATCCTTCAGCACCACGGCCTCCGGCCGCACCGCCGCCGGCAACAGCCGGTCGAGTACGCCGAGGTCACGCAGGATGCTTGTCGCGTTGGGGGAAAGCTGCAGGCCGGCGCCTACGGCTTCCAGGCGTGGCGCCTGCTCGAACACCCGCACGAGGTAGCCGCGTCTGGCAAAAGCAAGGGCCGAGGTCAGCCCGGCGACGCCCGCTCCGGCGATGACGATTTGCCGGGAGCGCGGGTCCTCCATCAGGTCCGTCGCGAAGGAATCAGGCGGCCTGGTCGATGTAGAGGCAGCCGGCAGGCAGCGTTTCCGTCGCCTTCAGCTTCGGCGAATAGCGGTAGAGCGTCGAACAATAGGGGCAGACCTTCTCATTGTCGTCGCCCATGTCGAGAAACACATGCGGGTGATCGAAAGGCGGGTTGGCGCCCGTGCACATGAATTCCCTGACGCCGATGTCGATCGCCGGATGGCCCGCATCGTTCTGGAAATGGGGAATGGAACCGCCTGCCATCGTCGTCTCCTTAACGCAGTCTCGCATGCATCTGGATCATAACAGGTCTCTTTGCAAGATCGATGAAATGAAACTGTCGCAAAAGCCTGTCAGAGGATAAGTTAAGCCGGTTAACCGGCTGAGCGGTGGAAAGAGCAGGAACCATGAACGAACTGAAGCCGGTGCAGAGCGAATTCATCAATGTCGAAGCGGCGAGCCCGGAAGGCGGCAATCCCGATCGTTTCGTCAATCGCGAGTTTTCCTGGCTGCAGTTCAATCGCCGCGTGCTCGAGGAATCGCTGAACACCCATCATCCGCTGCTGGAGCGCGTTCGTTTCCTGTCGATCTCGGCTGCCAATCTCGACGAATTCTTCATGGTGCGGGTCGCCGGTCTCGCCGGCCAGGTCCGCGAGGGCATCGTGCTGAAGAGCCCTGATGGCCGCACTCCCGAACAGCAGCTCGAACAGCTGCTGCGCGAGGTCGAACGGCTGCAGGAAGACCAGCAGAAGAGCCTTTCGGCGCTGACTGTGCTGCTCAACAAGGAAGGCATCGAGACGATCACCCGCGACGCTCTGACCAAGGACGAGAAGGTCTGGTTGGAAGAGCATTTCCAAGACCAGGTGTTTCCGGTGCTCACCCCGCTGTCGATCGACCCGGCGCACCCGTTCCCGTTCATTCCCAATCTCGGCTTCTCGATGGCTCTGCAGCTCCGCCATCGCAAGAACGGCGAGGAGATGAGCGCGCTCCTGCGCCTGCCAGTGGCGCTGAAGCGCTTCATCCGTCTTCCGGATCGCAAGCACCATGTCCGCTTCATCCCGCTGGAAGAGGCGGTCGGCCTCTATATCGGCAAGCTGTTCCCCGGCTACGAGGTCAAGGGTTCAGGCACGTTCCGCATCATCCGCGACAGCGACATCGAGGTCGAGGAAGAATCGGAAGATCTGGTGCGCCTGTTCGAGACGGCGCTGAAGCGCCGTCGTCGCGGGTCGGTGATCCGCATCGAGTTCGACAGGCTGATGCCTGGCGAATTGCGCGATTTCGTGGCCAGCGAACTCGGCGTCTCATCGAGCCGCATCAGCGTCCTGACCGGGCCGCTGGCGCTCAGCCAGATCTCGGAGATCGTCGCCGTTCCACGCGACGACCTCAAATTCACGCCCTACAATCCGCGCTTTCCCGAGCGCATCCGCGAGCATGGCGGCGATTGCTTTGCCGCCATCCGCGAGAAGGACATCATCGTCCACCACCCCTACGAATCCTTCGACGTGGTGGTGCAGTTCCTGCGCCAGGCAATGGCCGATCCCGAAGTGGTGGCGATCAAGCAGACGCTTTACCGCACCTCCAATGACAGCCCGATCGTGCGCGCGCTGGTCGACGCGGCGGAGGCCGGCAAGTCGGTGACCGCACTGGTCGAGCTCAAGGCGCGCTTCGACGAGGAAGCCAACATCCGCTGGGCGCGCGACCTGGAGCGCGCCGGCGTGCAGGTCGTGTTCGGTTTCCTCGAGCTGAAGACGCATGCCAAGATGTCGCTGGTGGTTCGGCGCGAGGATGGCAAGCTGCGCAATTACGTGCATCTTGGCACCGGAAACTACCATCCGGTCACCGCGCGCATCTACACCGACCTGTCCTTTTTCACCACGGACCCGACGATTGCCCGCGACGTCGCGCAGCTGTTCAATTTCATCACCGGCTATGCCGAACCGACCGCCGAAATGCGGCTGGCGATCTCGCCGTTCACGCTGCGGAACCGCATCCTGCAGCACATTTCCGACGAAGTCGCCCATGCTCTGGAAGCAAGGCCGGCGCGCATCTGGATGAAGATGAACGCCCTTGTCGACCCGATCATCATCGACGCCCTCTATGATGCCAGCCGCGCCGGTGTCGAGATCGACCTCGTCGTGCGCGGCATCTGCTGCCTGCGGCCGCAGGTGCCTGGCCTGTCCGAAAACATCAGGGTCAAATCGATCGTCGGCCGCTTCCTGGAGCACAGCCGTATCTATTGCTTCGGCAACGGCCATGGCCTGCCGTCGGACGAGGCGATCGTCTACATCTCCTCGGCCGACCTCATGCCGCGCAACCTCGACCGTCGCGTCGAGACCATGGTGCCGATCACCAATCCAACTGTGCATGAACAGGTGCTCGGCCAGATCATGCTGGGCAACATCATGGACAATCAGCAAAGTTTCGACGTATTGGCTGATGGAACCTCCCGGCGCGTGGTGCTGGAGGAGGGCGAGGAACCGTTCAACGCGCAGGAATATTTCATGACCAATCCGAGCCTGTCCGGACGGGGTGACGCGCTGAAGTCGCATGCGCCCAAACGCATTGCGCAGTTCAAGCGCCGCAAGAAGAACGCCGCAGCGTCCACCTGATGCTGTCTGATTCCCAGGGCCGGCTGCAGGACCGCCGACCGCTGTCCATCATCGACATCGGGTCGAATTCGATCCGCCTCGTTGTCTATGAAGGGCTGGCGCGCTCGCCGACCATGCTGTTCAACGAAAAGATGCTGGCCGGTCTTGGCCGCGGCATCGTTTCGACCGGCAAACTCGACCCCGAGGCGGTGACGCGCTCGATGGAAGAGTTTCGCCGCTTTCGCGCGCTGTCCGATCAGGCCGGCGCCGAGCATATGTATGTCTTGGCCACCGCCGCCGCGCGCGAGGCAATCAATGGTCCCGATTTCATCCATCGGGCCGAGGACGTACTCAAGACCGAGATCCGGGTGATCAGCGGGCGCCAGGAAGCCTACTATTCGGCGCTCGGCGTTATTTCCGGCTTCCATCCGGCCAATGGCATCGCCGGCGATCTGGGCGGCGGCAGCCTCGAACTGGTCGACGTCAGTGGCGAGGCGATCGGTGACGGCATAACGCTGCCGCTCGGTGGCCTGCGCCTGCAGGACATGGCGAAGAACTCGCTCACCCAGGCGCAGAAGATCGCGCGCGAAGAGCTTGCGCGGGCCAAGCTGTTGAAGGGCGGGCAGGGCAGGCCCTTCTACGCCGTCGGCGGCACCTGGCGAAACCTCGCCCGGCTGCACATGGAGATGACCAACTACCCGCTCGGCGTCATGCACCACTACGAGATATCGGCCGACAGTGCGGCGAACTTTCTCAAGCAGGTGGGCAAGGCCGAGATCGAGAAGGTCAAGGGCATCGAAGGCGTCTCGAAGAATCGCCGTTCGCTGCTGCCCTACGGCGCCATCGTGCTGCAGGAGATCATGGCGGCGATGCAGCCGTCGAAGATCATCGTCTCGGCGCTCGGTGTGCGCGAAGGCTTCCTCTATTCGTTGCTCGACGAGGCGGAGCAGAGGGCGGATCCGTTGATTTCGGCGTCCGAGGAGCTTGCCCGGTTGCGTTCGCGCTCTTTCACCCATGCGCATGAACTGGTCGACTGGACGGCCAAATCCTTCGCCGCCTTCGGTATCGACGAGACCGAGGACGAGGCGCGCTACCGCCATGCCGCCGCACTGCTGGCCGACATCGGCTGGCGCGCGCATCCCGAGTATCGCGGCAGGCAATCGCTCAACATCATTGCCCATGCCTCTTTCTTCGGCGTCGACCATCCGGGCCGTGCCTTCCTGGCGCTGGCCAACGCCTATCGTCACGACGGCATCTTCAACGAATCCATCGCGCCGGAAATCAAGGCGCTGGCGACGCCGCGCTACCTCGAGCGTGCCCGGGTGCTGGCGGCGATGATGCGTGTCGTCTATCTGCTGACCGCCTCGATGCCCGGCATCATGCCCAGGCTGAAATGGGAGCAGCGCGCCAATGGTGTGCTGGCGCTGGTGTTGCCGGCCTCGCTCTCCGACCTCTACGGCGAGCGGCCGGCCGGCCGGCTGGCGCAGCTGGCGCGGATCACCAACCGCAGGCTGGTGCTGGCGGTGGAAGGCGGGCCAAGCGTTTCGGTGAAATGAACACGGCCTGATAGCAGACCGTGTCTTACCTGATTCAAGCGGGTATTGGACTGCCGGTGGTGATCAGTCGTCTTGGGCCTCGCGATTGTGGATCGGCTTCCCCCAATCGGTCGCTGCTTTGCAGCGCCACCTTTCCCCCTCCGGAGGGAAAGGAAGGGAGTCCCGTTGGAGAAGCGTTGGCGGCAATAGGCTCGTGCCCTTCCTCTACCCCGTCGATCGGGGGAGAGGTGGCTCGGCGAAGCCGCGACGGAAGTGGCGGTCGACCAGCTCGGGCGCGTTTAAGCAAAGATGTTAAACCGCAGCGCGCCTATCGGCCGACCAGGCTCCGGCGCCGGCCATGGCCAGCGCCAGGAAGCCGCCCGAGATCGCAATGTCCTTCATCAGCATCTGCTGGTGCAGGAAGGCGAGCGTCGCATCGTCGGCACCCTGGCCGTAATGGCCGATGAAGCCGGCAACGACGCAGAAGGCCGCCAGCAGCAGCGCCACGATCCGGGTCTGGAAGCCGACGAGGATCAGCAATCCGGCGATCAGCTCGAACAGGCCCGTGCCCCAGGCGGCAAGCGCCGGCAGCGGCAGGCCGAGGCCGGCGAAATAACTGGTCGTGCCGGCAATGTTGGCGAGGGCCTGGAAGCCGGACGGTACGAACAGCACGGCAAACAGCAGTCGCGAAACCAGAAGCAATGCGTTGCGGGTCATGGCCACCTCCCTTGCCGGCGCCCGGTCGGGCTTAAACTGGTCGCGGCGCAGTTTACGCCTGCGAAGCCAGAGCCGAAACCGAACTGCCTATTCCAGACAACGAAAAAGCGGCACGGAAAATTCCGCGCCGCTTTTGGCCAGGCCCTTGGGAGGTTTCAGCCGCGTTTGGCGTCGATCGAATAGGCGCCAGCGCCGAGCACTGCCAGAAGCAGGAAGCCGCCGGTCAGGCCGAGGTTCTTCTGCAGCATCAGCAACTGCATCTGGTCGCCGAAGTTGAGATGCGCGACGGCGGTCGCGGCGAGCGTGAAGATTGCGAGCGCGATCGCCACGATGCGGGTCTGGAAGCCGACCAGGATGGCGAGGCCGCCAAAGAATTCGAGCAGGCCGGAACCCACGGCGGCAGCTGTCGGCAACGGCAGGCCAATGCTGCCGAACCACTGCGCGGTGGCGGAAATCGCAGTCAGCTTGGCAAAGCCGGAAAGGATGAACAGGATCGACAAAAGGACGCGGCCGACAAGGATCGTGGTAGAGGCGTTGGATGCGGTGCCGGCGCCGGCGGCGGAAGTGTTGATGGACATGGTGGCTCTCCGAATGGGTTGAATGACCCAAGAGATAGACGATGCAGACTGTTCACCAAAGCCGCCTATGTGGCGACACATTGTTCACAGCCTGTACATTTCCGTGATCGGGCAAGAAGCGCGAAATTCGTGTCGAACGGTGCCGCGACGGGAGTAAATTCTCCCGCCGAAAACAGCTTATCCCGGATGCGTCATGTCCTCCGGCCGGACCAGCCGGTCGTAGTCAGCCTCGCTGACCAGCCCGGTGGCCAGTGCTTCCTCGCGCAGCGTGGTGCCCTTCTTGTGCGCCGTCTTCGCGATCTTGGCGGCGTTGTCGTAGCCGATGGTCGGGGCCAGCGCCGTCACCAGCATCAGTGAGCGGTCGAGCGCCGCCTTGATGTTGTCCTCGCGGGCCTCGATGCCGACGACGCAATTGTCGGTGAAGGAAACCGACGCGTCGGCGAGGAGCTGCACCGACTGCAGGAAGTTGTAGGCCATCAGCGGATTGTAGACGTTGAGTTCGAAATGGCCCTGGCTGCCGGCGAAGGTCACCGCGGCGTTGTTGCCGAACACCTGCACGCAGACCTGTGTCATCGCTTCGCACTGCGTCGGGTTGACCTTGCCGGGCATGATCGAGGAGCCGGGCTCGTTCTCCGGCAGCGACAATTCGCCAAGCCCAGAGCGTGGGCCGGAGCCGAGGAAGCGGATGTCGTTGGCGATCTTGAACAGCGCGGCGGCGGCCGCGTTGATGGCGCCGTGCGAGAACACCATGGAATCGTGGGCGGCAAGCGCCTCGAACTTGTTCGGCGCGGTGACGAAGGCGATGCCGGTGATAGCGGCGATGCGATCAGCCACCCGCTCGGCGAAGCCGACAGGCGCATTGAGCCCGGTGCCGACGGCGGTGCCGCCCTGCGCCAGTTCCTGCAGGCCGGGCAGCGTCATTTCGATGCGCTTGATCGAGGAGGCGACCTGCGCCGCATAGCCGGAAAATTCCTGGCCGAGGGTGAGGGGAGTAGCATCCTGCGTGTGCGTGCGGCCGATCTTGATGATGTGATTGAAGGCCTTGGCCTTGGCGTCCAGCGCCTTGTGCAGGTGCTTCAGCGCCGGCAGCAAATCGTGCACGATGCGCTCGGCGCAGGCAATGTGCATGGCCGTCGGATAGGTGTCGTTCGACGACTGGCTCATATTGACGTGGTCGTTGGGATGCACCGGCTTCTTCGATCCCATCACGCCGCCGAGCATCTCGATCGCCCGGTTGGAGATCACCTCGTTGGCGTTCATGTTGGACTGGGTGCCGGAGCCGGTCTGCCAGACCACCAGCGGGAAATGGTCGTTGAGCTTGCCGTCGATGACCTCTTGCGCGGCCGCGATGATCGGCTTGCCGATCGCCGGATCGAGCCGCTTCAGCTCCATGTTGGCTTCCGCCGCGGCGCGCTTGACGATGCCGAGCGCGCGCACGATCGAAGCCGGCTGCTTTTCCCAGCCGATCTTGAAATTGCCCAGGGAACGCTGCGCCTGCGCGCCCCAATAGCGGTCGGCTGCGACCTCGATGGGGCCGAACGTATCGGTTTCGGTTCTGGTCTTTGGCGTGCTCACGGCAAGTCTCCGGTCTGTCGATTTGGGCAAGGGCGTATCGCGTTGCACAATGGCCTTCAAGCGGAGATTGCGGGTGGCGCGGATGCAAATCGGTTGAAGATGAGTGCATTTCCCCTCTTCTCGCGCTCTCATCCCGCCGTATAGCCCCCATCCACCGGGAAGATCCCGCCGCTGGTCCACCCAGCCTCGTCGCTGGCGAGATAGACCGCCATACCGGCAAGGTCCCCGGGCCGGCCGATGCGACCCAGCGGATAGCTACGTTCGACATAGGCCGTCAGCTCCGCCTTTGCCGCGGCTGGCAGGTTGTCGACGGTCTTGCGTCGCATGGCGGTGTCGACCGTGCCGGGCGCGATGGCGTTGACGCGGATGCCGCGCGGGCCGAGCTCGAAGGCAAGCGATCTGGTCAGCGAGTTCAACGCGCCCTTGGACAGGGAGTAGAGGCTGGACGGCCGCTTCGGGATCATCTTGTTGGCGAAATAGGAGGAGATGTTGATGACGGAGGCGCCGGCACCGAAATGCCGCAGCAGTCCCTGGGTAAGGAAGAACGCGGCTGTCACATTGAGCGCGAAGGAGTGCTGGAACTGCGCCTCGCTGACAGTCTCGAATGGCACGAGATAGGCGACACCGGCATTGTTGACGAGAACGTCGAGCGGCCGGCCGGAAGCTTTCACGTGTTCGGCAACCGCTGCGATGCCGCGGCTTGTGGCAAGGTCGGCCGACAACGTCTCCACGGTTCTCCTTGGACCGGCAGCCGCCAGTTTGTCGCGCGCGGTTTCGAGTTTGCCGGCGTCGCGGCCGACGATCAGGACATCGGCGCCCTCGCGCAGAAACGCCTCGGCTATTGCCAGGCCGATGCCGTCCGAGCCGCCGGTCACCAGCGCATGCTTGTCTTGAAGCCTCATCTGGCGCTCCGAAGTCATGGGTCAGGCCAGAGCACCGCATGGTCGCGGCCCAGGTCAAGCCGCGGGCCTATCGCACGGTATGAACTTCGTCAGGTGCCAACGCCGGGATTGTCCGCCCTTGCATCCGCCGCGCCAAAGGGATAGCCGCGTTGATCGAAAACAGGCTGCGGCGAGCGTCTTTTTGAAAATGGCACCACTCAAGAACGGACCGAGAGCGCTTCCCATGGCTGTCGATGTCGTCGAGGTTGGCAGGCGCTTTCTGCCTGGGCTCAATCGCGGCGAGATCCACTGCCGTTTCGAAGGCGGGACGCTCAAGGTGCGCTCCCGCGCTGCCTGGCTTGAGCGGCACGTGCAGGTCCTGACCTTGATCGCCGAGGCATTGGCGTCCCTGGATGTCGAAAGCCTGCCGCCCTTCTATATGCTGCTCGGCGACACGCCGTCGCGCAGAAGGCATCGCTATTTCCGCACGCGCTTTGCCTTCTCTCAAGCCGACGGCTATGGCGAGGTGGCCGCGCCTGATTTCGTTTTCGATGGCTGGCCGGACGCGAAGTTCGACGATTACGACCGGAAGACGCGGGCGATGGCTGCCGCCTCGGAAGAGCCGCCGCGCGATGACCGATTGTTCTGGGCGGGGCGCTGCATGAACCATGCTCGCCAGGCGATAGTCGAGATTGCAAAGGCGCGGCCGGATCTGCTTGAGGCCTACGACACCGAGCCGAACTACAACACCGACATCAATCGGTATTCCGCGACTTTCAAGACAATGGAAGACCAGGTCGCCACCTACAGGTACATGATCGATATCGAGGGCGCGGGCTACAGTGGCCGCTTCAAGATGCTGCTCCACACCAAGCGGGTCGTGCTGTTGCAGGATCGGCCGTGGCGCGAGTGGTTCTTCGACGATATCGAACCGTTTCGCCACTATGTCCCGGTGGCGCGCGACCTGTCCGATCTGGCCGAACGCATAGAGTGGCTGCGCGCCAATCCGAAACTGGAGGCCGAGATAGCCGCGGAGGCGCAGGATTTCGCCCGGACCCGCCTGACGCGGGCGGCAGCGGTGGCGGCATGGGCGAGGCTCCTGAAGGATCACGCCGCCGCCGGTGGCAATCTGAAATCCGGCCTTGAGCGGCGCAAGCGCGCGACCGGCTGGCCGCCCTGACGGCGCGCCGTTCATTCGGCATGGAATTCGGCCTGGCCGTAGGCCGGGGCCGGCCTACGCGTTGACGGTCGCAGGCTGGTACATGGCCAGCCGCGCGGCAACGAAATCCTTGACCTGGCGGATAGCCTGTTCGCGCGACACGCTGCCCGGCTCCAGGCCGAGCCGCAGCCAAAGCCCGTCGATCAGTGAGGTGACGCCAAGCGCGATGTCATCGGCAACCTTGGGGGAGGTGAGGCCGTGCAGGCCGGACAACAGGTTCGAGCGCATGCGCGCGTGAAGCACCTTCTGGATCCGCGCCAGCTTCTCGTCGCGCGGCACCTCGGCGCAGAGCGAAAGCCAGGCATGGCAAAGCGATGGTTGGAACAGATGCTCCTCGAAATTGCCATCGATCACCGCATCAAGGCGTTCCCTTGGCGTGCGCGCCTGGCGAAGCCGGGCGACCACAGCGTCGCGCAGCACGGCGTTTGCTTCCCGCATCGCATGTTCGAACAATTCCTGCTTGTTGCGGAAATAATGCAGCACGATGCCCTTGGAGGCGCCGGCATGGGCGGCAACCTTTTCCAAAGTCGCGCCGGCAATGCCTTCGCGCTCCAGTACCGCGAAAGCGGCTTGCCGCAACTCCTTGCGGCGTATGTCACCGAGACGCTTGAGTTTCACGGGTTCGATCCAGGCATTGCGAATCCACGTTGACATCTTCGTCCGTCTAGATCAACTATTGACCAGTGGGACAATAAAAAAACCATCCGGTCAATTTAGGACAAGAGGAGAACCGAAATGTTGCGAGCCCTTGCAAATGGCGTGTGCCTTGCCGCTTTGGTGCTGGCGTCTCAAGCGGCCCGGGCGGCAGAGGCAGAAGAGTGCAAGACCGTTCGCATGGCCGAGCCTGGCTGGAACGATCTCGCCTTCACCACAGGAGTGGCCAACGTCCTGCTGCATGCGCTGGGTTATCAGTCGCAGAGCGAAGTGCTCGGCATCAACGTCATCTACGAGGGCATGAAAAACAGGGATCTCGACCTGTTCCTGGGTTACTGGGATCCGGCGATGGTCACCTATTACGAGCCCTACAAGAAGGACGGCTCGATCGAGAATGTCCGCGTCAATCTTGTCGGCGCCAAATACACCTTCGCCGTACCGACTTATGTCTGGGAGGCCGGGGTCAAGGACGTTTCCGACCTGCACAAATTCGCCGACAAGTTCGGCAAGAAAATGTACGGCATCGAACCCGGATCCAATCAATTGATGATGGACGCCATCGCCGATCCGGCCTTCGGCCTTGACGGCTGGCACGTGGTCGAGTCGAGCGAAGCGGGTATGCTCTCGGAGGTCGGCTATGAGATCAAGGAGAAGCAGTTCATCGTCTTTCAGGGCTGGGCCCCGCATCCGATGAACACCATGTACGATTTCAAATATCTGACTGGTGGCGACAAGTTCTTTGGCCCGAACTTCGGCGCCGCGACGGTGACGACGCAGGTGCGCAAGGGCTATCTGCAGCAATGCCCCAATGTCGCGCAGTTCCTGAAGAATCTCGCCTTCGACATTGATTTCGAGAATGTCGGGATGGGCTACCTGATCAATGACGGCATGAAGCCGGAGGACGGGGCACTGAAGGCGATCACGCTGAACAAGGACCGCCTCGACGCCTGGCTCGCCGGCGTCACCACCTTCGACGGCAAGCCCGGCCTTGCCGCGGTCAAGGAGAAGCTCGGCCTGTGACGGCGGTCGAACCGAAGGCGACACCGGCCGCGGAGCAGGACGCCTGGGCCGGTCGCAAGCAATTCGTCAATCCTGGCGGCCTCGAGATCGCCTATGTCGAGATATCGGGCGCCGAGCCGGCGCTGGTTCTGGTGCATGGCTTCACCGACACCAGCCGCAGCTTTTCGCTGCTGGCGCCGCACCTGGCCGGCCGCCGGCTGATCATGCCCGACCTGCGCGGCCATGGCGCCTCGCCAGCGGGCAAGAGTTGCGGCATTACCGACTTCGCCGATGATATTGCGGGCCTGATCCGGCATTTGCGGCTCCATCGGCCCGTTGTGGTCGGCCATTCGCTGGGCGCCATGGTGGCCGTCGCTCTGGCTGCGCGATACGCCGAGCTCCCAGGGGGGCTGGTGGTCATGGCAGGCACGTTGAAGCCCGATTTCGCACACGATCATCCGCTTGTCGCTGCTGTTCAGGCCCTGCGTGACCCGATATCGCCGGCCGATCCGTTCTATGACTGGTGGCATGCCTGCCGGCCCGATGTACCCCAGCCGTTCCTAGCCGGCCTGGCGAAAGACGCATCGGCGATGCCCGCGGCGCGCTGGCGCGCCATTCTGGAAGAGATATGCCCGGCCGACCTGACCAGCGCGGCACAGGCAGTGCGGACCCGAACGCTGATCATCGCCGGCGCGTGCGACCCGCTGTTCGGCGAGGCGCACCAGGAGGCGCTGTTGCGCAGCCTGGCGGGGGCAAGACTCCTGCGTGCCGAAGCGTGTGGCCACAACCCGCATTGGGAGGATCCGGCCTTTGTCGCCGGGGCCATCATCGAGGCATTGGGAGCCTAGAGGCTCGGCCCGACCAACGACCGCGAAGTAGGCGACAGCCGCAAAGTCTCCGTTGGCTTGGTCAGGTCGAGCTCGGCCGCCTGCCAGAAGGCCCGCCAGTTCGGCGACGCGGCCAAGGCGGCTTCATGGCGGGCATGCGCCTCGCTGCCGTGGAAGCCGGTTACGGAAATGAAAACGTTTTCGCTCGTCCGCACCGGCAGGCGCGGAAAGCTGTTTTCGGCATGCTCCGTGACAAAAGCGGCGAGGAGGCGGACGCCGGAGGCCTTCATCATGGGTACCGTCTCGGCCTTGAAGCGGCTGGCGAAGCCGGTCTCCGCCCCTGGTCGCAGATGATGAATCCGGATGGCAACAATGCCAGCCAGCTGATTGTTTTGAATTGGCTTTTCACCCGTGGCCAAGGCGGCGCGCTGCGTGCCCGAAAGGTCGAACCCGGCTCCCGGCCATGCCGGCTTCAGCAGCAACACGTCGTCGGAATCGATCATCGTCGCATTGGCCACGTCACGGTGCGCCGCCCAGACCGGCCCGCCGTAAAAGGTGGCCAGGGCCTCCTTGCGGGTGTCCATGCTTTCGAAGCCGCGCAGCCAGACGAACATGTCGGGACGGTCCAGGTCGCGAAACTGGCCGATGATGCTCATGCCAGTCGCCTCCTGGCTCTCGATGAACTCCCGGTCGAAAAGGTCAATCAGCGTTTCACGTTGCCCTGGCTTCAATGTGTATTGCCTCAGCTCGACGACGGGCGAGGCGAGCACCTTGACGGGAAGTTCGAGGCGCGGATTCATCGGCAGTCTCCAGAAACAGGATGATCGTCCTGTTTATAAACAGACCGGTTGTCCTGTTTTGTCAACATGCTATGGTCCGGCAATGTCAGAAGAGATAATCACCCAATCAGGCCCCCGGCCTGGAAAGCGCGTCAACGACCCGGAGGGCATGCGCAGAAAAGTCCTCGATGTGGCCGAGGTCGTGTTTCAGGCACGCGGCTATCATGCTTCCAGCCTGGGTGACCTGATGGCGACGGCAGGGGTCAGCGGCGGCGCGTTGCATCACCATTTCCCGACCAAGAAGGCGCTTGCCCTGGCAGTGATCGAGGAGCGCGTGGCGGCGGCGGTCGAGCAGACATGGATCGCGCCGGTCAAGGCGGCGGCTTCGGCGCGCGACGGGGTGCGGGCCGTGTTTGAGGCCGTGGCGGCGGAACTGGACCAGCAGGGTTTCGTGCGGGGCTGTCCGCTCAACAATCTGGCGCACGAACTGTCGCTTGCCGATCCCGATCTGCGCGCTGCCCTTGCCGGCATTTTTGCGGCATGGCGTCAGGCGATCGCCGACAAGGTCAGCGCCGACCAGCGGGAGGGCAAGGAGCAGGGCACCGATCCCCAGCATTTTGCCGCACTTGCCATCGCCACCTATTCCGGCGCCATGTCGATGGCCAAGACGGCGCAGGACGCCGGCCCGTTGCGCGACTGCCTTGCGGCTTTGGAGCGCGGCGCCTCCCAGGTCGCACCGTCGCCGGGCGGGAGGCGACGTAGCAGGGTGCTGCGGCGGCATGGCACCATCTAAGGCGGGTGCACCGCTTCGCGGCGATGGACTGGCAAGCGCAACACTTGCAGACAGCAGAACCGCCAATGCCATGCCGGCAAGCGCGTTCTTCACGCAACCAGTTTCTTGAGGATGCAAGCGCAGGTAGAAGTGGCAGACGTTCATTGCGATGTCGATGCTCAAGGCAAGTGGCGATACTGCCGAAACTGGACGGACGGACGCCGCTTGTGCTGAAATTCCGGCATGATGACTCGCCATTCCCCTGTATTGCTTTCACGACGCGGCTTTCTGGTGCAGGCCGCGGGTCTTGCCGCGGCCGGCGCGCTTTCACGCCCGGCGCTCAGCCAGACCGGGCAGCGCATCCAGCCCATCGACGCCACCTTCCTGTTCATCGCCGATGTCCATGCCTGCCGCATGGCAAGCGGCCTGAGCCCCAACTGCCTGCAGGAAGGCAAGACCGACGCCGCGCTGTTGCGCAATGTCGCGGCACTGAATGCCATTGGCGACAAGGACTGGCCGGACGAGATCGATGGCGTCGCCACCCGCTTGCGTTCAGCGGGCCGCCGGATCGGCATGCCGTTCGGCCTTGTCATCGGCGGTGACATCACCGACGACGGCGGCGGCCAGATCACCCAGCCGAGCGAGGGTACGCAGCTGCTTCAATTCAGCCAGCGCTACAGCCAAGGGGTCGGCCCGGATCGCGTTCACATGCCGGTCTATATCGGGCTCGGCAACCACGATCTCGACCAGAACGGTCCGCCGCACCATGTCGACTGGTACCGGCGCGAACTGCGTGACTATGTCGAAGTCAACCATCGCGCCGGCGTGTTCTTCAAGCCGCCCGTGCCGGCCACCGACTACGATGTCGAGACTGACTGCTATTCGTGGGATTGGGGTGGCCTGCATCTCGTCCAGACGCATCGTTTCGCCGGCGATACCGGCCATGGTGCCGATAGCAGCCTGCCATGGCTCAAGCAGGATCTGGCGACCTACGCGGCGGATGGCCGTCCCGTCATCCTGTTCCAGCACTATGGCTGGGACACATTTTCGACGGAGCGGTGGGATCCCGCCAAGCGGACCTATGACGATGACGGCGCCGGTGCGCCGCACTGGTGGGGCGAGGCCGACAGACAGGCGCTGGTGGCGGTGCTGAAGGGGTACAATGTCATTGCCATCTTCCACGGCCATCAGCACGAGACCTCGCTGATCTACCGTCGTGACGGGCTCAACCTGTTCAAGCCAAAGGCTGCCTATATGGGAGGTTTCGCTCTGGCCAGGGTGACCAGCGATGGCATGGACGTGGTGCTGGGCGAGGCGACCGACGACCACGGCGAGATCGCTTTCACCAACGCTTTCAGCAAGGGCTGGAGCACATGAAAAAGGCGGCCCCGGGCCGCCGCCTTTTCCGACCTTCCCGATGCGGAATCAAAACGCCTTCCTGACCTTGTCCTTCACGTCGCCATAGGCCTTCTGCACCTTGCCCGCGACCTTGTCGGCCATGCCTTCGGCCTGGGCCTGCCAGTTGCCGGTGGCCTTGCCGGCTGCTTGCTTGATCGAGCCCTTGATCTGCCTGGCCATGCCGGCGACCTGATCCCTGTTCACCATTTCGCATCTCCTGGGATTTCGGGATTTTCACTCGCGAAAGGCAAACGAGCCAGCCCTGCTTAGGTTCCGCAGGCCCGCGGGGGCAGACAACTGGTTGCCTCTGGCGAGGCAATGCGGCTACCGTCTGCGCGGGACCAGCCTACGGGCCGCCGGGGGAGTTCTATGCGTTTTCTGTTTCGCCTTGCCTTGGCGGTCGCTGTCTCCCTGCTGGTGGCAGGTTGCATTGCCGACGATGTCGGACCGATCAACCTCCTGACATCTGAAGCAGGCCACCCTTCACCGACCTTCATCCCTGATCCGGGCGACGATAGTTCGACCGTGGTCGGCCTCGCCTTTTCCGGCGGGGGCACCAGGGCGGCTGCCTTCTCCTATGGCGTGCTGCGGGCCCTGGACGACATCGTCATCGACGAGCGGCCATATCGCCGTACGCTGGTAGACGACATCAGGATGATTTCCGGAGCGTCCGGCGGCGCCATCGCGGCGGCCTATTTCGGCTACAAGGGCAAGGACGGCTACCAGGATTTTCGCCAGCGCTTCCTGATCCAGGACGCGGAAGCCGATCTCAGGACATCGGTGTCGCCGGTCAATCTCGTGCGCGCCTATTATGGCGGCGTCAATGACCGCAGCGGCTTCGCCAAATGGCTGAACGACCATCTTTTCGATGGCGCGACCTTCGAGGCATTCCGCAAGCCGGACCGGCCGATCGTCTGGGTCAACGCGTCCGATATCTACAACCGTACGCCGTTCATGTTCACCTACGACACCTTCGCGGCGCTGTGCAGCGACCTCGACAAGGTGCGGCTGGCCGATGCGGTTGCCGCCTCCGCCGCCGTGCCCATCGTCTTCGCCCCGATCGTGGTCGCCGCCACCAAGCCCGATTGCGGCTACCGCAAGCCGTTGTGGCCGAGCCGGGCGCTTGCCGACCGCAATGCCTCGCTCAGGCTGAAGGCCTACGCCAGCGCGCTCGATTCCTACCAGAACGCCGATCCGCTCGACTATGTGAAGCTGCTCGACGGCGGCTTGACCGACAATATCGGCGTCACCGGCTTTTCGCTCGAGCGCTCGGCCGCCGGCACGCCCTATGGGCCGCTGTCGCCTTCGGCAGCCGTCCGCCTGACGACGCTGATCTTCATCGTCGCCGATGCGGGCAGCAACAGGGATGTGAGTTGGGCGAAATCACTCCATGGACCAAAGGCCTCGGAGCTGCTCGACGCCGTGACCAGCACCACGCTTTCTTCCTCGGTGCGCGACGAATTCGATGCCCTGACCCTGGCCGTCTCGCAGTGGAAGGAGGAGTTGGTGCGCTACCGCTGCGCCTTGCCGGCCTCGACGGTGGCCGCCTATCGAGGCTCGACGGGCGGCTGGAATTGCCGCGACGTCCGGCTTGTGGTGCAGCACCTGTCTTTCGCCGACCTCGATCCGGCGGCGCAAATCAGGCTCAACGCAATACCGACAAGGCTGAAGCTGCCGGTCGAAGAGGTCGATCTCACTATAGAAGCCGGACGTGAGGCGCTGCGCGTCAATGCCGATATTGCCAGCGCCGTCGCCGCGATCCGCGCCCGCGCCGGTGTTTCGCCTGGGGCGCAATTGGCTGCACAGGCAAACTGAGTTCATCACCGGGTGAAGGCCGCAAGGCTGCCGACACGCTTTGCTGCCAGTGCACTCCGTGCTGGAGCAGTTCATCGTTTCACGGAAACGCCGAACTGCTCTAACTCTTTGTTTGGACGCAATTCCCAAGGGAAAGCGCTATGCGCTTTTCCCGGGAAAACCGTTACACACCTTTCCTGGAATTGCTCTAGAGTGATGAAAATTGGGGGAAATCGCCTTGGCTGAATTCACGCTCTACATCGGCAACAAATGCTTCTCCTCCTGGTCGCTCAGGCCATGGGTGGCGATGAAGCATCTGGAGATCCCGTTCGAGGAGAGCTTCGTGCGCCTGCGGACGCCCGAGACCTTTGCCAATCTTGCCAAGGTTTCGCCTACCGGACAGGTCCCCGTCTTGGAACACAAGCCGTCGCAGGGCGGGGACAGGGTCGTCTGGGAAACCCTTGCCATTCTTGAATATCTTGCCGACCTGTTTCCGGACAGAGGGCTCTGGCCCGACGATATCGGCGCCCGGGCCTTGGCCCGCTCGGTGGCCACCGAGATGCATTCCGGCTTTCGCGAGGTTCGTTATGGCTGGCCGATGAATCTGCGCCGCCCCAAGGGCCACAAGCCGCTCGACGCCGAAGGGGAAGTGCAGCGCGCCCGCATCGAGGCCATCTGGCGCACGTGTCGCGAAAAATACGGCAAGGGCGGACCCTTCCTGTTCGGCCATTTCACCGCGGCCGATGCCATGTACGCGCCGGTCGTCACCCGCTTCGACACCTATGGCGGCGAACTCGCGCCCGACACCAGGGCCTATGTCGACGCCGTGCTGGCCACGCCGGCGATGCGGCACTGGTACGCGGAAGCGGCCAAGGAGCCCTGGCCGGAACCGGGGCCGGACGAATAGGTCAATCGAGGCGCTAAGCACCGATGGCCGATTGACGGGGTTTTGGAGGAGGACCGATGTCCAGCAACGGCGGACCGCTCACGGTGCCATTGATCTTTCACTGCCGGCTGATCCCGCCTCGACCGGATTTCGCCTTCACCATGACCGAGGAAGAAAAGGAACTGATGGGACGGCATGCCGACTATCTGCGCGGCAAGCTTCGCGAGGGTACCATGGTCGTGGCTGGCCCGGTCGCCGACCCGGCCGGCCCCTGGGGCCTGTTGATCCTGCGTGTCGGGAGCGAAGTCGAGGCGAGAGCCGTGATCGATGGTGATCCGGTATCGCGTTCTGGCCGCGGTTTCCACTACGAGATCCTGCCGCTGATCAGTGCCATTATATAGCCCGCCTCGCGGCCCGGCTTCGGCCTCCTGGCAAATACAAGAACTGGCACATACAAGAACGCCTCTCGCACCTGTTATCGTGCGGGAGGCGTCCTTTTGTCAGCTTTCCCGAGATTGCTCTCTAAAATGCTGACACGGTTGAAATGCGTCGGCATGGAATTGGTTCCGGGCGTGTGCGTTTTTTTGGGGGACCTTTGTCTGTCGGCCGTTTCGCCAGTTGAGGCTTCGAGTTAGAGCAATCGCGGGTTGAATGCTGGCCGATGGAAAACCAGAAATTGACTCGCCGGCAAAAGAAGCCTATAAGAAATATGTCGATATTTGTTTGACTGACTTTTGTTATCCGCGCATGCATGCGCGCTTTTGACGAACTTCCCCATCAAAAATCGAGACAAAAATCGTTGTGCATTCGCACCGCGATTAACGAATATTTGCCATGGAAAGGGTTCGTTTATGAGCACCGGCACAGTTAAATGGTTCAACGCCACCAAAGGTTTTGGTTTTATTCAGCCTGACGACGGCTCGGCCGACGTTTTTGTCCACATCTCGGCCGTAGAGCGTGCCGGCATGCGCGACATCGTCGAGGGCCAGAAGCTCGGCTACGAGATGGTCCGCGACAACAAGTCGGGCAAGATGTCCGCCGACCAGTTGAAGGCGGCCTGAAGAAAGAATTCAGCCCTCCCGGTGACCACGGATGTACTGGCACCGGTGATGGGCGAATTTAGGCGCATGGCCTTGGAAACCTGAGTTTCCAAGGCCATGCGCATGAAGGAGTGTTCCTGTGCATCCATCTGGATGTGCGGTACTCCTGGGGAGGTCAGGCGGTGCCTGGCCTTTTTCATTTTACGCCTGTTGCCGCCGAAAATGCGCTGCGCGTCGGGCTGAACGTGCTATGGAACGCCTCAGCAATTTGAATCAGCTGCCCTATTGCCCCAATGCCGTGTTGCTTCGTGCGTGGCCCTGACCGAAGAGCCGGTCTCGTCCTATCGGCACCAGGCTCCTGACAGGAGAAAGATCTTGACCGCCCATTCGAAGACCGCCGATCCGGCGGTGTCGCTGTTCAGCAGGACGCAAACCCAGTCAATGTCGCTCAACCGCATCATGTCCGAACGCGATGCCGTAAGCGAGGCGCGGGAAGCCAAGACCGCCCGTTTGCGCGAGCTGCGCCTCGAAAAGGAAGCCGACGAGATGGCGGCGGCGGCAGCACTCGCGGTGCAGCCGAAACGAGCCGGAAAACGCTGATGGCCACCAAGCGCGTACCGCCGACGCCGATCGCGGCCGATGCGACCATTGCCGACATGGTCGAAACCCTGGACAAGCCGGTCGAATACGTCCGGCGCGTGCTGGAAAAACTCGAACGCTGCAAGCGCGCCCATGGCGACGCCCAGGTACGCGTAGGCGTGCGCGGCCGTGCCGAAGCCCCGAACTACCTGATCGAATATGTCCGCGAGGACAAAAAGACCCAGGAGCGGGTGACCTACCAGGATGCCGCCTACAGCGGCAGCACGCATCGTGAACTGGCGCCGCATCACATTGCGGAAGCCAGGAACTGGTCGCCCGAGGAAATGAACATCACGGCGGTTTCGGCGCTGATCGGCCGCTTGCGCAATCCGCGCGCACCATCATCGCGTTTCGCCGACGAGGACTGACATGGCCATTAAATTTTCCGCCAAGGATCAGCCGGCAACGCCGGCTCCCGCTGCAAAGCCGGCCAAGCCGGTTGCCGCGAAAGCCAGCGAAGCTGGCGAAGCCGCGACCGATCTGTTCAAGTCGCCCGCTGAAGCGCCGGCGCGCAAGACAGGCAAGAAGAAATAGCGCCTTGCCGCAGGACGCCGATCGCAATTCTGCCACGCCAGGGCTGTTCGCCCTGGTCGCTGCCGCGAGACTTTCGTCGTCGCGACGCGAAACCGCTTCTGTCTTCGATTGTCAGAGCTGTGGCGCGTGCTGTTCATATTCAGCCGAATGGCCGCGCTTTTCGACCGAGGATGACGCGCAGCTCGACCGCATCCCTGAGCAATATGTAGCGGCCGACCTGTCGGGCATGCGCTGCGAGGGCGTGCGCTGTTCGGCCTTGTCGGGCGAAATCGGCAAGTCGACCGCATGCGGCATCTACGAATTGCGTCCGGATGTCTGTCGCGCCTGCATGCCTGGCGACGCGGAATGCCTGATGGCGCGCCGGGCGATCGGATTGCCGGTGTAACTACCGATCTACCCAAACGGGGATTGCGCAAATCGCCTCCGCTTGTGCGGCGCCCGTTGGCCCGGTACGTTCCCGGCCGGGCAGGGCCGTGGAGGAACCATCGTGAGCATCGAATTCCTGTTGACGTCGCTGATCGTCGTGGCTTCGCCCGGCACCGGCGTTCTCTACACGCTGAGCGCCGGACTTTCGCGCGGTGCGCGGGCCTCGATCATTGCGGCCTTCGGCTGCACGCTCGGCATCATCCCGCACATGGCGGCCGCCATCACCGGGCTTGCGGCGTTGCTGCACACCAGCGCGGTTGCTTTCGAAACGCTGAAATATCTAGGCGTCGCCTATCTCATCTACATGGCTTGGAACACGCTGAAGGAGAAGGGCGGCTTGAGCGTCGAGGACAATGTCGCGCCGCGCTCGGCCGGCAAGGTGATCGCCACCGGCATCCTGGTCAACGTGCTCAATCCGAAGCTGTCGATCTTCTTCTTCGCCTTCCTGCCGCAATTCGTCAGCACCACTGAGCCCAACGCGCTGTCGAGGATGCTGGAACTCAGCGCCGTCTTCATGCTTCTGACCTTCGTGGTTTTCGTCGGCTACGGCATCTTCGCCGCCTCGATCCGCAGCCATGTCGTGTCGCGGCCGATGGTGCTGACCTGGATGCGCAGGACGTTCGCGGGCGCCTTTGTCATGCTCGGCGCCAAGCTGGCCCTTGCCGATCGCTAGCTCCAGGCCCTTGTTCCCATGCGTGCCGCCCTCTCAAAACCGAGATCGCTTATAGGCGCACTGCATCAGGCGCCCTGATTTGGGAAGCAAGCCTTGGCGCTGAGGTCGGGGCCATTCGCCAGCGAGGTGAGGAAGGCCGGCAGCACGGTCGCGAACGTGTAGGAGACCTGGACGCTCGAAAAGCCGGACAGACCCGAGCAGGTGGTGTTGTTGCTGACGGTGATGTTGGCCGTGCTCAGGACAATGCCGTCGGCTGCCGCCCTGTCGCTGATATAGCTGATGGCGCTGGCGGCGTTGTAAGCGCCGTTCTGCGTGCATCCGCTCTGCAGCACGCCGACGCAACGCGCCCCCGCGGCGGCGATCTCATTCAGCACGTGCTGCGCCCAGTACATGCGACCGAACTCGAACGTGCCCATCAACACCATCAGCAACGGCACCGACAGCAGCGCGAACTCGACGGCGTTGGCGCCGGATCTGTCGCGCAGGAACGACCGAGAGCGGCTCATTGCGGCTGCACCACCGAGTTGACGGTGATATTGCCGTTGGTGACGATGCCGAAGCCGCCAAAAAGCGGCGTGTAGGGCTTGCTGGCCGCGATCGTCACGAATTTTCCGGCGATCCCGCCGGCACTGCAGATGCTGGCGCATGCGACCGGAGCGCTCCAGGCGACAGTCCCGGAATTGCCCGGGCAGTAGCAGAGATCCGCATTCGCGGCCGTGCCGCTCTGGGTCGCCTTGGACGTGCTGGCGTCATACGCGATCGTCGGGCCGTTGTTGATGACGACCTGAATGTTGCCGGCATTGCCGCTCAGGCCGCTCGTTACCACCGTGGCGATGTTGCCGGCCAGCGCGCTGCCGCCGGAGGAGTTGACCTTGTCGCCATTGAGCAGCGCATAGTTCGAACCGGCCGAGACCGCCGAGCTCAGTTCGAACTTGGCCTTCAGTGAGCCGCCTATGTCGACGGTTCCCGCCAGGATCACGAGCAGCACCGGAGTAACGAGCGCGAACTCGACCGCCGATACGCCTGCTTTCTGACGCCGAAGGAAGTCCGTGAATGAATGAGCGATGCCGGCGAGCAGGCTGAGGCCAAGGCGTGACGGATTTCTCATTGCACGAGGCTCACCTTGCTGCTGGCACTGGTGCTCGGGGCGGCGATGCATTCCGAAGCGGCCGCGGTGCCGCCTGATAGCGTGATGCGCGAGCCGATCATCTGCAGGCACTTGCTCGAGTCGGTCTTCGATCCCAGCACGCTCGAGCCGCCATTCATGACGATCGGGCCATAGGGAAAATAGAATGCACCTGATATCTGGGCGTTGGAGCCGCCTTCGGCGAATGTCGCGCCGCCGGTGTTTGTGGTCGCCGTCGGACCGATAACCGCCAGCTTCGCCGTTGCTCCCGACTGCGGTGCGGTGAGCACGATGTTGCTGTAGCCGGCGGCGACGCAGAAGACATAGCCGTTGCAACTTCCCGAACTGGACTTGGCCTTGCCCGACAGCACAAGCGTCACACTGGCGCCGCTGACGCTGATGGTGCTGCCGTTGCAGTTGGCGCTGCCGCCGCCATTGCCGCCAAGCGCGAAATAGCCGTCCACGGTATAGACGCCGGCGCCAAGCAGGATGGCGCCCGAGCCGATGAAGTTGCCTGAGATGTCGTGTTGTGCCGCGGCGCTGACGACAAAGCAGCTGCCGCCGCCACCGCCATTCACATTGCCGACGACCTGGAAGACGCTGCTCGCGCCGGTCGCATCGGCCATGATCGTGGTGGACCCGCCGCCGATCGTGATGGCATCGCCGTTGCTGCCGGGGCCGATCTTGTAGGAATTGGTCGTACCCGAGCCGAAGACGAGTGTCGAGCCGCCGGTGTTGGTATAGCCGCCGGGCAGTTCGAAAACGCTCGGTCCGCCAAAGGTCAAGGTGGAGGTATTGCAGATGCTGACCTGCCCGGAGCCGCTGCAGGCGGTGTCGCTGCGGCCAATCTTGAAAGTGCCGGCGCCAAAGGTTGTGGTGGCACCGCCGCCGGTGGTCAACCCCTTGGTGAAGTTGAAAGTGCCGGCACCAAAGGTCGTTGTTCCACCGGTGGTCACCTGCTTGCCGAAATTGTAAGTGCCGGTCTTGAAAGTGGTCGTTCCCGCCGTCGTCAGGGTCTTGGCGAAATTGTAGATTCCGGGACCGAAATTCGTCGTGGCGCTGGTGGTGAAATCGCCGGCGAAATTATAGGTGGTCGTTGCCGCACCGTTCAGGGCGAAGTTCAGGTTGATGCCGCCGCCAATAGTGACGGTCCCCAGATTGATGGTCGTTTTGCTGCCACAACTGAACGTCCAGGTCGGCTGCGACCAAGACGCGGTACAGCCAGCGGCAGCAGCAGCGTTCATCGTCGCGGTCTGGTCCCACGCGAAGTCGATGTTGGTGCCGGTCGTATTGGTCGGAGCGGAAGGGGCGGTCGTCGCCGACAGTGCGGCCACGGTTGAAAAGCGGGCCACGGCGGCCGTGACCGCGGCATTGCCGGCCAGCGGGTCGGGAGTCGATTTCTTGGTGATCACCGCGGCCGCCCCGTTTGGGCCGGTGATGCCATTGCAGGGCTGGCTTGGAGCCGCGGCGGAATTGTAGTTGACGCCGATTGCCGAAATGCTGGTGCCGCAAGGGACGGTCACGGTGTTGTTGGAGGAGACGGTGCATTTCGGCGCCGAGATCGAGGTGCCGCCGCTCAGCGTCACGCCGGTCTGCGTGCCGTCAAGCGCGAGCATGCATCCGGGTGTCTGTGGTTGAGCGCCGACCTCGGCCACCGAATTGGCGTAGATCTGCAGCTGCTGGCGATCGTTCAGGACGCGTGCCAGGAACAGGGTCCTGTAAGTGTTGATCGACACCGAAACGGCGTTGACGCCGGTTGTCCTGGGGGAGGCAACCAGGCTGACCTGGACATTGGCGGCGTCGACGCCGTTAAGCACCGCGACGCCGACAGCTGTGGCAGTCATCTGGTCGGTGGACTTGTTGGCATTGTAGGCGAGCGCGCCCGCATAGGCCGAGAGGTCGGCAACGCGCTGATTGTCGGCCTGCTGGACCAGCGCGGCGCCATATTCGGTCACCAGCGCGGCCATGCCGATCAAGACCGGCATCACCAGTGCCGAAATGATCAGGATGTTGCCGTCGCGGTTCCGCAAAAATCGTCGGAAAAAATGCATCGCTGGTTACCCGACACCACACGCTCGAGCGATTTCGCCTTGCGCTTGCCCTTTGGTAATCGCGAATGTGTTAAAAAATATTGTCAGACAGTTTTTGCCGGACCACGGAAATTTGATGGAAGTGACTGATTTTATTGATGAAAAAGACCGATAAATAGTCAACCGTTCTCATTGATGGCAGGTGTGGCCGCGCAAGGCGGCGCATCTTCGCCATCACGCCATGCCGCGGATTGTCGTGTCGCACCCCTGATGCGGGGAGCAGCGCGGCTTCGCCGATCGGCTTCCACGTATTTGTCGTGGCCCGGTTCCTGATACACGCACTCGGATGATCGAAGCGGCGGCGGCTATCACGGCACGTCGCTGAACGACATTTTAAGCGCCAGCGCCGCACCCGAGGCTCGCTCTATTTCCATTTCCCGGGCGGCAAGGACCAACTGGTCGTCGAGGTGACGCGCGCCAGCGTGGCCTAGGTGACGGAGCGCTTGGGCGCTCAACTGGCCCCGGAAAATAATCCGGCGGTCGCGGTCCACCACATCTATCAGTCCGTGGCCCGGATGCTGGAGGACGATGAGTTTTCGCTTGGCTGCCCGATCGCGCCGGCCAGGCCAACCGCACAACAAAAAGGGCGGCATCGCTGCCGCCCCTTTCCGCATACATACGCCAGGTAGGCTGGATTAGAAGTCCATGCCGCCACTCAAGCCCGCAAGCGGGCTTGAGCAATGTTAGTTGATGGGCGTGCTTTATGGACTTCTTAGAAGTCCATGCCGCCACTCAAGCCCGCAAGCGGGCTTGAGCAATGTTAGTTGATGGGCGTGCTTTATGGACTTCTTAGAAGTCCATGCCGCCCATGCCGCCCATGCCGCCGCCGCCCATGCCGCCAGGCATGCCGCCGCCAGCCGACTCCTTCTTCGGAGCCTCCGCGATCATGGCTTCGGTGGTGACGAGCAGGCCGGCGACCGAAGCCGCGTCCTGGAGAGCGGTGCGCACGACCTTGACCGGGTCGACGATGCCCATGGCGATCATGTCGCCATACTCGCCCGACTGGGCGTTGTAGCCGAAGGTCGCGCCCTTGTTCTCAAGGATCTTGCCGGCAACGATCGAAGCTTCCGCACCGGCGTTCGAGGCGATCTGGCGGGCCGGAGCCTGCAGCGCGCGACGCACGATGTTGATGCCAGCAGCCTGGTCGGCATTGGCGCCGGTAGCCTTGATGTTGGCCGAAGCGCGCAGCAGGGCCACGCCACCGCCGGCGACGATGCCTTCTTCCACGGCCGCGCGGGTCGCGTTCAGGGCGTCATCAACGCGGTCCTTCTTTTCCTTGACTTCCACTTCCGTCGCACCGCCGACGCGGATCACCGCAACGCCGCCCGCCAGCTTGGCGAGACGTTCCTGCAGCTTCTCCTTGTCATAGTCCGAGGTGGTCTCTTCGATCTGCTGCTTGATCTGGGCAACGCGGCCCTGGATCTCGGCCTTCTTGCCGGCGCCGTCGACGATGGTGGTGTTCTCCTTGGAGATCGACACCTTCTTGGCGCGGCCGAGCATGTTGAGGCCGACATTCTCGAGCTTGATGCCGAGGTCTTCCGAGATGACCTGGCCACCGGTGAGGATGGCGATGTCTTCCAGCATGGCCTTGCGGCGATCACCGAAGCCCGGCGCCTTGACGGCGGCGATCTTCAGGCCGCCACGCAGCTTGTTGACGACGAGCGTGGCCAGAGCCTCGCCTTCGACGTCTTCCGAGATGATGAGCAGCGGCTTCGAGGTCTGCACGACGGCTTCGAGAACCGGCAGCATGGCCTGCAGGTTGGAGAGCTTCTTCTCGTGGAGCAGGATGTAGGCGTCCTCGAGATCGGCAACCATCTTGTCCGCGTTGGTGACGAAGTAGGGCGAGAGATAGCCGCGGTCGAACTGCATGCCTTCGACGACTTCGAGTTCGGTCTCGGCGGTCTTGGCCTCCTCGACGGTGATGACGCCTTCGTTGCCGACCTTCTGCATCGCTTCCGCGATCATCTTGCCGACCGACTCGTCGCCGTTCGCCGAGATCGTGCCGACCTGGGCAACTTCCTCGGAGGTCTTGATCTTCTTGGCAGCCTTGCCGAGAGCCGCGACGACTTCGGTGACGGCGAGATCGATGCCGCGCTTCAGGTCCATCGGGTTCATGCCGGCGGCAACCGCCTTGTGGCCTTCCTGGACGATCGACTGCGCCAGAACGGTCGCGGTCGTGGTGCCGTCGCCGGCGATGTCGTTGGTCTTCGAGGCGACCTCACGGACCATCTGCGCGCCCATGTTCTCGAACTTGTCCTCAAGCTCGATTTCCTTGGCGACGGTGACGCCGTCCTTGGTGATGCGCGGGGCGCCGAACGACTTGTCGATGACGACGTTGCGGCCCTTGGGGCCGAGGGTCACCTTCACCGCGTCGGCGAGGATGTTGACGCCGCGCAGCATGCGCTCGCGGGCATCACGGGAGAATTTTACGTCTTTGGCAGCCATTTTTAAGCTCCTGGCAGGGGCTTGGGGTAAGCCCGGAATTCAGTTGACGGTAAGGCCGATAATCAGCCGATGATGCCCATGATGTCGGATTCCTTCATGATCAGAAGGTCTTCGCCATTGAGCTTGACTTCGGTGCCCGACCACTTGCCGAACAGGATGCGGTCGCCGGCCTTGACGTCCAGGGGCACCAGCTTGCCGCTTTCGTCGCGGGCGCCGGAGCCGACGGCGATGATCTCGCCTTCCTGCGGCTTTTCCTTCGCCGTATCCGGGATGATGATCCCGCCGGCGGTCTTGGATTCGGATTCGACCCGGCGAACGACCACGCGGTCATGAAGCGGGCGGAACTTCGACTTTGCCATTTTTTCTTCCTCGAATGAGAACGGTGAGAAACAGTTCCTCCGTCCGGCGAAGCCGGACATACGGTTAGCACTCACCAATGGCGAGTGCTAACGTGGCGCTGAAATAGGCTGACGGCCTGCGAGAGTCAAGGCGCACGGGAAGGGGCAATCACGGGAATTTTTTCTGGCGCTGACCGGCGGTGCCGAAAAATCCCGGTCGCCGCTCCGCTAAAGAAACAGCCGCAACTGGGTGTGGATGATCGACCGGTAATCCTCGATGGTGCGGCGGCTTTCCGCTTCGCCCTCCGCAAGTGCCAGGCGCACCACGCCGCCGGCGAGCTGGAAGATCAACAGAACGATGCGTTCGAACTGCTCGTGCTTCGGCGGCTCGATCAAGCCGATGACATGGTCGCAGAACATCCTGGCCTGGCGCCGAGTTTCGGCGATGTCGAGATTCTTGAGCGCCTTGTCGGCCTGGATGGCGTTCTGCAGATCCTGGATGGCTGGGTCGCCGGCGACGCGGCTCAGATAATCGTCAAGCAGGCGGTCGGCCGCGACGATGACGTCCTTGGCTTCGCGGATATCGGCGATGATATCAGCCAGTCGCGCGCGGCTTACCTCCGAAAACCGCTCATAGAGCATCGCCAGGATCGCCGACTTGTTGGGGAAGTAGTGGTAGACGGTGGCGATCGGCCCGCCCGCCAGCATGCCGACCTCCTTCATGGTGACGGCATCGATGCCCTTCTCGCCGATCAGCTTCATGGTCGTCGACAGGATGGCGTCGATGCGCTCGCGGCTGCGCTCCTGCTTCGGCTGGCGCCTCGGTTCTGTCGCTGTTCGCCTTGCTTGTGTCATGCACCGGTCTTTCGCTCGAACTGCCAAATTCTGGTTGACAAGAAATATGATCAAGTATCAGGTCTTGAAATGCTGACAGGGTGTCAGCTTTTTTGCCGTGCGGCAAGGACGTTGGGAGGCGCCTTTGACATCTGGTGACCTGCATACCGGAAGCGGCGACTGGCTGGTCGGCAACCCGACCGGCAGGCAGCTTGCCTCTGCCCTGTGGATCGGATCGGTCGGTCTGCTCATTCTCGGTATGCAGCCGGTTTTGCTCGGCGCCCTCTACACAGAGGGCCATGTCAGCGGCGATGAACTGGCACTGGTCGCCACCGCCGAGCTGATCGCCATCGCGATCGGTTCGGCGATCGTTGCGACGCTGCTCTCGGCCCGCAACATGCGCTGGAAAAGTGCGGCGCTTCTGCTCCTGCTGGCGCTGGCGAATGTCTGGACCGCCTATGCCGCCGGCGCCAACATGTTGATGGCGGCCCGCGCCGTGGCCGGCCTTGCCGAAGGCGGCCTTGTCGCGGTCGCCACCGAACTGATCGCCCGCTCGCGCCGGGCCGAGCGCATCGGCGGCTATTTCGTCACCATGCAGACGCTGGCGCAATGCCCTCTTGCCCTGCTGCTGGCGCTCTATGTCATTCCAGCGGCCGGGTCGGTCGGCGGCTTCCTCGCTCTGGCGGTCGTCTGCATCCTGTCGCTGGTGGTCGCCTTCACGGTTCCCGCCGACTATGCCGACCTGCCCAAGGACGAGGATCTGGCCAATGTGCTGACGGTTCCTTCGATCACGGCGTTGTTGTGCATCTTCTGCTACTTCATGTTCTTCGGCTCGATATGGGCCTTTCTGGAGCCGCTTGGCGCCCAATTCGGCATCGACGGCCGCACCGTTGGCCTGATTGTCTCGGCCAGCCTGGCGATGCAGGTCCTGGGCGCGATGACCGCGACCGTGTTCGAGGCCCGCATCGACTATCGCCTTGCCATAGCGGCAATTGGCACCGTCGCACTTGTCGCCTCGCTCATCCTCGCCAGCGGACCTGGTCTCCCGATCTTCTGGGTCGCCGCCCTGGTCATGGGTTTTATTCTCCTGTTCATCGTGCCCTATCAGATCAGGCTGACGATCACGGCGGACGAGACACGCACGGCCGTGCTCTTGGTGCCGGCCGCGCAGCTCCTCGGTCTGGCGATCGGGCCGGTCGCGGCGTCGCTGCTCATCGACGGCAAGGATTTTCGTCCGGTTCCGGAATTCGCTGTCGGCAGTGCCCTGGCCAGCGTGCTGCTGCTTGGCCTGTTCGTCCTTGTCTCGCGGCGCCGCCGCGCGGTTGCCTGATCGGGGGTAATATGTCCAGCTGGAGCAACTGGTCGGGCTATGTCACCGCCGAACCGCGGCTGATCGCCAGCCCCGCCGATGCCGGTGAAGTTGGTGATCTCATTCGCACCGCACCCGGCCCGATCCGCGTCGTCGGTGCCGGTCACTCCTTTACCCCGCTGGTGAAATCGCAAGGCACCATCCTGTCCCTGGAGAAACTGGAGGGGTTGGTCTCGCACGACGCTGAAAAGCATCAGGCGCGTGTGCGGGCGGGGACGCGGCTTGGTTCGCTCATGCACATCCTGCAGGATATCGGCCAGGGCCTGCCCAATATGGGCGACATCGACCGACAGGCGATAGGCGGCGCGCTCGGGACCGCTACCCATGGTTCGGGACCGACGCTCGGCGCCTATCACACGCAATTGGAGACGGTGCAGATCGTCGACGGCCTTGGCAATGTTCGTGAATTCACCAGGGCAGGGGATCAAGATACGATCCACGCCATCGGCGTCTCGCTCGGTGCCTTCGGGATCATGAGCGAAGTGACGCTGAACAACATTGCGACCTACCGGCTGCGCCGCCGCAAATGGGTGCTGCCGGTCGCCGACATGCTGCGCGATTTCGAAACGATGATGACCGCGCATCGGTCGGCCGAATTCTACTACGTCCCGTTCTCCGGCTATGCGCAGTTCATCGCCAGCGACTTGAGCGACGCGGCGACCAGCGCGCGCCCGACCGAGGATGACGAGGCCGGACTGAGGACACTGCGCCGGCTGCGCACCGGGCTCGCCTGGCTGCCGTCGCTGCGCCGCCGGCTGATCCAGGGTGCCGTCGCCAAGGTGCGGGCCGAGGACTATGTGCAGGACTGGCTCAATGTCTATGCCAGCGACCGGCAGACCAAATTCAACGAGATGGAATATCACCTTCCGTTCGAGGAAGGACCGAAGGCGCTGGCCGAAATCATCGAGCTGACCGAGAAGCGCTTTCCCGAGGTCTATTTCCCGATGGAGGTGCGCAGCGTCGCGGCTGATCAGTTCTGGCTCTCGCCCTTCTACGACAGGCCGACCTGCTCGATCGCCATCCACCATGACGCGGCGAACGATCCGTTGCCGTTCATGCAGGCGGCCGAGCCGGTCTTGCGCAGATATGGCGGCAGGCCGCACTGGGGCAAGATGCACAGCCTGAAGGCGGCGGACTTCAGGAAGCTCTATCCGCGCTGGGACGATGCCATGGCGGTGCGCCGCGACATCGATCCGCAAAACCGTTTCGTCTCGCCCTACATGGCCGGCTTGTTCGGCATCGAACCATGAGCGCCTATTTCGCCAATCTTTCGCAGGCGCTGGAGCAGGCCGGTATTTTCCAGCCCTGTCTGGTGCTGGATCGCGACCGGCTGGACGGCAACATCGCCCTGGTGAAGGCCAGGCTTGATCCCGGCCTTGCCGTGCGGCTGGTCGACAAGTCGCTCGCTTGCCTGCCGCTGCTTTCGCATATCGGCAAGACGCTTGGAACCGATCGCTTCATGACCTTCCATCCGCCGATCAGCGCGGCGGTGCTGAGCGCGTTCCCGCATGCGGATCTGCTGTACGGCAAGCCGATGCCGGTCAGCGCGGCGAGAGCGGCGCTGGTGAAGGGCGACGCCGACTGGTCGCGTGTCTGCTGGCTGATCGACAGCGACGAAAGACTGGCGGAATATGGCGCGCTGACCGCCGAGCTCGCTATCGAACTGCGTATCGCCTTCGAGATCGATGTCGGCCTGCATCGCGGCGGGTTTGCCACATCGGAGGCCTTGTCGCGGGCGTTGAAGATGCTGCCGGCCCACAAAGGGCTGCGCTGCGAAGGCGTCATGGCCTATGAGGCGCACGCACCGCACATTCCCGGCCTGTTCGGCGGGCCGGGCAGGGCGTTGGCGCGGGCCTCGGAGCAGGCCGCCGATTTTTTGGCGCGCCTAGGCGCCGACCAGCGAAGCATCCTCAACATTGGCGGCAGCAAGACCGCGCTGCTTCATCACCGCGGCATTGCCAATGAGGTGTCGATGGGCTCGGCCTTCGTGCTGCCCGGCGATTTCGACACGCCCGGTCTCGAAGGTTTCCAACCGGCGGCTTTCATCGCGACGCCGATCCTGAAAGTGGTCGAACCGATGCTGCCAGGCCCGCCCGCCGTCTCCCGCCTCTTGCAGGCGCTTGGCCGGTTTCCGCGCAAGGGCTGCTATCTCTATGGCGGCAAGTGGATGGCCGAGCCGGTATTTCCGGAAGGCATGAAGACGAACGGTTTGCTCGGCCTGTCCTCCAACCAGCAATTCATGGGCCTGCCGGCCGACGCTGCTGTGATGCCCGGCGACCATGCGTTCCTGCGGCCGACGCAAAGCGAGGCCGTGCTGCAGCAATTCGGGCCGATCGCCGTGCTTTCCGGCGGCAGGATCGTTGATCGCTGGCCGGTGTTGCCGATGATGTGAGGGGCGCCACTGCGGTCATGATTGGCGCTCCGGCCCCCCCGCGATGTCCTCATTCTAGGGCGGACCAAGGAGCGAAGCGACGCGCGCAGACCCTAGAATGACGAAGTTGTGAGGTTGTATTGCTTCAATCATTTTATTGACTAAGTCAACTAATTGGTCGATCCTTTCCATGACAGGAGAACCATCCCATGACCGTCCACAACCTCCCCAACAAGCACCTGATCGACGCGGTGCGGGCTTTCAACCGCTTCTACACCCGCCAGATCGGCCTGCTCGACGAAGGGCTGCTGAAAAGCGCCTTCTCCCTGACCGAGGCGCGTGTGCTCTACGAACTGGCGCACCGCGACGGCCTGACCGCGACCGACCTCGGGCGCGACCTCGGTCTCGATGCCGGCTATGTCAGCCGTCTGCTGAAGAAGTTCGAGCGCCTTCACCTCATCTCCAGGTCGACGGTGGTTTCGGACGCCAGGCAATCGTCGATTGCGCTGACCGCGGCGGGCAGGAATGCCTTCGCGCCGCTGAACAAGGATTCGCACGACCAGGTCGCGGCGCTGCTCGATCGGCTGCCCGCGTCGGAGCAGGACCGGCTGGTGAAGTCCATGCGGACGGTCCAGGCTCTGCTGGGTGAAAGCGCAGAGCCAAGGATCCCTTATCTGTTGCGCCCGCTGCAGGTCGGCGACATCGGCTGGATCACCCGCCGGCAAGGCATGCTCTACGCACAGGACTATGGCTGGGACGAAACCTATGAGGCGCTGGTTGCCGAAATCCTCGCGGCATTTGTCAAATCCTTCGACCCGAAATGGGAACGAAGCTGGATCGCCGAGCGCGAAGGCGAGGTGGTCGGCTCGGTCTTCGTCGTGCGCAAATCGGATCAGGTGGCGAAGCTGCGCCTGCTCTATGTCGAACCTTCGGCGCGTGGCCTCGGCATAGGCAGGCGACTGGTCGAGGAATGCATCGGCTTTGCCCGTGCGAAGGGCTACAACACGCTGACCTTGTGGACCAACGATATCCTGATCGCCGCCCGGCACATCTACCAGGCGGTCGGCTTCAAACTGACCGAGGAAGAACCGCACCACTCCTTCGGCAAGGATCTGGTCGGCCAGACCTGGGACTTGGAATTGTGATCTCTGCTAAGCCTTGACGGGTATCCAGATCTCCAGTCCGCCATTGCCGCTGCGCGGATCGAACTCCGGGCCATAGCGTTCGAATTCGGGGGCGTCCGCTATCTCGTGCCCGGAGGCCGGCAGCCATTTGTTCCAGATCGTGTTGACGGTCCGGCGGATAGTCGAGATGTGTTCGCGATGCGAAAACACCGCGTATTTCTGGGCGGGTATGCGCACGCGGCTGAGTTCCCTTGGAAGGTCGGAAAAGTCGGTGACCTCGACACCGGCGACGTAGTCGAAATTGCCGGCATCGTCGCCGTTGGCGCAGACACCGTAGGCGACGTCGCCAGTCTCGCTCGGAATGTTGCCGATATAGGGGCCGAAGCGTTGCCACTGCATCGGAATGGCGGCGCTGGTTTCACAGTTGTAGCGTTCGCCGAGCCCAGCGATCAGCAACGGCCGGCTGGTCTCGAAGCGCGGTGGTTCGAGGGCGGAAAGAAAGGATTGGTCCATCAGGATCGGCTCCACGAGGTCGAGGGTGTTGGTCGAGCCTTGCGCGCGCACCATCTCCGGCGTGGTGCCGAACTGGTCGCGGAAGGCGCGGGTGAAAGCCTCATGCGAGCTGTAGCCGGCATCGAGCGCCACCGATAGGATGTCGGGCGCTCCGCCGGCCAGCCGGCGCGCCGCCTCGGTCAGCCTGCGCGCGCGCATGTAGCCCATGACCGAGCGGCCGGTGGCGGCGCCGAAGGCGCGCGTCACATGAAAGCGCGACACGCCGCTGCTTTGGGCGACATCGTCGAGCGAGATCGCCTCCGGCAGATGGCTCTCGACGAACCATAGCGCTTTCTCGGTCGGGTTCATGGCTCCTCGCATTGAGGGGATCATCTTGCCACCTTCGCGCGCGGCAGTTTGATCGGAATTGCGCTCGCCGCGCAATCCGGACGGCAACGCTCCGCAGCCAACAGCATCTGGCTCGCTGGCTTCTTCCGGCAGCAAGCTCTCACTTGACGCCGCCGCGCGCTATCGTCTAAGACGTAATGTAATTACATAACATATAAAATTCGAGCGCCGCGGCGGGATCGACAATGCACCGAGAAATCCGTTGCGAAGCAATTGGGGGAAAACTACGATCGAGTGGTGATGGTCCCCGAGTCGAAAGGCGAGGGGTGAAAAGGGAACACGGTGAGACCCAAGAGGTCGAAGCCGTGGCTGCCCCCGCAACTGTAAGCGGTGAGCAAGATCCGAAATGCCACTGGCCGGCAAGGCTGGGAAGGCAGGATTGCGCAAGGACCCGCGAGCCAGGAGACCTGCCATCACCAAGTTGACCGGACGGGGTGTGCCGGGAGGAAACGTGGACGTCGGTCTTGTCGGCCGGCTCGCCAACATCCTTCCGTCGCCAGTTTTGGAAAGTGACGGAAGTTGGACGGCGCCATCGATCACCGCATCATCGTGTGCACGCTTTGCCGTGATGTTTCGACCGGCATCAGGTCGGGCGAAAGCCTATGCGCCGATTTGCGCTCCCGGCTCTCGGCCCACGATGAACCCGCCGTGGCGCATGGCTTCACGATCGAAGGCGTCGAATGCATGGCGGGCTGCGCACGGCCGTTGACGGTAGCCTTCCAGGCTCCGGGCAAGGCCACCTATCTTTTCGGCTCCGTCGATGCCGAGGCCGATGTTGGCGACCTTGTGCGATTTGCCAGGCTTTACGCCTCGCTTGCCGACGGCTGGTGCAATTCCGGACAACGTCCGCCGCGACTGGCCGGCAAGACGCTGGCTCGCATCCCGGCGCCGGGCAAGCTGGGGGGGATAGTCGATGACAATGCCACTTCTTGAAGCGCGCGACCTGGGTGCCGTGGCGAATGGCCGGAATCTGGTCCATGCGGTCAGCCTCTCCATCGCCACCGGCGATCGTCTCGCCATCATCGGCCCCAATGGCGCCGGCAAGACGACGCTGCTGCGCATGCTGTCGGGCATGCTCAGGCCAAGTTCGGGCGAGGTGAAGCTTGGCGGGCGACGCCTGGACAGAATCTCGACAGCCGAGCGGGCCCTGCACATGGCCGTCGTCGGCCAGACCGACCAGCCGGATCCGCGGCTGGCGGTGATCGACTATGTCGAACTCGGCCGCGTTCCGCATGCCGGCCTGAGGCGCAGGAGCGAGGAGCGCGACATCGTCGTCGATGCCTTGCGCCGGACTGGGCTTCTACCGCTGCTTGGCCGCACGATCGGCTCGCTGTCCGGCGGGGAGCGCCAACGCGCCCAGCTGGCGCGCGCCATCGCGCAGGAACCGAAGGTGTTGTTCCTCGACGAGCCGACCAACCATCTCGACCCGCGTGCTCGCGGCGAGCTTCTCGAACTCGTCGCCGGCTTCGGCATGACGGTGATCGCGGTGCTTCACGACCTGACCCTGGTGGCGCCTTTCGCCACCAGGGTCGCGGTGATGAACGAAGCCCGGCTGCACGCGTTGGCCGCACCGCGCGAAGCGCTGACGCAAGAGCTGATCCGCGAGATTTTCGGTGTCGACGTGTTTCGCCTGCGCCATCCCACCGAGGACCGCGAACTGACCGTGTTCGATGTTCCGAACCGCGCCGCGCCGCCATCCTGAACGAACCCATCCCCATCGGCACTGTTCAACCAAGGAGCAAAATCCGTGAAACGTCTCGCCTTGTCGCTCGTCTTTTCTTTGCTGGCCTCTACCGCCTTCGCTTTCCCCGTCACCGTCGACAGTTGCGGCAAGCCGTTGACCTTCGACGCGCCGCCCAAGCGCGCCGTCATCCACGACCTCAACATGGCCGAGATGGCCTTCGCGCTGAAGCTGCAGCCGTCGATCGTCGGCCTGACCGGCATCACCGGATGGTACAAGGTCGGCCCCGAATTCAAGGCCGAGCAGGGCTCCATCCCGGAACTCGCGCCCAAATACCCGACGCTCGAAAACCTGGTCGCCGTCGAGCCCGATTTCTTCTTCGCCGGCTGGTACTATGGCATGAAGCCGGGTGGCGACGTGACGCCCGATACGCTCGCCCCGCACGGCATCAAGACACTGGTGCTGACCGAAAGCTGTGTCCATCTCGACAAGAACCGCCCGGCGGCTTCCATGGACCTGCTCTATGGCGATGTTGAAAAGCTGGGCAAGATCTTTGGCAAGGAGACAGAGGCGCAGAAGCTTGTTGCCGGCTGGAAGGCGCAACTCGCCGACATCACCGCGAAGGTCGGCAGCGCCAAGGGAACCCGCGTGTTCCTCTATGATTCCGGCGATGACAAGCCGTTCACCGCCGGAAAATTCGCTATTCCCAGCGCCATGATCACGGCCGCCGGCGGCGACAACATCATGGCCGACATGGACACCAGCTGGGGCAATACGGACTGGGAAACGGTGGCCTCGCGCAACCCGCAATTCCTCATCCTGCTCGATTACCAGGATGGCGGCGGCTACAGGAAACTGCTCGATTTCTTGAAGGCCCATCCGGCAATGAGGGAGACGGACGCGGTCAAGAACGAGCGTTTCGTGGCGCTGCGCTATGCCGAACTGACGCCCGGACCTGCAAACATCGAGGCGATCGCCAAGATCGCCAAGGCGATGCATCCGGAAGCGTTCTGATGCTTCTTGCCCCCGGGCATAAATCCGGCGCGCTTTCCGGGCACAAGGGATTCGCGTTGGCGATGGTGGCGGGCATGGTGGCGGTCGTCGCCCTCGTGCTGCTGTCGATCGCCTATGGTTCGACGCTGATCCCGCTGAGCGACGTCATCGGCTCGCTTGGCCATGCCGTCGGGCTGCATGAACACCAGGTGTCGGGCCCGGTCGGCAAGATCGTCGTCGATCTCAGGCTGCCGCGCACGATCCTGGCGATCTGTGTCGGTGCCGGCCTCGGCATGACAGGTGCGTTGCTGCAGACGGTGACCCGCAACGATCTCGCCGACCCGTTCCTGTTCGGCCTGTCGTCGGGAGCCGCCGCCGGCGCTGTTTCCGTCATCACCGTCTTCGGCGACAGTTTTGGCATCTGGACCTTGCCCATCGCGGCCTTCACCGGCGGCATACTGGCCGCCTGCATCGTCCTGCTGCTGGTCGCACGGGTAAGGGGACAGGGGCCGGAGCGGCTGATCCTCGCCGGCCTTGCCGTCTCCTTCCTGTTCACGGCATTGACCAATTATCTGGTCTTTGCCGGAGACCAGCGCGCGGCCCATTCGGTGCTGTTCTGGACGATGGGCGGGCTGGGGCTGGCGCGCTGGGACAATGTCTGGCTGGGCGCCTTGGGAGCCGGCACGATCGCGGCCTACGGGCTGTGGAACCACCGCAGGCTGGATGCCTTCCTGGCCGGTGAAAGTGCCGCCGAAAGCCTCGGCGTGCCGGTGGCGCGCATGCGCAGGGCGACGTTTCTCGTCGCGGCCTTCTCGACCGCAATTCTCGTCTCGGTCGCCGGCGTCATCGGCTTTGTCGGATTGATGATCCCGCATCTTTCGCGGCCGCTGGCCGGTCCCTTGCATCTGCGCCTGATCGCCAGCTGTGCATTGTTCGGGGCGGTGCTCTTGCTGGCAAGCGATCTTCTGGCACGGACGCTGCTGCCGCCGCAGGAACTGCCGATCGGCATCATAACCAGTTCGCTCGGTGCCTTCTTCGTCGTCACGCTGGTCGTCCGAAACCGCCTGTGAAGAAGGCCGATTCCCGCCTGACCGGCTGTCTCCAGCGGTTCACGGATTGCCATCCACGGTCGCGTTGCAAGACCGCCACGCATATTTGCCGGCTTTCACCATCACGTGACATCTTGAATAGTAAGCACGCTTATTATATCTATCGCTCATGGTTTCTGATGGCATAGACAGACTGGGCTTTTTGATCCACGACGTGCAACGTCTGCTGCGCAAGCGCTTCGAGACGCGCGCCAGCGGGCTTGGCCTTTCGTCGGCGCAATGGCGCCTCATGGTGCGTGTCGCCAAGGAGGCAGGCGTTACCCAGGCGCGGCTCGCGGAACTGCTCGAAATCGAGCCGATCAGCGTCTCGCGCCTCGTCGACCGGATGGAGGAGGGCGGCTGGATCGAACGCCGCGCCGACGCCGCCGACCGCCGCGTGCGCATGATTTTCCCGACAGCCAAGGCGAGCGCTGCCTATGCCGAGGTCAAGAGTCTCGCCGGCAAAGTCTATGAGGAATCGCTTGTCGGCGTTTCGCCCGAGGACCGCCGCGTCCTGATCAGGGCGCTCGATGTAATCGTGCAGAATCTGGCGGACGGCGAGGCTTCGTCGCTTGAAAAGATCAAGAGTGCGGAAGGCGCAGCAGCATGAATGCGGTAGCCAAGGTCGACGAAAACGCCCCCAAGGTTGAGATGGAAGCTCCGGCCCAGCCGGTTGCCGCCCCTGTGGCGGTCGCCCCGCCTGTAGCGCCGGTCCCGGCGGCACCGAAGAAGAAGCGCCGCATGGGCCGCTTTCTGTTGATGTTCGCCCTGCCGGCCGCGCTGATCATCGGCGGCGGCTATGTCTGGGTGACGGGTGGGCGCTATCAGGAGACGGAGAACGCCAATCTGCAGCAGGCCAAGGTGTCGATTGCCTCGGACACGGCCGGCCGCATCGTGCAGGTCGCCATATCGGACCATCAGATGGTCAAGCGGGGGGATCTCCTGTTCGCCATCGACCCGGAGCCTTACCGGATCGCGCTCGCCCAGGCCGACGCCGCGGTTGCCGCGGCACGCCTCAATGTCGAGCAACTGCGCGCCGCCTACAGCCAGTCGATGGCGCAGGAGAAGTCCGCCAGCAGCGAGGTCGACTACGCCCAGTCGCAATATGACCGCGCCGCCGATCTCGCGCAGAAGGGCATCAACGCCAAGTCGTCGCTGGACCAGGCCCGCAACGACCTCGACAAGGCAAAGCAGCAGGTCGCCGTCGCCCAGCAAGGCATCGTCAGCGCCAAGGCCGCACTTGGCGGCAATCCCGATATCGAAACCGACAAGCATCCAACCGTGATGTCGGCGCTCGCCGCGCGTGACAAGGCCGCCTACGACCTGGCCCAGACCACGGTCAAGGCGCCCGCCGATGGCGTCATCTCGCAGGCCTCGTCGTTCAAGGTCGGCCAGTTTGTCGGCTCCGGCACGCCGCTGTTTTCGCTGGTCGAAACCGGCGACTCCTGGATCGATGCCAATTTCAAGGAAACCCAGCTCACCAACATGAAGCCGGGCCAGAAGGCCGAGATCGTGATCGATACCTATCCGGGCAAGACCTTCGAGGCGACGGTCAAGGCGATCGGTGCGGGAACGGGTGCTGAATTCTCGCTGCTGCCCGCGCAGAACGCCACCGGCAACTGGGTCAAGGTCACGCAGCGCATCCCGGTGCGCCTGGAGCTTACCGATCCCGACGCCAAGATGATGCTGCGGACGGGCATGAGCGCCTCTGTCACCGTCGATACCGGCGTAGCCCGCGGTTTCCCCGCCATATTCGGTCACGCCAAGGCTGGCGAGGCCGCGCAATAAATGAGCGGAAGCCCGCCAGGACGAGGCGGGCGGACGTGGATAACAGGATTGGTCTGATGGGAAGAGTCAGCGCCTGGTTCGAGCCGCGTTGCGGCTTGGCCGAAACTGAAATCTTCGACACGGACCCGTCGGTCCTCATGTTTCCGGGCGGCAGGCATCCGCTCATCAGAGATTCTCGGTCGATGTAACCCCCACATCGACAATCGCGTCCCACCGCGATGAGGCTCTCTCAACGGAAGGCTTTGCCGCCCGGAAACCCCATGTACACGTTTTTGTTACCGGCTGGAAGTTCCGCGGATGAGCACGCCCGAATCCTTCAAAGAAGTGCCGCATCGCGGCCTGATCACGGTCGCGCTCATGCTGGCGACGATCATGCAGGCACTCGACACCACGATTGCCAACGTCGCGCTGCCGACCATGACCGGCGACCTCGGCGCCTCTCCGGACAACATCAACTGGGTGCTGACCTCCTACATCGTGGCCGCGGCCATCATGACGCCGGTCACCGGCTGGCTCTCCGACCGCTTCGGCCGCAAGGAGCTGTTCCTGACGGCCGTGGTCGGCTTCACCATCTTCTCCATGCTGTGCGGCCTGGCATGGAGCCTTGAAACCATCGTGCTGTTCCGGCTGATGCAAGGCGTCTTCGGCGCCGCCATCGTGCCGCTGTCGCAGACCTTCCTGCTCGACATTAACCCCAGGGAGCGCCACGGCCAGGCCATGGCCATCTGGGGCGCCGGCATCATGCTGGGGCCGATTCTGGGCCCGACGCTGGGCGGCTGGCTGACCGAGAATTTCAACTGGCGCTGGGTGTTCTTCATCAACCTGCCGGTCGGCATCGTCGCCTTCCTTGGCATGGCCGTCTATCTGCCAGCCGTTGCCCGGCGGGTGCGCAGCTTCGATTTCTTCGGCTTTGCCATGATATCGCTCGGCGTCGGCGCGCTGCAGCTGATGCTCGATCGCGGCGGTGAGGTCGACTGGTTTTCCTCGGTCGAGATATGGATCGAACTCGGCCTGGCCATCACGGGCTTCTGGGTGTTCATCATCCACACCATGACGGCGGAACATCCCTTTATCGACCCCAAGATCTTCCTCGACCGCAATTTCGTGACCGGCCTGGCGTTCATCTTCGTCATGGGTGTGCTTATCCTCGCCTCGATGGCGCTGCTGCCGCCGATGCTGTCGACCATCTTTGGCTATCCGACCATCACCATCGGCATCGTCATCGGTCCGCGCGGTGTCGGCACGATGATCTCGATGCTCGTCGTGGGGCGCATCATGGGAAAGATCGATGCCAGAATTCTCGTCGTCATCGGTTTTCTCCTGACCGCGCAGTCGCTCTACACCATGGCCAGTTTCACGCCACAGATGGACAACTGGTTGATCATCACCTCCGGGGTGATCCAGGGCCTGGGCATGGGAATGGTGTTCGTGCCGCTGTCGACGGTTACATTCGCCACGCTCGACGTACGCTACCGCACCGACGCGACCGCGTTGTTCAGCCTGGTGCGCAATCTTGGCTCGTCGATCGGCGTGTCTGTCGTGACGGTGCTGCTGGTGCGCAACACGCAGATCAACCACGCCGAGCTTTCTGCCTTCATCAACCCGTTCAATCCCAATCTCTGGGCGGTCTCGCCCGCGGCCGCCGGCGGCGATCCGACAGCGCTGTCGGAGGTCGATCGCATGGTCAATATCCAGGCGATGATGATCTCCTACGTCAACGACTTCAAAATACTGATGATGATGACGCTGCTCGCCATCCCGTTCGTCTTCCTGCTGCGCAAGCCGAAAGCCGGCCCGGCTGGTGGCGGCGCGCCCGCCGCGCATATGGACTAGGCCCCGCGGCAGGCAAAGTGGCAGGCATGTGCCTGCCACCGATATGGACTAGGATTGCCGCGTCGGTTGGTGCTAGCTCATTGCGCAAGCGGCCTGCATCGTTTGGCCGTTGACCCCAGCGGGACGCAAGAACGATGCAGCACCAGACATTTCCGGTATTCGATCTCGGGCGGTTCGAAAACGCCGGCGCCGAGGAGAAGCAGGCCCTCGGGGCCGAGGTCGACCGCATCTGCCGCGACACCGGGTTCTTGGCCGTGACCAACCACGGCATACCACAGGCGGTGATCGACGCGGCATGGTTGAAGGCGCGGGCCTTTTTCGATCTGGCGCCGGAGCACAAGCAGCGCTCGAAGGCGCCCTACAAGGGCTATCCCTATGGTTATCTTGGCCCTGAACTCGAAGCATTGGCCAAATCACGCAACGTCGACACGCCGCCCGACCTCAAGGAGAGTTTCAACGGCGGCCCCCTCGGCGTGCCGCAAGGCATGTCCGATCCCGAGGCGCTCGCCTTCTGCTATGCCGAAACGATCTGGCCCGCGGAACCTGAGGGGTTCGTCGCCGCCTGGAAAGCCTATTATGCTGCGCTCGAGGATCTGGCGTTGCGCATCATGCGTGTCTTCGCCACCGCGCTTGGTCTGCCCGAAAATCATTTCGACAGCTATCTCGATGCGCCGATCAGCGCGCTTCGGGCGCTCAACTATCCCGAACAGCATGTCGCGCCGAAACCCGGCCAGATCCGCGCCGGCGCTCACACCGACTACGGCAGCCTGACCATCCTTCTGCCGCAGGCCGGATCACGCGGCCTTCAGATCATCACGCCGGATGGAGAATGGACCGAGGTGCCGCCGATCCCGGGGGCCTTCGTCATCAATATCGGCGACCTGATGGCGCGCTGGACCAACGACCGCTGGGTCTCCACCGTGCATCGTGTGGTCAATCCGCCGGCGCAACAGGGTGGCAAGGACCGGCGCCAGTCCATGGCCTTCTTCCACCAGCCGAACTGGGACGCGGAGATCAACGTGCTGCACGCCTGCCTCGCCGACGGCGAAGCGCCGAAATACGAGCCTGTGCGCTCCGGCCCCTATCTGATGGGAAAATTCAAGGCGACGACCAAATAGGCCGTTCTATTTTCCGAGCACGAGAGCCCAGTACCGCAGGCTGGAGTCGCGGCCGTCGCGCACATAGGCGAGGCCGAAGCGGGTGAAGCGCGGGTCAAGCATGTTACGGCGATGGCCGGGCGAGTGCGCCCAGATGTCGAACAGCTTCTCCTGGTCGAAGCGGCCCTCGGCGATGTTTTCGGCGGCGGCACCGGCAATGCCATTGTCCTTGACGCGCGAGGCAAAATCCTTGCCCCAGCCCGTGGTGTGGCTCATGCGCTCCCGCGATGCCATGTAGCCGGCCTGCTGAAGCGCCGCCTGTTCGAGCTGGGTGTCGGGAACGAGCGGCCCCAGTCCCGCCGTGGCGCGCAGGCTCGCCAGCGTGCCCGTCGCGGAGGAGGAAACCCCGGCGCCTTGCCCGGTCGGCAGCGAGACGGTGCCGCAGGCGGCGGGCCCGACCAAGGCCGCGAGGCCGGCTGCCTTGAGCCATGTGCGCCTGTTCAGGCCTTTTTGACGGATTTCGACTTTTTCAGCTGTCATGCCCGTCTGACATAGCCGCGATCATGGCTTTTGCCGGGCGGGGCTGACAAAATCACGCGATACGGGCAGAAGACCGTCGATGCCGCCATCCAGGTTCGGGCGGGCTCGGTGGGGGAACTACCTTCAGTATGACCGAGCCGGAGGACCATCATACATGAGCAGATGGCTCGAACTATTTGTTGAACACGCGCGGTCGATTGTCATGGACTAAAGGGATAGTTGGGCTACCTGCGCATGCGCGAGGAGCCAATCTGCATGTCGTTCCAAATACTTGGCCGCTGTGAAAAACAATGCAGATTGCCGTGCGCTGATCAATTTCCAGCGGCTGAGCAGTTGCATCAAGCGGAGCGCCCCAACGGCCAAATGCAGAAGAAGCCAGACCGCGCCGAAAGTCAGCCATGATGTGAATTTGGCTCGGGCCTGACTGTCGGTCACAGTACGAAAAAGGCAATCGAGGCCAGAGCCATCACCGCCGTGGCAAGCACTCCGCCGAAAGTCATCCAGCGCGGCAGCGTAAGCCGGCCCATGATCCGTGGGTTCATCGCGATCATCATCATGATTGCCATCAGCGGGGCAGCCAGTATTCCATTGACGACAGCGCTCCAATAGAGTGCCCTGATGGGGTCCAGTCCGACGAAAGTCAGGGTCACCCCGCCCAGCGTCGCCACCGCGATCGTGCCGTAGAAGGCCTTGGCGTCCTGCGGGCGTTGGTCCAGTCCCTCCGGCCACTGAAACATCTCCGCGATGGCATACGCGGCGGAGCCGGCCAGGACGGGCACAGCAAGCATACCTGTGCCGATGATGCCGACCGCAAAGACCACGAATGCAAAGTCACCGGCAACGGGTCGGAGTGCCTCTGCCGCTTGCGACGAGGTTTGAATCTGGGTGACACCGTTGGCATGCAGGGTCGCCGCCGTGGCTATGATGATAAAGACGGCGACAAGGTTGGAGAATCCCATTCCGAACAAGGTGTCGCTCTTGATGCGCGCAAGCTGGTGCGCGGCGCTGCGGGAGTGAGCGCCGAGCCGTAGCCTATGCTGTCGATGCTGCTCCTCGACTTCCTCGCCGGCCTGCCAGAAAAACAGATAGGGGCTGATCGTCGTGCCGAGAACCGCTACCAGCGCCATAGCATGATCGCCGTCGAAGACGATTTGCGGAACCAGCGCACCATAGAGCGCTGTTCCCCAGGGCACATGCACCGACAGAACTACCGCGACATAGGCAAGCAGGGACAGAGTCAGCCATTTGAGCACCGTGACATAGCGGCGGTAGCTCACGAAGACTTGCAACAGGATGCAGATCAGAGCGAAAAGGATCGCATAGAGGTGATGCGGCCCCCCGACCAGCAATTCGAGCGCCGCTCCCATAGCCCCGAGGTCGGCGCCGATGTTGATAACGTTGGCGACGAGGAGCAGCAGCACCGCAAAACGCAACAGCCAAGGCGAATAATGCCGACGCAGGTTGCGCGCGATACCTTGGCCTGTCACCGCACCGATCCCGGCACTGATCCCTTGGGTTACGGCCATAAGCGGATAGCTGAACAGCATGATCCAGGCGAGCGAGTAACCGAATTGTGCCCCCACCTGACTATAGGTGGCGATACCGCTTGGATCATCGTCGGCCGCGCCGGTGATCAGGCCTGGGCCCAAGGTTCCCAAAAAGTTAAAACGTTTGCGAAGCGTTGACGTGCCCGGCGCTGACTCCGGTAATTCCATCGAATGATCCCCTCCCGCTAGGAATGGACTAGCAAGGCCAAGCAGGTCTTTAACACATTCCCACAGGGCTGATGCAGGCGGCGGTCACCGCGTTCCGCTATTTTTTGATCGCCGCCGGTCTCTCTTTCAGCGTCGTCGGATTGACCCGCAGGGTCAAAACGCTCATCGAGTTGGCTGCGTCCATTTTGCTCTGCTTGCCGCGCGTCTCCCCAACGAATATGTCGCCGACAGCGTTGAAATCCTCAAGACTGATGCGCCTCAGTTTTCACAGCCGACCTATCGATCGAGACGAGTGAGCGGCCCGACGCCCTCACTACCGCAGGTGCCGCCGAGACGTCGGGTTAAGCGTTGGGGGACGTCTCTCATTTCACGAGAGTGATCATCCGGCTGGCATACATCTCGCGATTTCCAAACACGGCCGTGCAGTCGGTTTTGATGGATGAGTTTCCGGTCATCTGCACGGTCAAGCCAACAATCCTCAGACAGTCCCCCTGACCGCTCATGTCTGAGTTGCCGGCAAAGGAAATGGCGGCGTCAGGCGCATAGACGAACCCGCTGATCACGGAATTTGCGCCGCCATTCAGCGTCAAGGCCGATGTGTTGCCGCGGTTCTCGAAAATGGTGATGCCGGCGTAGGGACCGCTGGTGGGTGGGGATAGATTCACCTGTTCATTGGCATTTATGTAGATCTGTGAGCCTTCCATGAGAAATATGGTCACGCCCTGACCGGTCAGGCTGCCGTTGCCGCCCGGTTTTATGGTGACGCCACGCATGATGTAGACGCCCGGATTGAGCGTGATGTTTCCCGACAACGTCTTGTCGCAATAGGTTCCGGGCGACAGCGTATAGGTTTTCCCGTTCGGAACCGGCAGGCACAATGTGTAAGGCGGAGCGACGACGTTCGCCAGAGGATCGAAAGACGCATATTGATGTTCGAGCGGGGCTCCGCAGGTGAGATTGGCGCTGGGCGGCGACAGCCCGTAAGTGCCGCCGACAGTCGAGACGCAGCCCGCCGAAACCTGTGCGGAACCGCCTCTGCTGACGGCATTGGACGCGTCGGAGTTCGCCGCGATCACGCAACTGGTCATAGAGACATTGGTCGAGCCTTGCAGGCTTACGGCCGCCGACGCATGCGGATCGAGCGCCAGCACACAGGCCTGCGCACCAGGGTCCATCTTGACCATGGCCGAGCGGTAAGCCGGCCAGGGGGCCGCGCCATTGATGAAGCTCGGACGGTTGATGCTGGACGATAGCGAGATGTAGTAGGCGCTCGGGCCGCCGCTGGCGGTTGCCGAAAAAGCGGAGACGCTGTCCGCATATTCCTGCTGGTCGGCGACGCTCATATTGGCCGCAAAGAATGTCAGCCCAAGCCCCTGGACATCACTCGCGGGCATGCTGGCCAGGTATTTTGTGCCGACAGCAAGTCCGGCCGCGTCCAGCGAGCTCTGCAATTGTGAGGCGTCGTCGCTCGTGCCCGTGAGGTCGATCGTGCCAGCCACGACAACCATTATCGGCACCATCGCTATGGCGGTCGCGATGGCAAAGTTGCCACGCCGCGAAGACCAGAAGCCTTTCAATGCCAACATTGCCCCTCGCCCAAACTTGGTAAGCTCAAGTGATACGCCAAGGGTCTCTACGATGAATTTAAGCAATAACTAAAATACGTAAATGCTAAAATTTGATGCAATGGTTGACCAAAGCGAAGGTCTGCCAAAGCACGCCAAATTTGGCGACATGAAGAGATGCGCGCAACGAGGAACGGATCCAGGTCATCGATTGCGCGACAAGCCCTGGCAAATCGGCTATGGTGCGACATCTACTAGTGGCAGCTGCGGGCGGCCATCTCGGCGGTGACCGCCCCGACACACGGGAGGATGGTTATGGCCGGCTTTCATGTCATGGCGGACGCTTACGGGATGCATGTGCAGCCTGCGGTGCGCCGCATCACCGCGGCGGATCTCTGGGACGCGCTCAAGCTCGGCGCCGAGGATTTCTGGGCCAAGCCCTCGCATTATATGTTCCTGTGCCTGATCTACCCGGTCGTCGGCCTGATCCTGACGCAGTGGACGTCGGGCTCCAACGCCATCCAGCTTGTCTATCCATTGATGTCGGGCTTTGCCCTGGTCGGGCCTTTTGCCGCGATCGGGCTTTACGAGATCAGCCGCCGGCGCGAACTCGGCATGAACACGGATTGGCGCCACGCGCTCGATGTGCGCCGCTCCCCGGCGCTGCCGTCGATCGCGGTCATCGGCATCATGTTGTTTGTGCTGCTCCTGTTGTGGCTGTTCACCGCCCAATCGATCTACACCAGCCTGTTCGGCGACCAGCCACCGGCTTCCATCGGCGCTTTTGTCCGCGATGTGCTGACGACCAGCAAGGGCTGGACGTTGATTCTGCTTGGCAACGCGGCCGGTTTTGTCTTTGCGGTGGTGGTGCTGGCGACGACGGTGATCGCCTTTCCGCTGCTGCTCGACCGTGATGTCGGTGCCGTCTCGGCAATCGAGACTTCGGCCCGGGCGGTGATGGCCAACCCGCTGCAGATGGCACTGTGGGGGCTGCTGGTCGCCGTGCTTCTGGTGATCGGCTCGATCCCGCTGTTCGCCGGGCTGGCCGTGGTCATGCCGATCCTGGGTCACGCTACCTGGCACCTCTACCGCAAGGTGATCGAGCCGGCGCGGGTCCGGCCGATCCGCCGGCCGATGTAGGCTAAGGCGGTGGGAACCGGCTTTGGGAAAGGATCGTGCCGGAGGCCTCAGCGCTGCGCGTCGGTCGCCATCTTCAGCGCCAGTGCCGTCAGCACGCCTCCCATCATCCAGCGTTGGATGACCAGCCACAATGGCCGTCCGGCAAGGAAAGTGGCGATCGAACCGGCCGTCACCGCGATGATGGCATTGACGGTCAGGCTGATGGTGATCTGAGTCGCGCCCAGAACCAGCAACTGCGACAGGACATGGCCTTTGCCGATGCTGATGAATTGCGGCAGCAGCGACAGATAGAGAACGGCCACTTTCGGATTGAGCAGATTGGTCATCAGGCCCATGGCGAACAGCTTGCGCGGCCCGTCTTTCGGCAGGTCGCGCACCTGGAATGGCGAACGTCCGCCAGGTTTCACCGCTTGCCAGGCCAACCACAAGAGATAGAGCACGCCGGCAAAGCGCAACGCATCGTAAGCATAGGGCACGGCGAGCAGCAGTGCGGTGATGCCGAACGCCGCCGAAAGCACATAGAACAGGAAACCGACCGCAACCCCGCCAAGCGAGATCAGTCCGGCCTTCGGCCCTTGCGACAGCGAGCGTGAGATCAGGTAGATCATGTTCGGGCCTGGCGTCAGCACCATGCCGAGGCAGACCAGCGCGAAAGCGAGATGGTTGGCGGTATCGGGCATTGTTTGTCCCCAGGCGTGCCGCGATGGAAGCGGGATCCCGCGGGCGGCCAATATCTGCCTGTCGCGGCGGGCGCCCGCAAGGGCTTGGGCGGCGCAGGCATTGCGCCAGCGCGCGTGATGCCGTTCGACGCGACACGCTCTAGCCGACCACCCGCAGGTTCGACAGTTCGTTGCCGATTTCCTTGAAATCGTTCGACAGGCTGGCGCCGGTCGCATTCCAGAACAGCTTCGCAGGCTTGCTCGGGTTCGCCGGATCCTTGCGGAAGCGCGAGTCCGAGGAGCAGGATTTCAGTGCATCGATCGCCAGCTTGTCGCTGGCCTTGGTCGTCGACAGGTCGAGCGCCACCGTCATCACCATGATGTTGGCCGCCTTGGCGTTGTTGCAAAGCGTTGCCATCTGCTCGTTGAGCGCGTTCGTGTAGTTGCCGTTCGAATAGTCGAGCCGACCGATGGCGCTCGATGTGCCCATGAACAGGCGACCGACCGAGGTGCCGTTGTAGCCGGGGTTGAGATAGCCATAGGACGCATAGGTCGATTTGGAGTTGGCGGGATCGGAATAGCTCAGCGAGGACGGCGTATAGTAGGTGTTGGCGCCGTCGGTCAGGACGATCACCACTTTGTCGTTGCCTTTCTCGGTTTCAGCCCGCCCTTGCGTGAACGGCTCGCCACTCGAAACCACGCGCCAGCCCCACGCCATGCCCTCGGGAACATTGGTGCCGCCATTCGGCTGCATCAGGTCGATGGCGGCCTTGATCGAGGTGAGCCCATCGGTGACGCTGACATCGGTCAGCGGCGTGATTGGATTGGTGGTGCAGCTGTAGTTCGGGCCGTTGCCGGCAGGCAGCGCCGGCGCATTGATCGGCCGCGGCTGGAAATACTTGGCCATGTTGCGCAGCCGCGATTGGCCGGTGCTGCTCGAAGGATCGTCATTCCACCAGCTGTTCACCGCGCCATAAGTCACCGGTGCCGCCTCGTCGGGATCCTGGGTGAGCTTCCAGTGGTTGCCGGGCTCGTCCGGGGCGAACATGGGCACGAACATCGTTGCCGGATCGCCGACGCCTATGCCGGTGTTGGCGGAGCCGCCGGATGCCGGTGTGTCGTTGACATTGTAGGGGTAGGGCCGGGCCTCCACGCAGCCTTGCCAGCTGGCAAACGGCCCGTAGGAGTCGATGTAGTCATATTCGTCGTGGCTGCGCTTGCAGGTGTTGTTCGAATTGTATTCGTCGCAAACCACCCGCTTGCTGTTGACGACGCGCTCGTGGTTGGTGACGACCTTCATGTCCCGGTAGAGCGAAAACCGGGTCAGAATCTGGCCTTCCTCGCTGCCCCAGCCGGTGCCGCGCTTGTACCAGATGCCGTTGGTCTGCTGGGCGTATTTGTTGGCCGCATTCAGCGTCGACCAATCGAAATTCTCGTTCGACACCGGGGACAGGCCCTCTGTGTCCATCCACGATGCATTGCCATTGCCGGGGCCGACATTGACCGAAGCGGCAAAGGGCACGAGACCGAACTGCACCGGCTTGTCGACCTGCTTGATCATGGCCGCCTGCTGGGCCAGCGTGTCGACCAGTTGCTTGGACGCCGTCTTGAGAAGATCGATGCGCTTTTGTCCCGAGCCGGTGCCGAGTGTGGTCATCGACCCGGAATTGTCGAGCACCAGGGCAACTTCCAGCGTGTTCTTCAGCCTCACCTGGGAGGTGACGTTGAAGCTGATCCTTTGGTTCGCATCGATTGCGGATTTACCGACAAGCTGCGCGAAGGCCGGGTAGAAATAGGGCTTGTAGGCAAGCTGCGCCGTCATGGTGAGCAGGCCGCCACCGGTGGTGTTGCTCGGCAAGACGACGTTGAGGGTCGTGCTGGCGGGATCGACATCGTTCAGGTTGGCGTTGAAGAAGTCGAGCGCGTAGGCCTTCAGCTGGTCGTCCGTCGCGCCTTCCGTCAGCCGGCGCGCCGTGGCGAAGTTGGCGGCGTCGAGCGCATTCGTCACCACCTGCTTTTCACGGTTCATTTCCGTGAAGTCGACCGCGATCGCCAGGCCGCCCATCAGCGGTATCGTCGCCACGACTGTCACAAGAGCATAGTTGCCGCGCCGGTCGCGGCGGAACTGACGCCAGATTTCATGCATGTCTTGCAGCGGCCCCCGCCGGCGGATTTTCGGTCTGCGCCAGCTTCTCACAAAACGCTGAAAGACGGGTTTGGGAAACCGCTCTATTGCTTGGTTGGCGCTTCACCAACCGCTAACCAATCAACGGCCACGGCCCTGATGCCGTCCAGAAAAACGCCTGCCGACGCAGGACGTAGGCATATTGGGCTGACAGATAGGACGGATAAGAGAGCGCTCATGGTCATCCAGCCAACTCTCATTGATCAATTGACGAGGCTGCCAGGCGAAAGCTGGTGACAGCATGGAGCGGTTCGGATAATTCGAAACCCGCTGCGGCGACCCGTCGGCCGCGGCACTCGCAACGCTTATACTGAAGGAAACGGCATGGCGAATTCGCCTGAAATCGTCGGCTCGCTCGAAGACGTCTCGAAAGCCTATTCGGCAATCCTTTGCGATGTCTGGGGCGTGATGCACAATGGCGAATGGCATTTTCCGGCGGCCGCGGCGGCGCTTGCCGAGGCGAGGACAGCCGGTATACCGGTTGTCCTTATCACCAATTCGCCTCGCCGCAGCGCCGATGTCGTGGCTCAGATGAGCGTGATCGGCGTTCCGCCATCGGCCTACGACCGTGTGGTGACCTCGGGTGACGTGACCCGCGACCTGATCGCGGAGGGCCCGCGCAAGATCTTCCACATCGGCGCCGAACGCGACCTGACCCTTTATGACGGCCTCGATGTCGAGCTCGTCGAGGAATTCGAGGCCGCCGGTGTAGTTTGCACCGGGTTGTTCAACGACGAGGTCGAGAAGCCTGAGGATTATACGGACCTTTTGCGCCGATTGCGTGCCAGGAACCTGCCGTTCATCTGCGCCAATCCCGATATCATGGTGGAGCGCGGCGAACGGATCATCTGGTGTGCGGGTGCCCTGGCGCGCGACTATGCCCAGCTCGGCGGCCGCACGCTGATCGCTGGAAAGCCTTACACGCCGATCTACGACGTCGCGATGAAAGAAGTGGCGGAGGTGCTTGGGCGGCCGGTTGAGCGTTCGCAGGTGCTGGCCATCGGCGACGGGATGATGACCGATGTGAAGGGCGCGGCCGACAATGGTTTTGATGTTCTTTATGTCTCCGGCGGCATCCATGCCCGCGACTATGGCGATGCAGCCCGGCCGGATCCGGCAAAGCTCGGACTCTTCCTGGAACGGCACGGCTATCGTCCGGTGGCCGTCATAGCCAGACTGCAGTAGGTGACAATGGTGGCCTTCCAGCATCTCTCGGCAGCCGCGCCGCTGCCCGCCGATCTGCGGGGCGGCGTTGTCGCGATCGGCAATTTCGATGGTGTCCACCGTGGCCATCAGGCGGTGCTCGAGCGGGCGTTGGCCGAGGCTGCGCGGCGTGACGTGCCGGCCCTGGTGCTGACCTTCGAGCCGCACCCGCGCAAGGTCTTCAGGCCCGACATACCGTTGTTTGTGCTGACCCCGCCGCCGATGAAGGCGCGCCTTCTGTCGTTGCTCGGCTTTGCCGCGCTCGTCGAGCAGCCGTTCACGCGCGACTTCGCCTCGCTGTCGGCGGAAGCTTTCGTCACCGAGGTGCTGGAGAGGACGCTCGGCATCACCCATGCCGTGACCGGTTTCGATTTCCATTTCGGCAAGGACCGCCAGGGCGGACCGGCCTATCTGATGGCAGCCGGCGAACGCCATGGCTTTGGCGTCACGCTCGTCGACGCTTTTCGCGACGAGGGCGCCGAGGTGGTCTCGTCAAGCCGGATTCGGGGCTTGCTCTGCGATGGCGAGGTGGCCGAGGCCGCCGGTCTGCTCGGCTACCGCTTCACGGTCGAAAGCGAGGTGGTCGGTGGCCAGCAGCTCGGCCGAACGCTCGGCTTTCCGACCGCGAATATGCGGCTTCCCGCGGAAGCCACCCTCAGGGAAGGGATCTACGCCGTCCGCTTTCGGCGCGCCGACGGCACGTTGCACGATGGCGTCGCCAGCTTCGGCCGCCGCCCGACCGTCGACGACAATGGCGCACCGCTTCTGGAGACCTTCGTCTTCGATTTTTTCGGCGATCTCTATGGCGAGACCTGCGAGGTCTCGTTCTTCGGCTTCCTGCGCAGCGAGATCAAATTCGACGGGCTCGACGCGCTGGTCGTGCAGATGAAGAGGGACGAAGCCGAGGCGAGGGCGCTGCTTGCCGGCGTCAAGCCGCTTTCACAACTCGACGCCGCCATCGCTTTTTGAAAAGCGCTATCCCGAACCGGATATCCGCCCCGTCGGATCGGTTTTCGCACGAGACCGTGCGGGGGTAAGGCTCTACTTTACTTTTTCAGCGCCAGGCCGACGGCGATGAAGGTCCAGCCCTGGAAGATCAGGTCGATCGCCAGGAACAGTCCGAGCACCCACACGCTGTTGACCGGCCAACCCATGGCGATGATCAGGCCGGCAAGCACGCTGATGGCGCCTGCCGCGACGATCCAGCCCCAGCCCTGTTCCGGACGGTGACTGTAGCCGACCCAGGCCCGCAGCGCGCCGGACGCGACGAGCGCGACGGCCAGCAGGAAGGTCAGCACCGCCGAGGCAAGCAGCGGGTTGTCGAAAGCGAAAAACCCGGCGACCGCGTATAGCAGGCCGCTCAGCAGCCAGTAGAAGAAGCGCCCCCAGGTCTTGACCCCGAAAGCATGCATGATCTCGATGATGCCGGCCACCAGCATCAGCCAGCCGACGACGTAGACGGAAGCCACCGTGGCGATGAACAAATTGCCGAAGGCAATGCCGCCGAGGATCAGCAGCAATACGCCCAGACCGACAAACCATCCCCACTTTGCTCGCGTCTGGCCGATCGCGTTCTTCAGTGTATCGCCGTGCAGTGTCATGTCGCCACCTCCCTTGAGGACTGCCAGAATAAAACGAAGTTACCCCTGGGGCCGATCCGCGTCCAGCCGAGGGCGGACAGGGGGATGCAAGCAATGCGAGGCTTATGTCTCTGCTTTAAATCAAATTTTACCAAAGCCTCGTCAAAGCTGTCTCAGAAGGACAGTTGTATCGTGTTAGTGGAGTAGCCATGAGTCCGTTCGGAAAGATTTCTGCAGCCTTGGCTACCGTCATGCTGGCCACGTCGGGCGCGGCTGAGGCCGGCGACGGCGCTTTGGGCTGGCTGTCCGGCGACTGGTATCTGACGGTTGGCGCCACTGGCATGGTTGCGCCGAATTTCGAGGGCGGCAAGAAATACATGCTTAGCGCCCAGCCCATCATCTCATTGGGCAAGGCCGGTCCCCAGGCACGCTTCACCTCGCGCAACGACAACATTTCGCTGGCGCTCGTCGACGATGGCGGCGTTCGCGCCGGTTTGACCGGCAAGTTCCTGTTTTCGCGCGACGACGGCGATGCCGACGAACTCAAGGGCCTCGATCCGGTCCGTTGGGGTGGTGAAGTCGGTGGCTTTTTCGAATTCTATCCGATGGACTGGATGCGCGCGCGCGCCGAATTGCGGCACGGCATCCGTGCCCATAATGGCTTTGTCGCCGATATCGCCGCCGACGCCTTCTACGATGTGACGCCAACCGTCAGGATTTCGGGTGGCCCGCGCGTGTCCTTTGCCTCGGCCAAGTATTTCGACGCCTATTATGGGGTCAACGCGCAGGAAGCCGTGGCCTCGGGCCTGAGCCAGTATAATCCTAGTGGCGGCCTGAAATCCGTCGGCCTCGGCGGTGCGGTGACCTGGAAGGTGACCGATCCGATGACCGCCAGCCTGTTCGGCGAATATTCGCGCCTGGAAGGTCCGGCGGCCGATTCCAGCCTGGTCAGGGAGCGCGGCGACCGCAACCAGTTCATGGTCGGTGTGTCGACCACCTATCGCTTCGACTTCAAGATGTAGGCGAATTGAACGAGACGCTTTATTCCTGCGCCTATCTCCGCTAAAAGCCCACCAATGACGAGCTTTTCGCGCCTTCGTGTGCTGACGATACGAATTACCGGCCCGGTGTTCCGGGCGGCCTGAGCGCCGCCGGAGCCGCCGGGACTTTTGCGCGCACCCTCGCGTTTTTCCAGAACATCGACGCATATCGCCCAAAAGTGGGTCCGGTTTTGGGAAACGGATGTGCATCAACCAAGACTTCAAGCCCCGGGGCTTTCCCGCCGCCGGGCAATTGAGATGGCAGATCAATGACCGATACCCCTACCGCCGACAAGGCCGAGACGATCGACTATTCCAAGACGCTTTATCTGCCGCAGACGGATTTCCCGATGCGCGCCGGCTTGCCCGAGAAGGAGCCGGTGCTGGTCAAGCGCTGGCAGGACATGGACCTCTACGCCAAGCTGCGTGAGAGTGCCGCCGGCCGCACGAAATACGTACTGCATGACGGCCCGCCCTACGCAAACGGCAACATCCATATCGGCCATGCGCTGAACAAGATCCTCAAGGACGTCATCACCCGCTCGTTCCAGATGCGCGGCTATGACTCGAACTACGTTCCCGGCTGGGACTGCCACGGCCTTCCCATCGAGTGGAAGATCGAGGAGCAGTACCGCGCCAAGGGCAAGAACAAGGACGAGGTGCCGGTCAACGAATTCCGCCAGGAATGCCGCGAATTCGCCGCGCACTGGATCTCTGTGCAGGGTGGAGAGTTCCAGCGGCTCGGCGTCGTCGGCGACTTCAAGAACCCCTATACGACGATGGCCTTCCATGCCGAGTCGCGCATCGCCGGCGAGTTGTTGAAATTTGCCATGTCGGGCCAGCTCTATCGCGGCTCGAAGCCGGTGATGTGGAGCGTCGTCGAGCGCACCGCATTGGCCGAGGCCGAGATCGAATACCAGGACTACGAGTCCGACACGATCTGGGTGAAGTTCCCCGTCGCCAATCTCGTCGTTGCCAGTGTCGTGGACGGGCAGCCGGCGGAACTCAATCCGGATCTGAGCGGGCGGTCGCTGGATTTGCTGGATGCCCATGTCGTGATCTGGACGACGACGCCTTGGACCATCCCGGGCAATCGCGCCGTCAACTATTCGCCGCGCGTCGCCTACGGGCTCTACGAGGTGACAGCGGCCGAGAATGCGTTCGGTCCGCAACCGGGTGAGAAGCTGATCTTTGCCGACGCCCTGGCCGAGGAAAGCCAGGCCAAGGCCAAGGTAACCTTGAAGCGCCTTCACGGCATCGGCACCGAACAGCTTGGAAATCTTGTGCTTTCGCACCCCTTCAAGGGCCTCGGCGGCGGCTACGAGTTCCCCGTGCCGATGCTTGCCGGGGACCATGTCACCGATGATGCCGGCACCGGTTTCGTCCACACGGCACCCGGCCACGGTCGCGAGGATTTCGACGCCTGGATGGACGCGGCGCCCGGACTGCGTGCGCGCGGCATCGATACCGCGATCCCGTTTACCGTCGACGACGCCGGCTTCCTGACCAAGGACGCGCCGGGCTTCGGCCCGGACCGCGAAGGTGGGCCGGCACGCGTCATCGACGACAATGGCAAGAAGGGCAACGCCAACCAGGCGGTCATCGACGAGCTGATCAAGCGCAACGCCTTGTTCGCGCGCGGCCGCCTGAAGCATTCCTATCCGCATTCCTGGCGGTCGAAGAAGCCGGTCATCTTCCGCAACACGCCGCAATGGTTCGTCTACATGGACAAGGACCTCGGCGACGGCACGACTCTGCGCAGCCGCGCGTTGAAGGCCATCGACGACACCCGCTTCGTGCCGGCTGCCGGCCAGAATCGCATCCGTGCCATGATCGAGGAGCGCCCCGACTGGGTGCTGTCGCGCCAGCGCGCCTGGGGTGTGCCGATCGCCGTATTCGCCGATGAGGACGGCAACGTCCTGAAGGACGAGGCGGTCAACCAGCGCATCATGGATGCCTTCGAGAAGGAAGGCGCCGACGCCTGGTTCGCCGCCGGCGCCAAGGAACGCTTCCTCGGCAACCACGACGCCTCCCGTTGGAAGCAGGTGATGGACATCCTCGACGTCTGGTTCGATTCGGGCTCGACGCACGTCTTCACGCTCGAGGATCGTCCCGACCTGAAATGGCCGGCCGACGTCTATCTCGAAGGTTCCGACCAGCATCGCGGCTGGTTCCACTCCTCGCTGCTCGAAAGCTGCGGCACCAGGGGCAGGGCGCCTTACGACACCGTCGTCACCCATGGCTTCACCATGGACGAGGACGGACGCAAGATGTCGAAATCGCTCGGCAACACCGTGGTGCCGCAGGACGTGATCAAGCAATCCGGCGCCGACATTCTGCGCCTGTGGGTGGTGACGACCGATTATTGGGAAGACCAGCGGCTCGGCAAGAACGTGCTGCAGACCAACATCGACGCCTACCGCAAACTGCGCAACACCATTCGCTGGATGCTGGGCACGCTCGCCCATGACGATGGCGAGACGGTCCCGCTGGTTGAAATGCCGGAGCTCGAACGGCTGATGCTGCATCGGCTGGCCGAGCTGGACGAGGTGGTGCGCCAAGGCTACGACGCCTTTGAATTCAAACGCATCACCCGCGCATTACTCGATTTCATGGTGGTCGAACTGTCGGCCTTCTATTTCGACATCCGCAAGGACGCGCTCTACTGCGACGCGCCGTCGAGCGTGAAGCGCAAGGCCTCGGTGCAGGTGGTGCGCCATCTCTTCGACTGCCTGGTGAAATGGCTGGCGCCGATGCTGCCCTTCACCATGGAAGAGGCCTGGCTCGACCGCCATCCCGATGCCGTTTCGTTGCATCTCGACCAGTTCCCGGAAATCCCGGCGGATTGGAAGAATGACGCGCTGGCGGAAAAATGGCGCAAGGTGCGGCAGGTCCGCCGTGTCGTCACCGGCGCGCTGGAGATCGCGCGGGCGCAGAAAGTGATCGGCTCCTCGCTCGAGGCAGTGCCGGTGGTCACGATCAACGACGCGGCGCTTGAGGCGGCCATTTCGGACGTCGACATGGCAGAGATGGCGATCACCAGCGATCTCGTCATTGCCCATGGCCAGGCGCCGGAAGGTGCCTTCACGCTCGACGACGTCAAGGGCGTCGCCGTGGTGGTCGAGAAGGCCGAGGATCGCGGTCTGGTCAAATGCGCGCGTTCCTGGCGCTACACGGCCGATGTCGGCCAGGATCCTGCATTTCCCGATGTCTCGGCGCGCGACGCTGCCGTGCTGCATGAACTGCAGGCGCTCGGCCGGCTTTGACGCATGTCGCCCGAAACCACGCCCTCGGGCCTGGCCCGAGGGCGTGCCGCGGTTTTGGGATCACGGCAGGCGTAGCCGGAATGCGCGGCATATCGGTGCACAAATGCCACGCCGGGCGGCGCGGATCCGCCCGTGCGTTGCCCTTAACGAGCGGTTGAGGTAAACACGCGAAACTCCGGAAGACAAATTGTCGCCGGATTTCCGTCGCAAGTGCTTGGACGATGGGGGCCGGACATCAAGACCGGTGGCGATCGAGAGGCTGTCTAGAGTGGGACTTTTTGGCATGACCGAGAGATATAATGCGCGCCTCGCGCTGCTGGCGCCGCTTGTCGCATCGGGCCTCGCTTTGTCCGGCTGCATGGGCTCTCCGACCTACGGCACCGACAAGACTGCCGCCGAACAGCTCGCCGGCGATCTCACCGGCGCCGTTTCCTTCGCGCCGAAGCGCAGGGATCCGATCGACTACAAGCCGCGCCCCACCCTGGTAAAGCCCGCTCCCGGACAGAAGGAAGCCCTGCCTGCACCGCAGGACAGCATCGAGACGGCAAGCGCCGAATGGCCCGAATCGCCCGAGCAGCGCCGTGCGCGCTTGCGCGCCGACGCCACCGCCCACCAGAATGATCCGAACTACCAGGCCGAGATCGTTGACGACGTGCAGACGGATCCGGCTTCGGTTAAAAAGGCTATGGCAGAGTCTGGTTCCAGCCACCCGCCGGCTTGGTCGCCCGCTGACTCCGACAAGGGTCGCGCCGCTGAAATCCAGCGCCGTCTCGCCGTGAGCAAGCAGGGCGATCCGAACACGCGCAAGTATTTGAGCGAGCCGCCCTTGGCCTACCGTGTCGCATCGGACACCGCGCCACAGAACGAACTCGGCGAGGACGAATACAAGAAGGAACGCCGTTTGAAGAAACAGGCGGAAGGCAAGAAGGGCGGCTGGTTCGATTGGCTGCCGTCGCTCTAAGAACGGCCCGCGCTGCCTTTTCGGTGGCATGGCATCAGTCGCGGCGTTCCCTGAAAAATTCCTTGAGCAGCAGGGCCGCTTCGGTCTCTGCCATACCCGGATAGATGTCGGGCGTGTGGTGACACGTCGGGGAGGCGAAGAAGCGCACGCCGTTGACGACAGCACCGCCCTTTTCGTCCTCGGCGCCGAAATAGAGACGGCGCAGCCTGGCGAAGGAAATGGCGCCGGCGCACATGGCGCAAGGTTCCAGCGTCACATAGAGATCGTGGCCGGTAAGCCGCTCGCTTGAGAGTTTCCCACACGCTTCGCGGATGACCAGCATCTCGGCATGCGCCGTCGGGTCCGCCAGCTCGCGGGTACGGTTGCCGGCACTGGCCACGATTGTGTTGCCCGTGGCGATGACGGCGCCGACCGGCACTTCGCCGCGCAAGGCTGCCGCTTCGGCCTCCTTCAGCGCCGCCGCCATGAAATCCGGCCGCTTCACGCGGTTTCCATTCCGATTATCTCCTCGCCACGCCAAGCTTTTGATTTTCGTTCGCCTTGCCGGAAATACCGGCCTCCACTTTTCCCTGACAAACTCTGATGATCCTGTTATTGAGCGCATCGGCCTGAAAATCGGACTCGATTTTCAGAAAAGATCATGCGCCAAATCAAAGTGCTACAGCGTTCGTTGCGCGCCCGAAAGGATGCGCCACGATGTAGCAGCGCAAACGGACGAAGGCCACATGGACGACAACGACAAGAAATCTCCGCGCCAAAAAGGTCCGGGCAAGAAACCCGCGGCTCCGCGAGGCGACAGGGGCGGCAAGCCATCCTTCGGCGCCAAGAAACCCTACGCGCCGCGCGGCGATCGTCCGATGGCCACCGAGGGCGAGCGCCCGAAGCGCGACTTCAAGGGCGGCGACAAGCCATTCAGCAAGGGGCCGCGCCCTGCGGGCAAGCCGTATGAGAAGCGCGAAGGGCCACGCAAGCCCTACGCGCCGCGCGGCGACCGGCCAATGGCGGCTGAAGGCGAGCGCAAGCCGTATGAGAAGCGTGAAGGACCGCGCAAGCCTTATGCGCCACGCGGCGACCGTCCGACGGCGGCCGATGGCGAACGCAAGCCGTATGAAAAACGTGAAGGGCCACGCAAACCCTACGCGCCGCGTGGCGACCGTCCTGTTGCCGCTTCAGCAGAGGGCGGCGAAAAGCGTTTCGATCGCCCCAAGCGTGATTTCGGCGATCGTCCGAAGCGTGACTTTTCCGACCGTCCGAAGCGCGACTTCAGCGATCGTCCCAAGCGCGACTTCGGTGATCGGCCGCAAGGGGCATCAGGTGGCTTCAAGCCGCGACCACGGTCCGCCGAAGCCACGGAAGAGGCCGGCGAACGCATCGCCAAGCGGCTGGCGCGCGCCGGGCTTGCCTCGCGCCGCGATGCCGAGGAGCTGATCGCCGCCGGCCGCGTCAAGGTCAATGGCCGGGCGCTGACATCGCCGGCGTTCAATGTCATGCCAGGCGACATCATTCATCTCGACGGCATGGAAATCCCGCCGATCGAACGCACACGCCTGTTCCTTTTTCACAAGCCGGCTGGCGTCGTCACCACCAACCGCGATCCCGAGGGCCGCAAGACCGTCTTCGACGTGCTGCCGGCCGAATTGCCACGGCTGATGACCATTGGCCGGCTCGACATCAACACCGAAGGCCTGCTGCTGCTCACCAACGATGGTGGCCTGTCGCGCGTGCTCGAACTGCCGGCCACCGGCTGGCTGCGCCGCTACCGCGTGCGCGTCCACGGCAAGGTCGAGGAAAGCGCGCTTGCCGGGCTGCGCGAAGGCATTGCCGTCGACGGCGTGTTCTATGGCGCCATCGAAGCCAGCCTCGACCGCGAGCAGGGCTCAAATGCCTGGCTGACGATCGGCCTGCGCGAAGGCAAGAACCGGGAAGTGAAGAACATCCTCGGCGCGCTCGGCCTCGACGTGACGCGGCTGATCCGCATCTCCTACGGCCCGTTCCAGCTCGAGGACCTTCCCGAAGGCCATGTGCTGGAGATCAAGGGCCGCGTGTTGCGCGACCAGCTTGGCGAACGCCTGGTGGAGGAATCCGGCGCCAATTTCGATGCCGAGATAACAAAGCCCTTCTCCAACAAGCCGGTGCGGCGCACTGAGGTTCGCGAGCCGGAACCCGAACGGCCGAAATTCACGCGTGATGGCGAGCGCCGGCCGATCGGCGAGGGCGGGCTGATCAAGAACCGCAAGCGCCGGGAAGGCAGCCGCGACGAGGCGCTCGGCAAACTGTCGACAAGCCCCGACAGAAGCGAGAGGCCGGAAAAGAGCTTTGGCGAGCGCGGTCCGAGGCCAGAGCGTGGTGGCTTTGGTGACAAGCCACGCGGCAGTTTTGGCGACAAGCCGCGCGGTGGCTTCGGCGACAAACCTCGTGGCGGCAAGAAATCCGAACGCGAGCAGCGGCCGATCGAGCCGCCCGGCCAGCGCAAGGCCAATGTCTGGATGGCGCCTGGTGCCCGGCCGATCGGCAAGGGCAGGGCGGAAGCCGATGCCGCCAAGGCGGCCGACGCCAAGGCGCGCAAGGCGTCGTTCAAACCGTCCTATGGCAAACCCGGCGGAAAACCGGCAGGCGCCAAGCCGTTCGGCAAGCCGCGCGGCGAGCGTCCTGGCGGCGCCGGCGGCGGTGAGCGGCCGCGCGGCGGCCCCAAGGGTCCCCGGACACGATGAGAATCGTCGGCGGTGAGTTTCGTGGGCGTCCGCTGGCGACGCCTCGCAGCAGCGCCATCCGCCCGACGACCGACCGCACCCGCGAGGCCGTCTTCAACGTGCTGGCGCATCGTTTTGCCGAACAATTGGACGGCGCGCGTGTGCTCGACCTGTTCGCCGGAACCGGTGCGCTCGGTCTGGAGGCGTTGTCGCGCGGGGCATCCTATGGTGTCTTCATCGAGGAATCGGCCGAAGGCCGTGGCCTGATCCGCGACAATGTCGAGGCCTTCGGCCTGACTGGCCGCACCAAGATTTTTCGTCGCGATGCGACAGGTCTTGGCGAGGCGGGCACGCTGGCGCCGTTTGGCCTCGTCTTCGCCGACCCGCCCTACGGCAAGGGCCTTGGCGAGCTTGCCTTGCGGTCGGCGAAAGCCGGCGGCTGGCTGCGCCCCGGCGCGCTGTGCGTGGTCGAGGAGACGGCGGCGGTTCCCTTCGAACCAGGCCCGGGCTTTTCCGTGCTGGATGAGCGCAATTACGGTGAAACCGTGATCCGTTTCATCGAGGCTGAATGATACGCCCGCGTTCGCGATCCCTTCCGAAGTCAAACGGTAGGCCGGGCGCCTTCAAAATGACGAACAAATTCGCTTTGCCTCGGCTGGCAACCCCGCCTATCGTCCCGTCATGACAACCGGAGCCATCGATGAAACGTCCTGAATGGCTGCGCGCAATGCTGCTGACGACCGCTCTGGCGCTGATCAGCCCCGCCCTTGCAGCCGATGATGGCACGGTCACCGACTTCCTGCTCGACAACGGCATGGAAGTGGTCGTCATTCCCGACCATCGCGCGCCGATCGTCACTCATATGGTGTGGTACAAGATCGGCAGCGCCGACGAGCCGCCGGGCAAGTCCGGCATCGCCCATTTCTTCGAACATCTGATGTTCAAGGCGACGACAAATCACGCGGCCGGCGAGTTCGACCGCGCCGTCTCCGACATTGGCGGCTCCAACAACGCCTTCACCTCCTACGACTACACCGCTTTCCACGAGACGGTGGCGCCATCGGCGCTCGAGCAGATGATGGGCTTCGAGGCGGACCGGATGCGCAACCTCATCCTCACGGATGATGTCATCAAGACCGAGCGCGATGTCATCCTCGAGGAGCGCCGTTCGCGCATCGACAACAATCCGCAGGCGGTGCTCGACGAGGAAGTCGATGCCACGCTGTGGCAGAACCAGCCCTATCGCATTCCGGTCATCGGCTGGATGCAGGAGATGGAACAGCTGAACCGAACCGACGCCACCGCCTTTTATGACAAGTACTACCGGCCAAACAATGCCGTGCTGATCGTGGCCGGCGATGTCGAACCGGAGACGGTGAAGGCGCTGGCCGAGAAGACCTATGGCAAGGTGGCGCGCGGCCCGGACCTGCCGCCGCGCGTCCGCCCGGTCGAGCCGGAGCAGAACACCAAGCGCACCGTCACGCTCTCCGACGCCCGCGTCAGCGTGCCGAGCTTCTCGACGCAATGGGTGGTGCCATCCTACCACACCGCCAAGCCGGGGGAGGCCGAGGCGCTTGACCTGCTTGCCGAAATCCTCGGCGGCGGCAACCGCAGCCGGCTCTACCAGGCGCTTGTGGTCAAGCAGGGCATCGCGTCCAATGCTGGTGCGTATTTCCAGGGCACCATGCTCGACGACACCAATTTCACCGTCTTTGGCGCGCCGCGCGGCGACGCCAAGCTGGCCGACGTCGAGGCCGCGGTCGATGCCGAGGTGGCGCGCATCGCCAGCGACGGCGTCACACCCGATGAGCTTGAAAAGGCCAAGGACCGCTATATCAGGTCGATGGTCTTTACCCGCGACAAACAGGACTCCATGGCCGAAATGTATGGCTCGACGCTCGCCACCGGCGGCAATGTGCAGGATGTCCAGCAATGGCCGGACCGTATCCGAAAGGTCACGGCCGACGAGGTCAAGGCCGTCGCCGCACGCTACCTGGTGCTGGCTCGCTCGACGTCAGGCTATCTCTTGCCGCAGCAACAGGCGGGGAATTGATGATGAACTCGATCCTCATGGACGTTGGCACCGCAAAAGCCGGTGATTGGCGAAATCGTCGCTTGGAGCGTCCGTCCGACCGTTTGCCGGGAGAGGATGCCGGCAGGCAGATGAGGGGCGGCGCCGACCTTGCTACATCGTCGCCAATGCATATCGGCGTTCCGCTGGTCACTCTGCTCCTCACCATCCTCTTCCTGGTCCTGCCGGCGCTTGCGGCCCGCGCCATGGAAATCCAGTCCGTCACCTCGTCGAAGGGTGTCACGGCCTGGCTGGTGGAGGATTATTCGGTACCGATCGTTGCCGTCCGCCTGGTCTTCGGTGGCGGCTCGACACAGGACCCGCCGGGCAAGGAAGGTCTGGCCAATCTGATGACCGGCCTGTTCGACGAGGGTGCCGGCCCGCTCGATTCGGAAGCCTTCCAGATCAAGCTCGACGATGCCGGAGCCGAGATGAGCTTCGACGAGAGCCGCGACGGCATCTATGGTTCGATGCGCATGCTGGCCGAGCAGCGCGACGAGGCGTTCGACCTGCTGCGGCTGGCGGTCAACGAGCCGCGCTTCGACCAGGCGCCGATCGATCGCATCCGCGCCCAGATCCTGTCCGGCATCATCGCCAACGAGAACGACCCCGACACGGTGGCGCAGAACAAATGGGCGCGTGCCGTCTATGGCGACCACCCCTATTCGCGCTCGGACCAGGGTACCAGGAAGAGCATAGCGGCCATCACTCAGGATGATCTGAAGACCCTGCACAAGGCGGTGTTCGCCCGCAGCGGCCTTCATATCGCCGTCGTGGGCGCCATCGACGCCGAAACGCTGAAGAAGAAGCTCGACATGGTGTTCGGCGACCTGCCACAGAACCAGGCGCTCGCGCCTGTCGCCGATATCGAGCCCAAATTGGCGCAGCATCTGGAAGTCAATTACGACTTGCCGCAGACCTCGCTGCAACTCGCCTGGCCCGGCGTGAAGCGCAAGTCGGCGGATTTCTTCCCGGCGGTGCTGATGAACGAGATCCTCGGCGGCGGCACCTTCACGTCGCGCCTGTTCCAGGAGGTGCGCGAAAAGCGCGGGCTGGCCTATGGCGTCAACTCCTCGCTGGTCAACCAGGATCATGCCAACGCGCTGATTGTCACCACCGGAACGCGCTCCGACCGCGCGGCCGAGACGCTCGGCATCGTGCGCGATGTCGTCAAGCAACTGGCCGAGAACGGTCCGACCGAGGCGGAACTCGCGGCGACCAAGAAATACCTGATCGGCGCCTATGCCATCAACAATCTGGACTCATCGAGTTCCATCGCCGCGACGCTGGTTGAATTGCAGCTCGACGATCTCGGCATCGACTATATGCAGCGCCGCGCCGGTTACATCAACGCGGTGACGCTCGACCAGGTCAAGGCGGCTGCGAAAAAGCTGCTGACGGCCGAGCCGACCATCATGGTGGTCGGACCTCCGCTGGCGGGGGCCGGCAAGGGATGAGCCCGACTTTCGGCATAGCTTTCGGCGGCGGCGGCGCGCGCGGGCTGGCGCATATCCATGTCATCGAGGTGCTGGACGAACTCGGTATCAAGCCGGTAGCGATCGCCGGTTCGTCGATCGGTGCCATCATGGGTGCCGGCATGGCCGCGGGCATGACCGGCAAGGATATCCATGACTACGCCCGCTCGATCCTCGGCCGGCGCGCCGAGGTGGCGAGCCGTATGTGGCGCGCTCGTCCGGGCACGATCGCCGAAGCCATGCAGAACGGCATCCGTGTCAGCCAGTTCAATGTCGAGCGTATCCTGAAGGCGTTTCTGCCCGAGGCCATTCCCGAAACCTTCGCCGAGCTGAAAATTCCGCTGAAGGTGACGGCGACCGATTACTTCGGCCATAAGCTGGCCGTGTTCGCGGATGGCGACCTGCATTCCGCCCTGGCCGCTTCGGCAGCCATTCCCGCCGTGTTCCGCCCGGTGATGCGCGACGGCAGGCTGCTGATCGATGGCGGCATCTACAATCCCGTGCCATTCGACCTGATCGAGAACGACGCCGACATCATCATCGGCGTCGACGTCGTCGGCGCGCCCGAAGAGGTCGACCGCAAGCAGCCCACCTCCGTCGACCTGATGTTCGGCGCCACGCAGCTGATGATGCAGTCGATCATCGCCAACAAGCTGAAACAATGCCGCCCCGACATATTGGTCCGCCCGGCAGTGTCAAAATACCGCGTGCTCGATTTCCTGAAGATCGACGCATTGATGAGCGAGACGGCTGATATCAAGGATCAGCTAAAGCGCGAGGTTGAGAGGGTGGTGGAGGCGCGGGGCGGGAAGGGAAAGCGCGGGAAGAGGGTGGCTGGGTGAGGGGGCTTCGAGCGCCTGCATTGGATGTTCGATCGTGGATTGATCAGCCTTTCCCATGGTTTGGAAATCTTGATCTCGGCAGGTCAATGACCTTGAAAGCGTGCAAGGGTTCGTAAACAGGACTGGGCGCGCGCTTCCGCCTCGCCGACAGCTAGAACGTCCGCATCCTCATTTCCTGCAATGGCACCGCGAAAACTGTTTCAAAGAGTTATGCTTCGCCGACGCACCAAACCCCTCAGTCCTTCGCCCGCTCCACATAAGCCCCATCGGCGGTCATCACCACCACGCGGGTGCCCGGCGCGATGTGCGGCGGCACGGCGGTGCGCACGCCGTTGGAGAGCACGGCGGGCTTGTAGGACGATGACGCCGTCTGGCCCTTGGTCGTCGGCTCGGTTTCGACCACTTCGAAGGTGGCGCGCTGCGGCAGCACAAGGGCGATCGCGATGCCGTTGAACTGCGAGATCTGCACCGGCATGCCTTCCTGCAGATAGGGGGCCGCGTCGCCCACCACGGCTTCCGTCACCGCCACCTGGTCGTAGGTCTCCGGGTTCATGAAGTGATAGCCTTCGCCGTCGGCATAGAGGAAGGTGTGCTCGCGCTCCTCGACATAGGCGCGCTCCACTTGCTCGGTGGTGCGGTAGCGCTCCGAAACCTTCACCCCATCGCCGATGCGGCGCATGTCGAGCTGCGTCACGGGCGTGCCCTTGCCTGGGTGGATGTTTTCGGCAAAGAGGATCACATAAAGCTTGCCGTCCTTGTCGACGACATTGCCTTTGCGGAGCGAACTGGCGATGACTTTCACCACGGTTTTAAATCCTGCGAGAGTTGACGGGCGTTTGCCGGCTTGTGCGGCGCTGGTAGCGCATCTTGGCGCGAACCGCCAGCCCCTGCTGCAAACTGACATTGCCCGCACCAGCACGTCTTCAATCCGCTCATGACCGCCGCTTCACCCTGGTGGACGCCGCATGTCCACGCCGATCGCCGCCCGCGCCTGCTGCTGCGCAATGGCCTGACTGCTGCCCTGCGCGACTGGTTTGCCCGCAACGATTTCATCGAGGTGGAAACATCGGCCTTGCAGGTCTCGCCCGGCAACGAGGCGCATCTGGCGGCTTTCGCCACGGAGGCGGTCGGCCCGGATGGCGCGCGCGCGCCGCTCTATCTCCACACCTCGCCGGAATTCGCCTGCAAGAAGCTGCTCGCCGCCGGTGAACCCAGGATCTTCAGCCTCGGTCCGGTCTACCGCAATCGCGAACGCGGCCCCTTGCACCATCCCGAATTCACCATGCTCGAATGGTACCGGGCGGGCGAGACCTATGAGAGCCTGATGCGCGATTGCGCCGATCTGCTGGCGCTGGCCGCGACGAGGGCAGGGGCGATGCGCTTTTCCTTCCGGGGCCGTGATTGCGATCCCTTCGCCGAGCCCGAACGGCTGACGGTGGCGGATGCCTTCACCCGACATGCCGGCATCGATTTGCTGGCCACCGTCGCCGCTGATGGCGGCACCGACCGGCACGCGCTCTACGCCGCCTTGACCAAAACCGGCCTGCGAACCGCGCCTGACGACAGCTGGGCCGACCTGTTCAGCCGGGTGATGGTGGAGAAGATCGAGCCCAACCTGGGGCAGGGGCGCGCGACCATCCTGTGTGAGTATCCGGTCGCCGAGGCGGCGCTGGCCCGGCCGAGCCCGCGCGATGCCCGCGTCGCCGAGCGCTTCGAGCTCTATTGCTGCGGTGTCGAGCTCGCCAACGGCTTTGGCGAACTGACCGATGCTGAAGAACAGCGTCGGCGCTTCATCCTCGAGATGGACGAGAAGGAGCGCATCTATGGCGAACGTTACCCGGTGGACGAGGATTTTCTCGCCGCCCTTGCCATCATGCCGCAGGCCAGCGGCATCGCGCTCGGCTTCGACCGGCTGGCGATGCTGGCGACCGGTGCCCGAAAGATCGAGGATGTGATCTGGACGCCCGTGGCCGAGCCGTGAACCGACCGGCTACCGGCTTTGTCCTTGATCCGCCCGCCAAGAAGCTGGCGCCGACACCTGCGATCGATCCACTGATTCCGGCCTTCGCCATTGCACAAGCCGGATTGGAACAATAGATGGTGGGCGGCGGCCATGGGCTGGCCGTAGCAGCAGGATCACAGGCATGACCGATACGCTTGATGCAGCAAAGTTGACCGACCGTGTCGCGGCCCTGGTCGAAGCTGCCAAAAAGGCTGGCGCCGATGCCGCCGACGCGGTTGCCGTGCGCGGCCGCTCGACTGGTGTTTCGGTGCGGCTCGGCAAGGTCGAGGGCACGGAATCATCCGAGAGCGAGGATGTCGCGCTGCGCGTCTTTGTCGGCAAGCGGGTGGCCAGTGTCTCGGCCACCGCTGCGTCCGACCCGGCAGCGCTTGCCGAGCGCGCCGTGGCCATGGCGAAAGTCTCGCCCGAGGACCCGTATCAGGGGCTGGCCGATCCGGCGCTGCTGGCAAGGCAAACGCGTGATCTCGACCTGTTCGATGCCACCGAAGTGTCCGCCGACCAGTTGAAGGAAGCAGCCCTTGCGGCGGATGAGGCAGCACTTGCCGTCAAGGGCGTGACCAATTCGGCCGGCGCCAGCGCCGGTGCCGGTCTTGGCGGCCTGGTGCTGGCCACCTCGCACGGGTTCCTTGGCCACTATGTCGGCTCGCGTTTCTCGCGCTCGGCCAGCGTCATCGCCGGCGAAGGCACTGGCATGGAGCGCGACTATGAATTCTCCTCGCGCCAGCATTTTGCCGATCTCGACGCGCCGGCGGATATCGGCCGCAAGGCCGGCGAGCGCGCCGTGCGCAGGCTTGGCGCGCGCAAGGCGGCGACCGGACCGATCGACGTGGTGTTCGATCCGCGCGTGGCGCGCGGCATCGCCGGCCATATTGCCGGCGCCATCAATGGCGCCTCGGTCGCGCGCAAGACCTCGTTCCTGCGCGACATGATGGGCAAGCAGGTAGCCGCATCCGCGATCACCGTCACCGACGAGCCGCTCAGGCCGCGTGGTCAGGCCTCGCGTCCCTTCGACGGCGAAGGCGTCGAGGGCGAAAAGCTTCTCATGATCGACAAGGGCGTGCTCAACCACTGGTTCCTGTCGACTTCGGCGGCGCGCGAACTGGGACTGATCACCAACGGGCGCGGATCGCGCAGCGGCTCCTCCGTTTCGCCGTCCTCCACCAATTTCGCCATCGAGCCGGGCGAGCGCTCGCCCGAGGATCTGATCAAGTCGCTCAAGACCGGTTTCTATGTCACCGAGGTGTTCGGCCAGGGTGTCGACATGGTGACAGGCGAGTACAGCCGCGGCGCTTCCGGCTTCTGGATCGAGAATGGCGAACTGGCCTATCCGGTCGCCGAGGTCACCATCGCCTCCAACCTGAAGACGATGTTCCTCAACATGGTGCCGGCTGATGACCTCGACCGCAATTTCGGCACCGCCGCACCGACGCTCCTGATCGAAGGCATGACCCTTGCCGGAGCCTGAGCCGATCACCGCCGGTGCCCTTTCTGACGCCGCTGGGGATCTGCCGCTGCTGCAGGATGCTGCCCGCGAAGCGGGTCTCATCGCCATGCGCTACTTCGGCAACAGCCCGCAAGTCTGGATGAAGGGCGGCACCTCGCCGGTCAGCGAAGCCGACCATGCGGCGGACGCCTATCTGCGCGGCACCCTGCTGGCGGCGCGGCCGGACTATGGCTGGCTGTCGGAAGAGACGGTCGACGATCCGGCGCGGCTTTCGGCGCGCCGCACCTTCGTCGTCGATCCGATCGACGGCACGCGCGGCTTCCTGGAAGGCCAGCGCACCTGGTGCGTCAGCGTCGCCGTCGTCGAGCAGGGCCGCACGCTCGCCGGCGTGCTCGAATGCCCGGCAATGGACGAAACCTACTGGGCGCTGCCCGGCCAGGGCGCGTTCCGCAGCGGCAAGCGCATCGCCGTGCGCGCGCTTGGCGACAAGGCCGAGATATCAGGGTTGAAGCAGTTGATCGACCTGGTGCCGGCCGGCTGGCAGAAGCGGCTGACACGGGCGCCCTACAGCCCGTCGCTGGCCTATCGGCTCGCAATGATCGCCAACGGCACGCTCGACGCCACCTTCGTCAAGCCGAACGCGCATGACTGGGACATTGCCGCCGCCGATCTCATCCTGCGCGAGGCCGGCGGCCAATTGCTCGACCCGAATGGCCGCGCGCCGCTCTATGCCGGGGAGGTGACCCGCCACGGCGCGCTCGCCGCCGGCAGCGGTGAATTGCTGGCGGTGCTCGTCGACGTCATCGCCGGGCTGGATGCGTGAAAGCATTTTCGAAGGTTCCAAAGTCGGCGGCTTTGGTCTAGACCTGTCACAAACTCACAATATGTGAAGGACCGACATGACCGCGGAAGACGGTAAGATACAGCTTTTGCATCTGGTGTTCGGCGGCGAACTGAAGAAACTTGGGGGTACCGAGTTCCGCGATCTCGATGGGCTCGACATTGTCGGCATCTATCCAGACTATCAATCCGCGCACACAGCGTGGAAAGCCAAGGCGCAAGCCAGCGTGGACAATGCCCATATGCGTTATTTCGTCGTTCATCTGCACCGCCTGCTGGATCCCGACAGCAAGGACGCCGGTTGACTTCGATGGAGCAGGACCTGGCGAAAGGGCCAGCCAGCGACGCCGCGCCCAAGGGCAGGGGCGGCAGACGCACGACCAAGACCTTCTGGCGCAAGATACGCGAACCGCTCGCGCAGTCGCGATTCGTCAAGAACGCCATTGCCAGCCTGCTTGCCCAGTTCGTGCGCCTGGTTCGCCTGACCAGCCCGCTGGTCGCCGGATCGGCGCGCTTTTCGGGCGGTGCCTACGCCGAATTCGAGCCCGGCATCATCGCTTTGTGGCACGGCCAACATCTTTTGACGCCAGCCTATTATCCGAAGCGCAAACCGCTGGTCGCCATGGTGTCGCGCAGCGCCGATGCCGAGCTCAACGCACTGATGCTGGAGAAATTCGGCATCGAGGCGGTGCGCGGTTCGGGCGGCCGTGACAATGCCAGGCATCTCGACAAGGGCGGGGCCAAGGCTTTGATCGCCCTCAAAAAGTCGCTCACGGCTGGCAAGAACGTCGCCATGATTGCAGACATTCCTCACGGCACGCCGCGCGACGCAGGGCTCGGCATCGTTCTCCTGGCGCGCCTCTCGGGCCGGCCGCTCCTGCCTGTCGCCATTGCCACCAGCCGCCGCAAGGTGCTGGAAAAAAGCTGGGACAAGACCACCATCAACCTGCCATTCGGCCGTTCCGCGGTGACCATCGGCGAGCCGATCTTTGTGGCGGCGGACGCCGATGACGCCGAAATGGAGCGCAAGCGCCAGGAAATCACGACCGCGCTCAACGCCGCGACCGCCGAGGCCTACCGTCTCGTGGATGGCCGGCGATGAGTGGCCGCTGGGCGCGTGCCATGTTGGGGGCATACCGTTTCGCAGGTGCCGCGGCCTATCCGCTGGTCGGGCCGTATGTCGCCTGGCGCACCTCGCGCGGCAAGGAAGACCGCAACCGCCGCCGCGAGCGCTACGGCGTCGCTGGGCGTCCTCGCCCCGAAGGGCCTGTTATCTGGATCCATGCCGCGAGCGTCGGCGAAACCATAGCCGTCGTGCCCTTGGTCGAAAGCATTCTCGACTATGGCGTCAACATCGTGCTGACGACCGGCACCGTGACATCGGCCCAGGTTGCCGACGAGCGGCTCGGCGACCGCATCATCCACCAATATGTGCCACTCGACCTGAAGCCGGCGGTCAGCCGCTTCCTCGATCACTGGCGGCCGGACCTGGCGATCATCGCCGAATCGGAAATCTGGCCGATGACCATCCTCGAGCTTGGCGCGCGCCATGTGCCGCAGGTGCTGGTCAATGGCAGGCTTTCCGACCGCTCGTTCAGCTCCTGGAAAAAGCGCGCCAACATCGCCGAGGCTCTGTTTGAGAACCTTGCCCATGTCGTTGCCCAGTCGGATGTCGACGGCGAACGTTTCCGCGCGCTGGGTGCCCGCCCGGTCACGGTGTCGGGCAACCTCAAGGTCGACACCAACCCGCCTCCTGTCGACGAACGGGCGCTGGCCAACTTGCAGCGGCAGATCGGCGGCCGTCCGACCTGGGCGGCGATCTCGACCCATGATGGCGAGGAGGTGGTCGCGGCGGAGGTCCACGCCACGCTGCACAAGCGCCACCACGGCCTGCTGACCATCGTCGTGCCGCGCCATCCCGATCGTGCCGAGGCCCTTGCCGCGCAGATTTCGGGCATGGGGCTGAAGATCGCGCGGCGCAGCAAGGGCGATCGTATCGGACCCGACACCGATATCCTGCTCGGCGATACGATCGGCGAGATGGGCCTCTATCTCCGGTTGACCGAGATCGCCTTCGTCGGCCGCTCGCTGACCTCCGAGGGCGGCCAGAATCCCCTCGAACCGGCCATGCTCGACACCGCGGTTCTTGCCGGCCGCAATGTACAGAATTTTCGCGAAGCCTATCAGCGGCTGATCGACAGCGGCGGCGCCAAGCTGGTGCGCGATCGAGACATGCTGGCCGGCGCCGTCAACTTCCTTCTGACCAACGAAGTGGCGCGCCATGAGATGATGGCGGCAGGGGTCGCGACCGTCGATGAGATGCGCGGCGCGCTGGCGCGCACGCTGAAATCGCTCGAACCCTATATCCAGCCGCTGGTCGTCAAGTCGCGCCTGAAGGGCGCGAACGGGCGTTAAGGTGGCCTCTGAAGCACCACCATTCTGGTGGGAAGAGCCGGACTGGAAAGTCCTGGCGCTGTCGCCGCTGTCGGCCGTCTATGCGCTCGTAGCCGGCCGCGGCATGCGGCGGGCCCGGCGCGAGAAGATCGAGGCGCCGGTTCTGTGCGTCGGCAATTTCACCGTCGGCGGCACCGGCAAGACGCCGGTCGCCATCGCGCTCGCCGAACAGGCCAGGCGCATGCGGCTGAAGCCCGGTTTCCTGTCGCGCGGCCATGGCGGCTCCTTCGCCGAACCGCATGTCGTTGATATCAGTCATGACAGCGCCAGGCATGTTGGCGACGAGCCGCTGCTATTGGCCGAACACGCGCCTGTGGCCGTGACGCCGAACCGCGCCGCCGGCGCCCGGCTGCTGCTGGAAAGGCACGGCTGCGATTTCCTGATCATGGATGACGGGTTTCAGAGCGCGCGCATCCACATCGATTATGCGCTGGTCGTCGTCGACGCCCGCTACGGGATCGGCAATGGCCGCGTCATTCCGGGCGGCCCGCTCAGGGCCAGGGTCGTCGACCAGCTGGTCTTCACCAGTGGGCTGCTGAAGATGGGCGAGGGCACCGCCGCCGACGCCGTGGTGCGCCAGGCGGCCCGCGCCGGCCGACCGATCTTCGAGGCCCATACGGAGCCCAGCAGCAAGACAAGGCTTGCCGGCAAGCGCTTCCTGGCCTTCGCCGGCATCGGCCATCCCGACAAATTCTTCGACACGGTGCGCGAGGCCGGCGGCGAAGTTGTTCTTTCAAAGCCCTTTCCGGACCATCATTTCTACGCCGAGGACGAGCTTGCCGAACTGGCGGCGACGGCACGCACCGAAGGCCTCGGCCTCATCACCACCGCCAAGGACGCCGCCCGGTTGCGTCACGGCGCCCCGCAGGGCTTTCTCGACGGTCTCGACGTGCTGGAAATCGACACGGTTTTCGAGCTCGACCACGTGCCCGAACGCATCATCGAGGAAACGCTCGATGCCTGGCGGCAGCGCAAGCTGAGAGGCTAGAACAAGGAAAAGTGTGAAGCGGTTTTCCCGGGAGAAGCGTGTAGCGCTTCCCTTGGGAATTGCGTCAAAACAAAGAGCTGGGACGGTTCGGCGTGAAACGATGAACCATTCTAGCTTCGCTTGCGCAGCTCCGGATGCACTTCGATTTCGCGGCGCAGCGAGGCGGCGGCGTTGACGTAGGGCTCCTGCCTGGCGACGCTCCAGTATTTCAGCTCGTCCAATGGGATGTTTTCCCCGGTCACGGCGCAGCGCACGAACGAGCCGGGGCTGGTGACCTGGAAATCGCCATCGAGGTAGCGGATGCGGGCTTCCTTGCCGCCCGGGCCTTCGAAACGGTTCATCATGCGGTGGTGCCGAGGTTCATGGAGATTTCATCGCCACAAATCTCCGGCCAGGTCAAGCTCGCGACAAGCCTCGGACAATGCTGAGGCGCTACGAGAGGCTGAAAAGCGCTTTGATCGGGGGCATGATGGATATTTCTTCCGCCCGCCTGGCTTCCTTGCTCAAGGAGGCGATGACGCCGCAACCCGTGCCGTTGGCAAAGGCAGATCCGGTCAGGACGGCCCTGGTCAGGGAACTGGTCCAGCCCCCGGCACCGTCCCTGTTCGCGGAACGTACGGCTCCGGCCCTGTTGGCAATGCCAGCGGCGCCAATGGCCGTCAAATCGCAGCAGATTGCGTCGGCTGGCATCGTTGAGGCCTATCAGGCGCAGATCGAGACGAGGGACGAGGCGGCTTTGGCAACCGTCGTGGCCAGGAAAGCGGCGCCTCAAACCGAAACGCGGCGAGGCGCCTTGCCACCCACCGCAACCGCCAACGACAACGCTCCCGCCAGGGCTGCGGGAGTGTCCTTGCTGTCGTTTATTCCACCGCAGGTTCCGGTCCCGAAGAATGCCGCCGCCCTGGGTGCTCCGGCGGGACAGCGAAGGCCGGGCATTCAATCCGGTGGTGCGGCGCCGAACCCCGAGCGCCTGCTGGTGAGGATCGGCTTTGTTTCGATCATGACCGGTCTATTGGCAACCGTGATCTTCGGGTTCGTTCTGTTGCTGCTGCGCTGAGTTGCGAACCGGTTGGTTGCGAACCGGTGATGGGGCGGCCGGCCTGGAGACCGATCGCTCCGCCTCGATAAACGCTTCGATCTTCTCGGGCGCCAGTCCGGCCTGCCGCGCGATGCGGCGGGCGAGATCGGCCGCGGCCGTGCGTGGCCGTCCCATTGGCCGGTCGAGCCAGTAGGATACCGGATTGAGCGCGGTGCGCTCTTCGACCGCGGTGATGCGGCCCGATTTCAGCTGATGCCCGGTCAGCGGCGGACGTGCCAAAGCGATGCCGAGCCCGTAGGCGGCGGCGTCCAGCACCAGATTATAGTCCTCGAAGCGCCTGTCCTGTGGGCGCGGACGGTAATCCATGCCTTGTGCCGCGAACCAGGCGCGCCAGCCTGAGGCGTCCGAATCGTTGATCAGGGGGAATTTGAGCAGCCGGGCCGGATCGCCGCGGCCGATCTCGCGTGCAAGCTCCGGCGAGGCGACAGGGAAGACATGCTCCTCGAAAAGCTGCACCGAGACGCGGCCCGGAATGCCGCCGCGGCCGCAGCGGATCGACAGATCGATGCCCTCATCGGCAAGGTCGGCCTGGCGGATGTCGACATCGAGCACGATGCGCAGCTTGGTGGGATTGTTCTCCAGGGCCGCCATGCGTGGCATCAGCCATAGCCCGCTCACCGAGGGGATCGAGGTCAGCCGCACCACCGCCGTGCCGCGCGGCTCGACCCAGCGGTCGGAATGGGTCGATATCAGCGCGAAAGCCTCGGACGTGCGCAGATGCAGCCGGTTGCCCTCGATCGTCAGCGTCACCCCGCGCGCGCCGCGATCGAACACCTTCAGCCCCAGCCAGTCCTCGAGCTTGGCGATCTGCCGGCTGACCGCGCCATGGGTGATGTTGAGCTTTTCGGCCGCCGCCGAGAAACTGCCTGTACGCGCCGCCGCATCGAAGGCACGCAGGGTTTCGAGCGGCACCATTGTGTCCGAGCTGTGATCCATAGTCACAGGTGATCCTCGATTTGGTCGTTTGTCAACAAGCGGGAAAGGGCGTTTTGTGGCTTTCAAGACGAAGAACACGAGGACAGTGAGATGAGTGCGATGACGGGCACGTTGAATCAGACACAGCGGATGGACACCACCGCCGCCATCGCCGTGGCGTTGACGGTTGTCGGTTGGGCGTCCGCCTTTCCGGCGATCCGTGCCGGCCTTGCCGCCTTCCAGCCGCTGGAACTCGGTGCCCTGCGCTTTGCCATCGCCGCGGTGCCGGCGGCGATCTTCCTTGCGGCCAAGCGCCCGGCGCTGCCCAAGGTCGGCGAATTGTGGCGCTTCGCCTTTGGCGGCGCCATTTTCGTCGCGCTCTATACGGCCATGCTCAATTTCGGCGAACTGACCGTCTCGGCGGGAGCCGCCGGCTTCATCATCAATGTCAGCCCGATCTTCACCGCCATCATGGCGATGGCGCTTCTGGGCGAGCGTTTCTCGCCTCTAGCCTGGCTTGGTACGGCCATCTCCTTCGCCGGCATCGGCATCATCGCCGTGGCCGACGGCCATGGCTTGCACTTCAATGCCGGCGCACTGCTGGTGCTCGGCTCCGCGCTCTGCTCGGCCGTCAACACCATCGTCCAGAAGCCGCTGTTTGCCCGCCACCATCCGCTGACCATCGCGGCGTCCAACATGGTGCTCGGCGCGCTCTGTCTGGCACCCTTCCTGCCTGCCGCCTTTCAGCAGGCGGCTGTCGCCAACGCCGCCGGTCTCGGCGCCGTCATCTATCTCGGCATCGTGCCGAGCCTGATTGCCTATGCGGCCTGGGCGACGGCTCTGTCGCGCCTGCCGGCAGCGCGTGCGTCGAACTTTCTCTATCTGGTCTCGCCCATGTCCGCCCTGATCGGTTTCTTCTGGTTGGGTGAAGTGCCGACGCTGCTCGGCATCCTCGGCGGCGCGCTGGCGCTGGGCGGCGTCATCGTGGTGAATTTGAAGAGGTAAAACAGAAGGTTGGAGGCGTTTGCGGAATCAAATCCGAAACCTTATCCGCCAGCATGCAGACACCCGGAGGAAGGGCCGTTATGGTGAGCCGCTTTCACTGGGGGGACGGAATGGGAAAACTGCTCATATCGGCGCTCTTTTGCGTTTTGTCGCTGACCGGGGAAGCCGTTGCGGGCTGGTATCACGTCGAAAACTACGAAGGAACCATCGGGCCCGATCCGGTCCATTTGTCGCTGCAGAGATATGACAGTTTTGGCAGCGGCATTACCGTCCAGGGAAGTTACTTCCGCGACACGGAACAGAGGCCGATCGCAGTGTATGGCACCGTCAACGGCACCAAAGTCTCGCTTTGCGAGATCGCGGATGACAAGGAATTCTACGGGTCATGGTAATGGGGTCAAAGACGCCGGTCGACACCGCCGGATGCCCGATCGTCCTTGATGTCAACGCGGACGGCGCGACGGGAAGCTTGAGCAAGGGCGCCGACGAATTGCCCGTCATTCTCAAGAAGGTCGCGAGCCTTGATGACACCGGCGACGCAAAGATCGTCGGGACCGTCGAGATTCCCTTCTGGGCCGAGACCGCCGCCGACAGGTTTGCCGGCGTTTATGCGAACACCAGCGCCAGTATTTGCATGACGAAAATGCAGGTGATCAAAAAGAGCACCGGCAAGGTCGTCCAGCAAATCCGCTTCGATGACGATGATTGCAATGCGGGCATGCTGATGACGCCCATCTACATGAACGTTCAGAAGTCGGTGGAGCACGGCAAGGACATCATTTCGGTGAATTTTCGCGGTGGCGGCGCCGGCTACACGACGGACTACGTCTTCAATCGCGCGACCAGGAAATATCAGAAAAAGAACTGACGTGGGGCATCGGGCCTTGGTGTTGGCGGTCGGAGGGCACACCTACCGCCGACCGAACAGCCGCTCGATGTCCGCCAGTTTGAGCTCGATATAGGTTGGGCGGCCATGGTTGCACGTGCCCGAACCCGGCGTCGCCTCCATCTGGCGCAGCAGCGCGTTCATCTCCTCGGCCTTGAGCAGGCGGCCGGAACGCACCGAGCCGTGGCAGGCCATTGTGGCGGCGATCTTGTCCAGCCGCTCCTTGAGCGTTTCGATCGTGTCGTTGTCGGCGATCTCGTCGGCGAGATCACGCACCAATTGAGGGACATTGGTTTCGCCCAGCATCGAGGGCGTCTCGCGCACGGCAACGGCGCCCGGGCCGAAACGCTCAATGCCCAGGCCGAAGCGGGCCAATGTCTCAGAATGCATGGCGAGCCGCTCGGCATCCTCTTCCGGCAGATCGATGATCTCGGGCAGAAGCAGCATCTGCGAGGGCACGGGGCGCGAATGCAGGGCGTTCTTCAGGGCTTCATAAACCAGCCGCTCATGCGCCGCGTGCTGGTCGACGATGACGAGCGAATCCCTGGTCTGGGCAACGATGTAATTCTCGTGCACCTGGGCGCGCGCGGCACCCAGCACCGTGCCAAGCAGCGTCTCGGCCGCCTCGCTCTGCCCGGCGCGCGCATCGGCGCTGGCAAGAGGGCCGGTATCGAACGCGGCCTGGCCGGGCTCACCGAAGCCGCCATGCCTTGCGCCGGCGCGTTCAAAGCCAGAGCCTTCGAATTGCATGTCGAGAGGCCGCTGCGGCGAGCGCGAGGGGTCGAAACCGGCGGAGCCGGATGCGTGGAATGCTGCTTCGTAGCTGCGATGGCCGTTGGCCGGGCCGCCATGATTGTAGGGTGCGGCGCCCGGCCGGAACGCCGCCATCATGCCGGCGGCTCCGGTCGTGGCCGAGCGGATGCCGGCGTCCGCCAGGGCCTGGCGGATGGCGCCGACGATCAGCCCGCGCACCAGGCCCGGGTCGCGGAAGCGCACATCGGCCTTGGCCGGGTGGACATTGACGTCGACGATGGCCGGATCGAGCGAAAGGAACAGCACCGTTACGGCGTGGCGGTCGCGCGGCAGCACATCGGCGAAGGCGCCGCGGATGGCGCCGGCGATCAGCTTGTCGCGCACCGGCCTGCCGTTGACATAGGCATATTGCTGCAGCGCATTGGCGCGGGTGAAGGACGGGATCGACACATGGCCGGTCAGATGCACGCCTTCGCGCATCGCGTCGATGGCAATGGAATTGTCGGGAAACTCGCCTCCCATCACCTGGGCGACGCGACGCAGGCTGCCTTCCTGACTGTCGTCGGTCGCCGGCAATTCCAGCGTCGAGCGGTCGGAACCGGCCAGCGTGAACCGCACGGCCGGAAAGGCGATGGCGATGCGCTTGACGACATCGCTGATCGCCGAGCTTTCGGCGCGCTCGCCTTTCATGAATTTCAGCCTCGCCGGCGTGGCGAAGAACAGGTCGCGCACCTCGACCGTGGTTCCCCGATTGGCCGCCGCCGGCCTGACGGGCAGGACGCGGCCGCCCTCGATGCCGATTTCGGCGGCGCTGTCTCCCAATGCCGTGCGCGAGCGGATCGACAGCCGCGACACCGAGCCGATCGACGGCAGCGCCTCGCCGCGAAAGCCGAGCGAGCGGATGTCGTTGATATCCTCGGTGAGCTTGGAGGTGCAGTGGCGGGCAATCGCCAGCGCCAGCTCCCGCTCGGCGATGCCGGAACCGTCATCGGTGACGCGGATCAGATTGAGCCCGCCGCCTGCCGTGACGATTTCGACGCGCGAAGCGCCGGCATCGAGCGCGTTCTCGACCAGCTCCTTGACCACGCTGGCCGGACGCTCGATGACTTCGCCGGCGGCGATCTGGTTGATCATCGTTTCGGAAAGCTGGCGAATGGGCATGGGGCACTATAGGCGGATTCGGGCTTCGCGGGAGGGGCAGAATTGCGTTGGCGGTGGATCAGTTGGCGGTGCGGATTTCGCGCACACCCTTGCGCAGCCGCCGGCGCAGCAAATTGCGCAACGTCACCCCCTCGCTATAGCCGACCTTCGCGGCGATCTCGTCGACGCTGTCGGATGTGGTTTTCAACAAATGCACGGCCTGCTCGACGCGCAGATCCTGAAAATAGGACAGCGGCGTCTTGCCGAGCACGTCGTTGACCCGTCGCGACAGCGTGCGCTTGCTGGCGCCGAGTGCCGTGGCTGCTTCGTCGAGATTGAACCCAGCGGCGAGATGGTCGCGCGCCCAGCGTTCGAAGCGTTCGACCAGCGGGTTGGAATGGGCAAGGTGGTCGGAGATCGCATAGGCCGATTGCAATGGCCGGCTGTCGACGATGAGGTATTTCGCCGTCAGCGCAGCGAGTTCCGGGCTTGTCTGGCGAATGATCATCAAAGCGAGATCGATGTGGCCGAGTGCGGCTCCGGCGGTTGCGAACTGCCCGTCATTGATCAGCATGCGCGCGGCATCGAGCCGCACTTGTGGGTAAAGTTGCCGGAACATCGGCGCCAGCCACCAGGTTGTCGTTGACCGCCTGTGGTCGAGCAGGCCGGTTTCGGCCAGGATGAAAGTGCCGATACAGGCAGCTCCGATGAGTGTGCCTGTTTCGGCGGCAGCGCGCAACGCCTTGGTAGCGTCGGCGATATCGCTGCGTTTCAGGGCGTCGGCAAGCGGGCCTGGCATCTTCTGGCCGATCGCCGGGATCACCAGCCAATCGGGATCTGGCTGGCTGCCCATCGCGACGACCGGCACTTGAAGGCCCTGTGCCGTGCGGACCGAGGCGCTCACCCCGACGATAGTCGTTGTGAAGCGGCTGGGCGGCGACACCAGCATCCCGACCAGTTCGTTGGCGGTGCCGAACACGTCGAGCATCGTGGCCAGTCCGGTGTCGAAGACGCCATCAAGCGCAAGGACGGAAATGTTCATGGCGATAATGGTATCAAAGATGTCATTTTTGCCAATACGCTTTGGGGCTCGATGCTGCAACTGTTGTTTGCGACGGCCGCCTCCGGCCGCACAAACGACGAGGAGAAGACAAATGATCAAGCTCGCATTGTTCGCACGCTTCGAAGCCAAGCCGGGCAAGGAGAAGGATGTCGCCGCGTTCCTCAAAACCGGACTGCAGCTGGCCAATCGGGAAGCAGGAACACCGATCTGGTTTGCCTTGCAGCTTTCGCCAAGCGTCTTCGGCGTGTTCGATGCCTTTCATGACGAGGCAGGGCGGCAGGCCCATCTCACTGGCGAGATTGCAAAGGCGCTGATGGCCAATGCCGAAACACTGTTCGCTGGCCCGCCGACCATAGACAAGGTGGACGTGCTGGGCCTCAAGAATGACGGTTCGGTCTGATCGTTCCAGCCTGCGAATGCAATCCGGCCACGCGCCGGATTGCATTGAACTCACGCCTGCGCCACCAGCCAATCCCTTACCTTGCGGGCATTCTCGCTGAGGTCGCGGTTTTTCGGCCAGATGACGTAGAAAGCGATGCCGGTCCTCATCACATGCTCGGTGACCGGCACCAGCAGGCCGGATGCCACGAGCCGCTCGACGAGATGCCGCCAGCCGAGCGCGATGCCTTGCCCTTCCATGACCGCCTGGATCACGAGGGCATAGTCATTGATGCGCAGTCCGCGTTCAGCATTGCGCAGGCTGGTTCCGGCGGATGCGAACCATTCGTCCCAGTTGGGGGCCTCGCGATAGGGTTCCTCAAGATGGATGAGCCGGTGCGCGGCCAGTTCCGCGACGGTCCCGGGCAGGCCGAACTTGGCGAGATAATTGGGCCCCGCGACCGGAAAGATCTCCTCGTCTGAGAGTGGCATCGAATGATAGTCCGGCCATTGTCCGGGCACGCCTCCGCGCACGCCGAGCGGGATGCCCTCGGCGATGATGTTGAGGTCGCGGTCGGCGGTCTGGATGCGCAGATCGATGCCCGGCAATTCGTCGCGGAACTGCTGCAGGCGCGGCATCATCCAGAAGGAGCCGAAAGCGGTTGACGCGGCGAGCGTCACATGGCCGCCGGTCGCCTGCAGGCGCAGATCCTCGGCCGACTTGCGGATGTGCGACAGGCCCAGCGAGACATCGGCGTGGAAGCGTTCGCCGGCTTCGGTCAGGCTGACCTGGCGATGACGACGCTGGAACAGCTTGGCGCCGAGCTGCTCTTCCAGCCCGCGCACGGCATAGGAGACGGCTGCCTGCGTCATGCCGAGCTCGCGCCCGGCGGCGGTGAAGCTCGACAGCCGGCCGGCTGCCTCGAAGACGATCAGGCTGCCGGCGGAGGGCAGGAGGTGGCGCAGGCTTCGCATAAGCACAGCTTATACAGAAGATCAGGATTTTCCAGCGTCACAGCCATATTTCGGGTCGCTAACGTGTATGGCGGGAAGAAGGAGGCTCCATGAACGCACCGGCCGTCGAATTGACCGAACAGACCCACCGCCGCGGCGGTGGCCGTCTTGGCCGCAAGGCGCTAAGAAGCGCGCCGATCGCTTCCTTTCCGACCTTGGTGCGCAAGATCCCCGCCTATGAGATCGTGCCTGACGAGGCGGTGGAACTGATCCACGAGGAATCGCTCAAGATCCTTGAGGAGGTGGGCTGCGAATTCCGCGACGACGGCGCGATCGAACTCTGGAAGGCGGCCGGCGCCGATGTCAGGGACACGCGTGTCCGCATCGACCGCGCGCTGCTGATGGAGCTCGTCTCGAAGGTTCCATCGGAGTTCACGCTCCATGCGCGCAACCCCGAGCGCACGGTGCGCGTCGGCGGCAAGAACTCGATTTTCGTGCCGATGTATGGCGCGCCCTACGTCCGCGACCTCGACAATGTCAGGCGCTACGGCACGCTCGCCGACCTCAACAATTTCCACAAAATGGCCTACATGGCGCCGGCGCTGCATTCCTCGAGCTCGGTCATCTGCGAGCCGATGGAGATCGCGGTGCCGAAACGGCATCTACACATCATCCACTCGGCCCTGAAGCATTCCGACAAGCCGTTCATGGGCATAGTGACGTCGAAAGAGCGCGCCGAGGACACGATGGCGATGGCTGGCATCGTCTTCGGCGAGGAGTTCGTACGCGACAACCCTGTGCTGGTGGCGATCACCAACTGCAATTCGCCACTGGTATGGGACGCCACCATGATCGATGCCATGCGGGTCTACGCGAGCCACAATCAGCCGCTGATCCTGGCGCCTTTCGCGCTGTGCGGCGCCTCGACCTCGGCTTCCGCCGTCGGCGCGGTGGCGCAGGTCAACGCCGAGGCGCTTGCCGGCGTGGCGCTGACCCAGCTGATCCGCCCAGGCTCGCCGCAGATCTACGGCCAGTTCATGGTCACGGTCGATATGAAGACCGGCGCGCCGATGGGCGGCACGCCGGAGGCCGCCCAGATGATGTACCTGATGGGTGCCTTGGCGCGGAAATACCGGCTGCCATGGCGCACGTCTGGTTTCCATGTCGGCTCGAAGCTGAACGACGCCCAGGCTGGCTACGAATCGAACATGCTGATGCATGCCGCCATCCTCGCCGGCGCCAACTATATCTGGCATTCCGCCGGATGGCTGGAAGCCGGCCTGACCTGCGGCTACTCGAAATTCGCGACGGACTGCGAGCAGCTTGTCGGCTGGTACAAATACGCGGGCGGGCTCTCCTTCGACGATTTCAAGGAAGCGATGGCGGCGATCCGCGAGGTCGGGCCGCAAGGCCATTTCCTCGGCACCCAGCACACGCTCGAACACTTCGAGTCCGCCTTCTTCATGCCCTCGATCATGGACTTCAATTCCTATGAGCAATGGAATGCCGAAGGGGCGAAGGATCACGACACGCGCGGCCGTGAGAAAGCGCGCAACATGCTGGCCGATTATGAGGAGCCGAAGCTGGACGAGGGGATCGCCGAGGGTCTCAGGGATTTGATCGCGCGGCGCGAGGAGAAGCTGCCGGATACCGTCAGTTGAGAAAGAACGGGCAACGACCCGACGGAACCAATGGGAGAGAGAAATGGCATTCTTCAGAAGCAATGGCGATAGCGTCCCTAGCGCTATCGAGGCGATGGCGGAAGACGCGCGCGCGGGCCGCATGGACCGGCGTGAGTTCCTGGCCCTGGCAAGCGCCTTCGGCGCATCGACGGCTTTGGCCTATGGCATGATCGGTCTCGCCGCCCCGCAGCAGGCTCTGGCCGAGGAGCCGAAGAAGGGCGGCACGCTGCACGTCTCGATGTCGGTCAAGGCGCAAAAGGATCCGCGCACCTATGACTGGGTGGAGCTTGCCAATATCTCGCGCAGCTGGCTGGAGCCGCTGGTGCGCTATACCAGACAGTTCACCTTCGAGCCGGTGCTGCTTGAAAGCTGGGACATCAACGACGACGCAACCGAATACGTCCTGCATGTGCGCAAGGGCATCACCTGGAACAATGGCGATGCTTTCAACGCCGACGACGTGGTTCACAACCTGACGCGCTGGTGCGAAAAAGGCGTCGCCGGCAATTCGATGGCCGCCCGTGTCGGCGCGCTGATCGACGCAAAAACCGGAAAGGCGAGGGATGGCGCGATCACCAAGGTCGATGACAGCACGGTCAAGCTGAAGCTCAGCGAACCCGACATCTCGCTGATCCCGAACTTCACCGACTATCCCGCGCTTGTCGTGCACCGCAACTTCGACGCCGACGGCGCCGATCCGATCAAGAAGCCGGTCGGCACGGGACCATTCGAACTGGTCTCCTACGATGTTGGCCAGAAGGCGGTGGTGAAGCGCCGCGAGAACGGCAAATGGTGGGGCGGCGAGGCGCCGCTCGACGGCATCGAGTTCATCGACTACGGCACCGATTTCAACGCCACGGTCAACGCGTTCGACTCCGGCGAGATCGACCTCAATTTCGAATCGCCCGCCGACTTCATCGACATTCTCGACAAGATGGGCCTGCAGAAATCCGAGGTCGCGACGGCGACGACACTCGTTGCCCGCACCAACGTCACCCATAAACCCTATGACGACAAGCGGGTGCGCAACGCACTGCAGATGGCCGTCGACAACAACGCCGTACTGCAACTCGGCTACAATGGGCGCGGCACGGTCGGCGAGAACCACCATGTCAGCCCGATCCATCCCGAATATTATGCCCTGCCGAAGAAGGAGCGCGACGCCGCCGGCGCCAAGAAGCTGATGGCGGAAGCCGGCCAGGCCGACTTCGAGCACGAGCTGATCACCATCGAGGACGATTGGCAGAAGAACACCGGCGACGCGATCGCCGGTCAGCTGCGCGACGCCGGCATCAAGGTGAAGCGCACGGTGCTGCCGGGGTCGACCTTCTGGAACGACTGGACGAAGTATCCCTATTCGATGACCATCTGGTACATGCGCCCGCTCGGCGTTCAGGTGCTGGCGCTTGGATATCGCACCGGCGAGGCGTGGAATGAATCCGCCTATTCCAATCCCGACTTCGACGCCAAGCTCAAACAGGCGCTTTCGCTGATCGACGTGGCCAAGCGCAAGGAAGTGATGAAGGACGTCGAGCAGATCCTGCAGGATTCGGGCGTCATCATTCAGCCGTTCTGGCAGAAGCTCTTCAGCCACACCAACAAGAAGGTCAGGAATTACGGGGTCCACCAGACCTTCGAAATGGATCTCCAGAACGTCTGGCTCGCCGGCTGAAAGGAGGCCGGGCAGGGACTTCATGAGCCGCAAAAAAGCCGATATGCAGGATGCGTGGTGTTGGTAGCTTCAAGCCATCAAAAGCCGGAGATTCTGCATGAGACGGACAGTGCTTCTTGCCGCCCTTACGACAGCCTTGCCAGCGGCCGCTCTGGCGGGGCCGGCGTCCGACGCCGTGAAGTTCTTCTATGTCCCGGCGGTGAGATTCGAGGCCGACGCACAGTACCGGGACCGCTTCACCGAGCCGGTGACGAAATTGTTCGATCTCAACGACCAGGCGACCAAGAAAAATCCCGACCAGGTCGCATGTATCGACTTCGATCCTGGCCTGGATGCGCAGGATTTCGATCAGAAGACCGTCTCCAAGACCTTGAAACTGTCCGAGACGGTGGACGGCGATACGGCACAAGTGGTGGCGAGCTTCAGCCTTTTTTCGGACGGAGACGATTCAAAACGCGAAATGAACTGGTCGCTGAAGAAGGTCGGCGGAAAGTGGAAGGTCTCGGACATTGCCTCGAAGACCAACGATTGGACGCTGAGCCAGCTCGAATGCATGGCGGGTCAAGATCCGGAGTGATGCGATGGCCCGTCGCGTATTCTTGGCTCTGTCGGCAATGTGCCTGCTGGCGGCGGGTTTGAGCGAGGCTGTTGGCCAGGGACTGTTCGGTGCCCCGCCGGCAAACGCCCCGGCGCAGGCCACGCCGGGCGGTGGCGATGCACCGCCTGCAAACCCACCCGGCAACGCGGTGGAACCGGCAACGCCACCGCTGGCATGGCCGCCGTCCGAGCCGGCCGCGCCCGTGTTGCCGGGCTCACCGACGGCGGTGGTCAAGCCGTTCTACGACCATCCCGGGCTGGAGCTCGATCCGACCCAGCGCAAGAATTTTGTCGATCCGGCCAAGGCAGTGCTCGACAAGAGCGATGCGCTGCGGGCTTCGGGACAGGGCGAATGCCTGGACCCCAACATGGCGCTCGACAATGCCGACTACGACAAGCTCGCAATCGACAAGAGCCTGAAGAGCATCGAAGCCGTGAATGGCGACCAAGCCAAGGTGGTGGTCGCCTTCGTCGTCGAAGGCCATCAGCACCGGCTGGAGTGGAAGTTCAAGAAGGTCGGCGGCGACTGGAAGATATCGGACCTGCTGTCGGTGACGGGCGAATGGGCGCTCAGCCAATATCAGTGCGAATGATGGCTGGACTAGCCGCGCCCGCGGTAGGGGGCCACTCCAGTGTCCGGCAGCCAGGCGCCATCGGGTGGCGCGCCGGTCTGCCAGAAAACGTCGATGGGTATGCCGCCGCGCGGATACCAGTAGCCGCCTATGCGCAACCACAGTGGCTTTGTGGCCGCCACGATGCGACGGCCGATCATGACGGTACAGTCTTCATGGAAGGCGCCATGGTTGCGAAACGAGGTCATGAACAGCTTCAGAGACTTCGATTCCACCAGAGCCGCATCGGGTGCGTAGTCGATGACGATATGGGCGAAATCCGGTTGGCCGGTCACCGGACACAGCGAGGTGAATTCCGGGCAGGTGAAACGCACGATCGCCGGCGGACCGTCGCCGCGCGAAAACGGCACGGTCTCCAGGACCGCCTGTTCGGGGCTCTGTGGCGTCTCGACGTGGGCGCCGAGCTGGGTAAGGGTCTTGGTATCGATCATGGGCGGGATCTCTTTCGATTTTCGCCGCTCCTTAGCATCGGACCGAAGAGTGCGCAGCGGTTTTCGGATAAATCCGATGCTTAAAATAGGAACTGGAGCAGCAAATGTCGCTCCAACGCAATTTGAAACGGCAGGAAGAGTATGACCACCAGCGACCCGCTTCTCCAACCCTACCAGCTCAAGCATCTGACGCTGAAGAACCGGGTGATGTCGACCAGCCATGAGCCGGCCTATTCCGAGGACGGCATGCCGAAACAACGCTACCGGCTCTACCATGCCGAAAAGGCCAGGGGCGGCATGGCGCTGACGATGACCGCGGGCTCGGCGATCGTCTCGCGCGACAGCCCGGCCGCCTTCGGCAATTTGCATGTCTATGACGACCGCATCGTGCCGTGGCTGGCCGAGCTCGCCGACGCCTGCCACGAGCATGACTGCAAGGTGATGATCCAGATCACCCATCTTGGCCGCCGCACCGGCTGGAACAAGGCCGACTGGCTGCCGGTGCTCTCGGCTTCGCCGGTGCGCGAGCCGGCGCATCGCGCTTTTCCCAAGACCATCGAGGACTGGGACATCGAACGCATTGTCGCCGACTATGCATCGGCCGCGCAACGCTGCCAGGCCGCCGGCCTCGACGGCATCGAGTTCGAGTCCTACGGCCATCTTATGGATGGCTTCTGGTCGCCGGCCACCAATCATCGCGACGACGAGTATGGCGGCTCGCTCGACAACCGGCTGCGCTTCACCAACATGGTGCTGGATGCGGTGCGCGCGGCGGTCGGCGAAAAATTCGTCGTCGGCATCCGCATGGTCGCCGACGAGGATTTCGAGAAGGGCCTGTCGAAGGAAGAGGGGGTCGAGATCGCCAGGCGGCTCGCCGGCTCCGGCAAGGTCGATTTCCTCAACATCATCCGCGGCTCGATCGAAAGCGACGCGGCATTGACCAAGGTCATTCCGGTGGCCGGCATGCGGTCTTCGCCGCATCTCGATTTCGCCGGCGAGGTGAGGGCGGCGACAAAGTTCCCGACCTTCCACGCGGCGCGCATTTCCGATGTCGCCACCGCCCGCCATGCGATCGCCACCGGCAAGCTCGACATGGTCGGTATGACCCGTGCGCACATCGCCGATCCGCACATCATCAGGAAGGTGATGGAGGGCCGCGAGCACGAGATTCGTCCCTGCGTGGGCGCCACCTATTGTCTCGACCGCATCTATGAAGGCGGCGAGGCGCTGTGCGTGCACAATGCGGCGACCGGCCGCGAGGCCGAGATTCCGCACATCATCGTCAAGACCGAAGGGCCGAGAAGAAAGGTCGTTGTCGTCGGCGCCGGGGCCGGCGGACTGGAGGCGGCACGTGTCGCGGCCGAGCGCGGCCACCAGGTGACGGTGCTTGAAGCCTCTAGCCAGGCCGGCGGCCAGGTGCGTCTGGCGACGCAGAACCCGCGCCGCAAGGAACTGATCGGCATCATCGACTGGCGGCTGGCCGAACTCGACCGGCTCGGCGTCGAAATCCGGTACGACACCTGGGCGGAGCAGGATGACGTCCTGGCGCTGGCGCCCGATGTGGTCGTCGTGGCCACCGGCGGCCTGCCGCAAAACCCGCCGCTGACAGCGGGCGACACTCTCGTCACTTCGAGCTGGGACATCATGGCCGGCAGCGTCAAGCCGGCCGAGAACGTGCTCATCTATGACGACAATGGCGGCCATCAAGGCATGGGCGCGGCCGAGTTGATCGCCAACAGCGGCGCGAGGCTGGAACTGGTTTCGCCGGAGCGTTTCTTCGCTCCTGAAATGGGCGGCATGAACCACGTGCCTTATATGCGCGCCTTCCAGGAAAAGGGCGTCACGATCACCATCAACACGCGCCTGCGCTCGGTGCGCCGCGAGGGCAACCAACTGGTCGCGGAACTCGCATCGGACTTTGCCGACGGCTGGCGCGGGGAGCGCAGGGTCGACCAGGTGGTGGTCGAGCACGGCACGGCGCCGCTCGACGATCTCTATCTCAGCCTGAAGCCGCTGTCGAAGAACGGCGGGGCGGTCGACTACGAACGTCTGGTCGGCGGCGGCGACATTTTTCCTGCGCGTAATCCAGGGGCGGGCTTCGTGCTGTTCCGCATCGGTGACGCGGTCGCCTCGCGAAACATCCATGCCGCCATCTACGACGGGATCAGGTTCGGCCTGCGGATCTGATGCACCGTCGGCTCAGGCCGGCATGTTGAACGGCGTGATGATCTGGATATTGGACGCGCCTGGCGCGACCGATTTCGGCAACGCGCCCTGTGCCCGCATGATGTGGATGCAGGCCGAACGCATGTCTTGCCTGAGATCGTGATGCAGTACGGCCGAGATGTGCCGGCCTCGCAGCAAGTCGATATTGTCGGCGTCGAGATCGTGGCCGATGAACACAAGGCAGGGCCGCTTCATTTCGGCGAATGCCTGCACGATTGAGGCGTTTCCGCCGCCGATCGAATACACGGCCGCAACATCGGGATGATGTGCCAGCGCGGTGCGGACCAATTCGCCCGTCGCGCGATCAATGCCGTGGCCTTCGCTGATGTCGACGATCCCAAGGTCGGGGAAGTTTTCGCGCAAGGCGCGGCGAAAGCCGATTTCGCGCTCCTCCTCGCCCCGGAATCGGTTGCTGCTCAAGGTGACCAGGACATCGGCACGACGCTCGCCAAGCCATGCGCCGATCAGATAGGCAGCCGTTTCGCCGGCGGCGCGGTTGTCGATGCCGACATAGGCCAGCCTCCGGCTGTTCGGCAGATCGGTGACCAGCGTCACCACCGGTATTCCCGACCGGACGACCCGGTCCACCGCGGCCGCTATCTCCGGAATATCGGGCGCCTTGAGGAAGATCCCGTTGCTGCCGCGCCGGGCGATCGCGTCGAGCAGTGCGACGGTGTTCGCTGCCGCGCGCACTTCGGCCAGGTGGTGGCGCGCGCGGAACACCGCCGGATGGAGGCCCGGCATCTCGGCCTCCAGCGCGGCGCGCACCGCCTCGGTGAAGCGCATGGGAGCCTCCATGACGAGATCGAGAATGAACTTGCGGCCCGACAGGCCGAGTTGGGAGCGTTGCGTTTCCAGTTCCCGGATCGCCTGCTCTACGCGGCGTATTGTGTGCTGACGCACGCCGCTGCGCCCATGCAGGACCCGGTCGACCGTGGCGATGCTGACGCCGGCCTGCAGGGCGATGTCCTTCGCCAGAAACGGATGCGACATTGGCCGCCTCGATCAATCTTGAGGTGTTTTTGAGGTGTTTCAGCTGTATGCCACCTCTCAGCCAGAGCTATACTTCCGCCATCCAGTCGAAACAAGACCAAAGGGGAGGATGCCGTGAAGGCCGACAATTATGCCAAGCTCAGATCCGATCGTGTCTGGCTTACCGCCGATGTGTGCAGCATCGACGATTTTGCCGCGACGACGCAGAGGACGACAAATCCGGCAGACTATCCGTTCGCGTCCGAGGTGCGGAAGAACGTCCTGATCTACGATGGTGCGCCTGTTCGTGCGGCCGCCGGCGATCCGGCCCGGCGCAAGGCGCTTCTGGCCGAATGGGTCGAGGCGATGACCGATGGTCCGGGTGTCGTCGTGTTTCGCGGTGCCTTCGAGGATGTGGCGCCAGTCGACGCAGCCACCGAAGCGTTCAATGCCATCATCGCCGAGGAGCGTGCGGCCGGGGCAGGCGGCGGCGATCATTTTGCCAAGCCCGGCGCCAACGACCGGGTGTGGAATGCGCTGGAGAAGCTGTGCCTGCGCGATCCCGCGACCTTCGCCGCCTATTACGGCAACGATATTATCGCGCTGATATCGGAAGCCTGGCTCGGCCCGGCCTATCAGGTGACGTCGCAGGTGAACAATGTCAGGCCGGGTGGCGCATCGCAGTCCGCGCACCGGGACTATCATCTCGGTTTCCAGACCGCGCCCATCATCGAACGCTATCCGGTGCACGTCCATCGGGTCTCGCCGGTGCTGACGCTGCAGGGGGCCGTCGCTCATTGCGATATGCCGGTGGAAAGCGGCCCCACGCTTTATTTGCCCTATTCGCAGACCTACCTGCCTGGCTACCTGGCGATGAACCGCCCCGAATTCCAGGCCTATTTCGCCGAGCATCATGTTCAGCTGCCCCTGAAAAAGGGCGACGCGGCCTTCTTCAATCCGGCACTGTTCCACGCCGCCGGCACCAATCGGTCGGCCGACATCCAGCGCATGGCAAACCTGTTGCAGGTCTCATCGGCCTATGGCCGCGCCATGGAGAGCGTGGACCGGACCCGCATGAGCGCGGCCCTCTATCCCGTTCTCCAGCGTATGCTGGACGATGGCAGCCTGACCAGGCAGGCGGCGGGCAACGCCATTGCGTCGTCGGCGGAAGGCTATTCCTTTCCGACCAATCTCGATCGCGACCCGCCGCTCGGCGGCCTTGCGCCGGAGACCCAACAGGCGCTTTTCCATCGTGCTCTGGATGCAGGATGGGAGCCGGCGGTCTTCGTGGAGGCACTCGAGAAACAGGCCTGCAAAAAACTGACCTGAGAAAGCGGCTTCGGCAATTGCAAATGTTGGTGGCGCGCGGTCCGGACCGGCATACGAGAGCCCATGTATGCCGGCCCGGCCGCGCGCCCGCACGCCGTTGGCTTATCGCCTGATAACGTGCGATCTTGTGAGCTTGCGGTGCGGACGACGCTCAGACCATCCTGGCGATTGCCATGCAAACGCGAGCCTGTTCCATCCGCGGAAAACACCGTCTAGTGTCCGGCAATGACGCCCTTTGAACGCCCGCCAGTCGGCATGAATCTCGGCCGCACCGCCAAGCTCGTTGCGCAGGCCTTCGACGCCGCTTTGGTTGAAGCGGGCGGCACATTGCCGGTCTGGCTCACGCTGCTGTCGGTCAAGTCGAGCAAGCTCGCCAATCAGCGCGAACTCGCCGGGATGATCGGCATCCAGGGCGCGACGCTGACCCACCATCTCAACGCGATGGAGGCGCAGGGCCTGCTGACGCGCCGCCGCGATCCCGTCAACCGGAGGGTCCATCTGGTCGAATTGACGGAAGCCGGAGAAGAGCTGTTCGAGACGTTGCGACAAGCCGCACTCGCCTTCGACAAGCGGCTCCGCAAAGGATTGCCCGACGAGCGTCTGGCGGAGTTTGCGCAGGTGCTGGCGGCGCTGCGCGACAATGTCGGTTGACCCCGGTCGGTCGACAGCCTTGTTTTACCCAACTTGCCTTGCTGTATGACCACTATGGTCATTTCTGGAGCGGAGCATGCGCGAGATTCCGTTGAAGGATGCCAAGGCAACGCTTTCGGCGGTGGTTGACCAAGCCGTCGCGGGGAAACCTGCTGTCATCACCCGTCACGGACGCAAGCAAGCTGTCATTCTGTCTTTCGAAGACTACGAAAGGCTCTCGCGCGTGCCCAGTTTTGGTCAATTGTTGGCGGCTTTTCCCAGCGACGTTGACGATATTCCGTCTCGACCCCGCAAACCTTGCTGCGCAGATGGTGGCAAGCGGTCCAGCACCTCTGCGGAGAAAGAGTGCTTCCCTTCGACCTGCATGCCGCATGCGGCTGGGCTACTCCTGGATCGGGCGAGGGCGCACAGGCCTGGATTTGAGGATATGGTGATCGCGGCAACCGCCGAGGTCCATGGCTTGACAATACTGACGGATAACGAACCTCATTTTGCCCGCTTGGGGTGCCGACGCTTAATCCGTTGAAAAATTTGCCGTCTTTGCCCGCTCAGTCATAGCTCTGGATTGTTCCAAACGCATAGCGGCGCAACTTCAGTGCGGTGATCAGGTTGGTGAGCTGCGTCTTGCCGTCGAAACTGTCCTGGAACATCTCGTCATGCATCAGGAGGATCAGCTTGCCCGGTTTGGCGAAGCGGCCATAGCCGAACAGGTGATCTATTTCGCTGACCAGATGGTCGACGCTCTGGACCGGCTCGCCGTTATCCTTGTGCACCCACTCGTGGTCCCAGCCGTAGAGATAGAAGCCGGACGCCGCGACGAATTCGTAGTCGGGATCCTCGCGGCCGGCTTGCGCCGGCCCAAGCGAGTTGTCGTCCTTCGACATCGAAGGCAGCCGGAATACATCGCGACCCGGCAGCCGCGCGTGCACCGCGGGCTTCAGGCCCAGCACGGCATTCGCCATCAGCATGTCGGCAACCACACCTTCCGTGTCGCTGTAGAAGTGCCGGTAGTGATTGTAGGCGTGGCTGTAGCTGTGGTTGCCGATCGTCACCAGCGGCATCGCCTTGGCGCGCCGGACCAGGGCCTTGTTGGACACACTGGCCTCGGCATGCATGCCGACCATGAACAGCGTCGCAGGAACCTGTTCCGCCGCCAACACATCGAGGATGTTGCTGGTGCCGTTCAGCGGACCATCGTCGAAGGTGAGATAGATGGTGCGATCCGCCCCATGAGCCGGCAGCGCGGACATCAGCATGGCCGCCAGCACAAGCCGAAAGAATGTCATAAGCCGCTGTATCCGTTTGCGATCACGACAGGCCGCCATTTCGGCGGACGGTTGTCAAGGCGGGCCAGGTTTCGGCTATGCCAGACTGCCTTGCAGCACCGTCAGCCTGGCCTTCTTCGGCATGCGCGCGGTCAGCCATTCGAGCGCCTTGTCGTGCGGCATCGGGAAGGCGATGGAATAGCCCTGTACCTGGTCGCAGCCGATCGCCATCAGCGAGTCGAGTTCGGCCTCGGTTTCAGCCCCCTCGGCGACAATCGAGATGCCGAGCCCGCGGGCAAGCTCGGTGATGGCGCGCACGATCTTGGAGTTGTCCCCATTCTCATGGATGTTCTGGACGAAGCGGCGGTCGATCTTGAGCCGATCAATCTCGTTGGGATTGACGTGGCTGAGCGACGCATAGCCGGTGCCGAAATCATCGAGTTCCAGATGCACGCCCGCGGCCCTGATGTGGCGCAGCTTGGCGGCGATGCCTGTCTTCTCGTCGTCCAGAATGACGGATTCGACGATTTCCAGCGAGAGTTTCTGCGGCGGCAGCCCGGCCTTTTCCAGCGTATCGAACAAGAACGCATCGAAATCGTGCTCGCGCAGTTCGGTGCCCGAAACGTTGACGGCAAGCCGGCCGAAGGCAATCCCGGCACGGTTCCACTCGGCGGCTTCGTTGATCGCCTTGCTGATCACGATGCGGCCGATCTCCGGCATGAAACCGCATTTCTCGGCGACAGGAATGAATTCGCCCGGCGAGATCATACCGCGCTCGGGATGGTTCCATCGCACCAGGGCTTCGATACCGCTGATGGCGCCGTTGGTCAGGGAGACCTGCGGCTGGAAATAGACCTGGAACGCTTTTTCTGAAATGGCGACCTTGATGTCGTGCTCGAGTTGCTTGCGGTAGTCGAGTTCGCGGCGCAACTCCTCCGAGAAGAACGAGAAGTTGCCGCCGCCCATCTTCTTGGCGGAGTAAAGCGCCAGATCGGCATGGACGAGCAGGTCCTGCGCATTGTCGGCATCGATCGGATAGACGGCGATGCCGCCGCTGGCACCCGGAAGAATCGTGGTGCCCTGGAAAATGATCGGCTCGTTGATATGCGCCAGGATCCGCCGTGCCAGCATGTTGATGTCCTCGGTGCTGCCCGCGCCATTGAGGATCATCACGAATTCGTCGCCACCGAGCCGCGCGCACAGATCCGACGCGCGGCACGAATCGCGCATGCGCTGCGCCGTCACCACCAGGACATAGTCGCCGGCGGCGTGGCCGAGCGTGTCGTTGATCTGCTTGAACCGGTCGAGGTCCAGCTGGACCACTGCCAGGCGTTCGCGTCGCCGGTGCGCACCCTTGATGAGCGTGTCGAAATGGTCGGTCAGGAAAGTGCGGTTGTGCAGGCCGGTCAGGCCGTCGTGAACCGCGATGAAGGCCATTGAGTTGCGCGCATCGACCAATTCCCGCGTCTTGCGCAGGATCGCATTGGACATCGGCCTGAAGATGAACAGTGCCACCAGCAGGATGACGCCGAGTGTTGCGTAGAACAGCGTGCGGTGGAGGGCGAGCAGCTTTTCGGAGCGCTCGTCGGCCTCGGCGCTGATGCGCTGGCCAAGGGCCGCATAACCCGACAAGGTTGCATTGGCGACCGACGTATCGAGGTTGACGCGTTCAGCGCCGCCCTTGTAGCCGTCATTGTCGAGATTGAGTTTCGATTCAAATGCCGAGATCAGACGGTCGCCATTGGCGATCAGCCCAACCGAGAAATAGTCGAGATGGAAGGGCTTGGCGAAAAGCACGCTCTCGATCGACTTCGCATCGAGCTTGGCCGGCGATTGCGGATCTGCCCCCGTCTGCTTGAGCAGCAGATCGTAATTGGTCTCGAACTCCGCCGTGGCTTGCTTGAGTGCGCTGACCAGCGCCGGCTGCTTGTCGCGCGACGCGGCACCCGTTGCGCTGGCAAGGAAGACGATGCGCTGCGACAATGTCTTCTGCGTGCCGACGATATCGAGCAAGGTGTGGTTGTGCTGCTGCGTGGCAATCGTCTGCTGCAGCAGGACGAAGGAGGCTGCCACCATGGTGGCAATGATCAACAGCGCCAGCCAGTAGCCAGCCTTGATCAGCAGTATGAGCTTGCCTGAAACGGTTTGCACCGGCTGCTGCGACATTTTCGGGGGCGGCCCTCTCGCCAACGGATTCCTGTATGGTCACCATTGAGCCACAAACGTTAACAGGATTGGAAATCGACAGCCGGCCCGGCAAGGGGAGAGCCGGGAAGATCGCTAAATGGTTATCGGCTCCTTTCGCCGCCGACCTGCATTTGAGCATTGCTTGTCGCGTACGCTATCGAACGGCCGCTCGGGCGATGCCAGTCGCGTCCCGGTTGATGCTGTCCGACCACCCGACCCGGTCGCTTTTGCGATGGATTTTTTGCGCAAGCGGGACGACAGTCTGCGCACGTCAAACGAGGCCTGATCATGACCGCAGCATTTCTCTCCCATATCGACAATGAGCTTGCAGGGCTGAAATCAGCCGGGCTCTACAAATCAGAGCGGGTGATTTCCTCGATGCAGTCGGCGCAGATCGAGGTCGGCGGCGAGAAAGTGCTGAACTTCTGCGCCAACAACTATCTCGGCCTTGCCGACAGCGCCGACCTGCGAAAGGCGGCTACGCAGGCGCTTGATCGCTACGGCTACGGCATGGCCTCGGTGCGCTTCATCTGCGGCACGCAGGAGGAACACAAGCAGCTCGAGGCGACGATTTCCTCCTTCCTCGGCCTGGAAGACACCATCCTCTACGGCTCCTGTTTCGACGCCAATGGCGGACTGTTCGAGACGCTGCTTGGAGAGGAAGACGCGATCATTTCGGATGCGCTGAACCACGCCTCGATCATCGATGGCGTCAGGCTGTCCAAGGCCAAGCGCTTCCGCTACGCCAACAACGACATGGCCGATCTCGAAGCGCGATTGAAGGAGGCGAAGGATTGCCGCTTCCGACTGATCGCCACCGACGGCGTGTTCTCGATGGACGGCATCATCGCCAACCTGAAAGGCGTCTGCGACCTTGCCGACAAATACGATGCGATGGTCATGGTCGACGACAGCCATGCGGTCGGCTTCGTCGGCAAGAATGGCCGCGGCTCGGCCGAGCACTGCGGCGTCGAAGGCAGGGTCGACATCATCACCGGCACGCTGGGCAAGGCGCTCGGCGGCGCTTCCGGTGGCTACACCTCCAGCAAGAGCCAGGTGGTCGACTGGCTGCGCCAGCGCTCGCGGCCCTATCTCTTTTCCAACACGCTTATGCCGGCGATCGCCGGCGCCTCGATCAAGGTGTTCGACCTGATCCGCAATGGCGACGCCTTGCGCGAACGCCTATATGCCAATGCGGCGCGGTTCAGGTCGCAGATGGGCAAGCTCGGCTTCACGCTGGCCGGTGCCGATCATCCGATCATTCCGGTGATGCTGGGCGAGGCGACATTGGCGCAGGAAATGGCGGCACGCATGTTGAAGCGCGGCATCTATGTCATCGGCTTCTCGTTCCCCGTGGTGCCGAAGGGCCAGGCGCGAATCCGCACCCAGATGTCGGCGGCGCATTCCAGCGCCGACATCGACCGCGCGGTGGAGGCGTTCGGCGCGGTCGGCAGGGAACTGGGCGTGATTTCCTGAGCGGCCGGCGCCGAAAAGCGATTCCGGATCAAGAGATTCAAGGGACAAGAGAATGTCGAACATGATGAAGGCGCTGGTGAAGGCCAAGGCCGAACCGGGCATCTGGATGGAAGAAGTGCCGGTGCCGGAGATCGGCCCCAATGATGTGCTGATCAAGGTCAAGAAGACGGCGATCTGCGGCACCGACGTTCATATCTACAATTGGGACCAGTGGGCGCAGAAGACGGTGCCGGTGCCGATGGTGACCGGCCATGAATTCGTCGGCACCGTCGCCGATTTCGGCGCGGCCGTCACCGAATACAAGGTCGGCCAGCGTGTCTCGGGCGAAGGCCACATCGTCTGCGGCCATTGCCGCAACTGCCGTGCGGGCAGGGGGCATCTGTGCCGCAACACGCTCGGTGTCGGCGTCAACCGGCCAGGCGCTTTCGGCGAGTATCTGGCGATCCCGCAGCATAATGTCGTTCCGATCCCCGATGACGTGCCGGACGAGGTCGCGGCGATCTTCGATCCGCTGGGCAATGCCGTCCACACGGCATTGTCCTTCGATCTGGTCGGCGAGGATGTGCTGGTCACCGGCGCCGGGCCGATCGGCATCATGGGCGCGCTGGTTGCGCAATGCGTCGGTGCGCGAAAGGTGGTCATCACCGACATCAACCCGGTTCGGCTGGCGCTGGCGAAAAAGCTGGGCGTCCAGCATGTCGTCGACGCCTCGAAGCAAAAGCTGCGCGACGTCATGCCGGCGCTCGGCATGACCGAGGGTTTTGACGTCGGCCTCGAAATGTCGGGCGCCGCCCCGGCCTTCCGCGACATGATCGACACCATGAACAATGGCGGCAAGATTGCCATCCTGGGCATTGCGCCCACCGGCTTCGAGATCGACTGGAACAAGGTCATCTTCAAGATGCTGCATCTCAAGGGCATCTACGGCCGCGAGATGTTCGAGACCTGGTACAAGATGATCGCGCTGGTGCAGGGTCCGCTCGATGTCTCGGGACTGATCACGCACCGCATCGGCATCGACGATTTCCAGGCAGGCTTCGATGCGATGAGGAGCGGCAGTTCGGGCAAGGTCGTGATGGACTGGTAGACGCGTCCGGCGAGCGCAGCCAGGAAAGGCCTCAGGGGCGCTCGCTTCTCAACCAACGCACTTGTCGCCATGCGCGGCGCAGCGCGGTTGCGGCGGAGCCGATCGCGATGATGGCAAGCGCGAGTGTCAGGATTTCGTTGCGGCCATGCCAGAGGAATTCCACTGATGACAGCAGCGCAGCAATGGTTGCAACCGCCATGCGATGCGGTTTGGCCATCGGGCCGGAGAAATCGCTCGGTGCTTCATTGGCCCGCCCGAGTTCCCGCACATAGGCGGTGAGAACCGAAAAACAGGCGGCTGCCCAGCCAAGGCCAGGCATGGCGATGCCGTAGCCTATGCCCACCATGATGGCGATGTCGGCGATCCTGTCCGGGAACTCGTTCCAGAACGGCCCATCGGCCGACGCCTTGCCGCCTTCGACGGCGACCATGCCGTCGAAAAGGTTGCACAGTAGGCGTAGTTGGCAGAACAGCGCGGCACCAGGCAACAACAGCAGACGCGCCATGCCGTCGCTCTGCCCGCCAAGCCAGAAGGCGGCGCCGGCCAGCGCGCCGGCGAGGATGCTGGCCTGCGAAATCTGGTTGGGGGGCACCGAGAGTGCGGCGAGACGTCTGGCCGCCGCCTGTGCCCAGCGCGTGTCGCGGCTTGCAAGGGGTCTGCGGTCGCCTGTGTTCATGACTGCCTCATCCCGGCGACCAGAAGTAACGCGTGAGGTGGAAGAAGATCGGAGCGGAGAACACCACCGAATCCAGCCGATCGATCAGGCCCCCGTGGCCGTCTATCAGATGGCCCCAATCCTTCACGCCGCGGTCGCGTTTGATGGCGGACATCACGAGGCCGCCGAAAAAACCCATCACCGTGATCAGGAAGGCCATTGCGCCGGCCTGGAGCGGAGAGAACGGCGTGATCCACCACAGGCCAGCGCCGACGAGGCTGGCGCAGGCGATGCCGCCGACGAACCCTTCAACAGTCTTGGACGGCGAAAGCCTTGGTGCGATCTTCGTACGCCCGATCATCTTGCCCCAGATATATTGCAGCACATCGCTCAACTGAACGACGATGACAAGGAAGGCTATCAAAAGCACATTGCGGCCCTCGTAGCCGGGAATGTGCAACGTCAGAAGAGCCGGCACGTGCGAGGCGCAGAAGACGCAGATCATTAGCGCCCATTGCACCTCCGCGATTCGGACCAGGAAGTGCTGTGTGTCGCCTCGCACCGCCGAGATGATGGGCATCAACAGGAAGGCGTAGACCGGAATGAAAACGGAAAAGATTTCGTAGTCCTCGATCCAGAGCAGGACATACTGCAACGGCAGCACGACGAAAAACGCGGTGGCCAGCGCCCAGTGGTCGGCACGCCGCGTATTGGTCAGCGTCACGAACTCGCGAAGGGCTGCGAAGGAGCAGAAGCCGAAGAGGAGCAGAACGCCGATGCGCCCAGCGACGAATGCGATGGCGATGAGGATCGCCATCACCCACCAGGCATTGATGCGGGCGTTGAGGTTCTCGATGGCCGGGTTCGAGCCCTCTGGCGACAAGCGTCGCTCCAGGATCTGGCCGACGAAAGAGGCCGCAAGCAGGATCCCGAAGACGCCGAGCACGAGAACCATCATGTCGAATTGGGTCGAGCTCATTCCGCTACCTTTTTCGGCGCCAGCGCGAGTAGCGCCTCCCGTGCCCGCTCGAGAAACGTATCCTTGTCCTCGCCATCAACCAGATGCATTGGCTCGCCGAACGTCACCGTGCAGATCAGCGGTATGGGAACGAACTCTCCCTTCGGCATCACCCGGTTGAGATTGGCGATCCACACCGGCACCAGTTCGAAGTCCGGATGCAATGCCGCCAAATGGAACAGGCCGGATTTGAAAGGCTGCAAGGACGCATCGGACTGGTTGCGCGTGCCTTCCGGGAAGAGGATCAGCGAAGAGCCTTCCTTCATCGCTTCCCCCATGCTCTCGACAGGATCCATCGTGCGTGCGTCGCGATTGCGATCGATCAGGACTGCGTTGAAAACGTCGCGCCCGATGAAGCTTCGGAGTTTTGATTTCAGCCAGTAGTCGGCACCCGCTACGGGACGGACCCGTCGACGCAGGCGCGGCGGCAGAACAGCCCAGATCAGAATGAAATCACCATGGCTGGAGTGGTTGGCAAAGAAGATCGAGCGACGGCGAGGCAGCCTGCCTTCGTGCCAGAACGGCCGCACGGCGGTGATGGCACGCGCAAACAGCAGGACGATCACCGCCACCGGCTTGGCAATCAGCGACTTCATCCATCCCCCAATTCGCTCATGGATCATCCGCCAGCTGACATGCAGGCGCAGAAAATCCGCTACCGGACAAGCAGGGACCGCGAGACCCGTGGCTGCCTGAACGCGCGACCCCTTCGCGGCGACCGTCTTATATCTCCTCCGGCGACGGCGGCTATCTCCTATCCAATGCGGTTTCCAGCGACAAGACGCCCTTTACGATGGAAGTCCGTTCGTCGGCGCTCAACTGGGCCAGCAGCGCCTGCTCGAACGCCTTCGCCAACGGTACCATCTCACGATAGGCGGCAAGGCCCGCTTTGGTAAGCCTCAAATGCTCGACACGGCGATCGTTCTCATCAGGTGTCCGGATGAGCCAGCGCCGCCTTTCAAGCTCGGCCACCGCGCGTGACACCTTGGTCTTGTGCATGGCCGACTGCTCGCCGAGCTCCGTCGCGGTCATCGTCCCGCGCTGGCCAAGTCCGGAGAGCGTTCGCCATTCCGGCCGTGTCAGCCCGTGACTGTCCTTGTATATCCGCGAGAATTCGCGGCTGACCGCATCGGCAAGACGATACAGCCGGTAGGGCAGGAAGCTTTCGAGCTCCAGGATCTCCGGGTCCATGGTTCATTTCCCTAAGCGCCATGGTGGCATTGATAGTTACATTTTCGATGGTTACAAATGAAACCAGTTTGGTCAATCCGGCTGGCGCCTGCCGGATGCGCAAGGGAGGAAGCGATGGCCTTTTCCTACATGCCGGGCTTCGGCAACGATTTCGAGACCGAGACCTTGCCGGGGTCGCTCCCGCAGGGGCGGAACTCCCCGCAGCGGCCGGCCTACGGCCTTTACGCCGAACAGCTTTCCGGTTCGCCCTTCACCGCGCCGCGCGGCACCAATGAGCGGTCCTGGCTCTATCGCATCCGGCCGAGCGTCAAGCACACCGGCCGCTTCAAGGCGGCGAGCTATCCCCTGTGGAAGACCGCTCCCAATGTCGGTGACCACGAACTGGCGCTTGGCCAGTATCGCTGGAACCCGGTACCAATGCCGAAGGAACCGACCGATTTTATTCAAGGCATGCGCAGCATGACCACGGCAGGCGATGTGCTCGGGCAGACCGGCATGGCGGCCCACGTCTATGTCGCCAACACATCGATGGTCGACGATCATTTCTTCAATGCCGACGGTGAGTTGCTGGTCGTGCCGCAGGTCGGCGCCTTGCGCTTCGTCACCGAAATGGGCGTCATCGAGCTTCGGCCCGGCGAGATCGCCGTTTTGCCGCGCGGCCTCGTCTTCAAGGTCGAATTGGTCGACAGTCAAGTACGCGGCTATGTCTGCGAGAACTACGGCGCCAAGCTGACCTTGCCCGATCGGGGCCCGATCGGCGCCAATTGCCTGGCCAACCCGCGCGATTTCAAGACGCCCTGTGCCTGGTTCGAGGAGAAGGAGACGCCGTGCCGGCTGATCGTGAAATGGTGCGGCAATTTCCATGTCACCGAGATCGGCCATTCGCCGCTCGATGTCGTCGCCTGGCATGGCAACTACGCGCCCTACAAATATGATCTGGCGACGTTTTCGCCGGTCGGCGCCATCCTGTTCGACCACCCCGATCCGTCGATCTTCACCGTGCTGACCGCGCCGAGCGGCGAGGAAGGCACGGCCAATATCGACTTCGTCATCTTCCCGCCGCGATGGCTGGTGGCAGAGGATACGTTCCGGCCGCCATGGTACCACCGCAACATCATGAGCGAGTTCATGGGCCTGATCCATGGCCAGTACGATGCCAAGGAAGAAGGCTTTGTTCCCGGTGGCATCAGCCTGCACAATCTGATGCTGGCCCATGGCCCGGATGCCCCTGGCTTCGAAAAAGCCTCGCGCGCGGATCTGAAACCGGTCAAGCTCGACAACACCATGGCCTTCATGTTCGAGACCCGCTTCCCGCAGATGCTGACCCGCTATGGCGCCGAACTGGAAGCCCGCCAGGACAACTACATCGATTGCTGGGCAGACCTGAAGAAGCGTTTTAATGGCACGCCGGAGGGCGACTGGTCTTGAGCCGCAAGCCAATGCCGGATCGGTTGGTGCTGCTGGGCTCCAAGGGCGGCCCGGCGCTGCGGCCAGGCGGGCCGTGGCCGAGTTCGTCACTGCTTGAGATCGGGGGGCGAACCATCGTCGTCGATTGCGGACTTGGCGTGACGCGGGGGCTGGTCGATGCCGGCATCAGCCTTAAGGCGCTCGACCTGATCTTCATCACGCATCTGCATTCCGATCATGTGCTGGAACTGGGGCCGCTGATCCACACCGCCTGGACGGCGGGGCTGGCGACGCCGATCAGCGTGTTTGGTCCGCCCGGCACCGGCCACTACTGGCGGCGCTTTTGCCAGGCGATGGAATTCGACATCGAGATCCGCATCGTCGACGAGGGCCGGCCCGACATTCGCGAATTGGTTTCGATCGACGAGTTCGGCGAGGGCCAGGTGGTCGAGCAAGGTGGCCTGAAGGTCACGGCGCTGCGTGTCGACCATCCGCCGGTTACAGACTGTTTTGCCCTGCGCGTCGAGCATGGCGGGAAAAACGTAGTCTTTTCCGCCGATACGGCCTTCTTTCCACCGCTCGCCGATTTCGCCAACGGTGCCGACCTTCTCGTCCATGAAGCCATGCTGCAGGAAGGCATCGAGCGGCTGGTCGCCAGAACCGGCAATGGCGCCCGGCTCAAGGAACATCTGCTCGCCAGCCACAGCTTTGCCGAGGAAGCCGGGCGCATCGCCAGCGATGCCGGCGTCAAGAGGCTGGTGCTCAACCACCTCATCCCCGCCGACGATCCCGAGATCGGCGAGGCGGACTGGCTTGCCGCTGTCAGGAATACATGGGCCGGCGACTTGACGATCGCTCGCGACGGCCTTGTTGTGGGGTTAAGCGGCGCCAAGGCTGCACAAGGAGAGGAAACCGCATGAAGCTTGCCACATTGAAGGACGGGACGCGCGACGGGAAACTCGTCGTCGTCTCGCGCGACCTGACGCAGTACACCGATGCCTCGTTCCTGGCGCGCACGCTGCAGGCCGCACTCGACGACTGGCGCAGGATCTCGCCGCATCTGGCGACCATAGCGGAATCTCTGGAGAACAACGCCGTGCCGTCCGCGCGCTTTCACGAGCACGACGCACTTTCGCCGCTGCCGCGCGCCTATCAGTGGGCTGACGGGTCCGCCTATGTGAACCATGTCGAACTGGTGCGCAAAGCGCGCGGCGTCGAGATGCCGGCGAGCTTCTGGACCGATCCGCTGATCTATCAGGGCGGCTCGGACTCCTTTATTGCGCCGCGCGATCCGATCCGCATGGCCGACGAGGCCTTCGGCATCGACATGGAGGGCGAAGTCGCCGTCATCGTCGATGACGTGCCGATGGGCGCAAGCCCCGATGAAGCGCGCGCCGCGATCCGGCTGGTCATGCTGGTCAACGATGTCACGCTGCGCGCGCTGACCGGGCCGGAACTGGCCAAGGGTTTTGGTTTCTTCCAGTCAAAGCCGTCCTCGGCCTTTTCACCTGTCGCGGTGACGCCGGATGAATTGGGCGACGCCTGGGATGGCGGCAAGGTCAGCCTGCCGCTGCTTGCCGATCTCAACGGCAAACCATTCGGCCGCGCCAATGCCGGCGTCGACATGACCTTCGATTTTCCGGCGCTAATCGCGCATGCCGCCAGGACAAGGCCGCTGGTATCAGGCACCATCATCGGCTCGGGCACGGTTTCCAACAAGCTCGACGGCGGCCCGGGCAAGCCTGTCTCGGCTGGCGGCGCCGGCTATTCCTGCATCGCCGAACTGCGCATGATCGAGACCATTGAGAGTGGCGAACCCAAGACGCCGTTCCTGCGCTTCGGTGACACGGTGCGGATCGAGATGAAGGACAAGGCCGGACATTCGATCTTCGGCGCCATCGAGCAGAAGGTCGAGAAATACGAGGGGTAGGGGCTAAGAGAGGTTTCAGCGATGAATCTTCTGGATCATCTGCGCCGCATGGCCGGGAACAATCTCTGGTCTAACGACCGGCTCTATCGCGCCGTGCTGGCGCTCAAGCCCGGTGAGTTCGAGGCCGAGCGCACCAGCTTTTTCCCGTCGATCAAGGCGACGCTCAACCATGTCCTTGCGGTCGACTATCTCTATCTCGATTTTCTCGAAGAGGGCGGCGTCGGTGCCGCAGCCCATGATGATTTTGTGCCTCTCGACGAGCCCCATGCGTTGTTTGCCGCGCAGATCGCGGCCGACCGGCGTCTGATCGCCTTCTGCGACGGCCTGTCGGAGGCCGATCTCGACCGCCCCGTGATCACCGACCGGCGTGAGGACGGCATGATCCCCGAGCGCATCGGCGATATCCTTGCCCATGTCTTCCTGCACGACATCCACCATCGCGGTCAGGTGCACGCAATGCTGTCCGGCACCTCGGTTGCGCCGCCACAGCTGGACGAGTTTTTGCTCGATTATGACATCAAGCTGAGGAGGGCGGAGGTCGAGCGGCTGGGGTTGTGAGCCGGTTTTCGCCTAAGGCCAGAGCGACGCCGTAACGGGCGAAATGCGGGTCAGATGTTAGGATGGTCAGGTTCTCCACCTGCGCCTGCGCGATCAGCAGTCTGTCGAACGGATCACCATGGTGGTGGGGTAGGCCGCTGACGGTATTCGCATGATGCAAAGTTACGGCGAGCGGCTGAAATCGCATCCTTGGAAGCAGCGTTGGCAGATCGTCCGGCGCATCGAGTTTTCCGATCGAACGTTTGATGGCGATTTCCCACACGCTTGCCGCGCTGGCGAACACCACCGCGTCCGAAGCCAGGATAGCGCGGTGTTGTTCGCAGAGACGTCGGTCGTCCGAAATCGACCAGAGGATTATATGGGTGTCGGCGAGATACTGGCCGACCGTCATTTCACGTACTCGTCCCATTCGGGACCGAGTTCGTCAAAATCGTCCGCAATCCAGATCTTGCCCTTCAAGGCGCCGATACGCGGCAGCGTTTCGGCGGCCGCCGGCGGTACAATGCGCGCGGCCACTTTGCCGTGGCGTGTAAGTATGATCTCCTCGCCGGCTTCAGCGCGGCTGACGAGTTCAGACAATTTAGCCTTGGCCTCGGCGATGGAAACATTCATAGCGCGATCCTTTATGACCATAATTTAGGTCATAATTGATCGCGCCGCAAGAAGTTCGGTTCGAGGCAGCCTACGCCGCCTTGCCGTCGACCCTGATCACGCCGCGCTTGATTTGGTCCTGCTCGATCGATTCGAACAGCGCGCGGAAATTGCCTTCGCCAAAGCCTTCGTCACCCTTGCGCTGGATGAACTCGAAGAAGATCGGCCCGATCACCGTCTTCGAAAAGATCTGCAGCAGGATCTTGGTCATGCCGCCGTCCACCACGCCTTCGCCGTCGATCAGGATACCGTGCTTCTTCATCCGTTCGATCGGCTCGTCATGGCCGTTCACCCTGGCATACGACATGTCGTAATAGGTTTCCGGTGGGCCTGGCATGAACTTCAGCCCGTTGGCGGCGAGCTTGTCTGTGGCGGCGTAGATCTCGTCGGTGCCGACCGCGATGTGCTGGATGCCTTCGCCATTGTACTTCTTCAGGTACTCGGCGATCTGGCTGGTCTCGTCCTTGGATTCGTTGAGCGGAATGCGGATCTTGCCGCAGGGCGAGGTGATGGCCCGGCTGACCAGGCCGGTGATCTTGCCGTCAATGTCGAAGAAATGGATCTGCTTGAAGCCGAACAGATTGCGGTAGAAATCCCACCATTTGTCCATCTGGCCGCGATAGACATTGTGGGTCAGGTGGTCGAGGAAATAGAAGCCGACGCCTTGCGGCCGCGGGTCGCGCGCGCCGAGCCATTCAAACTCGGCATCGTAAGCCGAGCCCTTTTTGCCGTAGGCGTCGATGAAATAGAGCAGCGAACCGCCGATACCTATGATTGCCGGCACGTCGAGCGCCTTGTCGTCACCTTCGTAAGGCGTGGCGCCCTTCGAGACGGCGTGGTCGAAAGCGTGCTTGGCGTCGACCACGCGCCAGGCCATCGAGGCGGCGCAGGGCCCATGCTTGTCGGCGAATTTCATCGCATGCGAGCCCAGCTCGGCATTGACGACATAGTTGATGTCGCCCTGGCGCCAGACGGTGATGTCTTTCGTGCGATGCTTGGCCACCGTCACATAACCCATGCGGGTAAACAGCTCGGCCAGCTTCTGCGGCTCCGGATGCGCGAATTCGACGAACTCGAAACCATCGGTGCCGGCAGGGTTTTCCTTGCTGATCTTGGCGGGCGGGGCATCGTGCGGGAAGGGACCCATGGTATTCCTCCGGAAGCTGGCTCGGCCTGAAACGGCCATCTGACGCCATCATAGCGCGGAGCCGGCGCATGGTGCTTGCATTCAAACGCTTGAAATGATCATCTCATGCGTGAAGCATGCATGTTGAAAGACAAAACCATGGATGAGACGCGCATTGATCAATTTGATCGCAAGATAATGGCGCTTCTGCAAGGTGATGCGCGGCTGACCAACAATGATCTCTCGGAGCGGGTGAACCTGTCGGCATCACAATGCTCGCGCCGTCGCCAGCGGCTCGAGGAAGACGGCTATATCAAGGGCTATCGGGCGGTGCTCGACCGCGACAAGCTCGGCTTCTCGCTGGTCAACGTCATTTCCGTGACCCTGGCAACCCACAACCGCGACAACGCCCGGCGCTTCGGCGAACTGGTGGCGCGGCTGCCGGAAGTGCAGGAGGCGCACGCGCTGACCGGCGAGATGGACTATATCCTGAAGGTGGTGACGCCTGACCTGAAGTCGCTGTCTGAATTCGTCAACGGCGTGCTCCTGCCGCACGAATCCGTGCAGCATGTGAAGACGGCGATCGTGCTGGAGACGCTCAAGGAAACCGGCGCGCTGCCGATTTAACCCTTCGACTGCTGGATCAGCCCATAAAGGTTAGTGCAACGCGCGCCGGAGCGGCAATAGGCGAACACCGGGCCTTCCAATTCATCCAGTGCTTCGGCCTGGTCCTCGACATTCTCGGCGGTGATCTGGCCGCTGATCACTGGAATGTAGCGGAAGGCGAGGCCCGCGGCTTCGACCGCCGCCTTGAGCGTGTCGGCCGAAGGCTGGCCGGGCTGTTCGTCATCCGGCCGGTTGCAGATGACGCTCTTGAAGCCGGCGGCCTTGATGGCCGCGACGTCTTCGGGCTGGATCTGGCCCGAGACCGAATAGTCTTCGCTGATCTCGCGGTATTCCATGGCATCATCCTCGCAATCTGGTTTGTCGGGAGTCTTGCCACTCCCCGACGTGGCCGGCAATCCGCGCCGATAGAAATCATTCAACTGAGATAGACGCATCCAGCGGAGAATCCAACTCAAGCGGCCCAGGCCGGGAACGGATCGGGCGGCCCGCTCCACAGCTCGGGCCGGAAGTCGTCGGCCTCAACCAGATTAGCAACAAAAAAAGGCGGAGACTGGCTCCACCTTTCCGAGCATGGCGCTCCTCAGCTGCCGAGGATGGCGCCTTTGATCTGGCGGATGTTGTTGTGCATCATGTCGATATAGGTCGAGCCCGGGCCATCGGGCCGCGACAGCGCATCCGAATAGAGCGTGCCACCCACCTTGATGCCGGTCTCGCTGGCGATCTGCTCGATCAGGCGCGGGTTGGTGATGTTCTCGACGAAGATGGCCGCCGCCTTGTCCTGCTTCACCTGCTCGACCAGCTTGGCGACATCGGCGGCCGACGGCTCGGAATCGGTCGAAATGCCTTGCGGGGCAAGGAAGATCAGGCCGTATTCGTGTTCGAAATAGCCGAAGGCGTCATGCGAGGTGATAACGACGCGCTTCGCCTCGGGGATCGACTGGATCGCCGCCTTCACTTCGCCTTCCAGCGCATCGAGCTTCTTGGTGTAGGCGGCGGCATTGGTCTGGTAGCTGACGCAGCCCTCGCTGTCGGCCGCGCAGAAAGCCTCGGCGATGTTCTTCACATAGATCTTGGCATTGGCGATCGACTGGAATGCGTGCGGATCGGTGACGGTCTTGCCGCCGCCCGTGCCGGCGCCTTCGGCCGCGTCGGCGTCGGCGAATTCAGGCTTGAAGTCGATCGGCGTCACGCCCTTGGTCAAGGTGACGATAGAGGCTTTGGTGGCGCTGGCATCGACCAGCCGCTGCAAAAAACCTTCGAAATGCAGGCCATTGACCAGCACGATGTCGGCCCTGGCCATGGCGACTGCGTCGGCCGGGCTCGGCTCATAGACATGGGCGTCGCCGTCCGGGCCGACGATGGTGGTGATGTCGACACGGTCGCCGCCGACATTCCTGGCGAAATCGGCGATGACGGTGAAGCTGGCGACCACTTTCAGCGGTGCAGCGAAGGCCGAAGAAGCGCTAAAGGCGGTTAATGTTATAACGCTCATCGCCAAGGCGGCACGGATCGATCTCAGCATGGACGGGTCTCCTTTCGAGGGGCGGGGGTCAGGCTGTTCTGTGACGGTGATGGATGATGCGGGCGCGCAGAATCCCGCGCGTGCCGAACAGGATCGATGCGAAATAGACGACGCCGGCCGACAGGATGATGGCCGGGCCGGACGGCAGCGAGGCGTGATAGGACAAAAGCAGCCCGGCAATGCAGGAGGCAAAGCCGATCAGCACGGCCAGCACGCACATCGGCTCGACGCGCACCGTCCAGAAGCGGGCGGCGGCGGCCGGCAGCATCATCAACCCGACGGACAACAAGGTGCCGAGCGCCTGGAAGCCGCCGACGAGGTTGAGCACGACCAGGCCAAGGAAGATGAAATGCACCGGGCTGCCCATGCGGCTGACCGAACGCAGGAACAGCGGATCGAGGCATTCGGCGACCAGGGCCCGCCAGAAGACGGCGAGACTGACCAAGGTTATCACGACGATGCCGCCGATCAGTGTCAGCGCTTCGTTGTTGAGCGCCAGCACGGTGCCGAACAGCACATGCATGAGATCGACGCTGGAGCCGCGGATCGAGACCATCAGCACGCCGATGGCGAGCGAGATCAGGTAGAAGGCCGCCATCGAGGCGTCCTCACGCTGGATGGTGAAGCGCGAGACGGCACCGGCGCCGAGCGCGACGATGATGCCTGCGATCAGCCCGCCAATGGTCATCGGCAGGATTTCGAGGCCGTAGAACAGGAAGCCGGCGGCCGCACCCGGCAGGATGGCGTGCGCCATGGCGTCACCGGACAGGCTCATGCGCCGCAGCATAAGGAAGACGCCGATCGGGCAGGCGCCGAGCGACAGCATCAGCGAGCCGAACAGCGCCCGCTGCATGAAGGCGAAATCGGCAAAGGGCGCGATGAAAAGACCATGGAGCGTGTCCATCAGGCAGCCCTCGGTCCGGCGCCGTGATGATGGTGGCCGTGATCGTGGCCTTGATGATCGTGGCCATGCGCATTATCGTCGGTGTGCTCGTTCGGTTCGCACCACGGCGCGTTTTCTTCCCAGGCTTCATGGAAGCGGCGCGCGCGCAGCAGATTTTCCGGCTTCAGCGTCTCGCGCGTTTCGCCCCAGGCGATCGGCTGGCGGGCCAAAAGCAGGGTCTCGGGGAAATTCTGACGGACCAGATCGAGATCATGGACGACGACCATGATGGTGCGTTCTTCGCCATGCCAGCGCTTGATCAGGGCGATCAGGTCACCGACGGTCTTGGCATCGACGGCGTTGAACGGTTCGTCGAGCAGGATGAGGTCGGCGTCTTGCAACAGCACGCGGGCGAACAGCGTGCGCTGCAACTGGCCGCCCGACAGCGTGTCGATCGGGCGCTCTTCGAAGCCGCCGAGGCCGACCGCCATCAGCGCCTGGCTGACCGCCGCGCGATCTTCTGATGTGTAGCGGCCGAGCATGCCGCGCTTCGGCCAGAGGCCGAGCGAGACCAGATCGACGACGCGGGCGGGAAAGGAGCGATCGAGTTCCGATTGCTGCGGCAGGTAGGCGGCGCGCACGCCGGGCGCGCGAACAACCTCGCCGGCCATCGGCTTCAGCACGCCGACAATACCCTTCATCAGCGTCGATTTGCCGGATCCGTTGGGCCCGACCACGGCCGTCAGCGAGCCCTTGCGGATCACGCCGTCGAGGTGATGGATTGCCGGGTGACTGTTGTAGCCCAGCGTCAGATCACGGAATGTCAGGCAGGTCTGGGTCATGTCGTTCCGGGCGATGCCATGTCTGGCAGGGATGGCGGTTTGGATATGTGATGTTATTACATTAGTCAACAAGCCAATCGTGCGGAATTGCGAACGGCGGCTCAACTTGCCGTGAATCTCACTCTTGCTGGTCCAAGGGGAATTGGCCCGGCGGCCTTGCCCGAAGCGAACCGCAACTCTAAACAGTCGCCACCTGTAACAGGAAGGAACCTCCCATGAGCATTCGACGCATCGATGTTGGCCCGCGCATGAGCCAGATCGTCATTCACGGCAACACGGTCTATCTGGCCGGCCAGGTCGGCGAACCCGGCGGCAACGTCGCCTCGCAGACCCGTGATATTCTGGCGACCATCGACGAATTGCTGGCCAAGGCCGGCACCGACAAGACCAAGATCGTTCAGGCGATCATCTGGCTGGCCGACATGGGCACCTTCGCCGAGATGAATTCAGAATGGGACAAGTGGGTGCCGCAGGGCCACACCCCGGCCCGCGCCACGGGCGAAGCCAAGCTCGCGGGTCCGGAATATCTGGTCGAGATCATTATTACGGCGGCGATCTAAACGCGGCGCCGGAACTGCCAATCTCCCCCCACGTGGGGGGAGATCACTCACCCCTGCGAAGGCGTAAACCTCGCCACCAGCGTGTGGCTTTCCGCGGGATAGACAAACCGGACATGGGTGACCGGGTGTTCCGCGCTCCAGGTGCGGCGCTCGACCACAAGGCAGGGCGCGCCGGGATCGATGTCGAGCGCGTCGGCAATGGTCTCATCCGCGGCCATGGCGCGGATGCGGTGTTCGGCCTCGCTCCAGGGCACGCGGCCGATCAGCCAGGGCCCGGCGGCGATGTCCAGGAACTCTTCGTCCCCCGCTTCCGGAACAGCCGAAAGATTGATCAGACGCTGCTCGAGCGCGAACGGCCGCTCGCCGGCAAAATGCAGGCCTTCGACCCACAGCAATGGCCCTGCCGCGGACAGCCCCAGCAGCGCTCTGTCCTCCGCGTTGCCGCGCCGCTTCAGGCGCTCCAGCCGTTCGTAGCGATAGGGCAGGCCGAGCGCTTCGACCTCGATCCTGATGTCGTGAAGTTCCAGCACCGCCGCCTGCGACTGCGGCTGGCGTACAAAACTGCCGGAACGGCGGCGGCGCTCGATCAGGCCGGCCTTTGCCAACTGCGACAGCGCCTTGTTCACAGTCATGCGCGAGCATTTGTATTCGGCGGTCAGCTCGTGCTCGAACGGGATACGGTGACCGGGCGCCCAGGCCCCGGACAGGATTCTTTCGCGGATATCGGAGAGGATGCGCTGGTGCAGCGAGACGGTCTCGCTGTCCTCGATCTCTGTCGTTTCGGCCATGCTCATCTTGGATCAGCCCTCGGACAGCGCCGTCATCACCTTGCGGAATCGCTCGCCTACCACGTCTCGCTTCAGATGCCTGCCGCCGCTGACCTGTTTCTGCCCATGCACCCAGACGCAATCGACCTTGCTGCCATTGGCGAAGATCCAGGCGTCGAGGATGGCGTCACCGGACTTGCCGGCCAGTGAGGGGGTCTTGGCATCGAGCGAGACGAGATCGGCGGCCGCGCCGACGGCGATCCGCGAGGCACCGGCACCGAGCGCGCCGCCGCCGCCCTCGAGCGCCGCGTCGAACAGCGCCCGCCCAGTCGAGCCACCGGCCACCGCGAGCACGTTGCGGGCGCGATGCGCCAGGCGCTGCGAATATTCGAGCTGCCGCAATTCGTCGGGCAGGCCGATCAGCACGTTGGAATCGGAGCCGACACCGAAACGGCCGCCATGCTCCCTGAACAGCGGCGCCGCGAACGTCCCGTCGCCGAGATTGGCCTCGGTGATCGGGCAAAGACCGGCGATGGCGCCGCTCCTGGCCATGCCTGTGGTTTCGGTATCGGTCATGTGGGTGGCATGGATCAGGCACCAGCGCTGGTCGACATCGGCATGGCCAAGCAGGAATTCGACCGGGCGTGCGCCGGACCAGGCAAGGCAGTCCTCGACTTCCTTGACCTGTTCGGCGACGTGGATGTGGATCGGCCCATTTGGAGCCAAGGCAGCGACCTGGGCCAGTTCTTCGGGCGTCGCGGCGCGCAGGCTGTGCGGCGCCACACCGACGACGGCTTGATTCAACGCGCGAACCGATTCGCTAGACTTCTCAACAAGCCGGGAGAACCGATTCACATCGTTGATAAATCGGCGCTGGCCTTCATTTGGTGCGGCGCCGCCGAAGGAGGAGTGCGCGTAAAACACCGGCAGCAGCGTCAGGCCGATGCCGGTTTCGCCAGCCGCGGCCGCGATGCGCTCGGCCATCTCGGCGAGATTGGCATAGGGTTTCCCGTCGCGGTCGTGATGCAGATAATGGAATTCGCCGACGCGGCAAAAACCGGCCTCGAGCATCTCGACATAAAGCTGAGCGGCAACCGCCTCGACCTGGTCCGGCGTCATCGACAGTGCGAAACGGTACATCACCTCGCGCCAGCTCCAGAAACTGTCGGCGGAGGGGCCGCGAAGCTCGGCAAGACCAGCCATGCCGCGCTGGAATGCGTGGCTGTGCAGATTGGGCATGCCGGGCAACAGGATGGAGTGGCGCTCGTCGCCCACTGACGCGGTGGCTCCGGACGCAACGGCCGTAATGCGTCCGCCGGAGCAGGTGACCCGCACATTGTTGTGCCAGCCATTGGGAAGAAGCGCCTGTTCCGCAAAGATGTCAGTCACTTTTCTCTCCGCTTTCCCGTCTCTCGTGCGATGATGCCACTTGCAGTGCGTTTCAATATGTATATACATAATCGCCACCGATTGAAACGGAAAAGATGATGGCTGCAGAGAGCAAAAGCCGGGCAGGGGATCTTCGTCTGTGGCGCAATGCGCGTCTGGCGACCTTGGCCGAAAGTTCCGCCGGTCTCGGTATCGTCGAGCATGGCGCCGTCGCCGCGCGGGAGGGCCGCATTGTCTATGCCGGGCCGGAATCCGAGCTCCCCTCGGCGCTTGCCCGAGGCGAAACGGTCGATTGCGAAGGCCGCTGGATCACGCCCGGCCTGATCGACTGCCACACCCATCTGGTCCATGCCGGCAATCGTGCCAACGAATTCGAGATGCGGCTGGCTGGCGCCACCTATGAGGAAGTCGCCAGGGCCGGCGGCGGCATCGTGTCCTCGGTCAAGTCCTTGCGCGCCGCCAGCGAGGACGAACTGGTTGCCCAGACGCTGCCCCGCCTTGATGCGCTGATGGCCGAGGGGGTCACATCGGTCGAGGTCAAATCGGGCTACGGGCTCGATGTCGACAATGAGAAGAAGTCGCTGCGCGCCGCCCGCCGGCTGGGTGGCGAACGGGCGGTGACGATTCGCACGACTTGTCTGGCCGCCCATGCGCTGCCGCCCGAAGCCAAGGGCGACAAGGACGCCTTTATCGACCTTGTTGCCGGAACCATCGTGCCGGCGGTTGCCGCCGAAGGCCTGGCCGACGCGGTTGACGGTTTTTGTGAAGGCATAGCGTTCTCACCGGAACAGATGGCACGCGTATTCGATGCGGCAAAGGCAGCCGGTCTTCCCGTAAAACTCCATGCCGACCAACTGTCCAACCTGCATGGCGCCGAACTCGCCGCGCGCTATGGCGCACTGTCGGCCGATCATCTCGAATACACCGATGAGGCCGGTGCCGTGGCGATGGCCAAATCAGGCACCGTGGCCACGATCCTGCCGGGCGCCTATTACTTCATTCGCGAGACGAAGAAGCCGCCGATCGGCCTGTTCCGCCAGCACGGTGTCAGGATGGCTGTCGCCACCGACAACAATCCCGGCACCTCGCCACTGACATCGCTGCTTTTGACCATGAACATGGCGGCGACCCTGTTTGCATTGACGGTCGATGAATGCCTGGCGGGCGTTACCCGCGAGGCCGCCCGCGCACTAGGCCTGTTGGGAGAAACCGGCACGCTGGAAGCGGGAAAATCCGCCGACCTGGCGATCTGGGACATCGAGCGCCCCGCCGAACTCGTTTACCGCATGGGCTTCAACCCGCTTCATGCCCGCATCTGGAGAGGACAATGACCGAACTGACCTTGAAGCCCGGCAATGCGACGCTGGCCGACTGGCGCGCCATCTACCGTGGCGCCGCATTGCGGCTGGACGATGCGTGCCGCCCCAAGATCAAGGCGAGCGCCGAGGCTGTCGCCAGGATCGTTGCCAAGGGCGAGCCGGTCTATGGCATCAACACCGGCTTCGGCAAATTGGCCAGCGTGCGTATCCCAGCCGGCGATCTCGAGACCTTGCAGCGCAACATCGTGCTGTCGCATGCCGCCGGCGTCGGCGAACCGATGCCGGTTGCCGTTGCCCGGCTGATGATGGCGCTGAAACTTGCCAGCCTGGCGCAGGGAGCGTCCGGTGTGCGCTCCGAAACCATCGAGTTGCTGGAAGCGATGCTCGCCAACGATGTCATCCCCGTGGTGCCGGCGCAAGGCTCCGTCGGCGCTTCCGGCGACCTCGCGCCGCTGTCGCACATGACGGCGGTGATGATCGGTGTCGGCGAATGCTTTACCCCGCATGGCCGCTTCCCGGCCAAGGTCGCCTTCGTCTCGCACGGCCTCGAGCCGGTGACGCTTGGCGCCAAGGAAGGTTTGGCGCTGCTCAACGGCACGCAGTTCTCGACCGCCTATGCGCTGGCCGCTCTGTTCGAGGCCGAAGTGCTCTATCAGTCGGCGCTGGTCGCCGGCGCGCTGTCGACCGATGCCGCCAAGGGGTCCGACGCGCCTTTCGATCCGCGCATTCATCTCTTGAGAAAGCACCGTGGCCAGATCGAGACGGCGGATGCGCTGCGCAACCTGATGGCCGGCAGTGCCATCCGCGAGTCGCACCGTCTCGGCGACGAGCGCGTGCAGGATCCCTATTGCCTGCGCTGCCAGCCGCAGGTGATGGGTGCCGCGCTCGACGTGCTGCGCAAGGCCGCCGATACGCTCGAAACCGAGGCCAATGGCGTCACCGACAATCCGCTGATCTTCGCCGAGGACGATACCGCGCTCTCCGGCGGCAATTTCCACGCCGAGCCGGTGGCCTTTGCCGCCGACATGATCGCGCTTGCCGTTTGCGAGATCGGCTCGCTGTCGGAACGCCGTATCGCCATGCTGGTCGACCCGGCACTGTCTGGCATGCCCGCCTTCCTGACACCGAAGCCCGGCCTCAACTCCGGCTTCATGATCCCGCAGGTGACGGCGGCGGCGCTTGTCTCGGAAAACAAGCAGAAGGCCTATCCGGCCAGCGTCGATTCGATCCCGACCTCGGCCAACCAGGAAGACCATGTCTCGATGGCCGCGCACGGCGCGCGCCGTCTGATCGGCATGGTCGAGAATGCGACGGCGGTGATCGGCATCGAGTTGCTGGCCGCCGCGCAGGGCTGCGATTTCCATGCGCCACTGGCGTCGAGCGCCGCGCTCGAAGCGGTGCGCAAACTGGTCCGGGCCGAAGTGCCGCATCTCGACAATGACCGGCATTTCCACCCTGACATGGAGAAGGCAATCGCCATGGTGCGCAGTGGCGCGACGGTCAAGGCTGCCGGCGCGGTGGCGCTGCCCTCGATTGCGGGAGCGGCGTGATGGCCGCCACACCCTGGCTCACCGTCAGCCAAGGCACAGCACCCCTGCTGGTGTCGATCCCGCACACCGGCATCGACCTTGCCGGCCTTGAAAACCGGCTGGTGTCGCCCTGGCTCGGCCGCCGCGACTGCGACTGGTGGATCGACAATCTCTATGACTTCGCCGGCAGCCTCGGCGCCACCGTCGTCCACACCGCGATCTCGCGCACCGTCATCGACGTCAACCGCGATCCTTCGGGTGCTTCGCTCTATCCCGGCCAGGCCACCACCGGTCTGTGCCCGACCGAAACCTTTGATGGCGATCCGCTCTACCGCGAGGGCGAAGAGCCGGGACCGTCGGAGGTCGACGAGCGTCGCGAAAAGTTCTTTGTGCCTTATCATGCCGCCTTGCAGGCCGAGATCCACCGGCTGCGTGGCCTTCACGACAAGATCGTCCTCTACGATTGCCACTCGATCCGTTCGGTGCTGCCGCGCCTGTTCGAAGGCACGCTGCCGGTGTTCAACCTCGGCACCAATGACGGCAAGAGCGCCGACCCGAACCTGCAGGCAACAGTCAGCCAGATCATGGCCGAAACCGGCGAAACCTCTGTCGTCAACGGGCGCTTCAAGGGCGGCTGGATCACACGCCACTTTGGCCAACCGCAACAGGGTGTCCACGCCTTGCAGATGGAACTCTCAAACCGTGGCTACATGCGCGAGCCGGAAGAAAAAGGAACGCCGGACAATTGGCCGGTACCCTACGATGCCGAGTTTGCGGCGCCGATCCGCGCGACGCTGAAGACCATCCTCGAAACCGCGATCGACTGGGCAAAGCGCTGACGCGCCGCCCGTCTTGCTTGAAAGGGACAATGATGAACAATCCCCGCCACAACATCCGTGAAGTCCGGGCGCCGCGCGGCGACAAGCTCAACGCCAGGTATTGGACGACCGAAGCGCCGCTGCGCATGCTGATGAACAATCTTGACCCCGACGTCGCTGAAAATCCCAACGAGCTGGTCGTCTATGGCGGCATCGGCCGGGCGGCGCGCACCTGGAATGATTTCGACCGCATCGTTGCCTCGCTGAAGACGCTTGGTGAGGACGAGACACTTTTGGTGCAATCCGGCAAGCCGGTCGGCGTGTTCCGCACCCACGCCGACGCGCCCCGCGTGCTGATCGCCAACTCGAACCTCGTCCCGCACTGGGCGACCTGGGAGAAATTCAACGAGCTCGATAAGAAAGGTCTGATGATGTACGGCCAGATGACGGCCGGCTCCTGGATCTATATCGGCACGCAGGGCATTGTGCAGGGCACCTACGAGACCTTCGTGGAGGCCGGCCGCCAGCATTATGGCGGCAATCTCAAGGGCAAATGGATCCTGACGGGCGGCCTCGGCGGCATGGGCGGCGCCCAGCCGCTCGCCGCCGTCATGGCCGGCGCCTGCTGCCTGGCGATCGAATGCAATCCGGACTCGATCGATTTCCGCCAGCGCACTCGCTACGTCGACGAGAAGGCCGAGACGCTCGATGAAGCGATGGAGATGATCGAGCGCTGGACCAAGGCCGGCGAGGCGAAGTCGGTTGGGCTGCTCGGCAATGCCGCCGAGATCGTGCCGGAAATGTTCAGGCGCGGCATCCGCCCCGATATGGTCACCGACCAGACCTCGGCCCACGACCCGATCAACGGCTATCTGCCCAAGGGCTGGACGATGGCCGAGTGGCGCGAGAAGCGCGTCAGCGACCCGAAGGCGGTCGAGAAGGCGGCGCGGGCTTCCATGCGCGAGCATGTCGAGGCGATGGTGGCGTTCTGGAACGCCGGCGTGCCGACGCTGGACTACGGCAACAACATCCGCCAGGTCGCCAAGGACGAAGGGTTTGAGAACGCCTTTGCATTCCCGGGTTTCGTGCCGGCCTATATCCGCCCGCTGTTCTGCCGCGGCATCGGCCCATTCCGTTGGGCGGCACTCTCCGGCGATCCGGAAGACATCTACAAGACCGACGCCAAGGTGCGCGAACTGACGCCCGGCAATACCCATCTGCACAACTGGCTGGACATGGCGCGCGAGCGCATTTCCTTCCAGGGCCTGCCGGCCCGCATCTGTTGGGTCGGTCTTGGTGACCGCCACCGGCTCGGCCTCGCCTTCAACGAGATGGTTGCCAAGGGCGAACTCAAGGCGCCAGTCGTCATCGGTCGCGATCACCTCGATTCCGGCTCGGTTGCTTCGCCGAACCGCGAGACCGAAGCGATGAAGGACGGCACCGATGCCGTATCCGACTGGCCGCTGCTCAACGCACTGCTCAACACCGCTTCCGGTGCCACCTGGGTGTCATTGCACCATGGCGGCGGCGTCGGCATGGGTTTTTCACAGCATGCCGGCATGGTCATCGTCGCCGACGGCACGCCCGATGCCGCCAGGCGCCTGGAGCGCGTGCTGTGGAACGACCCGGCGACCGGCGTCATGCGTCATGCCGATGCCGGCTACGAAATCGCCATCGAGTGCGCCAAGGAGCATCAGCTCAATTTGCCCGGCATCCTCGGGTGATAGGCTGAGATCATGCGCATTCTTCGTGCCGCCGACTACCGCGTCATGCCGTGGAAGAACGGCGGCGGCACGACAACCGAGATCGCCGTTTCGCCCGACGGGGCGGGCCTCGATGAGTTCGACTGGCGCGTGTCGATGGCCCGTGTCGAAGGCAGCGGGCCATTCTCCACCTTTGCCGGCATCGACCGCACACTGTCGGTGCTGGAGGGCGAGGGCATCGTGCTTGATATCGCCGGCCGGCCGGCGGCGCGGCTGACACCGGCTTCCCAGCCTTTTTCCTTTCCAGCCGACCAGCCGACCAGCGCCGCGCTGATCGCAGGCCCGATCACCGATCTCAACGTCATGACCCGCCGTGGCCGCACACTGCATTCGGTCGAGCGCTTGGCGATTTCGCGGCCTGTGGAAATCGCGACCCAGGCCGGTTCGACCCTCATCCTGTGTCACAAGGGCGAAGCCGTCTTCCACGAGGCCGGGTCAATTCGCCTCGGGCCGCTCGACACGCTGCTGCTCGGGCCGGATGCCCCGGCGCTGAGGGTCGAGCCTACTCGGGATACGACGCTGTTCGTGGTCCGCGTAACCATCGCGGCCTGACGCCTTCGCGCCAACGGTTACCGCCTGTTTCCAAACATGATCGTGCTGCCGGCGAAATATAGCGTAAGCTCTTGCCGGCATCACGAAAAAGCCCGAATCCTCTCCGCCGATCGATCTCGACGGGAAGAGGGGCGCTCGTCTTGGAATTTTGCCGAGAGATGACGCCCTGTCGCGGTGCGGAAACAAACTTTCGGCAAGTGGGATTATGCAACCAATTGCATTTGAACCGGTTTTAGGGCCATTGCCGTGGCGGTGACGCCGCTGAGTGCCCGCTTACGGATTTTTCAATGAATATTCAGACGAACCCAGCCCAGATCGAGAAGACCAGCGCCAGCTTCCCGGCCATTACGGAAGAGCCGATAAGGTCGACATTCCTGCCGGAGGAACGGCTCCGGCTGCTCGGCGAAAGCCTGGCAAAAGGCGATCTCACCGACCTGTTCGGGCTTATCCCGTTCGACTTCCAGGCGCGTATCCGCGACAGCGCCAAGAAGATCCTCGAAGTCTACCGTTCGACCAATGCGGCACAAGCCAAGGGCGAAACGATCACCCCGGCCGCGCAATGGCTGCTCGACAACAATTACCTCGTCGAAGAGACCATTTTCCAGGTCAAGCGCGATCTGCCACGCCGCTTCTACCGCCAGCTGCCGACGCTGAAGCTGCCTGATGGCGGCACCGTGCCGCGTGCGCTGGCACTGGCCTGGACCTATGTCGCGCATTCGGACAGTTCCGTCTCCGCGACCATGTTCAAGTCCATCGTCCAAGGCTTTCAGTCGGTCGAGCCGCTGAAGATCGGTGAACTCTGGGCACTGCCATCGCTTCTGCGCTTCGTGCTGATCGAGAATCTCCGCCGTCTGGCGGTCAGGGTCAATCGCACCCGCCAGATGCGGCAGATCGCCAACGATGTGGCCGACAAGGTGCTGGCGACCGACGACAGCGCCGACCGGCAGGCTATCCTGGCCAATTTCAGCGCCCACGCGCAGGACACCACCTTTGCCACCCAGCTTCTCTATCGCCTGCGCGACGGGTCGCAGAATGCCGGCAAGGCCCTGGAATGGCTGGAAGGCGAGCTCGAAAAGACCGGCTCCGATGCCGAGGAGATAATCATCTCCGAGCATCACACGCTGTCCAGCGGCAATGTGACGACCGGCAACATCATCCGCGGCCTGCGCCTCATCAACGACGTCGACTGGACAGTATGGTTCGAGGGCGTCAGCCGCATCGATACCGTGTTGCGCGAACGCACCGATTTCGCCGCGCTCGACTTCTTCTCGCGCGACCAGTACCGGACCGCGATCGAGGAACTGGCGCGCCGCTCCGACCTGTCGGAATACCGCGTCGCCGAAAAGGCGATCGAACTGGCCGGCCACGCCACCGGCGAGACCGGCTCGAGCATTGAAGAGGGTGACACGCCAACGGCATCCGCTCACACCGATGTCGGCTTCTATCTCGTCGGTCCGCGCCGTCTGGAATTGGAAAAGGCGATCGGCTATCGGCCGACCATCAGCCAGACAGTCAAGCGGGCCTTCGCCAAGACCGGATGGCTTGGTATCGTCCTGCCGGTCTTCGCGCTGACGGCCCTGCTTCTTGTCCTCACCGGCAATGCGTTGGCCAATCTCGGCCTGTCGGTAACCTCGATCGTCCTGATGCTGGCGCTGTTTGCCGTGCCGGCGAGCGAGGGCGCGCTCGCCTTCTTCAACACCGTGGTCTCGCTGTTTCTCAAGCCGACACGCCTGATCGGCTATGACTACAGGCACGGCGTGCCGCCCGAGGCACGCACGCTGGTGGTCGTCCCTTCGCTGATCGGCTCGCGTGACGATGTCGAGGAGAACATCCGCAACATCGAAGTGCATTACCTGGCCAACCTGGTGGATGAGATCCATTTCGCGCTTTTGTCGGACTGGCCCGACAGCAAGATCGAGATCGATGCGGCCGACACCGAGATCCTCGAATACGCCCGCGCCGAGATCGCCCGTCTCAACGCCCGCTATCCCTCGGAAGGCGCGCCGCGCTTCTACATCCTGCACCGCCGCCGGCTCTTCAACGCTGCTCAAGGGGCCTGGATGGGCTGGGAGCGCAAGCGCGGCAAGCTGCATGAGCTCGACCTTTTGCTGCGCGGCGACAGCGACACCACCTTCCTGCCGCTGGATGTGCCGCTGCCGGAAAAAGTCGTCCATGTGATGACGCTGGACGCCGACACGCGTACCACGCGCGATGCAGTGGCGAGCCTCGTCGGCAAGCTCTGTCATCCGCTCAACCGCCCGCATTTCGACGCCACCAGGCGCGTCGTCACCGCCGGCTACACGATCCTGCAGCCACGCATCACCGCTTCGCTGACATCAGGCGACGAGGCCTCGTTCTTCCAGCGCGTGTTCTCGGCCAATCGCGGCCTTGATCCCTACGTCTTCGCCGTCTCGGATCTTTATCAGGACGTGTTCAGTGACGGCTCTTTCACCGGCAAGGGCCTCTATCACGTCGATGCCTTCGAGGCGGCCCTGCAGGGCCGCATCGAGGAAAACACCATCCTCAGCCACGATCTGCTCGAAGGCGCGCTGGCGCGCGCGGCGCTGGTCACCGACGTCGAACTGGTCGAGGACTATCCGACCCGATACTCGGTCGACGCCTCGCGTCACCATCGCTGGGCACGCGGCGACTGGCAGCTTCTGGGCTATATCCTTGATCCGCGCTCCGGCGTTCCGGCCCTGTCGCGCTGGAAGATGGTCGACAATCTGCGCCGCTCGCTGACGCCGATCTTCTGGGTGATGGCGGCGATCGCCGGCTGGACCCTGCTGCCGTTCACGCAGGCGGCACAGTGGCAGGCGCTGCTGATCCTCAGCCTGTTCATGGCGCCGACCTTCGACGTCGTCAACGCCATCCTGCCCAAGAGCGGCGACCAGACGCCGCGCGGCCATTTCTCGGCGCTCGCGCGCGACGTTGCCTTTGGCACCGCCATGGTGGCGCTGAAGATCGTGCTGATGGCGCACAATGCCTGGATGATGGGCGACGCCATCGTGCGTACGCTCTACCGGCTGTTCGTCAGCCGCCAGAACCTTCTGGAATGGCGCACCGCCTCGCAGGCGCACAAGGCCGGCGACAATGATGTGGGCTCCTATTACGGCATGATGTACGGTGCCGTGATCATCGGCTTCGTCGGCCTCGCCATTCCGGTGCTGGCCGATTCCACCGGCGCCTTCGTCGCCTTCTTCTTCGCCCTGTTCTGGATCGGATCGCCGGCGATCGCCAGCTGGATCAGCCGCTCGGCTGAAACGGAGGATCGTCTGCGCATATCGCAGGCCGACATCCATGCGCTGCGCACCGTGGCGCGGCGCACCTGGCACTATTTCGAAAGCTTCGTCACGGCGGAGCATCACAATCTGCCGCCGGACAATTTCCAGGAAAGCCCGGCGCCGGTCGTGGCACCGCGCACTTCGCCCACCAATGTCGGTGTCTACCTGCTGTCGGTCGTCTCGGCGCGCGATTTCGGCTGGATCAGCCTGTCCGATGCCATCACCCGCATCGACGCCACCATGACGACCATCGAGAGCATGCCGCGCCACCGGGGCCATCTCTTCAACTGGTACGACACCACGACGCTGAAGCCGCTCTACCCGCTCTATATCTCGGCTGTCGACAGCGGCAATCTCGCCGGCCACCTGGTGGCGGTGGCGGCTGCCTGTGCCGAGTGGGCGGAAGCCCCTTCCGTTCACCTCCAGGGCGACTTCGAAGGCATTCTCGACACGGTGACCATTCTGAGCGAAAGCCTCGATGAGTTGCCTGACGATCGCCGCCAGTTGCGGCCCTTGCGCCAGCGCCTCGCTGACCGCCTGGACGGCATGCGGCGTGCCGTGGAGACGATCAAGGCGCAGCCGGAAATGGCCTCGATCCGCACCATCAACCTTGCCGTGCTGGCGGGCGAGATCCGCAAGCTGGCCACCGCCATCCACACCGAGGCAGCGTCGGCACAGAGCGACGTCATCGTCGACTGGGCGGCAAGGCTGGAAGCGACCTGCGAGGCGCATGTCCACGACGCCCACAGCGACGACAACGCCGTCGAGGCACTGCGCGCCAAGCTACTGACCTTGCGCGAGCGCACGCGCCGTTTCGCCTTCGAGATGGAATTCGCCTTCCTGATGCGGCCGGAGCGCAAGCTGCTGTCGATCGGCTACCGGGTCGAGGAGCACCAGCTCGACGAAAGCTGCTACGACCTTCTCGCCTCCGAGGCGCGGCTGACCAGCCTGTTCGCAATCGCAAAGGGCGACCTGCCTACCGAGCATTGGTTCCGGCTCGGCCGCCCAATCGTCGAGATCGGCTTCCAGGGCGCGCTGATGTCCTGGTCGGGCTCGATGTTCGAGTATCTGATGCCGCCACTGGTAATGAAGGAGCCGCAAGGCTCGATCCTCAACCAGACCAGCAAGCTGATCATCAAGCGCCAGATGCAGTACGGCCGCCAGAAGAACGTGCCGTGGGGCATTTCGGAAGCGGCCTACAACGCTCGCGACCGGGAACTGACCTATCAGTATACCAATTTCGGTGTGCCCGGGCTTGGGCTGAAGCGCGGCCTTGGCCAGAACACGGTGATCGCGCCCTACGCCACCATCCTGGCGGCGCAGTTCAACCCGCGCGAAGCCGTGCAGAACCTGTCTCGGCTGCGCGAGATCGGTGCGCTTGGTCCTCATGGCTATTACGATGCGGTCGATTTCACGCCGCAACGCGTGCCTGAAGGTACCAACCACGCGGTCGTGCTGAATTACTATGCGCACCATTCGGGCATGTCGATCGCGGCGGTCGCCGACGCGATCTTCGAGGGTCGCCTGCGCGACCGTTTCCACAGCGATCCGGTTATTGAATCGGCTGAACTCCTGCTGCAGGAAAGGGCGCCGCGCGACATCCCGACCGCCACCGTCAGGACCGAAGCGGACGAGCGAGCCAAGGACGAGACCGAGACCGAGAGTCCCGACACCCGCATCGTGCTCGATCCCTTGCGGGCGTTGCGATCGACTAATGTGATGTCGAATGGCCGTTATTCGGTGATGGTGACCGCGACCGGTTCCGGCTACAGCCGCTGGGGCGATCTGTCCGTGACCCGCTGGCAGCCGGATCCGGTCGAGGACCGTCTGGGCTCGTACATCTTCCTGCGTGACGTCAGCACTGGCGACTGGTGGTCGGCAACGGCGGAGCCCAAGCGCGCGGCCGAGGAGAAGGTGCAGACCCTGTTCTCCGACGACAAGGCGAGCTTCGTCAAATCGGTCGGCACGTTGCGCTCCGAGGTCGAATGCATCGTCGTTTCCGAAGGCAATGGCGAAGGCCGTCGCATAACGCTCTACAATGAAAGCACATCCGATCGTCACATCGAGGTGACGTCCTTCGCCGAACTGGTGCTGGGTTCGGAGGCTTCCGACAACGCGCATCCGGCCTTCTCGAAGATGTTCGTGGAGACCGAAATCGCCGCCAACAACGGCGCGATCTTCGCCACGCGCCGCAAGCGCGAAACCAGCGAGCCTGATATCACCCTGGCGCATTTCGTCACCGATCCGTCCGGGCCGGCGCGCGATGCGGAGGCCGAGACCGACAGGCGTGCCTTCATCGGCCGTGGCCGCTCCATCGTCGATGCCGCCGCTTTCGATCCAGGCGCGAGACTTGGCGGCCATTCCGGCTTCACGCTCGATCCCATCGCCTCGCTCCGCCGCCAGGTGCGCGTACCCGCCAACAAGAAGATATCGTTGACCTTCTGGACCGTGGTCGGGGCCAATCGCGCCGAGCTGGACGATGCCATCAATCGGCTCGACCATCAGGAGAGCTTTGCCCGCCAGGCGATGCTTGCCTGGACCCGCAGCCAGGTGCAGACCCGCCACATGGGCCTTAGCCTGACCGATGCCGCCAATGTGCAGAAACTGGCACGCTATCTGATCTATCCCGATGCGTTCCTGCGGCTGCCTGCCGAATCCATCGCTTCGGGCCTGGGCAAGCAGTCGAGCCTGTGGCCGACCAGCATTTCGGGCGATTTTCCGATCTTCCTGGTCAGGATCGGCGACGTCGCCGACCTGGAAATCGTCGCCCAGGCGCTGCGCTTCCAGGAGTATATGCGCACCCGCGGCATGATGATCGACTTCGTCGTCGTCAACGAGCAGGCCTCGTCCTATGTCCAGGACCTGCAGCGGGCGGTCGAGACGCTGTGCGAAAACAGCCGTCTGCGCGGCAAGGAACTCGGACCACGGCAGCATATTTTCGCGGTGCGCCGCGACCTGATGGAAGAGACCACATACAAGACATTGCTCGCCGTCGCCCGGGTGGTGCTGCATACGCGCAACGGCACCATCTTCGATCAGATCGAGCGGGCCGAGGCGGCGGCCCTGCAGGCGCGCGACGCGCTTGTGCCGACCGGGTTGACGACGCCGCGCGAGATTCCGGCGCCGGTGGCGCATGCATTCGCCTCGCAAGCCGTGGCGGATGTCAGCGCCGATGGCACCGGCCTCAACCAATGGAACGGCTTTGGCGGCTTCGACGGCGACGGACGGCACTATGTGGTGCGCCTGGCTGGCCGGCGCAGCACGCCGCAGCCCTGGATCAACGTCGTCTCCAACGCCTCGTTCGGCTTCCACACCTCGGCCGAGGGCGCCGCCTTCACCTGGAGCCGCAACAGCCGCGACTACCAGTTGACGCCGTGGTCGAATGATCCGGTCTCGAACCGGCCGGGCGAGGGCATTTATATCTACGATCAGGCCAGCGGCAGGGCATTCTCGCCGCTCGCGGCCATGGTGCGCGATCCCTCAATGACGTACGAGGCCTGGCACGGGCAGGGCTTCTCGACGTTCCGGTCGAAGCGCGGGCCGTTGTCGATGGACCTGACCCATGTCGTGGACCCCATTGATCCGGTGAAGATCACGCGGCTGCGCATCCAGAATTCCGGCTCGGTACCGGCGCGGCTGCGCGTCTATGCTTATGCCGAATGGGTGCTTGGCGGGCACCGGTCACGCACCGCGGCGACCATCGTTCCGTCCCGCGACAGCGCGACCGGCGCCTTGCTGGCGCAAAACCCCTACGGGCTCGATTTCAGCGAGCGCGTGGCCTTCCTCGCCGCCGACGCGGCTGTTCATTCGGTGACGGCGGACCGTTCCGAGTTCCTCGGCCGGCACGGGTCCAGCGAACTGCCGCAGGCGGTGCTGAGCGGCGCGGCGCTGTCGGGTCGCGTCGAGGCCGGAGACGATCCATGCGCGGCGATCGCCCGCGACATCGAGATCCCGGCCGGCGGCGACGTCACGCTGCTCTGGCTGCTCGGCGACGCCGATTCCGCGGCGCAGGCGAGCGCGCTGGTGCAAAAGCACCGGGGCAAGGATTTCGACCAGCGCCTGGCCGACAACGAGCGCGAGTGGCGCGGCTTCCTCGACACCATCCAGGTCGAGACGCCGGACAAGGGGCTCGATGCCATGGTCAATCACTGGCTGCCCTATCAGAGCCTTGCCTGCCGCATCCGCGCCCGCTCGGCCTTCTATCAGGCGAGCGGCGCCTTCGGCTTCCGCGACCAGTTGCAGGACACGCTGGCACTGCTGGCGCATGATCCGACGCTGGCGCGCGACCAGATACTCAACGCCGCGCGGCGTCAGTTCCCGGAGGGCGACGTGCAGCATTGGTGGCTGCCGCGCACCGGGGCCGGCGTGCGCACGATGATCTCCGACGACGTGGTCTGGCTGGCCCACGCCACGGCGCGCTACCTTTCGGTGACCGGCGACGCCACGATCCTGAAGGAGCAACTGCCCTTCATCGATGGGCAGGCGCTGGGCGAGGGCGAGCACGATGCCTTCTTCACCCCGGAAATCTCTAAGAAGACGGTGTCGCTCTACGATCACTGCGCGCGCGCGCTCGACCTCGCCATCAAGCGCAGCAGTCCTGCCGGCCTGCCGCTGATCCTTGGCGGCGACTGGAACGACGGCATGAACCGTGTCGGCGAACACGGCAAGGGCGAGAGCGTGTGGCTGGGCTGGTTCCTGCTGAAGACGCTGGGCGACTTCGCCACCGTCGCCAAGGCCGAGGGCGACAGCAAGCGCGCGCAGGCCTGGGCAAAGCATGCCGATGCGCTGAAGCGGGCACTTGAGAGCACGGCATGGGACGGCGAATGGTACCGGCGCGGCAGCTTCGATGACGGCACGCCTTTGGGCTCACGCACGTCCGAAGAGTGCAGGATCGACTCCATCGCCCAGTCCTGGAGCGTGCTTTCGGGTGAGGGCGACCCGGCGCGGTCGACGACTGCGATGCGGCAGGCTACCAGCCTGCTGGTGGACGACAAGCTCAAGATCGTCAAACTGTTCACGCCACCCTTCTCGAAGACGCAGAAAGATCCTGGCTACATCAAGAGCTATCCGCCTGGAGTGCGCGAGAATGGCGGCCAGTACACCCACGCCGCGACCTGGTTCGTCATCGCGCTCGCCGAGATGGGACAGACCGACGAAGCCTATCGCTGCTTCTCGATGCTGAACCCGGTCAACCACGCAATCGACGAGGCCTCGACCGAACACTATCGCGTCGAACCCTATGTGGTGGCGGCCGATATCTATGCCGGAGAGGACAAGGGCGGGCGCGGCGGCTGGACCTGGTACACCGGCTCGGCGGGCTGGCTCTACCGGGCGGCGGTCGAGGGCATCCTCGGCATCGAACGGCGCGGGAAGCAGATCACGTTCCGGCCGAAGCTGCCCAGCCATTGGGATGGCTACCACGCCACGCTCAAGATGCTTGGCGCCGAGATCAAGGTTCATGTCATTCGCGACAAAAAGACCAAGACGATCTCGCTGGAAGTTGATGGTTCGAAAACAAAATCCGCTTCTTTCGAACCCAAAGCTGGTACGAAGACCGAGATCGTGGTCAAGATACCGGCGTGAAATCAGTGGCTTAGATCAATGGATCGCGCGTCCTTCGGGACGCGCGGCATGGCCCCTTGTTACTTGCGCGATCCGCGATGACGTTCGCCAGGCGCACCCAGTGCCAATTCCTGCAAACCTGTTGTGATTAAAATTGTGGCAGCGCTCGGCCGTTGCCATGATTTTGCCGCAAGGCTGGCATTTCACCTTTTATCTCAAACCGTTAGGTGATCACGTCAGATTTCGTATCGTCGTCATCTTTTGTTCGCTAAATGGGAACGGAAGCGATAGACGGGCATTGTTTTGCGACGCATCAACCGTTACGTGTCATGGAATGGTGCAGTGCACAATACTGGTATTGGGCACAATACAGAGTTGGCGGAGTAGCTGAAGTGTCACTTCTGCAGATCTATTGGAGAGCGCTGGGCTATCTGGCCGCCGACAAGAAGCGCGTGGCGCTGATCTGTTCGGCCAACGTCGCCCTTGCCGCCATAGCCATTCTTGAGCCGATCATGTTTGGCCGGGTCATCGATGCGATTTCCGCGCGCGGCTCGGTGTTCTCCACGCTTGCCGTATGGGCCAGCCTGGGCGCCTTCAATGTGATCGCTTTCGTCCTGGTGGCACGCGGCGCGGACCGCTTTGCCCACGCAAGGCGTAGCGAAGTGCTGTGCCAGTCCTTCGAACGCGTCATCACCATGCCGCTCGCCTGGCATCATCAGCGCGGCACTTCCAACGCGCTGCACACCTTGTTGCGCGCCGTCGAGACGTTGTTCAGCCTGTGGCTTGAATTCATGCGCCAGCATCTGTCCACCGCCGTTGCACTCGTGCTGCTGGTGCCGACGGCGCTCAGCATGGACGTGCGCATGTCGATGGTGCTGCTCGGGCTCGGTGTGCTCTATGTCTGCATCGGCCGGCTGGTCATGAAGCGCACCAAGGCAGGCCAGGCCGCCGTCGAGCGTCACTACCACAAGGTGTTCGCGCATGTGACGGACTCGGTGAGCAACGTCGCTGTTCTGCAGAGCTACAACCGTCTGGGCCACGAGGCCGAGACGCTGCGCCGCTATGTCAAGAACCTGCTCGACGCGCAAAACCCCGTGCTCGACTGGTGGGCCATCGCCAATGCGCTCAATCGCCTGTCGTCGACGATCTCGATGATGGTGGTGCTTCTGATCGGCGCCTACCTAGTCACGCATGGCCAGTTGCGCGTCGGCGACGTGATCGCCTTCACAGGCTTCGCCACGCTGCTGATCTCGCGGCTCGACCAGATGTCGGCTTTCGCCAATCAGATCTCGGAAGCCCGCGCCAAGCTCGAGGACTTCTACAAGCTCGAGGACTCGGCCGCCGACGCCGCGGAGCCCGATGGCCTGCGCGACCTCACCAATGTCACCGGCCATGTCCGTTTCGAGGATGTCAGCTTCGAATTCGCCAATTCGGGGCAAGGCGTCAGCGACGTCTCCTTCGAGGTCCAGGCCGGCCAGACGGTTGCCATCGTCGGACCGACGGGTGCCGGCAAGACCACGCTGATCAATCTACTGCAGCGCGTCTTCTCGCCGTCCAGCGGCCGCATCCTGATCGATGGCATCGATACCCGCACCGTGACCCGCAAGTCGCTGCGCCATTCGATCGCCACCGTGTTCCAGGACGCCGGGCTTCTCAACCGCTCGATCGAGGACAATATCCGCGTCGGCCGCGCCGATGCGAGCAATGACGAGATCCATGCCGCCGCCGTCGCGGCTGCCGCGCAGGACTTCATCCTGGCCAAGAGCAATGGCTACGACACCGTGGTCGGCGAGCGTGGCGGCCAGCTGTCGGGTGGCGAGCGCCAGCGCATAGCCATTGCCCGAGCCGTGCTGAAGGATGCTCCGATCCTGGTGCTCGACGAGGCCACCAGCGCGCTCGACGTCGAGACCGAGGACCGCGTCAAGGAAGCGATCGACGAGCTGCGGCGCGACCGCACCACCTTCATCATCGCGCACCGCCTGACCACCGTTCGCGACGCCGATCTGGTCGTGTTCATGGACAAGGGCAGGGTTGTCGAAATGGGCGGCTTCGCCGAACTGTCGCTGCGCAACGGCCGCTTTGCCAGCCTGCTGCGCGCCGGCGGCTTGCTCAACGACGAAGAAGTCCGCCGTCTCAGCCGCTCCGTGCAGGGCGAGGCCGCGTAAGAATCGTCCTTTTTACCTCTTCCTTGTGGGGAGGTCGGACCAGATGTGCCGGGGGGCAGCGCCGCCCTTTGGCTCGCAGCGATCGTCCCCGCGAGGGGCAGGGCTGATCCAGCCTGCGACACCGCCGCTCGATTGCCCCGATCGCGCCGGCGGTCTATGTAAAGTCGCATGAGCGACACGACTTCACGCCCGAGCGGCTGGATGGACCTTGCCAACCCGACGCGCTTCGTCGCGCTGGTGGACAGGATCGTGCCGTGGCTGGCGGCGATCGCCGCACTCATCCTTGCGGTGGGCCTCTATATGAGCTTCACCGCGCCCGAGGATTTCCAGCAAGGCATCACCGTCCGCATCATGTACATCCACGTGCCTTTCGCCTGGCTCGCCATGATGTGCTACACGCTGATGGCGGTTTCCGCCCTCGGCACGCTGGTCTGGCGCCATCCGCTGGCCGATGTCGCGCTGAAATCGGCGGCACCCATCGGCGCGGTCTTCACGGCACTTGCGCTGATCACCGGTTCGATCTGGGGCAAGCCGATGTGGGGCACCTGGTGGGTGTGGGATGCCCGCCTGACCTCGGTCTTCGTGCTGTTCCTGATGTATCTCGGCATCATCGCGCTGACCCGCGCACTCGATGATGCCAGCCGCGCAGCCTGGGCCGCCGCCATCATCACGCTGGTCGGCTTCATCAACATCCCGATCATCAAATTCTCGGTCGACTGGTGGAACACGCTGCACCAGCCGGCCTCGGTGTTCCGGATGGACGGCCCGACCATCGATCCCAGCCTGCTCTGGCCACTGCTGGTCATGGCTATCGGCTTTACCGCGCTGTTCTTCGCGCTGCACTTGATGGCAATGCGCACGGAGATACGACACCGCAGGGTCATCGCCATGCGCAGGGTTGCGGCTCGACAGGCGGAACGGCAACCGGGCTAGTTCACCCGTTACCCGCCGAAAGAGCTCACGCCATCAGCCCGCGTGCAGCGACCGGCAGCGTTTCCAGAACTTTCTCGCCGTCGATCAGGTTGACCTGGTTGAAGAGATTGGTGACGACACAGCAATGATCGGGCACCACGCGCACGCGATCGCCGATGCGCAGTTTCGCGTCGCCGGAAAGCGTGACGGTGCCATGCTCTTCGCTAAGCCCGGTCACCCTGGCGTCGGCAGCGCCGAGCAATTCGCCAAAATCCTTTAGCCCGAGCGTGTCGCTGGACAGCGCCTTGCTGCCCGCATCGAGTATGGCACGCGCCGGCGTCGGGTGGCTGACCACGGTCGACAGCACCGTCAGCGCGCAATCGTCCAAGGTACCGACGCCTTTGGCGACCTGATAGCGGTCGAGATAGATGTAGGTTCCTGGCCGATACTCGGTGACGACAGATGTATCGCTGGAGCGCCACATGTCGGGCGTGCCGCCGCTGGAGATGCGTTCGCAGGCGAGACCCGAACCGGTCAGCGCCTGCCTGGCGTCGGCGAGCCACGCTTCGGCCTCCGCCGCGCGGCCGGCCGCCGGATAGGTCATCAGCCCGCCAAAGGCGAGGCCACCGGCCTTGTCGATCGCCCTTGCCAGCGCAACCGCCTCATCGGCCGTCTGGACGCCGCAGCGGCCCATGCCGGTGTCGCATTCGACCAGCACGGGGAGGCGATGGCCGGCATCGGTGAATGTGGCGGCCAGTCCTTCCAGCGTATCCATGCTGTCCGCCGTGACTGACAGGGTCACGCGACCGTGCAGCGCCTTCAGCCGCTCCAGCTTGGCGCGGCCGAGGATGTTGTAGGGAAGAAAAATGTCGGTCAGCCCGGCATCGGCCATCACCTCGGCCTCGCCGATCTTCTGGCAGGTGATGCCGACGGCACCCGCCGCCACCTGCTTCTTCGCCCAGTAAGGCAGCTTGTGCGTCTTGATGTGCGGCCTGAGCTTCAGCCCGTTTCGGTCGGCATGGGCCTGTGCGCGTGCAATGTTGGCTTCGGCGCGCGCGGCGTCGATCAGGATCGACGGCGTGTCGAGGTCGTGGATGGTCGGCATGGGCTATCACTCTGTGAGAATTCGCGGGGGTTATGAGCCTGAAAGCGGTTGATGTCACGCGGCCAGCGGACCGGATCGGTGGGCCATCCGCGCGTGGCGCAGCACCGGGCAGGCGCGAGATGGATCGACACCGCATCGGCGTTCGGCTATGCGATTTGCAATGCATGTCGCCCAAAAGTGCCCAGCGGTTTTGGGATGACGACAAGCAACAACCTAAAGCGTGTCGACACGAGGGGTTACGATCATGAAACGCTCCGCCATCAATGACATCATCCGCGAAGCCGACGCTTTCATCCGCTCGTTCGGCTACATCATGCCGCCTTTCGCCTACTGGTCGCCCGAGGAGATGAAGGCGCGCCAGGTCGACTCCTCCGCAATATTCACCTCGCGGCTCGGCTGGGACATCACCGATTACGGCCAGGAGAAATTCAACGAACTCGGCCTGTTCCTGTTCACCGTGCGCAATGGCCGCTACGAGGACATGAAGAAGGGCATGGGCATGCTCTATGCCGAGAAGATCATGATCTCGCGCAAGGACCAGCTGTCGCCCATGCACCGCCACAACATCAAGGCCGAGGACATCATCAACCGTGGCGGCGGCAAGCTGGTGCTGGAACTGTTCATGCACGATCGAGACGGCGGCATCGACCCCAAGGCGGAGGTTTCCGTGCCGGTCGACGGGACCATCCACAGGCTGCCGGCGGGCGGCCTCCTGAAGCTCGACCCGGGTCAGAGCGTCACACTGCTGCCCGGCGTCTGGCACGCCTTCTGGGCCGAGGGCAAGGACGTGCTGATCGGTGAGGTGTCGACCGTCAACGACGACCTGACCGACAACGTGTTCCGCGAGCCGATCGGCCGCTTTTCCAACATCGACGAGGATGTTGCTCCAGTGCACCTGCTGGTGGCTGACTACGAGAAATGGCTGGGCTGAGGGCAGGGCGGCGGTCGCCTGCCGTCAGCTTTTAATGGTAGCCTGGCGCCGGCTGCGCGCTCGTCCGGCACAGGTATGACATGTCTGATCGTCAGTTGAGCCACGGCGTTCGACAAGCCGAGGCTTGAGGTTTGAAGGATAGCTTTGCCGAGGCCCAGCTTAATTGCGGCAGCCTCATCAAAATGGATGGCGACTCTCGTCCACGCCTGTGGTGGCATCCAGCTCAGGTGGAGAGCGGGGACCGGAGCGACAGGTGGTCCTCCGGCAGGGGGGCCAACTCCCTCATTGAGTGCGCCTCTTTATGCGCTCCGACCGAGGAGAACGGAGAATGCAATATCCTGGCGAGTGGAACAAAAGGCTGCCTCGTACTCAGCCAGAAGATGAGCGTCAGGCGCGGCTCGAGAAAACGGCCAGGCTTAAGCGGCTTCGGTCTTACGCTTCCTGGCTGGCGCCTGACCCACACGCCCAACTTCATGATGAGATAGACTGCTCTGCGCTAATTGAGGAAGGCAGATCAGTGGGGCTGGCCTGATCGGCAGGGTGAAGCTGGGGGCCGCCTGCCGAGCCTCAATGACAGCAGCTGGCCGCCGGTGGCACGCTCGTTCGGCACAGGCATGACGAACTGATCGCAACATCGGCCTTGGCCATCGCCGTGGCGAGTCTTGCCTGCAGGGCCGGCAGCTCTTCGCGTTCGCCGCGGCGCCTCAAGCATTCCACCAGTCCGTGCAGCGCCCAGACATTGTCCGGGTGCTGGGCGCAGCGTTGCACCTTGGCGCTCAGGCCGAGATCGTCGCGATAGACCTGCTCGGCCTCTTGCGCATGGCCCTGGTCGAGAAGCAGCGCCGCCAGCGCATGGCGCGGCGGGTGCATCCACGCCCATGGCTCGGTGTAGGAAAGGTCGTCGTCCAGCTCGACCGCCTGCCGCAAATGGGCGTAGGCCTCCTCGTGCCGGCCCTGATGGTAGGCGAGCTCGCCATCCAGCAAGGCGGCACCGACGGCCAGCGAAGCGCGGGTCGGGTTGCTGAGGAAACGCCGTTCGGCCGGGATGTTCTCCATATGCCTCTGGAACCGCTTGCGCTCGCGCTCGGCCTCCGTGAATTGCCTGAGCGTCGCATGCGCGACACCCTTGGCGTAGTGCTGCATGGCCGCCGTCAGTACATACAGGCCGGGCTCTTCAACCACCGGTTCGTCGATGATCTCCTGCCAGCGGCCGAAGCGCACCTGCACATGCGATTTCATCGCATGATAGCCTTCCACCGTTTGCGTCAGCTTGGGCCGGGCCTGGATGGCGACCACGTCTCGCGTCACCAGGCTGCGCACCTTGTCGGCGGCCCAAAGGGCCGGCCGGTACTGGCCGAGGAACATGCAGGTGAACATCATCAGATGCAGGTCGTGGCAGCAGCCGAGCAGATAATAGGTCGGCTCGTCGGCATAGGCGAGATAGAGGTCGTTGGCGCGGACAGCCTTTTCGCTGGCGATCTTCGCCTTCTCATAATCGCCGCACAGCACATAGATATGCCCCGGCATGTGGTTCATGTGCCCGGCATCGGGGCACATCGCGCCCAGCCGGTCGGCCGAGCGAATGCCGCGTTCCGGCATGGTGGACATTTCCAGCAGATGGATATGCAGGTGCAGGATCGCCGGGTGCTGTGCCGCGCCGGCCTCATCGGCGAGCCGGATCGACCGCTCGCAAACCTCCAGGGCCTCGACGACATCGGAATTCGGCGCCGGTTCACCGGTCTTGAGGTTCCAAAGCCGCCGCACCGTGCGCATCATCAGCGCCTCGACCAGCAGCGCCATCACATCATGGTCGTGGGGAAAGTCCTGGTACACCCGCCGCATCGCGGCGGCGTAGGCATCATCCCATTGTTCGAATTCCTGCGGGCTTACCTTGTGCGGCTTTTGAAAACGGCTGGCCAGCGCCTCGATCAGTCGCCGTTCGACATCGCTGGCGCCAGCGGCATTGGCGCGCGCCAGATGGACATGCTCGAAACAGCGTTTCGTCGCCCTGTTGACCTCGTCTTCGCCATGTTCCTTCCAGGTCAGGTTGTAGAAAGGCCCGGCCGCATAGGCGATGCCCCAATGCACGAAGCCGCAGTCGGGATCCGTCTCCAGCGCCTTCTCAAAGCACTTGATGCCTTCCTCATGATTGAAGCCGTAGCACCAGTTGAGCCCGATATCGAACCAGCGCTGGGTTTCGGTTGAGCGAGTGGAGATGGGGCGGCGATAGGTGCCGAGGTCGAAGCGGTCCATGGGGTCCATGCAATAAGACGGCCAGGCGCGAAGCCAGCGAAGTTTTGTCCGCGGGCAATTTGTAACGAATGTCGTCGCTTGGCAAACGCCGTGGATGGATATCCATGGCGACGCGGGCGGGATCGGATTCAGCGTGTCAAATGCGCTTGTTGGTGCTTATCCGAAATTCACGATCGTTTCACGCCCACCCTGCAAGAAGAGGGTGCCATCCAGGCAAATAATTTTATTGGATATATCTGGAAAGGCGGGAAAAATGACTGCGTTAAAAGCATTGACGAGTGTCACTATCCTTGCATCGGCTTGCATGGGCATTTCCTCTGCCGAAATCGTATACGCGGACGAGCCTGCCCATATTCCTGTGATCTCCGATCATTGGGCTTGCGGAAGCCGGATTGAAGTCAGTCCGGAAATCGTTGCGTCCTTTCACCCGACCTACGTCCATCCCGCGAAGGACAAGCTTCCAGCGTTCGTCGGGGGCTTTGTCAAAGACATGGAAAACGGCGGAGTTTATTCCACGATATTCGTAAAAGAGGCGGACGCGTGGAAGGCCTTTGCCGTGCAGGAGCAGGCCAGTTTTTCGAATATCTATGTGCATGCGGAAACTGGGCGGGCCATATTTTTCTCGATGATCAGTGTCGAGGGGCCAGGCCAATCTTATCAGGTTTTGTCAACGCGAGATGGCTTTGCGACGGTCAAGTGTGGCGAGGTGCCTGCGCCAAAAACCAAACTTGATACGTTGGATTATATGCAGATCAGATCGGTTCTTCTGGATGCCGCAGGCGATGGCAGTCTGGACGGCATCGTCCATTTTTCCGAAGAGCGAAAGCCCGAGTGTTTCACAGCCAGCAGCAAGGATGGTGGGCTGAATTGGTCGGCACCCGCTAAAACGGATCAATGCATCGACAGTGTTGTCGAGGTGTTGGCCCCGTTCGATGAAGGATCCGGCCCGGTACAGGATTTGAGGTCGTTGGCGCGGTAATAGCTGGCCCGCCGAAATAAAGCGAGAAGGCCCTGTGATGGGCGAAATGGGAGAGAAATTATGAGTTTCGATCGTCCCTTCTTCTTTAATAGCATTCGGTCCCTGTTTGGCAGTCTCAGCCAGGCTCAAGTCAGCGGAATGTCGGCGGTGCTGGATCAGTGGGAGATCCGGATGCCCAATGCCGACCAGCGCTGGCTGGGTTACATGTTTGCGACGACTTTTCATGAGACCGCCAGACAGATGGTGCCTGTTCGCGAGGCCTACTGGCTGTCGGAACAGTGGCGAAAGACGCATCTGAGCTACTACCCATATTATGGGCGTGGCTACGTTCAACTGACCCATCAGACCAACTACAAGAAGGCCGGAGACTTTGTCGGGGCGAACCTTGTTCAGTCTCCGGACCTCGCCTTGAGACCTGACTATGCCGCGGCGGCGATGTTTGTCGGCATGGTGCAGGGTTGGTTCCGAGGCGACGCGCACGGCCCGCACACGCTGACGCGCTACTTCAACCCCCATACGAATGACCCGATCGGGGCGCGCAAGATCATCAACGGCTATGAGCCCGGCGTTGCCGAGGCAATAGCAGGATACCACAGCCGCTTCCTCTCGGCGCTGCGGCCGGCGGGTGCGGTTCCACTGGCGGTGACGATGGGGGCAATGTCATTTGATGGTCCTGTTGGCGACGGATTGGCGATGACCGAATCCGTGATGGCGCCGAGCGTCGGGCAGGACATTGGCTTCGACACGATCGCGCAGACGCGGCACGCAGGGATGAGCGAGGCGATTCAGTCTCCCGGGACTGTCTCTCCAGAAAACCCGGCGATGCCCATTCTTTCGATGACCACGGACATCATCACGGCCTATGTGGAATCGAACTCGATCGACGCCGCGCTACTTCCGGAACTGATCGCGGATGTTTACGCCGCGCTTGCAAATGCCGACAGGATCGTGGAGCGCGGCCGTGGGATGCAGGAAGCGGAGCCTGTCGTTGCCGAAAGGGAGCTCTCCGCCGGCCCGAAAAAAAGACCTGGGAAGCCGTCGCCCAAGGTTGTGGAAGCGTCACCGCAATAGGCTGCAAGGCCGGGGGGCTGGTTTCCCAAAAAGGGAAGCCGCGCGGTCTAAGTCAGCCCGATGGCAACGCCGCCAGCACTCGTCAACCCGAGGTAGGTGGTCTTCGGCCGCGCCGTTGTGGCGCCGCTTCGCTCTGCCAGCCAGCCAGCTCGGGCAGGTGGTCAAGCCAACTTTTCTCGGTCATTGAAGCAGCGCCGGTCTGAAGGTCTGCCTCGGTGGCGTTTTGAATGAGCCAATCCATCCACTTGCGATAGGCAGCAGGATCCAGTTGGGGCGGCAGAACCTTGGCCTTGGCCAGCATGCGTTTGCGGAAACTGGTTTGTCTGCGGAGCTTGGTCGTCGTGAATTTGATGACCTTGCCCTGGTGTTCAACCGTCCAGCGGTCATTCCCATGGCTGGTGAGCCTGTCGATGGTAAAACCGGCATCGACCGGCCTATCCCGCCAGGGAAGCTCGATGGCATTCTTTCTCAGATCAAGAGCCCATCGCCTGTAGTCGGCCCCGGCACGCTGCGGCGGCAGCACACCGGCCTGTTCGAGCATCCTTCTGCGGAAGGTAGGCTGCTTCTTCAACTGGCCGGTTGTGAACTCGACGCGATGCCCACGAAACTCGACATGCCAACGGATCCTTCCGTTGCCGACATACTTTACCAGCCTGTCGATGACGAATTCGCGATCGGCAGGCATCACGCAGCCTTGGCGGATGCTCTCGCGAATGAATTCGGTATCAGTGACCACTACGCCGCCTCGTGCAGGAAACTTCTACGCAACCTTAGCCATTGGACCGCGCCAGCAGCCACCGATCTTTTTGCCTTGCAAATCTCGCTGCCTCAAGCCGCTCAAAGTGAAGCGCCGTGCCCGTTCTCGGGGGCGGGAAGCTTGATTCAGGTGCCGCGCATCACCCTGCCGCGCTTGCCGTCGGCTGCCTCGGGGCCTTCCATCCTGACACGAATGTGCGAACCGTCGTGTTAACGTCTGATGGTGTCATGCCATCGATCGGATGGCCATCGGAGCAATGGGAGAGTTCGCCACGTCCAGGATCAACCGCCGCGCCCTGCTTTTCCATTCCGGCAGCGCAGTCGTCGCCTCGACGGTTGCGGCAACCGCACGCGACACGGAGTCGCCGGGCCGAGACCAGGAACCGTCCGATAGACTGGGAGAACTGATTGAGGCGCACAGGACGGCATATGCGGCGTTCGGCAAGGCGCTGCACGACATAGGCGGCGGCGACTCCGGCAGGGCAGGCCGGGAGGAGGAGAGGGCGCTGCTCGCCATCTGCGGCCATGCCGCGGTCGAGGAAGGCGATCGCCTGGCCAAGGCCCGGTATCTTTTGGAGATCGAGGCGCGCGGCGAACTCGACCTCCCGGAGCATATGCAGGCCGTTCTTCGATCGACGATGTGGAAGGGATGAGGCGACCGGCGTGCGACCGCGACAATGGCGTGGCGCTGATATGCGCGGTGGTTGTGGACTGCATGTTCATGTTGCGGCGGCAGCCTCGCCGCGCGACGCGAACCTTTTTGCAGCCTGCCCTACGCCGGCTTGGCGTATTGCTCGGCGCTCATGACCTCGATGCAGACAAAGCGTTCGTTGCCTTCCACCCAGGCGTCGTGACCGGGCGGGATCGTGTAGGACGTACCCTTCGTGAAGGTTTTCTGAGTTCCGTCATTCATCCTGACGGTGATGGTTCCGGAAACGACGTAGCCGACATGCGATACCTGACAGCTATCCGTCTTGACGACCGGCTTCACGCATTCGGACCATTTCCATCCCGGCTCCATATTGAGCCGTCCAAGCGTAAAGCCCGGAAGCCGTACCACCTCGACGCGTGTCTTGGCGGGCGAGCGAACCTCATCCGGGTTGTCGTGAGATTTGGATTCAAGTTTGGTGACATTCATTCCACCATCGGCCATGGCATCCTCCCATACGCGACGCGGACCCAAAAGCGGGCACCTTCAATTATATTAGAAAATGCTTTTATAAGCAAAGGCTCGGCCACAGCCCGCGCTCATCACCTGAATGGGTGACTGCGGACATTAGATTCTGGCGCGTGCCGTCATTGGTCGTGAACATCAGTTAGCGCAAGTCCCTTGGAATTGATCCAGAAGTTCGCCGGAGATTCTCCAACAAACTATGCTCGCGCCCTGCGATAGCTGTAACCCACTGAAGGTTGCGCAGCGAGATTGCCATTAGCGTGCTCCTAGCCGTCTTCGAATCGCTGACCGTTCACAACGCCTCGTCGGGCAAAGTGGACCCGGCCCATCAATGTGAAATAGAGGGCAGACCTCGGTATTGAGCCCGCAATTTCTTGGAAAAGCGAATTGCCTCCGGGATCGACGCCAGGACGACAACGTGCCCGCCAGTATTGGTCTCCGCCAGATCGAGGTCGCGATCGCTTTTTTGCGGACTCGCGTAACCTAAACGGTCCTCCGAGCGAACTTGGATAGAGCGAGCCATCACTGGCCTCGTCTGGCGAAGGCCAGTTTCACTCAGTGGAGAAACAGATGTCCAACCGCATGATCTCAGCCGTCGTTTCCGCAGCGTTCGCAACCGCGGTCGTCTCGCTCGCGCCTGCTTATGCCGCCATGAGCACGAGCAAGGCCGACATGGAAAAGATGATGAAGGAAACCCAGGCCAAGAACCAGGCCAAGATGAAAACCGGCAAGTTCGAGAAATGCTACGGCGTGGCGGTGAAGGGCCACAACGACTGCTACGCCGGCGCCGGCACGACCTGCGCGGGCACCAGCATGATCGACTACCAGGGCAATGCCTGGAAGCTCGTCGCCAAGGGTAGCTGCACCACAATCTCGACCCCGAGCGGCCACGGCAGCCTCAAGCCCCTCAAGGCCTAAACGTCGGTGGTGATGGGCGGTATTCCCGGCTGCCCATCACAAACCTACCGACCTCTCTGGACAGGCGCCACCATGAACATGCACTCTCTTCAAAACTTTCGCGCGGCGACTATCCCCGCCAGAGCGGGCGTCGGGCTCAAGCCTGAGCATTACCGGATCATCCTGGAGTCAGCTCCCGATCTCGGTTTCTTTGAGGTCCATGCGGAGAACTATATGGGTGCGGGTGGCCCGCCGCACCGCTATCTCACTGCCATTCGGGAGCGCTACCCGCTGTCGCTCCATGGCGTCGGCCTGTCGATCGGCGGCGATCGTCCTCTTGATCGTGATCATCTGGTCCGGCTCAAGGCGCTGATCACCCGATATGAACCCGGTCTCTTTTCCGAGCATCTGGCCTGGTCGACTCATGACGCGGGGTTCATGGATGACCTTCTGCCAGTGCCTTATACGAGGGAGACCCTTGCGCGGGTCTGCCAGCATATCGACGAGGTCCAAGAGTTTCTCGGGCGGCAGATGCTGCTTGAGAATCCTTCGACCTACCTGGCCTTTGTCGAAAGCACCTACGACGAGGTCGACTTCATGGCCGAAATTGCGAAACGCACGGACTGCGGACTGCTGCTCGATGTCAACAACGTGCATATCGCCTGCACCAATCAGCAGTGGGATCCTATCGACTACATCGACCGCTTCCCACTTACCCGCGTGCAGGAGATTCACCTGGCGGGTTACACCCAGGAAACCGACGATAGGGATCGCCCACTCCTTATCGATACCCATGACCGCCCCGTCAGTCAGAGAGTTTGGGCGCTGTATTCCAAGTCAGTGACCCGGACAGGGGCTCTCCCGACCCTGATCGAATGGGACGCCAATGTCCCGTCGTGGAGCGAGTTGAAGTCGGAAGCCGATCGTGCCGAGACTATTCTTCGCGACAAGGGCAGCAAGGGACCGCGCCATGCTGTCGCTTGACGAACGGTTGAGGAGCTTTGGCGCTGCTTTGCTCGATCCGGGCCAGTTGGTCCCTCCGGGACTCGTCGGGCCTGACGGCGAGCCCAGCCCTAAGCGCTTTGCGGTCTACCGCAACAATGTGGTCGTCGGACTGACGGAGGCGCTTCGCGCCGCCTACCCTGCGGTCGTTCGGATTGTCGGCGATGAGTTCTTCGATGCCATAGCGGGCATTTTCCTTCGCCGCTCGCCGCCCGCGACCCCGGTCCTCTTGGAATACGGCGCGGGCTTTCCGGAGTTCCTGCGCGGCTTTCCCCCAGCCGCGACTGTGCCTTATCTCAGCGACGTGGCGTGCATCGAACGGTCCTTCACGGAGGCCTTCCACGGGACGGACGCGACCTCGCTCGAGCCGGCGGCTTTCAACGCGATTCCACAGCATGTCGCACCTTTGATGAGCTTTTCGCTCCATCCGACGCTGAGACTGGTGCGCTCGACCTTCCCGGCCTTGACGATCTGGCAGATGAACCAGCCTGGCTGCAGTCCGGCACCGGTGAACCTCGACGTGGCCGAGGATGTCATGCTGGTGAGACCAGACGCCGACGTGGAAATCCGCGCAATGCCGCCCGGTGCATTTGAGTTCGTAAGCGCCCTTGCCGAAGGCCGCTGCCTGGCGGAGGCCGCCAAGACGGGGTTTCGTGCCGATGAGCGGTTCGACCTGGCGGGCAATATTCAAGATTTGATTGCCATCGGTGCGCTCACCGGTTGGCACCTTCCTGAGGGGACAAGCGATGTTGCCAGCTAGAAACGCGAACCCCGGCCTGCTCGACGGCCTGATCGCGGCTGTGCGGGCGGGGCTGAGCGGCTTGGCCGGCATTGCCGCCTTGGTGGCACCGATCGCTCTGCGAATTGCCCTCGCGATGCCGTTCCTGATGTCGGGCATGACCAAGTGGGACGGCTTCCTGCAACTGGCGCCGACCGCTTCGTACCTCTTCGAGGATGAATTCAAGCTGCACATTTTCGGCCAGCTCTACGACATGCCGGCGCCCGACCTGATGGCGCTCCTGGATGGCATCGCAGAGATCGTACTGCCGATTTTGCTCATCGTCGGCCTGGCGACGCGCCTCAGCGCTTTGGCTCTCCTAGTGATGACCGGCGTCATCCAGCTCGTCGTGCCCGAGGGATGGGCCAACTTCCATTTGCCTTGGGCAGCCTTGGCGATCGCAATTGTTGCGGTCGGACCCGGGCCGGCCTCGCTGGACCGCCTGCTCGACGGCCTTGCTGGCCTAGCATCGGATGGAAAGGCGTGAGGAAAGCACCATTCCGATGACACATGCGACGCGCAAAACGCAACCAAAGCTCCGGCTCGTGTCGGACGAAGAGGGCGGTCCAGCCGCCGTTCGTCCGAAGGCGGCGCACATGCGACGGACAATTCCCGACGTCGAATGGTCCATCCTGATGACGCGGGCCCAGGAGGGCGATTCACAGTCCTACGAACGGCTGCTGCGTGAGATCACTCCCTACCTCCGATCCTATGTGGCCCGATGGTACACTCCGCCGTCCGATCGCGAGGACGTCGTGCAGGACATCCTGCTGACGCTCCACTCCATCCGTCACACTTTCGACCCGACGCGCCCGTTCGGGCCGTGGCTTCATGCGATCGCCAATCGACGTGTTGTCGATCGGTCGCGCCGAGGGACGCGCATCCGGACGCGTGAAACGCAGCTTCCGGACGGCTACGAAGAATGGTGGGCAAGCCCCGACACCGCAACGGACAGCGATTCGATAGGCCTGGACCGCGCCGTCACGAACCTTCCGCCCATCCAGCAGACGGCGATCCGGCTTCTGAAGTTGGAAGGCCTATCGCTGAAGGAGGCGGCAGCGGCTACAGGCATTTCAATTGGTTCGCTCAAAGTGGCCACGCACCGCGCCATTGCAAGCCTGCGCAGGGCAATCCTCAAGGGAGACGACAGTCGTGAGAACCGATGATCTCATTGCCGGTTTGGCAAGCGACGTAAAGCCCGTCAAACGGCTTCGGCCGCCGGTAAACCGTGCGGCAATCTGGCTTCTGCTCGCCGCGATGGTCCTGTTTCTGCTGGTCATCAGCCAAGGCATCCGTTTCGACCTGGCACAGTGTCTGCGCGAGCCTTCCTTCGTGATCGGAATGACGGCTTCGCTCGCAACCGGAATCCTCTCGGCGATCGCCGCCTTCGCGCTGAGCTTGCCGGATCGCTCGCGGCTGTGGCTGTTGTTGCCGATTCCGGCCCTCAGCCTTTGGCTGTCGAACATCGGCTATCAATGCCTCACGCAATGGGTGAGCATCGGTCCGCAAGGCGTGACCTTCGGCGAAACCGCCCGGTGTTTCGCCACGATCGTTCTGACGAGCCTGCCGCTGTCTCTCGCTATGCTGGTCATGCTGCGCCATTCGGCGTTGCTGCGACCGCGCATCGTGACGGTCATGGGCAGCCTGTCCATCGCGGCCATCACGGCCACGGCACTGTCCTTGATCCACCCGATCGATGCGACCGTCATGATCCTGATCATGAACGTCGGCATGGCCGCGATGCTCGTCTTTTTGGGCGGTGTCTTTGCGCGCACGATGTTTGGCTGGGTGGCGCCGCGATCCCCGACCCTCAACTGATCCGACTCTTGGAGAATAGCCATGAACTGACGCCAATTTGCCACCTTTGCTGTCGCGACGTCTCTGATAGCCGCAATCTCGGCGCTCCCGGCCGTAGCTGCGAACAGGCAACACTTCTCCGGGGAGGCCTTTTCCGCAGCCCAGAAACGGAACGCGCGCATCCTGGTCGATATCTCGGCGAATTGGTGCCCGACCTGCCGGGCACAAGAAAGAGCCGATCGTCAATGCCTTGATGGATGAAGCCGGAAACCAAAATGTGGTCATCTTCGATGTCGACTTCGATACGCAAAAAGAGGTCGTCCGCTATTTCAACGCGCGCACGCAAAGCACTCTGATCGCCTTCCGCGGGCCGAACGAAACGGGCCGCTCGGTTGGAGATACCGCCCCCCAGTCGATCGCGAGCCTTGTCCAGTCGACTCATTGAGCGCCGTCGTCCCATGTCGTTAACGAGCGTGTTCGTTGGCTTTGTCGCTGGAGTGCTTTCGATCTTGTCGCCATGCGTTCTCCCTCTCTTGCCACTGGTGCTGGGCGCTGCGGTATCGGAACACAGATGGGGTCCAGCGGCGTTGGCTGCGGGCCTGGCTCTTTCCTTCGTCGCGATTGGCCTGTTCGTCGCAACGACTGGATTTGCCCTCGGTCTCGACACCAACGTCTTCCGCGGCGTCGCGGCGGTGCTTCTGGTGGCTACCGGCGTTGTGCTCGTCGTCCCGGCCCTTCAGACCCGGTTCGCCTCTGCCGGCGGGCCGGTGAGCAATTGGGCTGATCGCCGCCTATCCGGCTTCAGCGCCAGCGGGCTCGGGGGCCAGTTCGGCTTGGGCCTATCGCTCGGTGCCATATGGAGCCCGTGCGTAGGGCCGACTTTGGGCGCAGCCTCGGTGCTCGCCTCCCAAGGAAGGGACTTGTTCCAGGTCTCGGCCGACATGGTGGCGTTCGGGCTCGGCGCTGCGCTACCGCTGCTCATGCTCGGGCGGTTCTCGCGCGAATTGCTGGCAAGAAGGCGAGATCAAATGCTGAAGGCTGGAAGAAGCGGCAAGATGGCCCCCGGTGGCCTGGTGCTCATCACCGGACTGTTCGTTCTGACCGGCGCGGACAAGCGGATCGAGACATATTTGGTTGACCGCTCTCCGCAATGGTTGCTTGAGTTGTCCTCGCGAATTTGATGACATGGCCAGCCTGCCAAGCAGCCAAGCCCCCGGCGTCGGCCTGCCATCAAGTCACCACGTCGGCCCTTGGAGGTTAAAGGTCCGCCATCATTTCCCCCCACCGCAAGCGAAGCTACTGCTCGGTCCGCAAAGGGGCCCTAAACGGTTCTACAATTGGGAATTGGCTGGGGAACCTGGATTCGAACCAGGACTAACGGAGTCAGAGTCCGTGGGTCTACCGTTAACCTATTCCCCAGCAGGCGCGGTCACGAACCGCGCGGGCCGAACGGCTGAGCCGCTTGAGCGCTGCCTTGTAGCCGCCGGCGGAAAATAGTCAAGCCTGCTTTGTGGTTCAATCGCCACGTTTTGTCTGCCGGGTGCAGACTCGTTGCCTCGCGGCGCTCCACGCGCGAACATGAAATCCAATCCGCGCCTCAGCTCTCCGTCCGGCTGAACTGCGAACGCTCGAAGAACAGCACGATACCCAAGCCCAGAAACAGCGGGATGATGAGATAAAACAGCCGGAACACCAGCAGCGCCGCCAGCACGCCGACCGGCTCCATGTCCGAAAGCCCGGCCAGGAACACCACCTCGAACACGCCCAGCCCACCCGGCGCGTGCGAGATCTGGGCGACCGAGAAGGAGACCAGGAAGACGCCGAGCACGACGAAATAGCCGGGATTGTGGGCCTCGGGCAGGGCGAAGAAGATGATGGCGGCCGCTGCAAGCAATTCAATCGGGCCGATCAGCAATTGCCTGGCGACGATCGGCAGCGCCGGGTAGTGCAACTGGAAGCTGGCGATCTTAAGCGGGCGCAGATGCAGCCAACTGCCGAAGACGTAGGCGGCGACGACCAGCAGCATGGCGATACCAGCCGCTTCCGACAGGCCGTGATGGGCGATGCCCGAAAAGCGGTCGATGATCTGGGGCTCGAACACCAGCACGAGGCCGGAGGCGAGTATCGTCGACAGCACGAAGGTGATCCAGCAGATCGCCACCAGCACGCCGACATCCTGGCCGGTCAGGCCCCTCGTGCCATAGGCGCGGTAGCGGATGACGGCGCCGGAGAACACCGAGCCGCCGATATTGTGCGACAGCGCGTAGGTGGTGAAGGAGCACAGCGTCACGAACAGCCACGACACCCGCTTGCCGATATGCAGCAGCGCGATGTGGTCATAGCCGGCGAGAGCGGCATAGGCGATGACCGAACTCAACGCTGCCAGGATCCAGCCGCGGGTTGGAATGGCGGCGAGCCCGTCCCAGACATCGTCGAGCGAAATGCCGCGCAGTTCGTGCCAGAGCAGCAGCAGCGAGAAGATCACCGCGGCGATGCCGACGACCGGCCAGAAATAACGTCTCCAGTTCATTGCCTGACTGCCATGCGCTGCGTGTCCGCTTCCTTTTCGCCTGATTGTGGGAAGCCGGTTGCCCGGCGACCTCCGTACATTTCAGAAATGCCTCATTGAAGCCGGCTATTCAACCGCGAACACTTGTCGCGCCGCAGCCGGCAAAGATCCGTCCGCAGGAAAGATGGCGCGAAGGCGCCGGCGTATGGTGATAGCTTTGACAGGAGATTGTCTTCGCCGGCATCGCGTGCCAACCCAGCCTTGCTGGAACATTTCGCGGCGGGGCGAAAGGCGGTTGGCGTCCAGCCGGCAAAATTCGGCGTACGGCTCTTGGTGATCGGGCACGGCGCTGTTAGTCTGGCGGCAACTTGAAACATGCCAAAGCGCCAGCTGCGTCCGTCACCGGTTCGCGCGGCGCCGGAAGGAACGACAGTGGAAGACCGCGACACCGGCGCAGGCGCGTCGGAGGTGGGCGCGTCCAGCGCTTCCCCAGGGCCATCGGGCTCGGGGACAGCCGGTTGGCAGCAACGCCGCCCGACGGAGCCGCGCTCCGCCGACGGGCAGGCGGGCGACGCGACCCATCACCAGAAGGGCAAACCCAAGAAGCGGCGCAAGCGAAGGCGCGGGCGCAAGGTTTTTGCGCGCGACGAAGCGCAGGACAATCGATCGCCGGTGCCAGGCAAGGCGGCTGCTTCGGCCGTTGAGCCGAAGCAGCCGCCGGCCGGCCCGGTGATCTCGCCCGTTCTCCAGATGCCGCGCCACGAGCAGGGCACCCGCCGGCAGCCGGCGCACGAGCTTCCCGTATTCGCCGCCCTCGACCTCGGCACCAACAATTGCCGGCTGCTGGTCGCCGTTCCCACGCGGCATGGCCAGTTTCGCGTCATCGACGCCTTTTCGCGCATCGTCAGGCTGGGTGAGGGGCTCACCGCCAATGGCCGGCTCGGCAAGCCGGCGATGGACCGCGCTGTCGAGGCGCTGAAGGTCTGCGGCGACAAATTGCGCGGCCGCAAGATCAGGAAGGCCAGACTGATCGCCACGGAAGCTTGCCGCTCGGCCGAGAACGGCGTCGAGTTTCTTGAACGCGTCGAGCGCGAGGCCGGGTTGAAGCTCGAGATCATCGACCGCCAGACCGAAGCACGGTTGGCGGTTTCCGGCTGCGGCTCGCTGGTCGAGCGTGACACGCAGGGCGTCGTCCTGTTCGATATCGGCGGCGGCTCCTCCGAAATCGCGCTGATCGACCTCACCGGCCGCCGTTCCCCACGACTCGCCAACCACATCGTCTCGTGGACGTCGCTGCCGGTCGGCGTCGTCTCCTTGGCGGAGCGCTTTGGCGGCCGCACCGTGACGCGTGAAATCTTCACCGCCATGGTCGACGACGTTGCCGGCCGGCTGGCCTCCTTCGATGGCCGCGACCGGCTGAGCCACCTCAAGGCCAGCCCGAACTTCCATTTGCTCGGCACCTCCGGCACGGTCACGACGCTGGCCGGCGTTCACCTCGATCTGGAACGTTACGACCGGCGTCGGGTCGACGGATTGTGGATGGACCGCGACAGCGTCGACCGCATGGTGGAGAGGCTGGTGGGCTGGGATTTCCAGCAACGCTGCGCCAACCCTTGCATCGGTGCGGATCGCGCCGACCTGGTGCTGGCCGGGTGTGCCATCCTGGAAGCGATACGCGCCGTCTGGCCTTCGGAGCGGCTGCGCGTCGCCGACCGTGGCCTGCGCGAAGGTATATTGAGCGAGCTGATGGCCGATGACGGCGTCTGGCGCAACGATGGGCGTGGTGGCCGGCAATGACCAAGAAACCGGAAAACCCAGGGTCCGCCGGCATTCGTGTGCTGAAGACGCGGATCAAGAAAAAGAGCGGCCTGAAGGAATCGTCGCGCCGCTGGCTGCAGCGCCACATCAACGATCCCTATGTCCAGCGGTCGAAGGCCGACGGCTACCGCTCGCGTGCCGCCTACAAGCTGATCGAAATCGACGACAAGCATCATCTCCTGAAGCCCGGCATGAAGGTGATTGATCTCGGCGCTGCCCCCGGCGGCTGGTGCCAGGTGGCGGCCGCGCGCACGAAATCGACGGCGGAAAATCCGCATGTCGTCGGCATCGACTATCTGGAGATGGATGCCGTGCCCGGCGCGCCGGTGCTGTTGATGGATTTTCTCGATCCGGATGCACCGCGCAAGCTGTCCGAGGCACTGGGCGGCGATCCCGATGTCGTGCTGTCCGACATGGCCGCGCCCACCACCGGCCACAAGCGGACCGACCACATCCGCACCATGCATCTGTGCGAGGTGGCAGCCGATTTCGCGCTGTCCGTGCTGAAGCCGGGCGGGCATTTCCTGGCCAAGACCTTCCAGGGCGGCGCCGAAAACGAGCTGCTTTCGATGCTGAAGAAGAACTTCCGCTCCGTCCATCACGTCAAGCCCCCGGCCTCTCGCGATGAATCGGTCGAACTTTATCTGCTGGCCAAGGATTTCAAGGGGCGAGAGTCCGGTCCGCCATCAGGCGGATCGGAACGTCCAGCGGACGTTCCGAAGGGAATGGGCGCCCGGAGCCACAGCGAAGGGCCGGGAGACGCTGAAGCCTAGGCGGCTCACTCCCCCGGCGATCTCGCAGGTTCCAGCGTCTTGGGCGTTGTCAGCCGGCCATGGCCGGAGACGGCGTTGCCCGCATCGGGCGCCAGCCGCATGAACGACAGCGACGCCGCCGCGGATACGGCCGCCACGATGAAGAAGGCGATATGGAAATCGCCCAGCGTCAGCGGGCCGCCATGGATCGAGGTCGAGACCTCCAGGATGCCGCCGGCTAGCGCCACGCCGAGCGCGATCGACAACTGCTGGAACACCGCCGTGATGGGCGTTGCCTTGCTGGTGTCCTCGGCCGACACCTCGGCATAGGAAAGCGCGTTGACGCCGGTGAAGAACATCGAGCGGATGAAGCCGCCGACCAGCAATATGGCCAGCATCAGCACGTAAGGTGTTTCGGGGGTGAAGAGGCCGTAGATGGCGATCGATGCGGCGGCGACCAGCGAGCCGACGATCAGCACGCGCCGGAAGCCGGCAACGCGAAAAATCAGCGCGGTGACGAATTTCATGCCGATGGCGCCGATCGCCGAGACGAAGGTGATCATGCCGGATTGGAACGGCGTCAGCCCGAAGCCGATCTGGAACATCAGCGGCAGCAGGAATGGCACCGCCCCGATGCCGATGCGGAACAGCGAGCCGCCAAGCACCGACGAGCGGAACACCTGGTTGCGGAACAGTTCGAGTGCCAGCAGCGGATTCCTGGCGTGGCGCGCGTGCATCAGGTAAAGCGCGCCCGACAGCAGCCCGACGGCCACGGTGATGAAGCCGGTCGCCGGCGGCAGATAGGGCAGGCTGACCACCGACAGGCCGAACACCACACCGGATGCCGCCACCCCGCTCAGCACGAAGCCGACGAAATCGAGCGGCGGTGTTTCCATCGATTCGGTTTCCGGCAGGAAGCGTGTGGCCAGCCAGATGCCGATCAGGCCGATCGGCACGTTGATCAGGAATATCCAGTGCCAGGTGAAATAGGTGGTGATGAAGCCGCCGATCGGCGGGCCGACCAGCGGTCCGACCAGGGCGGGAACGGTCAGCCAGGACATGGCGGCGACCAGGTCGCTCTTGGGTGTGGCCCGCACCAGCACCAGGCGCCCGACCGGCGTCATCATGGCGCCGCCGATGCCTTGCAGGAACCGCGATACCACGAAGGCCGGTAGAGAACCTGACAGGGCGCAGGCGACCGAACCGACGATAAACACCGCGATCGCGGCGCGAAAAATATTCTTGGCACCGAAACGGTCGGCCATCCAGCCGCTGATCGGAATGAAGATGGCCAGCGACACCAGATAGGCAGTCAATGCCAGCTTGAGCGCGATAGGGCTGGTATGGATGTCTATGGCGATCGCCGGCAGCGATGTCGCGATGACGGTCGAATCCATGTTCTCCATGAAAAGTGCGACCGCCAGGATGAGCGGGATGGTGCGATTCACGAGCGTGACCGTTTCGAACTTTGTTTCCGGCCGGGAGGGAGCCGGTGCAGGGGCGCGGTTATCACGGCTGGACACCAATGTCGTGTTAATTTGCTGTCACTTTTGTGCGACTGCAACCAGCGGTGGCGCCAAATCAAGCGATAACGCCGTTGTGCGATGCAACGATCGGCTTTTCATCCGCGCCGCGACGTGTTACCAGCCAGCGCCAATCCTGAAAGGGAAGAACGAGTCGGCGCTGTCCATCCCGGTCCAGCGCTTTTTCCGCATTCTAAAGGGCTGGCCATGGCAAAAATCATCGAAACGTCCACCGGCGCACTGGCGCTGACCTTTGACGACGTGCTTTTGCAGCCGGGTCATTCCGAGGTCATGCCGGGCGAAACCGATGTCCGGACCCGCATTGCCGGCGACATCGACCTCAACGTGCCGATCCTCTCCGCCGCGATGGATACCGTCACCGAGGCGCGTCTTGCCATCGCCATGGCCCAGGCCGGCGGCATCGGCGTTATCCATCGCAATTTCTCGCCGGCCGAACAGGCCGAACAGGTGCGGCAGGTGAAGAAATTCGAATCCGGCATGGTGGTCAACCCGGTCACCATCGGCCCCGACGCGACGCTGGCCGACGCGCTGTCCCTGATGCGCACCTATTCGATCTCGGGCATTCCGGTGGTCGAGAATGGCGGCACGGGCGGCCACAAGACCGGCCGGCTGGTCGGCATCCTGACCAATCGCGACGTGCGCTTCGCCTCCGATCCAGCGCAGAAGGTCTACGAATTGATGACCCGTGAAAACCTGATCACGGTCAAGGAGAATGTCGACCAGGACGAGGCCAAGCGGCTCCTGCATCAGCACCGGATCGAAAAACTCGTCGTCGTCGACAAGAAGGGCAACTGCGTTGGCCTGATCACCGTCAAGGACATCGAGAAGTCGCAGCTCAACCCGCACGCCACCAAGGATGCGCAGGGGCGCCTGCGTGCGGCCGCCGCCACCAGCGTCGGCGACGACGGCTTCGAGCGTGCCGAGCGCCTGATCGAGGCCGGCGTCGACCTTTTGGTCATCGACACCGCGCATGGCCACTCGCAGCGCGTGCTGGATGCGGTGACGCGTGCCAAGAAGCTTTCCAATTCGGTTCGCATCCTGGCCGGCAACGTCGCGACCGCTGAAGGCACGCAGGCGCTGATCGACGCCGGCGCCGACGCCGTCAAGGTCGGCATCGGCCCGGGCTCCATCTGCACCACCCGCATCGTTGCCGGCGTCGGCGTGCCGCAGCTTTCAGCCATCATGTCAGCCGTCGAGACGGCGCACAAATCAGGTGTGTCGGTGATTGCCGATGGCGGCATCAAATATTCCGGCGACCTTGCCAAGGCGCTCGCCGCGGGCGCCAGCGCCGCCATGATCGGTTCGCTGCTGGCCGGTACGGACGAAAGCCCGGGCGAGGTCTATCTGCACCAGGGCCGCTCCTTCAAGGCCTATCGCGGCATGGGTTCGGTCGGCGCCATGGCGCGCGGCTCGGCAGATCGCTACTTCCAGGCCGAGGTCCGCGACACGCTGAAACTGGTGCCGGAAGGCATTGAAGGTCAGGTCCCTTACAAAGGACCTGTGTCTGGCGTGCTGCACCAGCTTGCAGGCGGGCTAAAAGCCGCTATGGGTTATGTTGGTGGCCGCGACCTTGCCGATTTCCGCGAGCGCGCCACCTTTGTGCGCATATCCAACGCCGGACTTCGTGAAAGCCACGCCCATGACGTCACGATTACCCGCGAAAGCCCGAACTATCCCGGCGGAGCCTGAGCAATACGGGCTCGGGCGAAGCCTGACCGCGACGATCCTGCGGCTGTCTCGCCACGCGGCAGCGCTTTGTTTCCTGTCGGCGTCGGTTTTCATGGCCATGACGCTGCTGGAATTCTTCTATTTCCGTCAATTGAGCGGCGGCCTGCCGTCGCTCGACATGCGCTATTTCGGCTTCACGCCCGACGAAGGCATGGCCTGGCTGACGGCGCTTGGCCGCCGCGGCGGCGAGATCATCCTCGTCTGGCACTACCTCACCTTTGATCTCTTGTTCCCGGCGCTGTTGTCGCTGACCCTGGTGAGCCTGATCCTGGCCTCCGGCCGGCGCCTGAAGAATTTCCGCGTGCTGCCCCCGCAGGCGCAGTCGATCTTCGCGCTGGTGCTGGTGCTGCCCTATACGCTTGCCGACTATGCGCAGAATATCGCCGTGGCGCGCCTTCTGTCCGATTTCCTGTCGGCCAACCCGGATTCGCTGTCTTTCGCCTCGTCGCTGATCGTCGCCAAATTCGCCCTTCTTGCCATCCCGGTGGTCGTCATCGCCGCTTTCTGGCTGATTGGCCAGAGACCCCTGCCTTGATGCTGGACAGGGCAGGGGAAACATCATGAACCAGACCGCGATTTTCTGGCCGGTACTGGCGCAGGTGTTGCTGATCTATATCGTCTACGCCGTGTTGGGTCGTCGCAGATATGGTGCAATCAGGTCAGGCGAGGCCAAGGTTGGTCAATACAAGGTCCGCTCGACCGAGCCGGCCTCCAGCGTCACCGTTGCCGCCAATCTCAGCAACCAGTTCGAACTGCCGGTGCTTTTCTATGTGTTGTGCCTGACGCTGCATGTGACCAATGGCGTCAACTATCTGACCTTGGCACTGATGTGGATTTTTGTCGCCTCGCGCTGCTTCCACGCCTGGGTTCACCTGACCAGCAACAATCTGCTGCTGCGCAGCCGCTCTTTCTCTTTTGGAGCCGTGATCATCCTGTTGGGCTGGATCTGGCTCGCCCTGCATCTGCTGGGCGTGGTTTAGGCCGCGCACCGGCCCTCGGGGTCGAAAAGTCAGGCAGGTGGCTTTCGTGGCCCGCGGCCCGTTCCCACCTTGCGAAGAAGGTCGCACCGCAAAGCGGAGCGGGGCGAGGGCAGGCGCTATAAATCGAACACCGCGATCTTGCGTTTGTCGAACTTGATGCCGATCTCGCCACGCACCAGCTTCAGCGCCTGTTCGCCGAACACGGCACGCCGCCATCCCTGCAGCGCCGGCACATCGGCGTCCTCGCCCTCGGCCGCGATGCGGTCGATGTCGTCGCTGGATGCCAATACTTTCGAGGCCACGCCCTGCTTCTCGGCAACGATCCTGAGCAGTACTTTCAACAGTTCCGCCGCGGCATTTGAGCCTTCCGGCGGCTGAAAATTCTTCGGCAGTTTCGGCATCTGCTCCTTGGGCAAGGCCAGCGCTGCGTTGACCGCCCCAAGCAGGGCCGTCGCCGTCGAGGAGCGCTCCCAGCCCTTGGGTGTTGTGCGCAGCTTGGCAAGCGCCGCCGCGTCACGCGGCGCCTGCTGCGCCACCTCGTAGATCGCGTCGTCCTTGAGCACGCGGCCGCGCGGCACGTCGCGTTCCCTGGCCTCGCGCTCGCGCCATGCCGCCACGGCCTGCACGATCGCCAGTTCCTGCGGCTTGCGCAGCCGCATCTTCAGCCGCTTCCAGGCGTCTTCGGGATGCGGATCGTAGGTCTCGCGCGAGGTCAGCACACCCATTTCTTCGTTCAACCAGTGGGCACGGTTTTCCCGTGCCAATTCGGCGCTCAGGTGCTGGTAGACCTCGATCAGATGGGTGACGTCGGCCAGCGCGTAATCGAGCTGCTTGTCGGACAGCGGCCGGTGGCGCCAGTCGGTGAAGCGCGAAGATTTGTCGAGCCGCGCACCGGTGATGCGCTGCACGAGCTGGTCGTAGGAAACGCTGTCGCCAAAGCCGCAGACCATCGCCGCGATCTGTGTATCGAACACAGGATGCGGCACCAGATCCCCGAGATGGACGATGATTTCGATGTCCTGCCGGGCGGCATGGAAGACCTTGACCACCGCCTCGTTGGCCATCAGCCTGAAGAAGGGTGCCAGGTCGATGTCTGGCGACAGCGGATCGATCAGCGCCGTCACGCCCGGGGCCGCCATCTGGATCAGGCACAGGATTGGCCAGAAGGTCGTTTCGCGGATGAATTCGGTGTCGACGGTGACGAAATCCGACTTTTCGAAAGCGGCGAGAACGGTCTCGAGTTCTTTCTGGGTGGTGATGACGTGCATCAAATCGCTTTTGGCAGGAGTAAGGTCTTCCTAGATTTCAGCCGGAAAGGCTTTCGTCAAGCTTTGGCGCCTCCATCATGAGCCTCCCGGGTCGTCTGAATCACCATTCCGTCTGGCCAGACGCGCGAAAATGGTGGAGGTGCGCAACAGAGCGGTGAATCGGCTGCGTTTGCCCAAAGGCACGCCGGACCGGGCCTGCATGCGGTAGAGGATGACGGCGATGAAGATCGCATAGACGATGGCGCTGAACACGAACAGCGCGCTCGGCCCGAAATACTGCATCGCCGTGGAGGCTGCGTAAGGGCCGCCGATGGCGCCGAAGGAGTAGAACAGCATCAGCGCCGCATTGATCAGCACGAACTCGCCCGTGTCGGCGCGGTCATTGGAATGCGCCGCCGACAGCGAATAGAGCGGCATGGCGAAACAGCCGAAGATGAAGACGATGACGAAGTTGAGCAGCGGATTGCTGCCGGCGATGAACACCAGCGCCAATGCTGAGAGCATCGCGCAGCAGGTCGTTATCAACAGCACCCGGCGCCGGTCCCAGCGGTCGGACAGGTAGCCCAGCGGGTACTGGATGATGGCGCCGCCGAAGATGCCGACGCTGACGAAGGTGACGACATCGGCGACCGACATGCCGATCTGCTCGGCATAGACCGGCGACAAGGTGCGAAAGGCGCTGTTGGTGACGCCGACGGCAATGCAGCCGAAACAGCCCAGCGGCGAAATGCGCCAGACGCGCCCCAGGTCGAGCTTGACCTCCTCCGGCGGCGTCGGGTTGGAGCGGTCGCCGAGCGACACCGGCACCAGCGACAGCGTGATCATGATCGACATGATGGCGAAGATGGTGAAGCCGCCGGCGCCGAAGATCGGAATCAGGAACTGGGCGCCGGTTACGGAACCGGTGTCGACCATCCGGTAGATCGCCAGCACGCGTGCGCGGTCGTGATTGCTGACGCCGGAATTCAGCCAGCTTTCAACGATGGTGAACAAACCGGCGAAACAGAAGCCGCCGGCAAAGCGCACCGCGCACCACATCACCGGATCGAGGACCAGCACCAGCAGCAGTGTGCCGACCGATGCGATCGCGGCCAACGCCGAAAACGCCCTGATATGGCCGACCGCCTTCATGATGCGGGTGATGGCCAGGCAGCCGAGCAGGAAGCCGGCGAAATAGAATGTGCCCATCAGGCCGATGTCGGAAGCGGAAAACCCCTCCTGCGCGCCGCGCAGCGCGATCAGCGTGCTCTGCAGCCCATTGCCGCCAAGCAGGATGCCTGCGGCGAGAAGAAGCGGGATCAGCGGGCGGATGGAGGACATGAAAGGCGATCACGTATCGGTGATCCCTTCTTGAACCATTGCCTCCATCAATGCCAGCGGCAATTCCAGGCCAGCATCGGTAGCCGCCCGCTGCATTCGATGGCGAACCATGGCGAAATCGGCCCAGACTGGGCCTTCATTCAATCCGCTTCAAACCCCGCGTCGCCACTATCTTCCATCTTCGGCGTCCATGCCCGGTTCGACCGAGAACGAGGCCATTGGCTTGTCACCCTGAAGCATCAGTTCCAGCTCACGGCCATTATGTGGCCCTGTGCATCGTGGGAGAGTGTGTTTTGGCACGAGGCGTCTCCGGATCGCTTGATAAGGGCGTCGTCTCAGGAAGGACGTCTGGCGGCAATGCGTGGAGGCCGGCAAAGACTTGAAACCCTGACGGTCGAACCTGGATTCGGCTCAACGTCTCCTCGCCTTGACAAATCCGGCCTCCCATGCGCTTTTCGCGCAAATTTTGGGCCGGGCTTTGATGCTTTGGCCTGCCACCCAGCACCCCGGACTTTACCAATGACCATGCACCGTTACCGCAGCCATACCTGTGCCCAGTTGAGAAAGAGCGATGTCGGCTCATCCGTTCGCCTGTCGGGCTGGGTGCATCGCGTGCGCGATCATGGCGGCCTGCTCTTCATCGACCTGCGTGACCACTACGGCCTGACCCAGATCGTCGCCGATCCCGATTCGCCTGCCTTCAAGGTCGCCGAGACCGTGCGCGGCGAATGGGTCATCCGCGTCGACGGCGAGGTCAAGGCGCGCCTGCCGGAGACGGTCAACGCCAACCTGCCGACCGGCGAGATCGAGATTTTCGCCCGCGAGATCGAGGTGCTGTCGGCGGCCAAGGAATTGCCGCTGCCGGTGTTCGGCGAGCCGGACTATCCCGAGGACATCAGGCTGAAGTACCGCTTCCTCGACCTGCGCCGCGACACGCTGCACAGGAACATCGTGGCGCGCACGAAAATCATCGCCGAGATGCGCAAGCGCATGAACGATGTCGGCTTCACCGAATTCTCGACGCCGATCCTCACCGCCTCCTCGCCTGAAGGCGCCCGCGACTTCCTCGTCCCGTCGCGCATCCATCCCGGCACCTTCTACGCGCTGCCGCAGGCGCCGCAGCAATACAAGCAGCTGATCATGGTGTCGGGCTTCGACCGCTATTTCCAGATCGCGCCTTGCTTCCGCGACGAGGACCCGCGCGCCGACCGTCTGCCTGGCGAATTCTATCAGCTCGACCTTGAAATGAGCTTCGTCGAGCAGGACGACGTGCTGTCGACCATGGAACCGGTGATGCGCGGCGTCTTCGAGGCCTTCGCCAACGGCAAGCCGGTGACGCAGAAATTCCAGCGCATTCCCTATGATGTCGCCATGCGCAAATACGGCTCCGACAAGCCGGACCTGCGCAACCCGATCGAGATGCAGGCCGTCTCCGATCATTTCCGCGATTCCGGCTTCAAGGTGTTCGCCAACATCCTGGCCAACGATGCGAAGGCCGAGGTGTGGGGCATTCCGGCCAAGACAGGCGGCAGCCGCGCCTTCTGCGACCGCATGAACTCCTGGGCGCAAGGCGAGGGCCAGCCGGGGTTGGGTTACATCTTCTGGCGCAAGGAGGGTGACAAGCTCGAAGGCGCCGGCCCGCTCGCCAAGAACATCGGCGAGGAGCGCACCGAGGCGATCCGGCAGCAGCTCGGCCTTGCCGACGGCGACGCCGCCTTCTTCGTCGCCGGCGACCCGAAGAAGTTCGTCTCCTTCGCGGGAGCGGCACGCACCCGCGCCGGCGAGGAACTGAACCTCGTCGACCGCGAGCGCTTCGAATTGTGCTGGATCGTCGACTTTCCGTTCTTCGAATGGAACGAGGAGGAAAAGAAGATCGACTTCGCCCACAACCCGTTCTCGATGCCGCAGGGCGGCATCGACGCGCTGAATGGCGAGGATCTGCTCGGCATCAAGGCGTTCCAGTACGACATGGTCTGCAATGGCTTCGAGATCGCCAGCGGTGGCATCCGCAATCATCTGCCCGAAACCATGGTCAAGGCGTTCGAGACGGTCGGGCTGGACCGCGCCACGGTGGAGGAGCGTTTCGGCGGCCTCTACCGCGCCTTCCAGTACGGCGCGCCGCCGCATGGCGGCATGGCGGCGGGCGTCGACCGCGTCGTCATGTTGCTGGTTGGCGCCAAGAACCTGCGCGAGATCACCATGTTCCCGATGAACCAGCAGGCGTATGATCTGTTGATGAACGCACCGTCGGAAGCCTCGCCGCAGCAGCTTCGCGAACTGGCCCTGCGTGTCGCGCCGACCAAGAAGGACGCCTGATCGCGAGCTTCGGGCAATGCTTTAAGAAGCGGGCGGAACTACCTCTTCGGATTCCATAGTTCACAAAAAAGCCCGGCATCGCTGCCGGGCTTTTTTGTGATCCTGATGGTCGGTCAGTCTTCGTTGGCCTTGACGGCCACGCCGAGCGTCTTCGGCAGATCGAGCGGGTTGGACATGGCGCCCGCCATGATCAGCGCGAACGGCACCGATGCCGGCGGCTCGGCCGAGATTTCGAGGCTCTTCGGGTCGTCTAGATATTTGCTGACCGCTGCCGTCACCTGCGCCGTCAGTTCGGGATTGTTGAGCTGCGCCATGCCGAACGGCACGATCGCCTTGGCTTGGTTGGCGATGTCCTTGGCCGACATGCCTTGCTGCTTGCCGACATATTCCAGCACCTTGCCGGTCAGCGAATCGTCGTCGAAGCGGATCGAGGCGCTGTTGAAGGAAAGCTGCTGCAACAGGCCGAGCATGGCCATGCCTTGCGCCGAATTGTCGGCGCCTTCGGGCTGCGCCGCCATCTTCTTCTGCATCTCCTGCAGCGACTTGATGAAGTCCATCGTGTAGCCGCCGAGATTGAAGGTCATGCCGAGCGTGCCGGCATTTTCGACGGAGATGTCATATTTCGACAGTTCCATCTTGCCGTCCGAGGGCTGCCAGGTGCCGGCCATTGCGAGATTGCCGGAGATGTTCTGGTAGCCGAGCGCGTCGATGACTTCCTTGGACTTGGGATCCTCGACCAGCGACAGATCGGCCGTGAACTTTTCCGTATTGCCGGTGAATTCCATCGCCTTGCCGTCCGCGGGCGGCGTGATCTGGATGGCAAGCCCGTCCATCGAGAAGGCGGTCTTGTCGGCGACCTTGACCGTCATGTTGGAGAGTTCGGCCGACTTGTACATCAGCAGCGAGCCCAACGGGCCGGTGGCGCCTTCGGCCGGAACCGTCATGTCGTGGATGACGAAGGGGCTCAGGTTGAGGGTGACCCCATCCTTGCTGTGTTCGAAGGGGGAGGTCGAGACGGTGCCGATGTCGTAGCCGCCATTGGCCTCGGTCACGCCCTCGAGCTTGACGTCACCGATCGGCAGGGCTTCCTTTTCCGCCGCCGGTTTGATGGACACGCCCTGCAGCACCATGCTGGTGTTGTCACCGGTCACGCCGGTCCAGGAGATGTTTACGCCCTGGGCCGCCAGCGCCGCCTTCAGCCGGTCGGCAACGGCCGCGTCCTGGGCAAGGGCCGCGTTCAGCGGCAGTGTGAACAGGAAGGTCGAAAGAGCGAATTTCCGGAGAGTTGAGCGTTTGATTGTCATCGCAAGGTCCCTGAGAGTGTCCTGAAATTGTTTTTCAATTCTTCGCGCCATCACCATTCCGTGACGAACTGGACGGGAAAAAGGCATGTCCCGGCACAATGGTCAAAAATCGCGGTGAAAGGCAAACCCGATCCGAACGCCATTGGAGAACGCGGTGAATTTGGCATGAAGGTCGGGCCGTCGAGCGTTATCGTGCTTCGCAATAGATGCGGCGTGTAACAGATTGATGTTGGCCGGCAAGCGCGACCTTGCGGTTTCCTGTTGCAGAAAAGCACGCAAGTCGACCGGCCGGGCGCGCGCCTCTTGCCGCGAATCACCCGCTCGGCTAGTCCCAGCCCATGGGAAAAAGGCTTTTGCCGCCTCAAGATGGCGGTGGCGATCACATCGAACCGGTCGATCTGAAGAAGGCGCTGGAAGAGCGCTATCTTGCCTATGCGCTGTCGACCATCATGCACCGGGCGCTGCCCGACGTACGCGACGGACTGAAGCCGGTCCATCGCCGCATCATGCACGCCATGCGCCTGCTGCGTCTCAACCCCGACCAGGGCTTCGCCAAATGCGCGCGTATAGTCGGCGAGGTGATGGGCAAGTTCCACCCGCATGGCGATCAGTCGATCTATGACGCGCTGGTGCGGTTGGCGCAGGATTTTTCGATGCGCTATCCCCTGGTCGACGGCCAGGGTAATTTCGGCAACATCGACGGCGATAACGCCGCCGCCATGCGCTACACCGAAGCGCGCATGACCGACGTGGCGACCGAATTGCTCGCCGGCATCACCGAGGACGCCGTCGATTACCGGCCGACCTACAATGAAGAGGACGAGGAGCCGGTGGTGCTCCCCGGCGCCTTCCCGAACCTTCTGGCCAACGGCTCGTCCGGCATCGCGGTCGGCATGGCGACATCGATCCCTCCGCACAACGCGGCCGAGCTCTGCGACGCGGCATTGCATCTGATCGAGCACCGGGATGCGCCGGTGGCGAAGTTGATGGATTTCGTCCAGGGCCCGGATTTCCCGACGGGCGGCATCATCGTCGACAGCCGCGCCTCCATCCTCGAAGCCTACGAGACCGGCCGTGGCGGTTTTCGCGTGCGTTCGAAATGGAGCCAGGAAGACCAGGGCAGGGGCACCTGGAGCATCGTTGTCACCGAAATCCCTTATGGCGTGCAGAAAGCGCGGCTGATCGAAAAGATCGCCGAGCTTCTGATGGCGCGCAAACTGCCGCTGCTCGAGGACGTCAGGGACGAAAGCGCCGAGGATATCCGCGTCGTGCTGGTGCCCAAGAGCCGTTCTGTCGATCCGGGCATCCTGATGGAATCGCTGTTCAAGCTCACCGAGCTCGAAAGCCGCTTCCCGCTCAACATGAATGTGCTGTCGCGCGGCAAGGTGCCCAATGTCCTGTCTCTGAAGGGCGTGCTGCAGGAATGGCTCGACCACCGCCGCGACGTGCTGATCCGCCGCTCGAAACATCGCCTCGGCGAGATCGAACGGCGGCTGGAAATCCTTGCCGGCTACCTGATCGCCTATCTCAACATCGACGAGGTGATAAAGATCATCCGCGAGGAGGACGAGCCCAAGCAGGTGATGATGGCCCGCTGGTCACTCACCGACACCCAGGCTGAAGCCATCCTCAACATGCGGTTGCGCGCCTTGCGCAAGCTGGAAGAATTCGAGATCCGCAAGGAATTCGATGGCCTGAGCGCGGAGAAGACGCAGATCGAGGCGCTGCTGGCGTCCGATGCCAGGCAATGGTCGACGATCAAGTGGGAAGTCGCCAATCTGCGTGAAAAATTCGGCCCGGAGACGGAAATCGGCAAGCGCCGCACCCAGTTCGCCGATGCGCCCGAGCACGACCTGACCGATATCGCCCACGCCATGATCGAGCGCGAGCCGGTCACCGTGGTGGTTTCGGAGAAGGGTTGGCTCAGGGCCATGAAGGGTCATCTGGCCGACCTTTCGACACTCACCTTCAAGGAAGGTGACAGCCTGAAGCTCGCCTTCCATGCCCAGACCACCGACAAGGTGCTAGTGTTCACCACTGGCGGCAAGTTCTACACCATCGGCGCCGACCGGTTGCCAGGCGGACGCGGCCATGGCGAGCCGATCCGCATCATCGTCGACATGGACAATGACCAGGACATCGTCACCGCCTTCGTCCACGACCCCAAGCGCAAGCTCTTGCTGGCCTCGCATGACGCCAACGGCTTCATCGTGCCGGAGGAGGACGTGGTCGCCAACACTCGCAAGGGCAAGCAGGTGATGAACGTCAAGGCGCCGGACGAAGCCAAGCGCTGCGTGCCGGTCACCGGCGATCATCTCGCCATCGTTGGCGAGAACCGCAAGATGCTGGTGTTCGCGCTCTCCGAAATTCCGGAAATGGGCCGCGGCAAGGGCGTGCGGCTGCAGAAATATAAGGATGGCGGACTGCTCGATCTCAAGCCGTTCACATTGGAGACGGGTCTGTCCTGGCAGGATTCGGCCGACCGCACCTTCACGAGGTCGCGCGAGGAACTGGCCGAATGGATCGGCGCCCGGGCATCGGCGGGACGTATGGTGCCAAAGGGTTTCCCGAGGACCGGCAAATTCGGCTGACGTCGCGGTCTCCCCCCTCGAGGGGGAGATGTCGCCAAAGGCGACAGAGGGGATCGGCACGACCGGACGCAACCCGCTATCGCGACAGACGAGGCTAGCGCTCCGCGCGGCCCCCTCTGGCCTGCGGAAATCGCCTCAACGAGGGGGAGATTGGCGGCGTCACCATCATCATTTGGAGTATCGTCACGATTGCTGCACTATATCAGTGCATAACGGAGAAGGGTGTTTGGGAGACACGGGCGTTTGAAGGAATCCAGGATCCAGAAACCGGAACGGCAGCAGCGCCTGTTCGGCCTGTCGACGCCGTTGCGGTCGGCTGTCATTCCGCCGCTGTCGGCGGCGCGCTGGCTGCTGGTGCTGATCGTCGCCGCGGGCGTCTACTTCTTCCACGGCTTCCTGTTTCCGGTGCTGGCCGCGCTTGTCATCGCTTTCGCCAGCTGGCCGCTCTACCAGCGGCTGCTTGCCGGCGTCGGCGGCAACCGCACCGTCGCCGCCACCTTGGCTATCCTGTTCATCCTTGCCTTCCTGGTGATACCGATCGCGCTTGCCGGCACCTATGCCATCAACGAGGTGCGTGAATGGGTCGCCTGGGCGATCGAGACCAACCGGCATGGTGCTACCACGCCGCACTGGATCGCGACCATGCCTGTCATCGGCGACTGGCTGAACGAGCAGTGGACGACCAATTTCGGACATCCCGGCGGCATTGGCGAGCTGATCCAGTTGGTCAGCGGCGCCAATATCGGCAGCATCTATCGTGGCGCGCTCGCCGCCGGCGGCAGTGCCTTTGGGCTGCTCCTGACGTTGCTGTTCATGATGATCGCCCTGTTCTTCGCTTATCGCGATGGCGAGCATTTTGCCGGCCAGGTCGACCGCCTTGGCGAGCGCATCCTGCCGGCCAGATGGGAGCGGATTTCGCGCGTCGTGCCGGCGACGATCTCCTCGACCGTGACCGGCATGACCGTCATCGCCATCGGCGAGGGGCTGGTGCTGGGCATTGCCTATTGGCTGGCGGGCGTGCCGTCGCCGGTGACGCTCGGTGCCCTGACAGGCGTCATGGCGCTCATCCCCGGCGGCGCACCCTTGTCCTTCACCCTTGTCTCGATCTACCTCGCGGCCAGCGGCTCGCCCATGGCCGGTCTGGCGCTGTTCCTGTGGGGTGCGGTCGAATTGTTCATCGTCGACAAGACGCTGCGCCCGAAGCTTGTCGGCGGACCGATAAAACTGCCTTTCCTGCCAACCTTTTTCGGCCTGATCGGCGGCGTCAAGACCATGGGCTTCCTCGGCCTGTTCATCGGTCCGGTGCTGATGGCGCTGCTGGTCGCTATCTGGCGCGAGTGGCTGCGCGAGGTGGAACTGGTCGACGAGTTGGCCGCCGGCTCGGCGGCCGAGATCGAGGCCAGCCCACAGATCGAGGTCTTGCCGGAGCCTGGCGCGGCAAAGAAGGCCAGCGCCTGATCCCGAAACGCGACTTGCGCCAGGCCCATCAACTACAACTCAGGCTGGGTGGTGCACCGCAAGGTCACCCCGTTGCCTGCGCCCCTCATGCAGTTGCCAGAGCGAATGGGCGACCAGCGTGACGATCAGGATCGCGCCGCCGATCAGGCCGTTGCGGGTCGGTGCCTCGGCGAAGATCATCCACACCCAGACCGGCGCCAGCACCGTTTCGAGCACGTAGAACATCGCCACTTCCGGCCCGGAAATGTATTTCGGCCCGGCGGCAAGACAGAAGAACGAGATCGGCATGATAACGGCGCCGTTGAAGATGATCCACCATGGCGCGTTCACGTGAAAGCCTTCGCCCGACACCATGAAGGCTGCCAGGGCCATAGGCAGAAGGACGCCGACAAGTGAGGTGAAGCCCATGTCCTTGCCGCTGGCGCGCGAGATGGTGATGGCCACCGCGATGAAGAAAGCCGAGCACAGCGCCATGAAATCGCCGAACAGCTTGCCGGTGCCGACCGACCCGCCGACGATGACCAGCACGCCCAGGATCATGATCAGCATCGCCACGATGGTCACCAGCCGTGGCCTCTCCCGCAGGAATATCCAGGACAATAGCCCTGCGAACACGGTGTTGAAGGCCAGGATGAAGACGAGATCGGCCGTCGAGGTGTGATAGACGGCGGTGACGAAAGTGATCCCTGTCAGCCCGTAGCATATCGCGACGATCAGGCCGGACCAGCCGGGAATGAGCGGCGGGGCGTTACGGCTCAAAGCCCGCCAGACCGACCAGATGACCATGGCGGCGACGAATGTGGTGCCGGTGCGAAGCAGCATGATCGTCCATGCGCCGCCGTCGGCGAGGCGGATCAACGGTATGTCGACAGTCAGCATCAGTCCGCCGATGGCGGTGATCAGAAGACCCTTTTGGTGGTTATGGTGGGAAGTCATGCAGGAACTTTCGCAATGAAATGCAGGCCGACGGCTGACCGGTGCAATCGTGCACTCTCTCCAGCCAACCGGCTGAAAGACCAGCATCCCGTGCCTTGAAACAGTTTAAGCTTAAGCGCGGATCGTGGAAAAACTCAGCGTGAAACCGCTTCGTTGGTATAGCGCTCCCAGCCCTTCGGGCCGAGATGCTCCTGCGGCATGAAGCGCATCTTATAATTCATCTTGCGCGAGCCGTTGACCCAGTAACCGAGGTAGACATGGGGCAGGCCCATCGCCCTGGCGCGGGCGATGTGGTCGAGGATCATGAACGTGCCGAGCGAACGCTCCTCGAATTCGGGATTGAAGTAGGAATAGACCATCGACAGGCCGTCGGCCATCTTGTCGGTGAGTGCCACCGCGATAAGCTCACCCTGGCCCTTGCCGGTGATGAAGGTGTCGGGTCCGCGCCGCCGGTATTCGATCACCTTGGTGTCGACATGGGTGTCCTCGACCATCATGGCGTAGTCGAGCACCGTCATGTCGGACATGCCGCCGCGCCGGTGGCGGGCATCGAGATAGCTGCGGAACAGCGAATATTGTTCGGTCGAGGGCTCGGCATTGTGCATGGCGCCGACAAGGTCGGAATTATGCTGCAGAACGCGCTTCATATTGCGGCTGGCGGTGAATTCCTGGGCGAGGATGCGCACGGAAACACAGGCGCGGCACGTCTCGCAGGCCGGCCTGTAGGCAATGTTCTGCGAACGCCTGAAGCCGCCTTGCGTGAGGAGGTCGTTCATCTCCGACGCCTTGTCGCCGACCAGATGCGTGAACACCTTGCGCTCGAACTGGCCGTCGAGATAGGGGCACGGCGACGGCGCGGTCAGGAAGAACTGTGGCGACTGGGTCGGATGCTGCGTCATCTAAGTCTTGGAAACGCTCCTTCGAGTCGCTCTACCTTTGGCGCGGAAAGCGAAAAATTCAACAGGATTGTGAATGCACCTGCAAGCGGATGCCTTCACATTTGCGCCGACAGGGCGTGTAACGCTTTCGGAAAGCGCCTCAGCGGCCGGTGCGGCTGACCACCGTGCCGAGCAGAAGGTCGTGCAGCGTGCGCTTGCGGTCCGAGAACAGGGTCACCAGCAGGACCAGGGGCGACAGAATGACATTGCCCGCCCAGAACAGCACCGAATGGACGACCGCGGTCAGGCCGTCGATCGGCCTGCCGTCGAGGCGGTCGAGGCGGATGCCCATCATCTTCATGCCCGTGGTCGCCTGGTCCGCGCTGCCCAGCGTGTTCCAGATGTAGAGGATGGCGACGGCCGGCACCAGGACGCCGAACAGCATCCAGCCAACGCCGAGCGTCAGAAGCCCGAGGAAAAACACCAGTATGGCGAAGGGAATGGTGAGCAGGGCGACGATGATGTAGTCGAGCACGAAGGCCAGGATGCGCCTTGTGCGCACGCCCTCATAGGCCCTGACGTCGTCAAGCCGGGTGTTGATGATTTCGCCGTCGAGAACGCGCGCGTTCATGTCATTTCCTCGTAACAAGGCCCGACATAGGGTGCGGGCCGCCCGATGATGAAATGGTGAAGGCTTGCGGCGGAATCAAGGTCGAGCGCTTCGAGGGACGCGAAGCCTGAAAGCCGTGCTCCGCGATCTGAATCGGTTGAATTCGCCGCGTGGATGGCTTTAGCTTGTTGCGGCGCAACAAAGCGTTCTGGGGCGGAAGTGAGGGGACGGCACTATGGACTACGATATGCTGGTCATCGGCAGCGGCCCTTCCGGACGCCGCGCCGCGGTGCAGTCGGCCAAACTCGGCAAATCGGTGCTGGTGGTCGATCGCGGCCGGCGTCTCGGCGGCGTCTCGGTGCACACCGGCACCATCCCCTCGAAAACGCTGCGCGAAACGGTGCTCAATCTCTCGGGCTGGCGCGAGCGCGGCTTTTATGGACGCGGCTACAGGGTCAAGCAGGACATTTCGGTCGGCGACCTGATCGAGCGCCTGCACAAGACGCTCGATCACGAGGTCGAGGTGCTGCAACACCAGTTCATGCGCAACACCGTCAAGAGCGCCCGCGCGGCGGTGAAATTTCTCGGCCCCGACAAGGTCAGCCTGACATCGGACAATGGCGATTACAGCGAGGTCGGCTTCGCCAACGCGCTGATCGCGGTCGGCACCAGGCCGCACAGGCCGCGCGACGTGCCTTTCGACAAGACCCGTGTCTTCGACAGCGACGAGATGCTCGAGCTTGACCGCCTGCCGCGCACGCTGACGGTCATCGGTGGTGGCGTTATCGGGGTCGAATACGCCACGATCTTTTCGGCGCTCGATGTGCCGGTGACGCTGGTCGAGCCGCGCAATTCCATCCTCGATTTCGTCGACCGCGAGATCGTCGATGATTTCATCCACCAGATGCGCGATCGCGGCATGACGATAAGGCTGGGCAGCGCGGTGAAGGAAATCCGCTCCAAGCCCGAGGCAGCCGAGGTGGAACTGGCCGATGGCCGCACCATCCGCTCCGAGGTCGTGCTCTACGCCGCCGGTCGCACCGGTAATATCGCCAGCCTGGGCCTCGACATGGTCGGCATCGAGGCCGACTCCCGAGGCCGCATCAAGGTCGATCCACAGACGTTCCAGACCAGCGTGCCCAACATCTACGCCGCCGGCGATGTCATCGGCTTTCCAAGTCTCGCCTCGACCTCGATGGAGCAGGGCAGGGTGGCCGCCTGCCACGCTTTCGGCGTGACGCTGCCGCCGCCACCGGAGACCTTCCCCTATGGCATCTATGCGGTGCCGGAGATCTCGACCGTCGGCCAGTCCGAGGAACAGGTGCGCCAGAGCGGCGGCGCCTATGAGGTCGGTGTCGCGCGTTTCCGCGAAACCTCGCGCGGCCACATCATGGGTGTCGACACCGGCTTCCTGAAACTGTTGTTCTCGATCGAGACGCGGCGACTGCTCGGCGCCCATATTGTCGGCGAGGGCGCCACCGAGCTCATCCATATCGGCCAGGCGGTCATCAACCTCGGCGGTACGGTCGACTTCTTCGTCAACAACACTTTCAACTACCCGACGCTGGCGGAAGCCTACAAGATCGCCGGGCTCGACGCCTGGAACAGGATGGGGCGCTAGGCTTCAGCATCTTCGCTCCTCGCCGGTGCGGAGGCGCGGATCGCGGCCGCGCCCGATCGAGACAGCGGTCGATTCGAAGGGCCGGTCCGCCTACGCCACGTCAGCCGACCCCGCCAGCCATTGCCTGACAATGGCGGCGTCCGGATCGCCGATTTCATGGCCCGAGGGAATGATCCGAGCGTCGATCGCGGCGCCGCGCCGGCTGAGCAGCGTCACCAGTGCCGGCGCAAAGGGCCCGTAGGTCTCGTCGGCGGCGCCAGCGATAATCAGCGTCGGTATTCCAGCGAGGTCCGTCGCGGGCACATGGTCGAGTACAGGCATTGGCCTTAGCAGCACCGCCCTGCGGACGATGCCCGGATGGAGCAGCATCAGGCTGGAAGCCAGATTGGCTCCGTTCGAATAGCCGAGGAACGTCGCGTGATCGAGATCAAGCCCATGGCGCTTGGCGGCCTCGCTTGCGAATGCCGCGAAGGCGGCCGTTTCGGCCACGATGCTCTTCTGTTCGAAGCGCGTCGGGGTTATCCGCTCGAACCAGCGAAAACCGTCCTCCTGGGGGATACGGCCACGCGCCGCGATCAGCATTGCGTCGGGTGCGATGCGTCTTGCCAGCGGCACCAGGGTGGTCTCGTCGACACCCGATCCATGCAGCAGGAAAAGGCATTCGCGGCTGTTCCCGCCGGCGCCCAGGAGGCGATAGGGAAAGGCCAGATCCTTGAGCAGCGGACTGTTTTCGGTGCTGTCGCCGGTCATCCCGCATCCTCTTGATTATATGAGGCTTCGCTCAATTTGCCGGCTTCAAAACGCAATATTTTCATGCTCCGCGAAAGTTGATTGAACCAGGCTCATTCCAGCCCGTTTGTGCGCCGATATACTCCGCTTGGGAGGAATCGAAGCGGTGCGCCGGGGGTCGCATTGCTGGACATGAACAACCAGCTTTGAGGCCTTTTGTCGATGATTACCCCTGTCTCGCCCGAACGCGATACGCGTATCGATGTGCTGCGCGCATTGGCGCTGCTCACCATTTTCATCGACCATGTGCCGGGCACGGCTTTCGAGGTCATGACCTACAAGAATTTCGGTTTCTCGGACGCGGCAGAGGCGTTCGTGCTGATTTCCGGCATCTCGGTGGCGCTGGCCTACGGCACGAAGTTCCGCTCGGGTGGCCGGCTTCTGGCCACATTGAAGATGTGGCGGCGGGCAGGCATGCTCTATATCGCCCATATCGTCACGACCATGGTTGTGATCGCCTTGTTCTGTACCGTGGCCGTGTTCACGAGGCGGCCGGAATTGCTGAAACTGATCAACATCGAGCCCTTGATGAAGAACACGCCGGAAGTGCTGGTCGGCATCGTCACGCTCGGCCATCAGCTTGGCTACAACAATATCCTGCCGGTCTATGCCGCGCTGCTTCTGATGGCCCCGGCCTTCGTCCTGTTCATCAGCTACAGACCCGTCGCGGCGCTGGTCGTGTCCGGCGCGCTGTGGTTGGTCGCCGGCATCTGGCAGATCGCCCCGCCCAACTATCCTGAGCCCGGCTTCTGGTTCCTGAACCCTCTCTCCTGGCAGTTCCTGTTCAACATCGGCCTCGCCGCCATGCTGCATGTCAGGCGCGGCGGTGTCATTCCGATCAACCGCTGGCTGGTCGGCGCGGCCGCGACCTATGTGCTGACGGCGCTGATATGGGTGCACAGTCCGCTCTGGGGCCAGATAACATGGTTCAAGCTTCCGGTGGTCATCGGCGGTTTTGACAAGACCTTCCTGTCGCTGCCAAGGCTGCTGCATATCCTGGCTGTCAGCTATCTGATCGTCGCCTTGCCGGCGCTCTCGAACCTGTTCCGCACCAGCCCTGACCATCCGCTGGCGATACTCGGCAAGCGCTCGCTGCCGGTCTTCATCGCCGGCACGGTGATCGCCATGGTCGCGCAGGTGATGAAACTGATCAATCCGGGCGGGCTTGCCTATGACAGCCTGCTGCTGTCGGCCGGCATCGCCATGCAGTTCGCGCTCGCCTTCTATCTCGAATGGCTGTCGACCATCAGCGCTTCGGCCAAGGTCCGCATGACGCAAAAGGATGTCACGCCGGCGCGTGCGTCTTTCGGCATCTCCGCCATGGCAAGAGCCAATCGCTGAGGGGGCCGTCGTTCAGCCGCGCGGCGGAGCCGACGAGGCCCGCACGACCAGTTTGACCGGCAGCAACTGCCGGCTGACCTTGCCGTCGCTCTCCAGGATGGCCTTGACGGCAAGGCGGCCCATTTCGGCTATCGGCTGGGCGATCGTGGTCAAGGGCGGCTCGGACACGGCGGCCTCCGGAACACCGTCGAACCCGATGACGGAAACATCGTTGGGGACGCTGAGCTTGCGCGCGCTCAACCATTCGAGCGTCACCAGGGCTATTTTGTCCGACATCGCCAGGATGGCCGTGGGCGGCTCCTTGGCCGCGAAGACGGTTTCGAGGGCCGCTCTCGTGCTGGCCGCGTCGTTGGCGGTCTCGTAGACGGGCACTGTGGATGTGTCGACGCCAACCCGTGAAAGCTCCTGGAGATAGCCGGTGAGCCGGTCGCGCGTGCCGGCATAGGTCGCTGAGCGAACCTGCTCGGGCGAAACGAGACCCGTCCTGCCGTCGACGAAAGGCAGTGCCAGAACGGCAAAGCTGCGATGTCCGAGATCCGTGAGATGGCGCGCCGCCAGACTGGCGCCGGCGATGTTGTCGACACCGATCGCCGCGACCGCTCCGTCCTCGGAGTCAAGGTCGAGCGCCACGAAGGGCAGTTTGCGCTCGCGCGCCAGTTCCACCAGCCGCGAACCGCCTTCGATGCAGAAGACGATGAAGCCGTCGACTAGGGCACTCTGGATGTTCCAGGCAAGCTGTTCGTTATTAGCTGCCGATACCAGGGAAATGCCGGCTCCTGTCGCATCGCAGGCCTGCGAGATGCTCGCCATCATGACCCGCGCGAAAGGATCGTCGAAGAAGTAGGAGAGGGGTTCGGCGGTGGCGACGCCGATGGCGTTGACCTTGCCCGCCCGCAACAGGCGGCCCTTGGGATCCGGCCCGCCATAGCCCATCGCCTCGGCCGCGGCCTTCACTCGTTCGCGAACCTCCTCGCGCACGATCTCCGGGCGGCTGAAGACATTGGATGCGGTGCCGTGCGAAACACCGGCGGCCTTGGCGATATCGGCCAGCCGGACGGGTCTTCGATTGCCTGCGGTGAGTGACGCCATTTGTGCGTGCCTCCTGACATGCATTTAGCACGTTCCGGATTTGCATCTAGCACTTTCGTTGGATCGATTCAAATTCTGCTTGACCGGGAACTGTCGGAGACCTAGTATTGAATCGATCCAAGTTGGTTGGTTTGGCCCGTCTGCGTTTTCAGAGGAGGTACGGCATGCATCCCGTCAATTACCTGTTCGAAGACATCTATCGCAACGACTGGAGCATCGGGTCGGCCGCCAACAGCTTCAGGCGGCGGGGCAGGGCAAGCCCATGGATTCGCGACCTTCGCTTCCTGGTGGGGCGTAAGCGAAGCTGATCGCCGTGTTTATTGCCTACGCATTGGATCGATTCAACCCGAAAAGAGAAAAATCATGCATCCCATCAGGCATCTGTTCGAGGACATTTACCGCAACTACTGGGGCATCGCTCCTGCCGCCGAGCGACCGGAAGCGCGACGCCTGACGAAGCGGGCCTCGCGCAATCGCGATCTGTGGATACGCACCGGACGTCCCGGGGATTGATCCCGACCGATTCGGCCCCTAGGAACGCTGACGTACCAGGGCGGATATCGCTATCCCCAGCCAGCCGGCGATGAGCAAGGTGCCTCCAATCGGCGCCGACATAGGGAACGGTCTCGATCCCAGGAAATCGCGGGCAAGAAGATCGCCGGCGAAAAGCAGCAGCCCGGCAAGCAAGGCGACGCTGGCGATCCGCAGAAAGCGACTCGCGCCGGTGAGGCCGACGGCGAGGAAGACAGGCGCGTGCATCAAGAGGAACGACGCGGCCGTGCCGGTGAAGGCGCCGCCGAGATGCGCGGCGGCAGCTGACAGCGCCACGCCTGCCGCGCCGACGAGACCGCCGGCAAACACGAGGGCAGGGCTGGCTGTCGGTTCGGAGGAATTCATGTCGGCTGGTTCCCTCTTTTAACGGCCTGAGCCCTCAGGACTCGCTCGCTTCCAACGCGATATGCCGTGTGCGCCGCGACTGGACAATCCAGTTGTAGACGGCACCGCCGGCCATCAGCACCGATGTCGCGAGAAACACCGAGCGCATTCCGAAGTGACCGCCGACGAAACCACCGGATAGTGGTCCCGCGACCTGCCCGACATACTGCGCCGAGATGGCCAGCCCAAGCACATTGCCGCCGACGCCGTCGGGGATGTTGTGGCGGATGACGCTGGTGATGCAGGGCAGCAGGCCACCCAGCGCCAGTCCCATCAGAAAGCGCAGGCCGATCAGTTGCCAGCCATTGCTGACGAAGGCCTGCGGGATAAGCAGCAGGGCCGATACGGCCAGCGCTCCGACGACGACATTCCAGTGGCCGACACGATCCGCGAGCTTGCCGAGCCAGGATGCCGACAGGATAGTGCCCAGCGCCGTCGCCGACATCACCACGCCCGCGATCATCGTCACCCGGCTCTGGTCCTCTATGAGTTGCTGTACATAGACGGTGATGATCGGCTCGATCGACATTGTGGCGAAGGCGAGCAGCATGCCGGTTGTCAGCATGGCCACGACGGGGCGCTTGTCCGGGATCTGCGACCAGCCGCTTTTCGGCTTTGCCGCCGACGCTGCCGTGGCCGGCCTCGCTCGCTGGGTCTCCTTGATGAGGAACGTGGTCGCCAGGAAGGCAAGGAAGATGACGCCGCCGGACAACAGGAACGTGGCGCGAATGCCGATGATCGGCGGCAGCGCACCGCCGAGCAGGGGACCGACAAGTGAACCCGCCGTGATTCCCGCGGACAGGACGCCGAGCGCCCAGCCGGAACGGTCCTTGGGCGTCTGCATGGCCACCAGTATGGTCGAACCCGATGAATAGCCGCCGGCAAACCCGATCAGCAGGCGCAGCAGCACCAGTTGCCAGACCGTCTCGACCATGCCCGTCAGCGACATGCAGATCGCCATGCCGAAGCTGGCGCGCACCAGCATCACCTTGCGGCCGTAGCGGTCGCCCAGCCGTCCCCACAGCGGCGCGACCAGGGCCGCGGCGAAGAAGGTGGCGCCGTAGGCGATGCCGGACCACTGCACGATCGCCGCATGGCCTTGCGCGCCGAGCTGCTCGACATAGAGCGGCAGAAAAGGCAACAGCAGCGTCATGGCGATGAGTGTGCTGAACGAGCCGGCGAAACAGACGGCGAGATTGCGCCGCCAATGGATGTTGTAGCCGCCCTGTTGCGTATCTTCCTGTGCCATGCCCTGCCTGCTCGATATCAACGCTTGTTGCGGATACCGTTTTGGGATACCAAAATGGCATCCGTCATGAACTTCAACACGGCTGCTGTCAATGCGGCTTCGAAGAGGCCAACACGATGTCGCAGATGCAGAATGTCGAACGACAGTTGCGGGAGATGATCCTGGGGCTCGAGATCGGCCCAGGCGAGAAATTGACCGAGCGTTGGATCGAAGGGCGCTTCGGCGCCTCGCGCACACCGGTCAGGGCGGCACTTCTGCGGCTGGAGACCGAGGGGCTGGTTGGCAGGGATGGCCGTGGCTGGACGGTGTCGCCGATCAACCTTGCCGAGCTCGAGCAGATCGCCGTCTATCGCGAAGCTGTCGAGGTCGCGGCCGTGCGGCTGACATGCATGCACGCCGAAAGCAGCGCCATCGATATCATCGAGGCGATGCTCGATTCCTGCGACGAAAACACGCCGCGCGAGGAATGGCACCGTGTCGGCATGGATTTTCACATCGAGCTGGCGCGCCTGTCGGGCAACGAATTCCTGTTCAGGGCAGTGCGCGATGCCATGACGCGCCTGTCGCGGGCCCGCTGGTTGGAGGTGCGTGACGAGGCGGCTCTGGGACGCGCCTGGGCCGAACACCGTGCCATTCTGGCGGCGGCCCGCCTTGGCGAGGCCGACGAAGCGGCGCGCCGGCTTTCGGCCCATATCGTCGGCAGCCGCGACCGGCTGGTGACGTCGCTCGCCAACGATCGACGCGGTCTTCGCGCCAGGGGATTTGCCGTCGTCGCCGCTTGAAGCAAGTCCGGGAAAAGTGTGAAGCGGTTTTCTCCCCGGAATTGCGTCCAGCATAAAGAGACAGAGGCGGTTCGGCGTTTCCGTGAAGTCGGGACTGTTCCGCACGGGCAGGGCGCTGCCGGGCAAAAGCGGCGTCCGCACGCGAAGCGCACTTTCGGCCTCGCTTCACGGGCGCCGATGGCGTAAGAGCGGCGATGGAAAACAACCGATTTGAAACACCCGTGACCGTCAAGTCCGTCACGGCGGGAAGCACTCAGCTCTTGCGCACGGCCCGCGAGGCTTCCGATTACCTCCTCAACAGCTGGCCCGGCAAGCGCAGTCCAAAGCATCGCGCGGCGCTGCAGGCTTGCCACGATGCGCTGGCCGGCGACAAGCCGGCCATGAATGCCAGGCGCGCCTTTATCGCCGCGGCGCGGGAAGTGGACGTTTTTATCAGCGACAAGGCGCCCGCCTGACACAGGGCGGCGAGCTGGATTGAGGCAAGGCCCGCATATGCGGGCCTTTTGCCGTCATTCCGCTGTTTCGTTTTCGATCTCGGTCTCGGGTTTTGAACGTTCCCGCGCGGCAACCTTGGCCGCCAGCTTTTCGGCCTTCTTCGCCGCCTTCTGCCGGTCACGTTCCTTGCGTTCCTGATCGTAGTTTGGTGCTCGCGCCATATCGGTTCCTTTTGACCTGCCTTGCGGCTCTGACCCTGCCTAGGAGCATTAGCCGTCAAACACAACAGCTGAAGCGGCTCTGCGCGGGCGCGGCGTCGCGGATCCGCAGGGGGGCTTGCCAGACGGGCGCCGTAATGATGTAGAAAACGCGGGGCGCCAGCGTATTGAGAGCTGCTCGTTTGTTTTGATCAAGTGAACCATGGCCACAATTGCGCGGACGTCGGCAAAGGTTTTCTATTATGCGCGAAACGTCGCGCGCGATGTCATTCCACAAGCCTTGTTTCGCCGCAGACTGGCCGTCCGCCTCGAAAAGGCCAGGCTTTCCGACGAGACGGCGCGCCGGCGGGTGAATTACTACAACAAGCTGCAGGATGGCTTCGCCCCAAGCGCCAATGCCATGCGCATCAGCAAACTGCCCTTCACGCCGACCATGTACTATTACGACCTGAAGGAGTTCGCCCGCTACTTCGACCCCGGATTGCTGATCGATCTCGAATTCGGCGACGTCAGGAATGTGCCGAAGGTGCCGACGATCGTGAAGGACCGGCCGATCCGTGATGACGACAAGAACGCGGTCATCATGAAGCTCGACAAGTTTCGTCACTTCCAGATGCCGGCTGACGCCATCTCGTTCGCCGACAAGCTGCCTGTCGTGGTCTGGCGCGGCGATCTCAACAATCCGATCAGGACGAGATTTCTGAAGGCGGTGCGCGACCTGCCGTTCTGCGATGCCGGCTCGCACAAGCCGAACGCTCCGGCCGAATACGCCAAGCCGTTTCTCAGCATCAGCCAGCACCAGCGCTACCGCTACATCGTCTCGCTTGAGGGCAATGATGTCGCGACCAACCTCAAATGGATCTTGAGCTCGAAGTCGCTCTGCCTGATGCCGCCGCCGACATACGAGACATGGTTCGCCGAGCGACAGCTCGAGCCCAATGTCCACTATGTGCCGCTCGAAGCTGATTTCTCGGACCTTGCCGAACATGTGGCCTATTTCGAACGCAACCCGGAGAAGGCGGAGCGTATCACCGCGGCTGCGAACGCCTATTGCCGGACCTTTGGGCACGAACAGACCGAACAGGCGATCTCCCTGCTGGTGCTGTACAAATATTTTGTGCTCAGCGGCCAGATCAAGCCGGATGCCGAGGTCTGGCGCTGCATAACGGGCTAGTTGCCCAGGCCCTTCCATCGAAGCCGGGAGGCACGCGCTGGACGACCGCCGCGCCAGTAAATGCCTGGCACAACGACGCGCGGGCGTGACGCGGGAACAAACTCGGCTGTCGTGTGTTTTGGTCGCGTTTGTCCTGATCAACGTGAACCATGGCCGGCATAAAAAGAACGACGCAGAAGGTTTTCTATTACGCGCGAAACGTCATGCGCGATATCGCGCCACAGGCACTCTTCCGACGACGGCTGGCGGACCGCCTGGAGCAGGCCAGGCTTTCGGACGAGGCCGTGCGCCGGCGGTTGAATGACTACAACAAGCTGCAGGACGCCTTTGTGCCTGGCCCGGATGCGGTGCGCATCGACAAGATGCCGTTCGAGCCGAGCATGTACTATTACGACCTGAAGGAGTTTGCCCGCTATTTCGACCCGTCATTGCTTCTCGACGTGGAGTTCGGCGACGTCATCGGGGTGCCGAAGGTGCCGACGCTCGTCAAGGACCGGCCGATCCATACGGACAATGGCAATGCGGTCATTCTGAAGTTCAACAAGTTCCGCCACTTCTACATGCCCGCCGACGCAGTCGCCTTCGCCGACAAGCTGCCGGTCGTGATCTGGCGCGGCGATCTCAACAATCCGATCAGGACGCGGTTCCTGGACGCGGCGCGTGACCTGCCATTCTGCGACGTAGGTTCACACAAGCGAAGTGCGCCGGCCGAGTACAGCAAGCCCTTTCTCAGCATCCGCCAACACTTGCGCTACCGCTATATCGTCTCGCTCGAGGGCAATGACGTGGCGACCAACCTCAAATGGATCATGAATTCGAACTCGCTGTGCCTGATGCCGCCGCCGACCTACGAGACGTGGTTCGCGGAGAGCCGGCTCGAAGCCAACGTCCACTATGTGCCGCTCGATCCGGATTTCGCCGACCTTGGCGAAAAGGTTCGCTATTTCGAACGGCATCCGGCGCAGGCCGAGCGTATTGTTGCCGCGGCCAATGCCTACTGCCGGACATTCTCCAATGAGCGGGACGAGCAGGCTGTCTCCCTGCTCGTGCTCTATAAATATTTCGTGCTCAGCGGCCAGATCGAGCCCGATCGCCAACTCTGGCACTTCATCGAGGGCTAGCGCGCTTCGGCCGGAGAGTCAGATGACGCTGCGGTCAAGAACCATATCGGCGGGGCCGAAGCGATCCTTTGCCGTCAATTGCTGGTGCCAGTAGGGGTAGAGCAGGGGCGGGCGGCTGACCGCGTCGAGGCGCTGGCGTTCTTCGGCGTTGAGCTCCAGGGCTGCCGCGGCGAGATTGTCCTTGAGTTGGGTATCGTTGCGGGCGCCGATCACCAGCGAGGAGACGGCGGGGCGGCCGAGCAGCCACGCAAGTGCCACCTGCGCCGCCGAGACGCCGCGAGCCTTGCCGATCTCCACCAGCACATCCACGATCCGCCAGAGCCGATCCTCGTCCCGGATCGGCGGCTCGGACCAGCCCGCGAGCTGGCGCGCGGTCGGGCTGTCGCGGCGGTATTTGCCGGACAGCAAGCCGCCGGCGAGCGGGCTCCAGACCAGCACGCCCAGTCCCTGGTCGACCGAGATCGGCAGCAGTTCATATTCGGCCTCGCGTGCTTCCAGCGTATAGTGGATCTGCTGGGTGACGAAGCGTTGCTGGTGACGGCTGTCGCTGATGGAGAGCGCCTTCATCACCTGCCAGCCGGACCAGTTGGAGCAGCCGATATAGCGCACCTTGCCTTGGCCGACCAAGGTGTCGAGCGCGGCCACCGTTTCCTCGACCGGGGTAAGACCATCCCACTGGTGGACGAAATAGATGTCGATGACGTCGGTCTTCAGCCGCTTCAGGCTCTTTTCGCATTCACGGATCAGATGGTGGCGCGACAGGCCTTCGTCGTTCGGACCGCCGCCGATCCGCATGCGCGCCTTGGACGCGATCAGCACGTCGTTCTTGCGCTTGCCGCCGAGTGCCTCGCCGATGATCTCCTCCGACAGCCCGTTTGAATAGACATTGGCGGTGTCGATGAGGTTGATGCCGGCGTCGATGCACATGTCGATCATCCGCTTGGCTTCGGTAAGATCGCTGTTGCCCACCGCGGCGAAGGGCCCGGTGCCGCCGAACGTCATGGTGCCCAAAGTCAATGTCGAAACCTTCAGGCCGGAACGGCCAAGGGTGCGGTATTCCATGTCAGTCCTCGCGATTGTGTTGAATTGGGGTGCCGCGAAGGGCAGCCCGGAATGCGACCGGGGATTTGTAGGACAATTTGCCCGGCTTGTCGTCATGCAAAGATGGTGGATCGATCACGCATGGCGGAGCTTTCAACGGCCGCGGTCGCGCCCCGAACTGCAATAAAACCGTCACCGCCGGCCTATATTGAATTCGGCTAAGGTGTTTCCATTGCAGGCCACGGGCCTGCAGTTTGGGTGCCGGACATGAACCGACAGGGCTTGCTAGCGGAGCGACCGATATGACCGAGCTGAGACAGAATTCTCCCGCCAAGGATTGGCTTGAAGCCGAGCTCGCCGACACGCTCGACGAAGACTATGAGCTTGAAATGTCGGAGCCGGCGCTGTCGATGGAGATCGCCAAGATCTACAAGAACTCGCATCCGCCTTCGATCGATCGCATGCAGTATTTTCGCGACCTGATCACCTTGCAGTCCGAATTGATCAAGCTGCAGTCCTGGGTCGCTTATCACAAGAAGAAGCTGGTGGTGATTTTCGAGGGCCGTGACTCTGCCGGCAAGGGCGGCGTCATCAAGCGCATCACGCAGCGGCTCAATCCGCGCATCTGCCGCGTCGTGGCACTTCCGGCGCCGACCGAACGCGAGAAGTCGCAATGGTATTTCCAGCGCTATGTCCCGCATCTGCCGGCTGGCGGTGAGATCGTGCTGTTCGACCGCTCCTGGTACAATCGCTCCGGCGTCGAACGAGTGATGGGCTTTGCCTCGCAGGAGCAGGTCGAGGAGTTCTTCCACGACGTGCCGGAGTTCGAGCGCATGCTGGTGCGTTCAGGCATCACCGTGGTCAAGTACTGGTTCTCGATCACCGACGAGGAGCAGCAGATGCGCTTCCTGATGCGCATCCACGATCCGATGAAGCAATGGAAGCTGTCGCCGATGGATCTGCAATCGCGCGTACGCTGGGAGCAGTACACCAAGGCCAAGGAGGAAACCTTCGCCCGCACCAACATTCCGGAGGCGCCCTGGTTCATCGTCGAGGGCAACGACAAGAAGCGCGCGCGGCTGAACTGCATCGACCATCTGCTCAAGCAGATGCCTTACGAAGAGGTGCCGCACGAGGAGATCACGCTGCCCGAGCGTGTCTTCAATCCCGAATACGAGCGCCAGACATTGCCGCGCGAACTCTACGTGCCGGAGAAGTATTGAGCACCTTGTCCTTCTCCCCGTTCACGGGGAGAAGGCGCCCGAGGGGCGGATGAGGGGCTGCGCCGGCGTTGGCGATTGAGCCCCAATGCCATTGGTAGCTTGCCGCTAGTCTCCAAATGTCAGCGACGCCCCTCATTTGCCCTGCCGGGCATTTCTCCCCGTATAGTGACGGGGAGAAAGAGCTGTAGTCACGCCCGCCCGATCGTCACGTGCGTGGCAAGTGTCGTCGCAACCTGCTCGGTGCATCGATAGCCTAGCTTCAACATATCCAGGCCGGCAAAGAGGTTCTCGCCCCTGCCAAGCAGCACGGGCGCCACCGCCAGGTGCATCTCGTCGATCAGCTTTTCCTGCAGGTACTGGCGGATGGTATCGACACCGCCGCCCACCCGCACGTCCTTGTCGCCGGCCGCCGACCTTGCCTGCTCGAGCGCCGAATGGATGCCGTCGGTGATGAAGTGGAAGGTCGTGCCGCCTTCCATGGTGATGGGTGCCCGCTTGTGGTGCGTCAGCACGAAAACCGGCACATGGTAGGGCGGGTTGTCGCCCCACCAGCCCTTCCACTTGTCGTCGGGCCATTCTCCGCGGATCGGCCCGAACATGTTGCGGCCGAGGATCCAGGCGCCGACATTTTCGAAACTGCGCGCCGCGAACGTCTCGTTGGTATCGGTGGTCCCGCCATCTTGTCCGAGCACCATCGTGCGGAAGGTGCGGGTGCCGACCATCCATTTGTGCAGGTTCTCGCCTCCCACGCCGAGCGGATGTTCGAGGGTCTGGCCAGGCCCTGCGCCATAACCGTCGAGCGACAGGGTGAAAGCATTGACACGAAGTTTTGACACCATTGCCTCCTGAACCGCATGTAATTTGCAATCAGTGGCCGTTTAACCTAACTGCTTGCAAAAAGCAATTGGTTTCGTGTGAATGCGCAACGGGCTACAGAAGGCTCCTGACAGCCAGCTGGGAAAGATCGTTCAAAACAAAAGATAACGGCGCTGATACGCCACATCGCTGGGCTTCGGCGGCTTTCTCGTTCAGGTTTGGTGCGAGCTACCCCTTAAGCATCTCAGCCACTTCCGGTGCGAAATAGGTGAGGATGCCGTCGCAGCCGGCGCGCTTGAAGGCGAGCAGCGATTCCAGCATCGCCTTCTCGCCGTCTATCCAGCCATTGGCGCCGGCGGCCTTGATCATCGAATATTCGCCCGACACCTGGTAGGCGAAGGTCGGCATCTGGAATTCGTCCTTCAGCCGGCGGATGATGTCGAGATAGGGCAGGCCTGGTTTGACCATCAGCATGTCGGCGCCCTCGGCGATGTCCTGCTCGGCCTCGCGCACCGCCTCGTCGGAATTTGCGTGGTCGATGTAATAGGTCTTCTTGTCGCCCTTGAGCAGCCCGGCGGTGCCGACCGCCTCGCGATAGGGGCCGTAGAAGGCCGAGGCGAACTTCGTCGCGTAGGACATGATCGCCACGTCCTGGAAACCGTTGGCGTCGAGCGCGTCACGGATGGCGCCGATGCGGCCGTCCATCATGTCGGAAGGCGCGATGATGTCCGCGCCGGCGGCCGCCTGGATGACGGCCGCAGCAGCGACCTGCTCGACCGTCTCGTCGTTGACGATGATGCCGTCGCGCAGGATGCCGTCATGGCCATGGCTGGTGAACGGATCGAGCGCGGCGTCGGTGATGATGCCGATTGCTGGCACCGCGTCCTTTATCGCGCGGCTGGCGCGATTGATGATGTTTTCCGGGTCGAGGATGTGCGAGCCGGTCTGGTCGCGCAAGCCGAGCTCGACATTGGGGAACGTGGCGAGAGCCGGAATGCCGAGCTTTGCCGCCCGTTCGGCCTCCTTGACGGCAAGGTCGACCGACAGGCGGAAGACGCCTGGCATGGCCGCGATCGGCTCGCGTACATCCTTGCCCTCGACAACGAAGATCGGCCAGATCAGGTCGTCGACCGTAAGCCGGTTCTCCTGCACCAGGCGGCGCGACCAGTCGGCCTTGCGCATGCGGCGCAGGCGGCGGCTGCCGGTGATGTCATCGACGCTGCGCGCGCCGGCTGGCTTGGTCGGGGTGAATTTGTTCATGGCCAAAACTCTCGTTTCGGCGGCTTTTACCACGAGCCCTTGTCGCTGACCAATGCGACACGATTGTGCCAGGCCGGCAGAAGGGGAGGTACCGTCCCGCCATGCCTATCCGGTCAGGGCTTTCCATTGCCGGAAAGAATCTGCGCGGCACCCCCTATTGCCGCCCGGAACGCCTCGTCGAAGCTGACGCCGCGGACCTGCCAGCGATAGGTCTTGCCGTGACCGGCCAGTCGCCAATCGGCGATCCAGCCGAGCTCCTTGTCGCTCCATACGATGCTGCCGGCGAGCGCTTGCGCGCCACCGGCCTGTTTGGCCAGCAGATCCAGCCTTGCCATGTCGTCGATGCGCAGCCCTTTTCCGTCCAGCTCGGCCAACTGCGCCGCGTTGGGAAATACGACATGCATCAACAACGGATCGGTGGCATTGGCGAAAGATGCGCGCATCGTCTCGCCACGCTCCTCGTCGGCGCCTAGCAAAAAATGCCGAGCGCCCTGTTCGACGGTGAGAAAGACGGTAAGCGTCGGCCGCTCGCCAAGCCAGGGCCTGCTGCCGAGCTGTTCGAGCAGCTTGTCGACCGTGGCGGGCTTGTAGAGACAAATCAGATCATGCGGCCGGTCATGCGTGCCTTGCTCGTCATGTATCGGAATGCCTTCCAGCCGGTCATGGTAGCGGAAGGTGTCGATGAAATCGCCGGCCTTGTCGCGTAGCGCCAGCATTTCCGGCTTTTTCGGCAGCCGTTGGTCGCCTGAAACCCTGACCAGGACCCGGTCCAGGCAGTCCCTGAAGCCTGTCTGGCGGTTCTCTTCGCCCTGGCCGGTGACGATGGTCCGTGACTGGTAGAGATCGTCGATCGTGACGGCGGACGCGGGGCGCGGTGCAAGGCTCGCGATCATAATAAGCCCGATCGTCAACAGCGCTGGACGAAGAAATCCGGACATGGCCAACTGTCCCCGAATCCGCTTGCTCGCGCGGTATCGGCGCGTCGCTTGCAACGGCAGCGATCTTCGTAGCATTGCTCGCCGCCGGCCGCCAAGCCTGTGGTGGAGAGGCCGCCGCCATTGACGCACCCATGCGCCGCCTTTAGCACTTCAGTCCCGCAGGCGCGGGGGAAGGATTCTCTGGCGATGGATTTTGGTGGAGGCGACGAAATTCGCTTCGAACGGTTGGGCAGGGCCGGTGTCGTGACGCTGACGCGACCGCAGGCGCTCAACGCCGTCACCCATCGCATGGTCAAGGCGCTGGGCAAGGCCTTGCATGCCTGGGAGCGCGATGACGGCGTGGACGTCGTCCTCGTCAGGGCCGAGGGCAGGGCGTTTTCGGCAGGTGGCGACATCCTGCATATCTACGAGTCCGGCCGGGCGGGAAATCCGCCGGTCGAGTTCTTCGCCGACGAGTATCGGCTGAACGCCCGCATCAACAGCTTCAAGAAACCCTATGTCGCCCTCATCGACGGCATCGTCATGGGCGGCGGAGTCGGCATCTCCTTTCACGGTTCGCACCGGGTGATGACCGAAAATGCCCAGTTCGCCATGCCGGAGGTCGGCATCGGCTTTTTCCCGGATGTCGGCGCCAGCCATCTTCTGCCCGACCTTGGCGGTTCCTTCGGCATGTATCTGGCCTTGACCGGCAACCGCATCCGCTATGGCGACGCGCTGTGGTCGGGGCTCGCCACCCACACGATCAAGGCCGAAGACCAGGCCAGCATCCTCGATCGGCTGGTGCTGACCGGTGATCCGGAATCGGTGCTGCGCGGTTTCTTTGTCCAGGCAAAGCGGGAGACCGACAGGCCGACGCTCGAAGCGATATCGCGCCATTTCAACCAGCCGTCTCTTCAGGATGTTCTCGACAGCTTGGATCGCGCGTCGGGCACCGATGAATTCGCGGCCAAGACGCTGGCGACGATCCGCATGCGCTCTCCGACCAGCCTTCGCGTCGCCTGGCGGCAGATCAGCGCCGGGCAGACGCTGTCGATGGACGAGTGCATGAAGATGGAATTTCGCATCCTCAACCGCATGCTTGCCGGCCACGATTTCTACGAAGGCATCCGCGCCGCCATCATCGACAAGGGGTCGAAGCCGCAATGGCGGCCGGCAACCCTCGATGCGGTCGGCGAGGCGGATGTCGAGGCCTATTTCGCCCCGCTCGGCGAACGGGAACTCCCGCTATGAGCGAGGTGACGTCGCGACGCGTCGTGCTCCAGCCCTCGACGGTCGAGGTCATCTTCGCCTGGTTCCAGCGCGTCATCGCCGGCTACTGCCTGCTGTTCGGCATCCTGTACTGGATCAAGCTGATCGGCTTTTACCCTGGATCGCTCTGGCGCTTCGACCTGATGCCGGTGCACTGGCAGGTGGCGGCGGTGATGCTCGCCGTGTTCTTCCCCTTCGCCGCGGCGGGGCTTTGGATGCTGGCCTCCTGGGGGCCGGTGATCTGGTTCATCTGCGCCGTCACCGAAACCGTCATGTATGCCGGCTTTCCCGAGCTTTTCGGCCATCGGCTGCTGATCGTCGTCTCGCATGCGGCGGTGGCGCTGCTCTACATCGTCTTTCGCGTCGTCATCTACCTGCAGAAACGCCCCGCGCGGCACTAAGCTCTTGCCGCCGTTGACGACTTCGCGGCCCCCGCGATCCGGCCTCGCGATTATTGCCTAAGCCTTTAGGTTAATTATCCTTGCTCGGGTGACCGTTCGTTAAGCCTCTTTCGAAACCTGTTACCGGTAAGCTCTTGTTAGCCCTAGCGTTTAAGTCGAATTTTATGAGTATTCGATAGTGTCGCGATCAAGGTGAAAAACAAAAAATCACCAGGGCGACAAACGAGAGGCAAAGACAATGATCAATTCGCGTCCGGCGGCGAAGACCGCCAACGTTTCCGACGATCGCCGCGAGGCTATCCGTTCGCTTTACATGGAATCGCTGCAGCTCGTCGAGCGGCTGCACCGCCGTCTGCTTGACGTGATCAAGGACGAATTCGACCGCAACGGCCGTTCTGACATCAATGCCATCCAGGCGCTGCTGCTGTTCAACATCGGCAATTCCGAGCTGACCGCCGGAGAGCTGCGCTCGCGTGGCTACTATCTCGGCTCGAACGTGTCCTACAATCTGAAGAAGCTGGTCGATCTCGGCTTCATCAACCACCAGCGTTCGCGCATCGACCGCCGTTCGGTCCGCGTCTCGCTGACTCCGAAGGGCAACGAGGTGGCTGACGTCGTCGCCGGTCTCTATGAGCGCCATGTCGGCTCGATCGAGCAGGTCGGCGGCATCAACACCGACGAGTTCAAGCAGATGAACCGCGCTTTGCAGCGGCTCGACCGCTTCTGGAACGACACCATCGCCTACCGGATGTAAGGCGCCGCGTCGGATCTGGCCCGCGCCACAGAAGCGCGGCCGAAATAGCGACCTTCAGTCAAGGCCGGTGCCGAAAAGCACCGGTCCCTTTCTTTTCGGAGCGCCGGCCCGGCCGATTTGGGCGCAAGGCCACGTTGCCGCCATATTCCAGTGGAACCGAGGGTGGCAGTGATGCTGTCGTGAAGACCATGCGTCCACCCGCAACCGTATCGCGCCTCGCGCGTTTCTCGCCAACGTGATACGGGCCATGGTTGGCTAATTGTTAAGATTGCCAATTTTAGAGTGCGGGCGAGATCGCCCGATGATCGACGCAGCAAGTGATCGAACCGCTACCTATGTCTGGAACGTCCATGAGAACCAGCCGCCGCTTCTTCCTTTCCGGAGCCTCGTTGCTCGCCGCCGCCATGGTGGCCGGCCGCGCGAGCGCGCAGGATGTGATCGGAGATATCCTGAAATCCTCGGCCCGCGGCAATTGGGACGATCAATTCGACGCCCGTGCCAGCGAAGGCGGCAAGGTGGCGTCGACGCTGCCGATCTTCAGCCCGCAGACGGTTGCGTTCACGGAGCAGGCGGTCGCGCAGTATCAGAACATTGTCGGGCAGGGTGGCTGGGTAGAGGTCCCCGCGACCAAGAAGCTGCAACTCGGCGTCGATGATCCCGATGTCGTGCCGCTGCGCAAGCGGCTCATGGTCGCTGGCGACCTTTCGCAGAGCGCCGGCATCTCGACGGCCTTCGATTCCTATGTCGACTCGGCGGTCAAGCGCTTCCAGCTGCGCCACGGCCTGCCCGCTGACGGCTCGATGGGCAAATACACCTATGCGGCGATGAACGTTTCGGCGCAGGTCCGGCTTGGCCAGCTGCAAACCAATCTGCAGCGGCTGAAGGAGAAGGCCGGCACGCTGGGCAGCCGCTATGTGCTGGTCGACATTCCGGCGGCCCAGGTCGAAGCGGTCGAGAACGACCGCGTCGTGCTTCGCCACACGGCAATCGTCGGCAAGATCGATCGCCAGACGCCGATCGTCAATTCCAAGATCAACGAGATCATCGTCAACCCGTACTGGAACGCGCCGGTCTCGATCGTGCGCAAGGACATCATTCCGCTGATGCGGAAGGATCCCGACTATTTGAAGAACAGCCATATCCGCCTGTTCGCGCCGGACGGCAGCGAAGTCGATCCGATGAACGTCGACTGGTCGACCGATGATGCCGCCAAATACCGGTTCCGCCAGGATCCCGGTTCGGAAAACGCCATGGCTTCGGTCAAGATCAATTTCCCGAGCCCGGACGGCGTCTACATGCACGACACGCCCCAGCAGAGCCTGTTCGGCAAAATGATGCGCTTCGACTCCTCGGGCTGCGTGCGCGTCCAGAACGTGCGCGATCTCGTAACCTGGATCCTGCGCGACACGCCCGGCTGGGACCGTCAGCATTTCGAGGCGGCGATCAAGACCGGCCAGAACACGCCGATCCAGGTCACCAACCCGGTGCCGGTGCACTTCCTCTATCTCTCGGCCTGGTCGACGGGACCTGGCGTGGTCCAGTTCCGCGACGACGTCTACGCGCTGGACGGCGCCAGCGAGCTGCAGATTACATCTTCGCTATAAGGCTTTGATATTCATAACGAAAGGCCGCCATCAGGCGGCCTTTTTTGTTTGGCGGGAACGTCCGCGGGGGGCTGGCGTGCGGCCGGCCAGCTGGTGCCCCTAGGCAACCTCGTTGACGCCAGGTGCCGGCCTTTTTTCGACATTGGCGGCATGCTTGCCCATGCGGTCGGCTCGCCCATGCCATGAACTCAGCCCGGCCGTCGCCGCGCCGGCGCTGTCTGGACGCGGGGTCGACGATTGCGCATGGTTCGCGACACAGCCGGAATCGCACCATGCAAGCCGCCATCCTTGTCCTCGTCGTGCTCGTCTTCGTCGCCGTTTCCGGCGCGCTGGTGCGGCTGCTGCGGGTGCCGCTGCCGATCCTGCAGATTGCGATGGGCGCCGCGCTCGCATGGCCGGTGCGCGGCATCCATATCGAGATCGATCCTGAACTGTTCCTGCTGGTGTTCATTCCACCGCTGCTGTTCAGTGACGCTTTTGGCGCGCCCAAGCGCGAGCTGATGGCATTGCGCGGACCCATCCTCGATCTTGCCATCGGCCTCGTCTTCTTCACCATTGTCGGCTTCGGCTATGCCTTGCACTGGCTGGTGCCGAGCATTCCGCTGGTCGTTGCCTTCGCGCTCGCAGCGGTCCTGTCACCGACCGACGCGGTGGCAGTCTCCTCGATCGTCGACAGAAGCGTGGTCCCGGCGCGGCTGATGCACATTCTGGAAGGCGAGTCGCTGCTCAACGATGCGTCGGGCCTGGTCATGTTCCGCTTTGCCGTCGCGGCGGCATTGACCGGCAGTTTTTCCTTCGCTGACGCCTCGCTGAGTTTCCTCTACGCCGTGGCGGTCGGCATCCTGGCCGGCGTGGCGGCATTGTTCGTCGCCGCCAAGGCGCTGCAACTCCTGAACCGCATCGGCGACGTGCCGCCCGAGGCGCAGGTGCTGATCACCATCCTGCTTCCCTTCGTCGCCTATCTGGCCGCCGAGCACTTCGAGGCTTCGGGTATCCTGGCCGCGGTGACCGCCGGCCTTTTGACCGGGAGCACCGGCATATTCCGCTTTCTTGGCGTTTCGGCGCGCATGCAGACGATCTCGCTCTGGACGACATTTTCCTTCGTCTTCAACGGCGCGCTGTTCATCGTGCTCGGCCTGCAGCTCCCCGAAATCATCCGCAAGGTGCCACCGGAGCTCACCGGCAACTATCCGCTCATTCAGCCGGTGCTGACCGTGATGGCGCTGACCTTGTGCCTGATCGCGCTCCGTTTCGTCTGGATCTGGATCGGCGACATCATGGCGGGGCTTGCGGCCCGGCTTGGCAAACGCAGGGCCGAGCCATTCGGCCTGCGCGTGCGGCTCGCCGGATCGGTGGCCGGCGTGCGTGGCGCCATAACGCTGGCCGGCATATTGTCGCTGCCGCTGGCCCTGCAGAACGGCTCGCCGTTTCCCGCGCGGGACCTTGTCATCTTTCTCGCCGCCGGCGTCATCATCTGCTCCCTGGCGATCGCCAGCCTGGCCTTGCCCGTCATCGCGCGCGGACTGGTCGAACCGGGTGAAGACGCAGGCGCCGCCGAGGAACGCATGGCGCGTGTCGGCGCGGCGAAGGCCGCGATCGCCCACCTTGAAAGCATCGCGCAGACCGACGACGAGGAGGGCGATGTGCCCGGCGTCAGGCTCGCCGCCGCCAATGGGATTGTCGCTGCCTACCGGCGGCGCATCGCGGCGGCCGACGAGGCCGATGAAGCGCGCGCAGAGATGCGCGAGGCGGGGAGGCTGGAGATCGACCTGAGGCTGGCCGGCATCGCCGCCGAGCGTGACGCCTTGCGCGCCATGCTACGCCGCGGCGAGATCAACGACCACACGGCGCGGGCGTTGTTCACCGAGATCACGCTCACCGAAGCTCTTCTGGACGGCAGGCAGGCACGAAAATAAGGCCCGCAATGCCCAAGGGGCATGGATTTGCAACCTCTGCCGCAAACCGGCCAGCAAATTTCGCGCCGCAAACGTGGCGGGTCGAAAACAACTGTGTTAATGGCGCGGCAATGCGTGTCGCCCAAAAGTGCGCAGCGGTTTTGGGGCAACGGTATGCATAAACAAATTGCCCCCGAACCGAGGATTTCAGGCCATGGCAACAGCAGCGGCAGCGTCGAATAAATTCGAATCCTTCTTCGAAACCACGCTGGAAGACGCCGATCCGGAGATTTTCGGCGCCATCCGCAACGAACTCGGTCGCCAGCGCCACGAGATCGAACTGATCGCTTCGGAAAACATCGTCTCGCGCGCGGTGCTCGAGGCGCAAGGGTCGATCATGACCAACAAATATGCCGAAGGCTATCCGGGCAAGCGCTATTACGGCGGCTGCCAGTTCGTCGACGTGGCCGAGGAACTGGCCATCGAGCGGGCGAAGAAGCTGTTCGGATGCAATTTCGCCAACGTCCAGCCGAATTCCGGCAGCCAGATGAACCAGGCGGTATTCCTGGCGCTGCTGCAGCCCGGCGACACCTTCATGGGCCTTGATCTCAATTCCGGTGGCCATCTTACCCATGGCTCGCCTGTGAACATGAGCGGCAAATGGTTCAAGGTCGTCTCCTATGGCGTGCGCAAGGACGACCATCTGCTCGACATGGACGCGATCGAGAAGACCGCGCATGAGACCAAGCCGAAGCTGATCCTGGCCGGCGGCACCGCCTATTCGCGCATCTGGGACTGGAAGCGTTTCCGCGAGATCGCTGACGCGGTTGGCGCTTATCTGATGGTCGACATGGCGCACATTGCCGGCCTCGTCGCCGGCGGCGTGCACCCGTCGCCGCTGCCGCACGCGCATGTGGTGACGACCACCACGCACAAGTCGCTGCGCGGCCCGCGCGGCGGCATGATCCTGTGCAACGACGAGGACATTGCCAAGAAGATGAACTCGGCGGTGTTCCCCGGCCTGCAGGGCGGCCCGCTGATGCATGTCATCGCCGCCAAGGCGGTGGCCTTCGGCGAGGCGCTGAAGCCGAGCTTCAAGGTCTATGCCGAGAGCGTGGCCGCCAATGCCAAGGCGCTGGCTTCGAGCCTCAAGGAGACCGGTCTCGACATCGTTTCCGGTGGTACCGACAACCATCTGATGCTGGTCGATTTGCGCCCCAAGAACGCTACGGGCAAGCGCGCCGAGGCAGCTCTTGGCCGCGCCAACATCACCTGCAACAAGAATGGCATTCCCTTCGATCCGGAAAAGCCCTTCGTCACCTCGGGCGTGCGCCTCGGCACCCCTGCCGGCACGACGCGCGGCTTCGGCCAGGCCGAATTCCGCGAGATCGGCAAGCTGATCGCCGAAGTGCTGGATGGTCTCAAGGTCGCCAATTCCGACGAGGGCAATGCCGCGGTCGAGGCGGCGGTCAAGGCCAAGGTCGTGGCGCTGACCGATCGTTTTCCGCTCTATCCTTATCTCGGTTGATCGTCTGTATCTCGATTGACCCGGCGCGAAGCGTCATCTCTTATTCGCCGGCGGTGCGTCACCCCTGATCGGGTGACGCATGGAACTGGAGACCTGATGATGCGCAATTTTCGTCTCGCCCCGCTCGGTGTTGTCGGCTGGCTGGCCCTTTGCGGATCCGCCCTGGCGCAGGCACAGCCCGCCCCGGAGACGCCGGTTACCAACACCTTCGGCAAATGGACGACCATCGTCGATGTGCTCGACACCGGCCAGGATGCGAGCAAGACCTGTGCGGCTTCGACGGCGTTCTTCGATGCGAACGGCAATTCGGGCACGCTGACCTTGTCGATCTCGACCGGCGATGCGCTGCCGCCCGATGCCTATCCGGCCATCATGCTCACTGTCGACAACAAGCAGCTGCCGACCGGCAAGAAGATCGCGGCGACGTTTGGCGACCCCGGCGTCAAGGTTTCGGCGACGGTCTATTCCAACGATGCCGTCATCGGCCGCCCGAGCTGGACGGTCGACAATCAGGCCAAGACCAGTCTCGCGCTGCTGCGTGCCATGCGCCAGGTTGTCTCGCTCGACGTGACTTTCGGCAAGCAGGCTTTCGCCAGTATCCCGATGGACGGCTTCACCAAGGCCTACCGCAACCTGGGCACGTCCTGCGGCTTCCCGACCAAGGACGTCGCGCCGTGACTGGACGGCCGGGTCCGCAATAGGTCGACTATCGCCTGGCCGTTGCCGGCGGCATCGCCGTCTGGCCGGTTGCCACGCTGGCAATCTTCCTCGCGCCTCGCTATCTCTGAAGAAACGGAACTGCTTCAATCCCGGCCGGAAAGGCTCTAAATCTTTCGCCTCACCAGATTCGCGAACCCAAGGCTTTTCATGCGCTGTCCCTATTGCCAGTCCGAAGATACGCAGGTGAAGGATTCGCGCCCCGCCGAGGATGGCGCGGCGATCCGCAGGCGGCGTGTCTGCCCCGATTGCGGCGGCCGTTTCACCACCTTCGAACGCGTGCAGTTGCGCGATCTGGTCGTGGTCAAGAAGTCGGGCCGGAAAGTACCGTTCGACCGCGACAAGCTGCTGCGCTCGGTTGAGATCGCGGTACGCAAACGCAATGTCGATCCCGAGCGCATCGACCGCGCGGTGACCGGTATCGTACGCCAGCTCGAAAGCTCCGGCGAGACGGAAGTGGCTTCCGGCGAGGTCGGCCGGCTGGTCATGGAGGCGTTGAAATCGCTCGACGACGTCGCCTATGTGCGCTTTGCCTCGGTCTACCGCAATTTCCGCGAGGCCAAGGATTTCCACGAGTTGCTGGGCGAACTGAAGGGCGACGAAGACAAGACCGAAGAGGACGCCGGCTGAGCATGGCAGCACCGCAACCGAGCGAGGCCGGACAAGCGGCCCTTGATCGCCGTTTCATGGCCGCGGCCCTGCGGCTTTCTCGCAAGAATGCGGGCAGGACCTCGACCAATCCTTCGGTCGGAACGATCATCGTGCGCGATGATGGCGAGGGGCCGATGATCGTCGGCACCGGCGTCACCGCCGTCGGTGGCCGTCCGCATGCCGAGACCGAGGCGCTGGCCGAGGCCGGCGAGCTCGCGCGTGGCGCCACGGCTTATGTCACTTTGGAACCCTGTGCCCACCACGGCCGCACGCCGCCTTGCGCCAATGCGCTGGTCAATGCCGGCATCGCGCGCGTCGTCGGGGCTGCCAGCGATCCGGACACGCGCGTCTCCGGCAAGGGCTACGCCATTCTGCGCGCCGCCGGCATCGAGGTGGTCGAGAAGGTGCTGGCCGCGGAAGCCGCCGAGCAGATGGCGGGCTATTTGATTCGATCCCTGCGAAAACGCCCGGAAGTGACGCTGAAGCTTGCGCTTTCGAGCGACGGCAAGATCGGCAGGAAAGGCGCCGGCCAGGTTGCGATCACCGGCGAGGTCGCTCGCCGCGACGTCTATCTGATGCGCGCGGAGTCGGACGCTATCCTGATCGGCGTCGGCACGGCGCTGGAAGACGACCCGGCACTGACCGTGCGCCTGCCTGGACTGGAAAACCGTTCGCCGGCGCGCATCATCCTCGATCGCCAGATACGGCTCCCGGAAGCCTCGAAGCTGGTTTCCGGTGTCGACCGCGTGCCGCTCTATGTCGCTGCCTGTCTTGAGGCTGATCCGCAGCGCCGCGCCGCGCTGGAACGCGCCGGCGTACGCTTCATAGGCACTGAAACGCATGACGGCGTGGTTGCCTTGCCGGAACTGCTCGAAGACCTGGGGGCGCTCGGCATGGCAAGCGTGCTGGTCGAGGGCGGCGCCCAGGTCGCCAAGGCATTCTTGGACGAAGAGCTGGTCGACCGCATCGTCTTGTTCCAGGGGCCGGAGGCGATCGGCGAGGACGGCATTGCATCGCCGGTCGATGCTGACCATATCCCGGCAGGCTTTCGCAAATTGCGCGAGATGCGCTTCGGCGAAGACACCTACGCCGAGTGGATAAGAGACCTCTAGGGATCGGCATTGATGTTTACAGGAATTGTCACCGATATCGGCATCGTTGCGGCCGTCAAGCCGCTCAGCGAAGGCGTCGGCCTGCGCATCGATACCGTCTATGATCCCGAAACCATCGCCATCGGCGCCTCGATCTCCTGCGGCGGCGTCTGCCTGACGGTCACGGCGCTGCCCGAACATGGCTCGAACGCGCGCTGGTTCGAGGTCGAAGCCTGGGAAGAGGCCTTGCGGCTGACCACGGCCTCGAGCTGGAAATCCGGCACCAAGATCAATCTCGAGCGGGCGCTGAAGATCGGCGACGAACTCGGCGGCCACATCGTGTCGGGCCATGTCGACGGCACCGCCGAGATCATCGAGCGCAAGGACGAGGGCGACGCGGTGCGCTTCACGCTGGAGGCGCCGCGCCACCTGGCGAAGTTCATCGCGCCAAAGGGCTCCGTCGCGCTCGACGGCACCTCGCTCACCGTCAACAAAGTGGAGGGCACCCGCTTCGACGTGCTGCTAATCCATCATTCGCTGACCGTCACCACCTGGGGCGAGCGCAGGGTCGGCGACCGCGTCAATCTCGAGATCGACACCATGGCGCGCTACGCGGCGCGACTGGCGGAGGCGGCGAAAGAGGGCTTGTAGCGGTCACTTGGTCGATATTCCGCGAGCCGTCCCGAAGGCAGCAATTGATCGAAGATACTGAAAACCTTGTCTACGAAGCGGTCAGATATCTCGACAGCTCCAAGACCTACAAAGATCTGCTTTCCGGCGATGTCGGGGAGCAAATCCGCGCGATACTCAGCATATCGTGGCACGATGACTGGCGTTTTGCGCAGGATGTCTGCTTCAAATACGCCCGTTCTTCCGATCCGGATGTCCGAAGGATTTCCATCACAGGATTGGGCCATATCGCGCGGTGCGATCGATATGGGTTCTGTTTTGGAACTTGTTGGCGAACTTCGCCAAGCCGAACGCGCTCACGGCTCCTTCGAAGACATGTTTGACGACATCATGGTCTTTGTCGCTCGGCAGGGGCGGCGAGCGGTCTGAACGGCGCCGGTACCTCATGGCGACCTTGAAACTTCCGGCCATTGGCCGTACATTGTCGCCAGGAGAACGACGATGACTGCACACCCACCGCGTGGCCGTGTTCGTGGCGAACGTCTTGAAACTCGCGTCACGGCCGACCAGAAGAACCTTATCGAGCACGCTGCGGCGCTCCAGGGCCGCACGGTAACGGACTTCGTGCTGACGAGCGTTCAGGAGGCTGCCCGCCGGACCATCGAGGAGCATCAGCGCCTGGAGCTATCCGTTCGTGACAGCCAGGCCTTCGTGGATGCCCTCGTCAATCCGAAACCAGTAAACGACCGCCTGCGCGATACGGTGCGTCGGTATCGCCACGCCACTGGCACCTGAGGGTGACGGGCTCGACCGAGGCCTCTTTGCGAGTTGAAGTGCTTGGTCCGCAGCACGACAGAACCTTGTTTGAAAGCGGTGTAGAATCACTCGATCGATACCTTCGGATGCAGGCCGGACAAGAGGCCCGCAAAAACATTGCCGCGCCGTTCGTACTGGTCATGCCGGATGGAGCTATTGGTGGCTTTTACACGCTCTCATCGACTGCGGTGGATGTCGGCGAATGGCCTGTCCAAACTGTCCGTAAGCTGCCGCGTTATCGGCTCATTCCGGCAACGCTTCTCGGACGTCTGGCAGTCGATCGACGGCAACAGGGCAGGGGTTACGGTCGATACCTCCTGGCCGATGCCTTGCTTCGATCGCTCCGCAGCGAGATTGCCTCGTTCGCTGTCATTGTCGACGCAAAGGATGAGAACGCACGCCGCTTTTACGAACGAGAAAGCTTTCTGTCATTTCCCGATCAGCCTAAGAAGCTGTTTCGGCCAATGGCTGATATCGCAGAGCTGTTTAAATGAGGAAGTGACTGTGATGGAAAGCAGGAATTCCAAAGAGCAAGAGCGCCTCACGTGGGAAGCATCGGCCGATGTGGATGCCGGCCGTGTGGTGGATCACGAAGCCGTTGTTGACTGGGCTGAAAGCCTCGGTACGGACTGTCCGATCTCGGCGCCTTCCCCAAAGCGGCGATAAGCCCGACACACCTCCAGCAATCTTCCGCTTGCGATCAATCCGGCTTCGGCCTAAGTCACCGGCAACCCCCCGGAGATTTTTATGGCAGGCACATCCCAACACGGCAAAGCCTTCATTCGCCCGAAGGCGAAGGCGCATCTGCTGATTGTCGAAGCGCGCTTCCACGACGACCTTGCCGACGCGCTGCTCGAAGGCGCGACGAGCGCGCTCGATGAAGCGGGCGCGACCTACGATGTCATCACCGTTCCAGGTTCGCTGGAAATTCCCGCAGTGATTACCTTCGCTCTGGACGGTGCGGCGGAAGGCGGCACGAATTACGACGGTTTCGTTGCGCTCGGCACCGTCATTCGCGGCGACACCTATCATTTCGACATCGTCGCCAACGAATCCAGCCGCGCGCTGATGGACCTGTCCGTGCAGGACTCGGTCTGCATCGGCAACGGCATCCTGACCACCGAGAACGATGCACAGGCATGGACGCGGGCCAAGCGCTCGGAGGGCGACAAGGGCGGCTTTGCCGCGCGTGCGGCGCTGACCATGATCGCCCTCAAGGAACAATTGGGAGCGCGATCGTGAGCGAACCCGCTTCGCCCGGACAGCCCGCGATACGCCACGCCAACAAGCGCGGTGCCGCCCGTCTGGCTGCCGTGCAGGCGCTCTACCAGATGGATGTCGCCGGCAGCGGCGTCTTCGAGATCACCGCCGAATACGAGGCGTTCCGGCTTGGCAAGGAAGTCGACGGCGCGCTTTATCGCGAGGCGGATGCGCAATGGTTCCGCGCCATCCTGACCGGCGTCGTCGAGAACCAGAAGACCATCGATCCAATCATCCGCCAGGCGCTGACCGATGATTGGCCGCTGTCTCGGCTCGATTCGACGCTGCGCGCCATCATGCGCGCCGGCGTCTATGAATTGATGAAGCGCGAAGACGTGCCGGTGGCGGTCATCGTTTCGGAATATGTCGACATCGCCAAGGCTTTTTACGAGGAAGACGAACCGAAGCTGGTCAATGCCGTGCTCGACCGCGTGTCACGCCGGGTGCGCGGCGAGGGGCGCGGCAAGGACGCATCGTGACAGCCACCACTGTCGAGGTGGGCAGGGACGCGCGGCACACCGCTTTGATCCTCGCTGCCTCGCAGGCGATTATCGGTTCGGCGGCACCCATAGCCATCTCCATGGGTGCACTGGCAGGGCAATACCTGCTCGGCGCCGACAAGTCGTTGGCGACGGCGCCGATCACCGGCTTCAACCTTGGCGTGGCGCTTGGCGCTTTGCCGGCCGCGGCCATTATCCGCCGGCTGGGCCAGCGCGGCGGCTTCATGACCGGAACCGTCGTCACCGCGCTTGGCGGCCTGATCGCCACCCTGGCGCTTTTCCACGGCAGTTTCTGGCTGTTCGCGTTCGCGCTGCTCGTGATCGGCATCGGTGGTGCCTTCGTCCAGCAGTTCCGCTTCGCCGCCGCCGACAACGCGCCGCCGGAGTTCAAGTCGCGCGCCATCTCCTTCGTGCTGGCCGGCGGCATCGTCACCGCCATCCTTGGGCCGCAGATCGTCATCTTCACCCGTGAACTGTTCGCGCCGGTGATGTTTGCCGGGTCATTCGCCGCTATCCTGCCGCTTGCCGCGGTTGGAGCCGTTGTCCTGTCGTTTCTGCGCCTGCCGGCAAAGGCCGCCAGCAAGGTTGATGTTGCCGGCGGCGATGCCAGACCCCTGGCCGAAATCGTCACCAGGCCGCGCTTCGTCGCCGCACTGTTCTGCGCCGTCGGCTGCTATGCGCTGATGAGCTTCGTCATGACCGGCGCGCCACTGGCCATGGTTGGCTGTGGCCTGTCGGAGAATGATGCGACGCTGGGCATTTCCTGGCACGTCATGGCGATGTTCGCGCCGAGCTTCTTCACCGGCTCGCTGATCCATCGGTTTGGCGCCGAGCGCATCGTCGCCATTGGCCTGCTGCTGCTGATCGGCTGCGCTGCGGTAGCCTTGTCGGGCCTGGCGCTGTGGCAATTCTGGACATCGCTGGTCCTGCTCGGTCTCGGCTGGAATTTCGGCTTCATCGGCGCCACCGCCATGGTCGCTGCCAGCTACCGGCCGTCGGAAAAGGGCAAGGTGCAGGGTTTTCACGACTTCGCCCTGTTCGGCTCCGTCGCCTGCGCGTCGCTGCTGTCGGGCATGGTCTACAACGCCTGGGGCTGGGAGATGCTCAACTGGATGATCTTTCCGGTCACCGTTCTGTGCTTTTTGGCACTTGGCACGTTGAAACTGACGGGCCCGCGCAAATCCGACGCCTGAGCCTCGACTTGAGGTGACATGATGCTGTCAGGATGGCTTCGGTCGAAGTCGCCGCTTCAGAACAAAATTATTGCGCTGATACCTGCTCTTATGAAACCGTATGCCCCGACGCCGCGTTTGGGCCATGCTCATATGCGGCGACCCGATTCCGGTTCATAGCAAGGGATTTTCACAATGTTTTCAATCAAGGCTCTGGCTGGCGCGGCGCTCGCGCTCGGCATCACGGCGGCTTCCGCCAGTGCCCAGGTGGTCGTGTCCTCGAAGATCGACACCGAGGGCGGCGTACTCGGCAACATCATCCAGCTCGTGCTCAACGCCAACAACATCAAGACAACGGACCGCATCCAGCTCGGCGGCACGCCGGTGGTGCGCAAGGCGATCACCGCCGGCGAGATCGACATCTATCCCGAATACACCGGAAATGCCGCCTTCTTCTTCGAAAAGGCCGATGACCCGGTCTGGAAGGATGCCGCCAAGGCTTATGAGGCGGCCAAGAAGCTCGACTATGATGCCAACAAGATCGTCTGGCTGTCGCCGGCGCCGGCCAACAACACCTGGGCGATCGCGCTGCGCAAGGAAGTGACGGACGAAAACAAGCTCGTCACCCTGTCGGACTTCGGCAAATACGTCGCCGGCGGCGGCAAGGTGGTGCTGGCGGCGTCCTCCGAGTTCGTCAATTCGGCGGCAGCCCTTCCGGCCTTCCAGACCACCTACAGCTTCACCCTGAAGCCGGACCAGTTGATCACGCTCTCGGGCGGCGACACGGCGGCGACTATCGCCGCGGCGGCCAACCAGACCAGTGGCGCCAACGCTGCCATGGTCTATGGCACCGACGGCGGCATCGCGCCGTCCGGCCTGGTCGTGCTTGAGGACGACAAGGGCGTGCAGCCGGTCTACCAACCCGCCCCGATCATCCGCGAATCCGTGCTCAAGGAACATCCCGAGATCGAGACGCTGCTGAAGCCGGTCTTCGCCAAGCTCGACCTCGTCACGCTGCAGGAGCTGAACGGCCGCGTGCAGGTCGGCGGTGAGCCGGTCAAGGGCGTCGCCGAGGACTTCCTGAAGAAGAACGGCTTTCTGAAGTAGGCGATTCCGGCGCGCCGCATGCGTGGCGCGCCGGAACGACCGACGGGGGAGGGCGTGTCAATCCGTTTCGACAAGCTCGGCGTGGTCATCGCCGCGATCGCCGCCTATGCAGCGTTCCTCGCCCCCTTCGCCACGCTCCGCGCCAACCGGATCGTTCCCGGCCAGGCGCGTTCGATTCTCGAGGCGCTGCCGGCAACCGCCGGGGCATTGCTTTTGGCTATCGTGGTCGTGGCGGCGCTCATAGCACTTTTCAGGACACCGCTTGGGCTGCGCCTTGCCGCCGGTGTGGTCGCGCTTGCCGCGCTCGCGCTGCTTGTCGGCGTCGCCGGCACGTTCTTGACGCCGGCCGGCAACACCTTTGCCAGAGTATCTCCGGCCTCCGGTTTCTGGATTCTCATCTTTGCGTTCACGCTCTTGCTGGCCGACGTGCTGACGCGCCTGAATTTGTCGCCATCGGCGCGTGTCGGTGTGCTGGCCGCCGCCGCGGTGGCGGTCGGCCTGCTTCTGGTGTCGGGGGCCTGGAACGACCTTTCCATCCTCAAGGAATACGCCAACCGTGCCGACAGTTTCTGGGCCGAGGGCTCCAAGCACGTGACGCTGGCACTTGGCTCGCTGGCCGCGGCAGTGATCGTCGGCCTGCCGCTCGGCATCCTCTGCCACCGCGTCGAAAAGCTGCGCGCCGGCGTGCTCAACGTGCTCAACATCATCCAGACCATTCCTTCGATCGCGTTGTTTGGCCTGCTGATCGCTCCGCTCGGCTGGGTCGCCGCGCATGTGCCCGGAGCTGCCGCGCTCGGCATTCGCGGCATAGGCACCGCACCTGCCTTCGTCGCCCTGTTTCTCTATTCGCTGCTGCCGGTGGTGGCCAACACGGTTGTCGGTCTCGCCGGCGTGCCGCGTGCCGCCAACGACGCCGCGCGCGGCATGGGCATGACGGACCGCCAGCGCCTGTTCGGCGTCGAATTTCCGCTGGCCTTTCCGGTGATCCTCACTGGCATCCGCATCGTGCTGGTGCAGAATATCGGCCTCGCCACCATCGCCGCGCTTATCGGTGGCGGCGGCTTCGGCGTTTTCGTCTTCCAGGGCGTTGGTCAGACGGCGATGGACTTGGTGCTGCTTGGCGCGGTGCCGACGGTCGCGCTCGCCTTCGCCGCCGCCATCATCCTCGATGCGGTGATCGAAATGACCGCCACCAGGCGCAGGGTTGAAACGGCATGATCGAGATCGAAGGCATTACCAAGCGCTATGATGCGACCACCGTTGTCGACGACGTGTCGATGGTCATCGAGCCACGCACGGTTTGTGTCATTGTCGGCACCTCCGGCTCCGGCAAGACGACGTTGCTGCGCATGATCAACCGGCTGGTCGAGCCAACCGCCGGCATCATCAAGCTCGACGGCGCCGACAATCGTTCGGTGCCCGGCTACGAACTGCGACGCAGCATCGGCTACGCCATCCAGGGCCATGGCCTGTTTCCGCATCGCACCGTGGCGCAGAACATCGCCACCGTGCCGGTGCTGCTCGGCTGGGACAAGGCCCGTATCAAGGCCCGCGTCGACGAACTGATGACGCTCTACCAGCTTGATCCCGAGGCATTCGGGCCGCGCTACCCGCACGAATTGTCCGGCGGCCAGCAGCAGCGTGTCGGGGTGGCCCGGGCGCTCGCCGCCGAGCCCAACGTGCTTCTGATGGACGAACCGTTTGGCGCACTCGACCCGATCATTCGCACCAAGGCGCAGGAAGACCTGCTGGCGATCCAGAAGCGCTTCGGCACCACCATCATTCTCGTCACTCACGACATGGAAGAGGCCGTGCATCTGGGCGACAAGATCGCTGTCATGGATGCCGGCAAGCTCGTGCAATACGCCAAGCCCGCCGAGATCCTGGCAAAGCCGGCCAGCAGCTTTGTCGAGACCCTGGTTGGCGCCAGCGAGAGACCGTTCAGGCTGTTGTCGCTCGGGCGGGTGCGTGACGCGGTGGAAAAGGGCACCGCCGATGGCGAGGCGATCCCTGGCGATGCAAGCCAGCGCGATGCGCTGGCCGAACTCCTGTGGTCGGGCCGGCCGGCGCTGCCGGTGAAAGGCGCCGACGGCAAACCGCTCGGCCGCGTCACGGTGGACGGGCTGGTCAAGCGCGCGGCGAGGCCGGCATGAAAGCCTGGCTGCCTCTGCTGCTGAGGCTTGCCCTGGTGGTGTTGCTCGTGGCCTTTGTCACCAGTCCAGGCTGGTTCGAGCCACTGCTCAAGCCGCTGACCGAAAACAATGCTCCCGCGATCTACAATCAAGGCAGCCTGCTGACGTTGACGCTGCTGCATCTGCGCACCGTGCTGATCGCCACCGTCGCCGCGACCATCGTTGCCGTGGCCCTGGCCATCCTCGTTACCAGGCCAGCCGGCGCCGAATTCCTGCCGCTGTCGCGCAGCCTGGTCAACATCGGCCAGACCTTTCCGCCGGTGGCGGTGCTGGCGCTTGCCGTGCCGGCTGTCGGCTTTGGCGAGAAGCCGACGCTGATCGCGCTGTTTCTCTATGGCCTGCTGCCGATCTTCGAGAATGCGCTGACCGGACTGACGACGCTGCCGGCCAACGTCATGGAGGCGGCGCGTGGCGCCGGCATGACCGGCTGGCAAAGGCTCACCAAGGTCGAGCTGCCGCTGAGCGCGCCGATCATCCTGGGCGGCATCAGGCTGTCGGTGGTGATCAGCCTGGCCACGGCCACCATCGGCTCGACCGTGGCCGCCAAGACGCTGGGCGAGGTGATCATCGCCGGGTTGTTGTCCAACAACCTTGCCTTCATCCTGCAGGGTGGCCTGATCGTGGCGGCCCTTGCCGTGCTGATCTACGACGGTCTGTCGGCGGTCGAACGCTACACCGCACGCCGAATGGGCCGCGAGGCGGAATAATCCTTGGGAGTTGGCCGTCCTGTCGCAATGGTTCCCGTGCGTCATTTCAATCGATCTAAATGAAAGGCCCATGTGGGCACTGTGGTCGCGGCTTTGTCTTTTGGGCGAAAGCCGGGCAAAAACTGAACAATATCTTGACGTTCCGAGCCCTGTTTCGCATACACCGATGCGAAGAGGTGGATTCCGTGCGCGGATTCCGGTCTTTGTCTCAACGGCCCAGGGAGGGGTTCATTTGGGCCAACAATCGAGGAAAATTTGGCAATGACCATACTTTACGCCGTCATCGCCTGCGGTCTGCTTTCTGTCCTTTACGCTATCTGGGCGACACGATCGGTTCTCGCGTCCGATCAGGGCAATGCACGCATGCAGGAAATCTCCGCCGCCATCCGCGAAGGCGCGCAAGCCTATCTGGCGCGCCAGTACACCACCATCGCCATCGTCGGCGTGGTCGTGCTTTTGCTCGCCTGGTGGCTGCTTTCTATCACCGCCGCGATCGGCTTCCTGATCGGCGCCGTCCTGTCGGGCGCCGCCGGCTTCATCGGCATGCATGTTTCGGTGCGTGCCAATGTGCGCACCGCGCAGGCGGCGTCCAACAGCCTCGCCGCCGGTCTCGACATCGCCTTCAAGTCGGGCGCCATCACCGGCATGCTGGTGGCGGGCCTGGCATTGCTTGGCGTCTCGATCTACTACCTGATCCTGACCGGCCCCATGGGCCTCCAGCCCAATGACCGCATCGTCATCGACTCGCTGGTCTCGCTCGGCTTCGGCGCCTCGCTGATCTCGATCTTTGCCCGCCTCGGCGGCGGCATCTTCACCAAGGGTGCCGACGTGGGCGGCGATCTGGTCGGCAAGGTCGAAGCCGGCATCCCGGAAGATGATCCGCGCAACCCGGCCACCATCGCCGACAATGTCGGCGACAATGTCGGTGACTGCGCCGGCATGGCGGCCGACCTGTTCGAGACCTATGCGGTGACGGTCGTCGCCACCATGGTTCTCGGCGCCATCTTCTTTGGCGGTACCGCCGTTCTCCAGACTGCGATGCTGTATCCGCTCGCCATCTGCGGCGCCTGCATCCTGACCTCGATCGTCGGCACCTTCTTCGTCAAGCTCGGCTCCAATGGCTCGATCATGGGCGCCCTCTACAAGGGGCTCATTGTCACCGGCCTGCTGTCGATAGTCGGCCTCGCCATCGCCACTTCGGCAACGCTCGGCTGGGGCGAGGTCGGCACTGTCGCCGGCATCGTCATTACCGGCAAGAACCTGTTCATCTGCGGCCTCATCGGCCTCGTGGTGACGGGTTTGATCGTGGTGATCACCGAGTACTACACCGGCACCAACAAGCGCCCGGTCAACTCGATCGCCCAGGCTTCGGTCACCGGCCACGGCACCAACGTCATCCAGGGCCTCGCGGTTTCGCTGGAATCGACGGCGTTGCCGGCCATCGTCATCGTCGGCGGCATCATCTCGACCTACCAGCTCGCCGGCCTCTACGGCACGGCGATCGCGGTCACCACCATGCTCGGCCTTGCCGGCATGATCGTGGCGCTCGACGCCTTCGGCCCGGTCACCGACAATGCCGGCGGCATCGCCGAAATGGCGGGCCTGCCCAAGGAAGTGCGCCACTCCACCGACGCGCTCGACGCGGTCGGCAACACCACCAAGGCCGTGACCAAGGGTTATGCCATCGGCTCGGCCGGCCTCGGCGCATTGGTGCTCTTTGCGGCCTATTCGAACGACCTTAAGTTCTTTGCCGCCAATGGCGACAAATATCCCTACTTCCAGGGCATGGGCGAAATCTCCTTCGATCTCTCCAACCCTTACGTTGTCGCCGGCCTGATCTTCGGCGGGCTGATCCCGTATCTGTTCGGTGGTATCGCCATGACGGCCGTTGGCCGCGCGGCGGGCGCCATCGTCGAGGAGGTTCGCAAGCAGTTCCGCGAAGATCCGGGCATCATGGCAGGCACGTCCAAGCCGAACTATGCGCGTGCGGTCGATCTTCTGACCAAGGCGGCGATCCGGGAGATGATCATCCCGTCGCTGCTGCCGGTGCTGGCGCCGCTCGTCGTCTATTTCGGCGTGCTGCTGATCTCCGGTTCGAAAGCATCGGCCTTCGCGGCCCTCGGTGCCTCGCTGCTCGGCGTTATCGTCAATGGCCTGTTCGTCGCCATCTCGATGACCTCGGGCGGCGGCGCCTGGGACAATGCGAAGAAGTCGTTCGAGGATGGGTTCACCGACAAGGACGGCGTCAAGCACCTCAAGGGCTCCGAGGCGCACAAGGCTTCGGTGACCGGCGACACGGTCGGCGATCCCTACAAGGACACCGCGGGCCCCGCGGTCAATCCGGCGATCAAGATCACCAACATCGTGGCCCTCCTGCTGCTGGCCGTGCTCGCGCACGGCTAACGGCCGGGTCGGTGGTCCAAAAAGCCCGCGGGGAGCGATCCCCGCGGGCTTTTCATTTTGATGCGTCAGCTTCGACGGGATCTCAGCCGCCGCTGGCTTCCGTGTCCGGGCGGTTGCCGTAGAGCTCCGACAGTTCCTGCACACCCGGCTCGCGCTCGGGCATTGGCGGGAGGCCGCGAATCTCGCGCAGCAGCGCGACGAATGCGCCGCGTTTGTGTCGATGACGGAAGGAACGCGCCCTGGGGTGGATGCCGCAAGCCGCGAGCAATCTGCGCCTGAGATAGGTGGCTCTTGTCGAGCGAGGCGGTCCGTCGGCACCGGCAAGAACTCTCACCCGCAAGGTGTTGGGCATCGCCATTGCCGCGACGAGCTCTTCCTGTTCCGTCGCAAGGTCTTTGACATAGCTGCCCTTGCGATTGCCGGAATGCAGCTTGAGCACGGTCAGATGCGGCATCGTCGCGATGACCGCGCCCTTTCGCCAGGCCCGGAAGAGCCAGTCCTGCGAGGCCTCGCAAAAGCACTGGCTGGCGGGGCGCCAGGGGCCGAGCCAGTCCAGCGATATCAGCCGGACTACCTGCGCCGAGCCAAACCCTACCGTGTCAACGGGATCGTAGAATCCATCCTTGCCGACGCCAAAGATCGAGTTCTTGACAGGCTTGCCATCGACCAGCGGTGGTTCGACAACGACGCCCCTTGCGATCACCACGTCGGCGCCGGTCGCATCGATCCATCCCGTGGTTGCCGCGAGATGGTCCGGAAACCAAAGGTCGTCATGGTTGAGCAAGGCGACGAACCGGCCGCGGGCCCTGGCAAAGCCGATGTTGTTGGGGCCGGACTGCTCGCCGAAATTGGCCGGCAGGTTGATATAGACGATGCGCGGATCGGCGAATTCGGCGATGACCGCCGCCGTGTCGGGCCGACAGGCGTCGCCTATCACCAGAATTTCAAAGTCCTGCAGGGTCTGACCCAGGACGCTGCGCAATGCCTGCCGCAAGGCGGCCGGGCGGTCGTGGGTTGCGATCACCACCGAGACGAGCGGCGGCTTCTGCCCGGCTGCATCGGACTGGCCGGGGCGCGCCACGCTACACCAGCTTGTAGGGGATGTGATCGGTGTCCGGCGGCAGGCGCCAATGGTCAGGCGCGTCATATGCATAGGCCTTGTCGACGAGATTGAGCAGCAGGGCGATCTCCGGCCCGAGCGCCGTCACACCGTGCCACACGCCGGGCGGGATGATGACGATCGCCGGTCGTAGCGCGCCGACGATCTTGTGCCAGACAGTGCCGAAGCTGGGCGAGGCCTTTCGGCCGTCATAGAGCGATATGCGCACGCTCCCGACGCAACAGAACAGCCGATCCAGCGTCACCTCATGCGCATGCCAGCCGGTTACCGCGCCTGGATACATCGTGCGCTGGAAGACCTGGCCGACTGGCGACCGGTCGAGATCCCACTCATCGCGGAATACCTCGGTGAGATAGCCGTTGGACGTCGCGACGGGCCTGATTTCCTTGACCCTGACGCCGTCGATTGCCGGAGGATCGACGGCAAGCCAGTCCGAGGTCACGGTTTGCCTGTCAGGCGTGCCGGTGGCCATCCAGCCGTCCGGCGCTATGCGTTCGCCACTGCTCATTTTCAAAAAACCAAAGCCCGGGGGATTTGATAAGGGCTTGCCCCGTTGCTGGCAAGCTGGCCTTGCCTTGGCGAAACAAAAACCCGTGAGATCGCTCCCACGGGTTTTCGGTCGCCTGAGATGTTGCCGCTTTCCCAAGGGAAAGCGGGTTCTGATGATCAGGGAGTTCCACCGCCCGGAATGCCGGGCGCCAGCTTGCTCGCGCCGTTGATGATCTGGCTGAGGAAGTTCTGGTCCTTGCCGCCAGTCGGCGTGGTGCGCGAAATGAAGTCGAAAATCTTGCCGTCCTTCAAGCCGTAATTGGCGATCTGGCTGACGCGGCCGTCGGCCCCGAAATAGACCGCGAGCACTTTCTGGTCGACGAGCCTGGGCTTGTCGAAGGCGACATAGCGTTTGCGGGTTTGCGAAATGTAATAGAACGCCTCGTTGTCGAACGTCGCTGTCGTCGATGGCGTGCCAAGCGCCAGAAGCACCTGCTCGCGGCTGGAACCGACAGGCACCGAATCGACCGCCTGCTGGTCATAGACGTACCCTTGCGTAAACGTCTCGCTTGGATTGAGGTCGCCGATCATCTTGTTGGTATGACATGCCGAGAGCGCCGATACGACGAGCAGCAGTGAGATCGCGCCAGCAGGCCTGGACGAGAAGGTCGACTTGAAATTCAGCGCGCGCAACAACAATTCTCCATTATATCGCCGCAACTTGCGCTGGGCCGCAAAACCGGTAAACCAGCTTGCCTGCCGATGCAACAAGGCCAATTCAACAAACGGTCCCCGGAGACCATCCCCATGTTCCAGCGCCTTTTTGGTCGCGAACGCCATGCCAACCGCGCCATCACCGACGCGCTCTACGCACAAATCGTGGCAGCGGCGCGGCAGACTGTATTTTATTCCCACTGGAATGTACCGGACACGCCGCTAGGCCGTTTCGAGATGCTTTCGCTGCATATGTTCCTGTTCCAGCATCGCTTGCGCGGTGAAGACGGCGTGACGCAGGAAATCGCCCAGGTGCTGATCGACGAGTTCTTCCTCGACGTCGATCATTCGCTGCGGGAGTTGGGCATTGGCGATGTTGGCGTGCCCAAACGCATGAAGAAGCTGGCGAAGATGTTTTATGGTCGTACCGCCGCCTATGATGATGCGCTGGAAAGAAACGACCATGACGGGCTGACCGCGGCCCTTGCCCGCAATGTCCGGCCCGACGCCGGCGCGTGGCCCGAGGCGTCGCAATTGGCCGACTATGTTGTCGATGCTTGCCGGCAACTGGCCGCGCAGCCGTCCGAATCAATCGTTTCCGGTACGGCGACGTTTCCGCTCGCCAAGGGAGGAGCTTGATGAAACACGCTGATACGCGAAGCCCGGTATCGTTTTTCGCCAACGTCGCCCGGCTGCCGCAGAAGGGCCTGCCCGTGGTGATCGAGGCCGATGCCGCCCAGCGCGCGGCGCTCGCCGGGGAGCATGGGCTGCTTTCGGTGGAAGCCTATCGTGCGGAACTCCTGGTGGCGTCCTGGAAGCGCAATGGCGTGAAGGTCAGCGGCCGTGTCGAGGCCGACATCACCCAGGCCTGCATCGTCACGCTCGATCCGGTCCAGGCGCATATCGACGAGCCGGTCGAGGCGCTGCTGTTGCCCGAGGACTCCAAGCTCGGACGGCAGGGATTCGAAGGCGGCGGTGAGATACTTCTCGATGCGGACGGGCCCGACGGTCCCGAAACATTTTCCGGCGACACCATCGATGTCGGGGCACTCGCCGAACAGTTCTTCGGATTGGCGATCGACCCTTATCCGCGCAAGCCGGGCGCTTCGTTGGACGCCGGCGGTAGGACCGAAGCGGCTGAGAACGAATTCCAGCAAAAACTGCGATCCTTGCTGGGAAAATCCTGAAAACCTCGCCCGCGATGGAAAAGTCGGTTGTGTGAAAACCCAAAACCGCTATTTTCGCCGAACCTTCGCGATCACTAAAGCGACCTGCCGCATAACCGTGAGATAAATACCGCGTGATCAGGATTTCCATCGATGCCATGGGCGGCGATCACGGACCAGCCGTGGTCATTCCGGCGCTCATGACGGTCGCGACCCGCCGTCCCGACATCCGCTTCGTCATCTACGGGCGTGAGGAACTGGTGCGCCCCGAACTGGCCAAGTTCCCCAAACTGGCCGAGGTGAGCGAATTCTTCCACTGCGAGATCGCGGTCAGGATGGACGACAAGCCCAGCCAGGCGCTGCGCCATGGCCGCTGGAAGTCTTCGATGTGGAAGGCGGTCGAAGCGGTCAAGTCGGGTGCGGCGGACGCCTGCATCTCCGCCGGCAACACAGGCGCGTTGATGGCGATGTCGAAATTCTGCCTGCGCACCATGGCGACCATCGATCGCCCGGCGATCGCGGCATTGTGGCCGACATTGCGCGGCGAAAGCGTGGTTCTGGACGTCGGCGCCACCATCGGCGCCGATGCGCAACAGCTCATCGATTTTGCCATTCTCGGCACCGGCATGGCGCGCGCCGTGTTCGGCATCGCCCGACCGACGGTTGGCCTGCTCAATGTCGGCGTGGAAGAGATCAAGGGCCAGGAAGAGGTCAAGGAAGCAGGACGCATGCTGCGCGAGGCCAACATGGCCTCGATGAACTATCATGGCTTTGTCGAAGGCGACGATATCGGCAAGGGCACGGTCGATGTGGTGGTGACCGAAGGCTTCGCCGGCAATATCGCGCTGAAGACGGCGGAAGGCACCGCGCGCCAGATAGCAGGGTATCTGCGCGCCGCCATGAGCCGCACGCTGATGGCCAAGATCGGCTATGTCTTCGCCAAGGGTGCCTTCGATCGCCTGCGCGAAAAGATGGATGTCGGCCGCTCCAATGGCGGCGTTTTCCTGGGGCTGAGCGGCATCGTCGTCAAAAGCCATGGCGGCGCCGATTCGGACGGGTTCGCCGCCGCGATCGAACTCGGCTACGACATGGTTCGCAACAATCTGCTTGACCGGATCGAGGCCGACCTGGACCTGTTTCACGCACGCAACCCGCGTGCCCTGTCATCTAGGAAATCCGACGTCGTTACCGACGCGAAGGAATAGGAAAGAACTTTGATCAGATCAGTCGTGCGCGGCACGGGCGCCGCGCTGCCCCGCCGCATCATGAAGAATGCCGATTTCGAGGGCATGGTCGAAACCTCGGACGAGTGGATTGCCCAGCGCACCGGCATCCGCCAGCGTCATATCGCGGCCGACGACGAGACGACGGCTTCCCTGGGCGAGGCCGCGGCCCGCGCCGCCCTTGCAAATGCCGGGCTGACGCCGGACGACATCGACCTGATCGTGCTGGCGACATCGACGCCCAACAACACATTCCCGGCTACTGCAGTCGAGATCCAGAACAGGCTCGGCATGCATCACGGCTTCGCTTTCGACATGCAGGCAGTGTGCTCGGGCTTCGTCTATGCGGTGACGACAGCCGATCTCTATATCCGTGGCGGCCTCGCCAAGCGTGTACTGGTCATCGGCTCGGAAACATTCTCGCGCATCCTCGACTGGAATGACCGCTCGACCTGCGTCTTGTTCGGCGACGGCGCCGGCGCGCTGGTCCTTGAAGCGGGCGAGGGGGCCGGCACGATTGCCGACCATGGCGTTCTGGCGGCCAGCCTGCGCTCCGACGGCGCGCACAAGGACAAGCTTTTCGTCGATGGCGGACCGTCGACGACGGGAACGGTCGGCCATCTCAGGATGGAAGGCCGCGAGGTCTTCAAGCACGCGGTCGGCATGATCACCGACGTTATCGAGGCGACCTTCTCGGCCGCGGGCATCACCGCTGACGATCTCGACTGGTTCGTGCCGCACCAGGCCAATAAACGAATTATTGACGCTTCCGCCAAGAAGCTCGGGATAGCCGAGCAAAAGGTGGTGGTTACGGTCGATTTGCACGGTAACACCTCGGCGGCTTCCGTGCCGCTGGCATTGTCGGTGGCCGTTGCCGATGGTCGCATCAAGAAGGGAGACCTGGTCCTCCTGGAAGCGATGGGCGGCGGCTTCACCTGGGGTGCTGTTCTGGTTCGCTGGTAAGTGCCGAACGGGTCGGTTTCGGTCCTTGACCTTGCCGGATCAATTACTTAGGCTCAGCCGTTGTTGTGCCGATTTTTATGTTTGAGCTGATGGGACGGTCGCATGGGGGGAAAGACACTTACGCGTGCCGACCTTGCGGAGGCCGTCTATCGAAAGGTCGGTCTGTCGCGCACTGAATCCGCCGAACTCGTCGAAGCTGTGCTGGACGAAATCTGCGAAGCCATCGTGCGTGGCGAGACTGTCAAGCTGTCGTCCTTCGCGACGTTTCATGTCCGCTCCAAGAACGAGCGCATCGGACGCAATCCCAAGACCGGTGAAGAGGTGCCGATCCTGCCGCGTCGGGTGATGACCTTCAAATCGTCCAACGTGCTGAAGAACCGCATCCTGCGCTCGCATCAGAACAGCAAGGCCAAGGGCGGCAAATAGCCTCCATTGGCGGTTGAAAACCGGCGCCGCCATGACGCGGGGCTTGAATATTGCTTCACAAACCGCTGAAATAAGGTCCGATTCGGCAGCATGGCCGGATTGGTGTTCCGCGAATGGTCCATTCCGCGCGACTGGAATGAGCTTTTCTCTTTGGTGAGCCTGATCTCGCTGAATGCCGTTCCGGGTCACGCTCCAGCGTGAGGATTTCGCCCATGGACAAGAGCCCTGACGCCTTCCGCACCATCAGCGAGGTCGCTGAAGATCTTGACCTGCCGCAGCATGTGCTGCGCTTCTGGGAGACGCGCTTCAACCAGATCAAGCCGATGAAGCGCGGCGGCGGCCGTCGCTACTACCGGCCGCAGGATGTCGAACTGATCAAGGGCATCCGCCACATGCTCTACGACCAGGGCTACACGATCAAGGGCGTGCAGAAGCTGCTGCGCGAAAACGGCAATCATTTCCTAGTCGCCATCGGTAATGGTGACATGGCGGCCGTCGAGGCGATCTCGCAACGGAAGCAGGCCGACCAAGTGCCGCTGACCTCGGCGGCGCAGCCGCGCGGTGGAGATGATGAGCTGGTTGGCCAGCCAAGGGTCAAGCCCAGTCGCCGCTTTTTTGGCCTGGGCAAGAGCGACGAGGAAGGTCCGGTTCAGCCGGACGCGTCGAAACTCTCGCGCGACAACCGCGCGCTGCTGCAGGAGGCGCTGTTCGATCTGCTGGAATGCAAGCGTCTGCTTGACCAGGTGCGCTGACCGCCGCACGACGCGTTTTGAAGCCTTTGGGCCGGAACTCGCCTTCGGGTGAGGCGTTACGTTTCCTTCTGCAAGACGTCGTTCAGCAAGACAAGGAAACGCATGATGGCATCATTCTCGACCCTTTCGGACATCGACCTCGAAAAGCAGGTCGCGGCCCTCTCAAGGGAACTCGCGGCGTTGCGCAGGGCAACGTTAAAACGGGGTGGCGCGTACTATGAAGACGGTCGCGATGCCGCTCTTGATACATACTCGGATCTTGCTGGACGGCTGCGGGATGCCATGCCGGCAATCCGCAAACAGGGCAGGGTGATCGAAAAATCGGCCCGCGACCACCCGGCGGCCACCGCCGCGGTCGGCCTTGTGGTACTCGGCCTGGTCGCCAGCCTGCTTTTCAGCCGGCGCTGAGGATCCCTCCGGTCATAAGACAAGGGATTCAACCAAGAAAGATGGCGGCCGACCCGAAGGGCGAGCCGCCATTCTTATTGCCGTCCGGTGGTTACTTGGCGAGCTTGATCTTGGTCTGGGGCGAAACCTGCGCGGTCTGGCTGCATTGGCCATAGACCGTGCCGTCCCTGTCGGTGGCGTCCTTATAGGCGCCATTGCACCCGAGAGTACGAGACAGTGGCCTGCGCCCTCGAAAACAGCGCCGCCTTCGACATCGAGCCGATCGCCGAGGGTGGCGAAGTGTGAGGCCCGGTTCATGTCGGGCCTGGCGGTGCGACCAAGAGAAGACCGGCCCTTGAACAAGAAGCCAAGGCCGGTCTTCTCGTTGGCAGTGTGGTGTCAGGCCTTCTTCATCGTCTTCATGTGGTGGTGATGATGGTGGTGATGGTGATGGCGGTGATGATGACGATGGTGGTGATGATGACGATGATGCTTCGCCATCGGGGCCGCATCCGCGCTCGTCACGCCGATAGCCGGCACCGTGAAAGCAACTGCAACTGCAAGCCCGAGAGCCGAGAGGAGGGACTTCTTCATGGATCGTTTCCTTTTTTCGCGGGCAGATATACATCGGGTCGATATCCCGACCGCCGCGCATGGGATTACGCTCCCGAATTTTTTCGTCAGTATTTCCCGATTGTAGAATTTTATTTCTGGACTGTTTCTGAAGAAGCTGGCTTGCCGGCCATCACCACCAGGCCCGAAAAGCCGCGCTCCTTCCGGCTGTTTGGCTACATCGGCGGGACCACGCCCTTGTTTCCCACCACGACACGGCTGGAACTCAGCGTCCCGTCAGCCTCACGCTGGGCCGTCACGAAGACCGTTGCGCCTGGCTTGAGATCGGTCGGCGTGGCTGGGGCAAAGGTCACGACAGGCGTGCTGTCGGGGATCGAAATCTTCTTGGTTTGCCCATTGTCGTAGGTCAGCGTCACGGCTCGCCCGCTTATGTCGGTGACGTCCGCTACCGTGCCGTTGGTCATGCGGCTGTTCGGTTGCAGGTCCCATGGGCGGTCACCCTCGCCGGTGCCTTTCAAGGCAGCGGGGAAAATCACGACTTCCAGCGCCCCGCTGCCGCCATCCGCCTTTGAAACGGAAGCGATGCCGAGGAAATCGCCTTGCTTGATGTCCTTTTCGGAGGCGCTGGCGACGCCAGAGATCTTCCAGCCGGTATTGAGCTTGATCGCGGAGGTGTTGCCCTGGCGGGTTTTGACGGTGAGCAGTGAGGGCTCGAAGCTGATCACAGTACCACGAACGCGCAACGCGTCCGCCGCTTGAGCGCTCGCCGCACCGGCGATGAAAAGACTGGAGATCGTGCCGAGCACGAGGAGGGATGCCTTGACGTTCATTGCAGATATCCTTCTGGGGAATGGCCTGGCTGGAACCGGATGGTTTTCACGCCAGTGCATCAGAACAACGAACAGGTGGGCCTAAACCTTCGAGCAAAAAGGTGCCGGGTGTTCAAAAGAACTTGATGGTGCCGATGTGCGTAAGCCGGTGCGAAGGCTTCCGGTTCACGATAGCGTGACGGTCCGTTTGGCTCTTGGCAAATCACTGGCGAGCGGGCATCTTCCTGCTCGTCTCGGGCAACACTCCATTTTGATCAAATTCTTTCAGCCACCGGAGTTGCCAATGCCCCAAAACGCAAAAATCAATGCCCTCTCCGAACCGCTAGTCAGCGAGATCGGGTCAGATTCCAGTAGCCTCAGAGCACTGCGGGAAACCCGCGGATACAGCTTGGAAGAGCTTTCCCTGACCTGCGGACTCGCGGTCGGCGAAATTGAGGACATCGAGAACGGCAGGGCTGCCGATCCGGCGAAGCTGCGTCGTATCGCGGCCGCGCTTCGGCTACCCCAGGATGCTCTCATTGCTTTCGCTGCACCGACACCGGCCGCACAAGGTCGACCCCTGGCATAGAACCGGCGACAGCCATGCCGCGGAACCCGCCAAGGCCCGCTTGGCGGGTTTCTTGTTGATGCATCGACGTTCCTCGGTGGCCGGGCTTGCCGATTCATGAATCGCGCGTGTTTATACGTGCCGCACCCAGATTTGCGCCAATCGCCTGGTGTATGGGAGCCCAGTGTGTCGGGCGAATAGTGTGTCGGGCGGCTTGTGCGTCGGATTTGAACCGTGAGTTTTCGATATGAGCCTGGAATCCGTTCGTGCGTTCTTTGCCGTCCATGCGCCTGATGTCGAAGTCATCGTCACGCAAGCGAGTTCGGCAACGGTGATGCTGGCGGCGGAAGCGCATGGCGTCCTTCCGGCGCAGATCGCCAAGACGATCTGCCTGCGCGTCGGCGACCGGACCATGCTGGTCGTGACCAGCGGCATCGCCAGACTGGACAACCGCAAGTTCAAGGACCGGTTCGGCGGCAAGCCGCGCATGCTGGACGCGAAGGAAGTTGTGGCTGCCACGAGCCATCCGGTTGGCGGTGTTTGTCCGTTCGGCCTGCCGGCACCTCTGCAGGTCTGCTGCGACGTGTCCCTGCGCGAATTTGAAGAGGTCGTGCCGGCCGCCGGCGCCACCAACGCCGCGGTACGGATCGCCCCGCAGCGCATGGTCGATCTTATCGGTGCGGAATGGGTCGATGTGTGCCAGGCTTAAGGTAAGATACTGACGCACTGGGCCGCCATTGTCTCACAAATCTACCTGCAAGATAGTCGCGGAATTCGGTTGACCCGAGCAGGGTTATCACGATACATCGCGACCGGTCCGGAGTGTAGCGCAGCCCGGTAGCGCACTTGACTGGGGGTCAAGGGGTCGTCGGTTCGAATCCGGCCACTCCGACCATTAGTTCCTTGAAATCCCTGGTTTTTACCGAAGGCGCCTTGGGCGCCTTTCTCGTTTTTGAAACGAAAGGCGCTCCAGTTGTCCGTTTCGGAACACGAAGTTCCGAAAAAGTCCCTCACAAACAGCGAATGTTCCTGGTTCGGCGATTCCGGAATTCGCCGTGCAAATTTCCCCGAACGTGCAGCGCCGCGGGCGAGAGAGGTTGCTCCTTACGAATCCGTAAGTCGCGCCGTTGAGCCGAAATCTCATATGTTGACCGCGAACAGCGAACCGATTCAGCCCTTCGCTGTTCCTTGGGTGTCCACACCCGCAGCCCGCTGCACCCCCAAAGAAGTCCCAGCAGCGGGCTGGTCCCCACTGCGAGCCAACATTTGTATTTTCAGGATGCTGGTTGAGCCGAATTCATTTGGCGTGCGACCGTGTAGGCGAATACTTCCCCGCGAGCCTCATCGGTGACGCGAATCCAATCCTTCGCCCATCTTTGAGAGGCCGCCTCGCAGGCATTCATTTCCGATGCAGCCACGGCAGGACTAGTCGCTTCGACTGCCTTGCACCTGATTACCCGATCGTAGCGCATTTCTGCGACATCGTAGACTGGCATACTACTCCCCTGCAACCCTTTACCCCAAGAGGTAGTATTGCGCAGCGCAAGCTCGACCGCAAGTGGCAGCATGGAACGAAGCCGGCTCAGGACATCTCGTCGACGCTTGGGTCGAGACAAAAATCCCGGGATTACCGAAGCTCAAGGCGGCCCGGTGCCTGCGTTGGGATGAATTGGGACACCGGGCCTGACCGGCGGACTGTTTAGGGACCGAACCGCCGGCTGGCAAATCTATGCACTGATACTAATATGGCCGAAGCATGCAAATGAAGGAGCCGCGCGATGAACGGAAAGCCGGTAACGACCTTCGTCGTTTCGTTTTTGAGAAGCCACATTGGCGCATGGTGTCGGCGACGAGATGGGACTTTTCCACGGTTCGTCTTGGCTGAACCCTGGACAGATCACGCCTTCAGCTTCTTGCTTGAGCCAGAGCCGGCCGCAACAGTCGCTGATGGCGGTATTCCAGGGCGATGGCGCCCCAGATCAGGCCGAGCAGCAGGTAGACGTGGCGCCAGTGATCGATATCGATGAAGGTGCCGAGTCCGATATTGCCGATGAAGGCGACATAGGCGCACAAGAGGTAAGGCTGCCATGGCCGATCGCGTAGCAGGATGCGGAACCCGGAGGCTATGGTCCACAGCACAAGCGTCAGGAACGACACGAAGCCGAGCCAGCCATAATCCATGAGCATTTTCAGCCAGATGTCGTGCGTGTCCTCGCCGAACATCTTGCCGAAGACCAGCGGCCCGATGCCGAACGGATGCTCCATCGCCATCTGGAATCCGATTCCGTAGCGAGCGAAGCGGCCGAGGCGCGCGGTGTCGTAGCTCTGTTCGAGATGCGCGCGCTGGGTGAACATGTCCGCAACCCCGGGCAATTGCAGGATGACGATGATGGCGATCGCCAGCAACGACAGCGCGGCGATGGTCATGATCACCACGCGCAGCCGGAACTTGCCGCTGTTGCTCTGCAGGAACAGGCAGCCGGTTAGCAGGACCGCCGATACGACGAACATGCCCCAGGCGCCGCGCGAGAAGGAGAAGAAGATGCCCGATACGATGATCAGCAGCGGCACCGCCAGCAGCGGCATGCGCGAGACCGGACCGGTCAGGAGCAGATGGAGCAGATAGATGCCGGGCAGCACCAGGAAGGGTCCGAAGACGTTCGGATCCTGGAAGGCGCCGGCGGCGCGGTCGTATTTGGTGAAGATCTCGGCGCCGGGAAAGGCATGGAAATAGCCTGCTATGCCGAGCAGCGACGTCGCCACGGCCGAAACGACATAGGCATTGAAGATCAGCCGGTAGAGACCTGGTTGCGTGGCGGTGACCGAGGCGAAGAACACCGCGCTGAAGGCCAGGAACAGCGACACGGAGAGATAGAGGGGTGTGAAGGCGAGGTCCGCCATCTGCGTCATCGAGATCATGCCGCCGATGTTCATTGTCACCAGCAGCACCAGCAGCGGCATGGCCGCGCGGGAAATCCGCAAGCCGAAGAGCGCCCAGATGGCGATCAGCCCGGCCATGTAGATTTCATAAGGCGCCGGCTCGTTGATGACGAAGCCGGACAGAAGAATGCCGAACACCACCGCACTGGAAGAAATCAGCGCGATCAGCTTGGCGTTGACCGCGGCCGGCGGCAGCTCATGGGAAATCGCGCTCAATAGGCGTTTTCCGTGTTGAGCAGCCGGATCGGTGTCAGGAACAGGATCCGCAGATCGAACAGCAGCGACCAGTTCTCGATGTAGTAGAGGTCGTATTCCGTGCGCATGCGGATCTTCTCGTTGGTGTCCATCTCGCCGCGCCAGCCGTTGATCTGCGCCCAGCCGGTCACGCCCGGCTTGACCTTGTGGCGGGCGAAATAACCGTCGACCACCTCGTTGTAGAGAAGGTTGTGCGACTGCGCCGCGATGGCATGCGGGCGCGGACCGATCAGCGACAGTGATCCCAGCAGCGAATTGACGAACTGCGGCAGTTCGTCGATCGACGTCTTGCGGATGAAGCGGCCGACGCGCGTGACGCGCGGATCGTTCTTGGTCACTGTCTGCTTGGCGGTCGGATCCGACCTGTCGGTGTACATCGAGCGGAACTTGTAGACCTCGATGATCTCATTGTTGAAGCCGTGTCGCTTTTGCTTGAACAGCACCGGTCCCTTGCTGTCGAGTTTGATGGCGATCGCGGTCGCCAGCATCACCGGCGAGAAGACGATGATGCCGATCAGCGAGAAAATGATGTCGAAGGCGCGCTTGGCGACCGAATCCCAGTCGTTGATCGGCTTGTCGAAGATGTCGAGCATCGGCACCGAGCCGATGAAGGAATAGGCGCGAGGGCGGAACTGCAGCGCGTTCGAATGCGCCGAAAGCCGAATGTCCACCGGCAGCACCCACAGTTTCTTCAACAGCTGCAGCACACGCGTTTCGGCGGTCAGCGGCAGCGACACGATCAGCATGTCGATGCGGGCGATGCGAGCGAACTCGATCAGTTCCGAAATGGTGCCGAGCTTGGGATAGCCGGCAACGATGGGCGGCGAGCGCTTGTCGCTGCGGTCATCGAATATGCCGCAGATGCGGATGTCGTTGTAAGGCTGTTTTTCGACCGAACGGATCAGGACTTCCGCCGCCTTGCCGCCGCCGACGATGACGGCACGCCGCTCCATGCGGCCATCGCGAGCCCAGCGCCGGATCAGCTTCGACAACACCAGCCTGAGGCCAAAGAGGAGGACGAAGCCGACCACGAACCAGGTGCCGAACAGCAGCCGCGAATAGTCTTCCGACATCTTCATGGTGAAAGCCGTCAACGCCATCAGCGCGAAGGTGCCGGCCCAGACCAGCAGGATGCGGCTGAAATTGGCGATCGGCCGCATCAGCGAAACGACCTGGTAGCAGTCGGTGACATCGAGCAGAACCACGGCGAGGAACGACGCGGCGGCGATCGTCACCGGATACTGCCAGGCGAAATAGTTGAAGAACCCGACAAAGTAGAAATAGACGCAGAGCCCCGAAAAGAACAGGATCGCGAACTCGACCATGCGCAGGACACCGCTGACCATGATCGGCGACATCGTATCGCGCCGGTATTGCGACGCCACCTGTCGGGCAACATCGTTCATACCCCCGGGCGCATCGCCATCGGCCGGGCCGTCGAATTTACGCACCGCTTCTGCTGAAAAGCGGCGCGCGGGGTCGATCTCGTTCATGGAACAGTCCGCAAGCTTCCCCTGGGTGATTAGCAAAAGAGAGCTAAGAAACCCTTGAAACAACACGTGGCTTTGGAAAGGCTTGGGGCGTCACCTGCCGAGCGCGGCGAAATAGGCCTTCTCGATTTCGGCGGCCATGACGTCGGCGCCGAAGCGTGCCTTGAGGTTGGCGCCGTCGGGCATCAGCTTGCCGTAGGCTGCGAGATCGGCCAGCGCCTCACTCATCTTGTCAGTGAGTTCGATGGGATCGGGCCTGATCAGGGCAGGGGAGCCGGCAGCGAAAATCTCCGGTATGCCGCCGACCGAGGTCGCGATCATGGGCCTTGCCGCGGCGAGTGTCTCCAGCACGATATAGGGCATGGCTTCGGCGCGCGAGGGAACGACGACGAGCGCCGCCAGCGCGAAGGCCTCCCTGGCCGGCATCGGCGGCAGGAAGCGGACATGGTCCTGAAGCCCAAGGCGCTTCACTTGCGCGTGATAACGCGGCAGGTCGTCGCCGTCGCCGACCATCACCGCGCGCAGCGCACGGCCAAGCCGGGGACCGGCGGCCGCCAGTGCATCGATGAAGATGTCGGGGCCCTTCAGGTCCCGCATCATGCCGATGTAGAGCAGATCCGCCGCATCGGGTTCGATCGCCACCGGTTCGAATTCCGCGGCGCGCAGTCCGTTGTAGACCAGTGTGTTCGGGATCGGCGGCTCGCCCACCTTCCTGCGATAGGTTCGCCGCTCATAATCCGAGACGAAGAGCAGGCAATCGGTAAAGCGCGCCATGGAGCGCTCCAGTGCGAAGAATAGCCTCCCCGTGGCCGTTGTTTCGTCATAGTGGAGGGAGCCGCCATGCGGCGAATAAAGGCGGGCTACGCGAGACCTTGATACCCGCAACAATGAGCCGAACAGACGGGCATAGGCGCCACCCTTGGCACCGTGCCCGTGCAGGACGTCCGGCTGCAATTCCTTGATGATCCTGTAGGTGCGCCGGGCCGAGGCGAGATCGCCCGGGCCGACATGGCGCTGCATTGGCGTGCGATGGATACCGAGCGCCAGCGTGCCCTTCATCTGCTCGAACAGGCGTTCCTCGAATTCGCCGCCGGTGGTCGAATCGCAGACGATCCCGACCACATGACCGGCCGCGACCTGAGCTTCCGTCAGGTCGCGCACATGCCGGAAAATTCCTCCGACGGGTGAACGAAAGCAGTGGACGATCCTGAGCTTGTCCGCCACGTGATATCTGTCAGAACAGGCGTTCGCGGACGAAGACGGTATCCCCGGGCAGCAGCGGGTCGGAGGTGACCACGCGCCCGGTCATCACCTTGCCGTTGATGTCGCGGGTGATGTCGACGCTTTCCTGGTTGGCGCGTGGCGTGAAGCCTCCGGCGATGGCGATGGCCTTCTGCACCGTCAGGCCGGGCACGTAGGAATACTGGCCGGCAGCACCCACCTCGCCCATGACGAAGATCGGCCGGTAGCGGTCGATCTCGACCGAAACGTCGGGGTCGCGCAGATAGCCTTGCCGCAATTTGTCGGCGATCTCCTTTTCCATCTGCTGTGCTGTGTGACCACGCGCGGGCACGGCGCCGACAAGCGGGAAGGAGAGATAGCCGGACTGGTCGACACTGTAGGTGTTGGTCAGGCCGTCCTGTTCGAACACGGTGACGCGCACGCGGTCGCCGGCGCCGAGGCGATAAGGCTGGTCGAGGACTTCGTGGAAGGCGGCCGGCGGCGGGCGGTAGCTGGAGCAGCCGGCGAGCATCGATACGGCAAGCAGCGCGCGAACGAGGGAAGCAGTGCTTTTCATGACCGGATACGTACCTTCGACTGGCCGCTGCGGCGTCGCAGCAAACATCTGGGATCGGGTTCGTTATCATCCTGTTAGGGTTAATGGCCGGTAAAGGCGCCGGCCGATAGAGCTCGCGCCGGCAGGGATTTCGCCATTTTGTCGTTTTTTCTAGCCGCTCGCCAATGATCCCTAATGGAGTATTACCGCGATCTTAACTGCTGAGTTACCATAGTTGTTTACGGTGCATCCTGACCCAGTTTCGGAGTAGGGATGCATGTCCGTTCAGTCCGCGGCCGCAGATGTCGATGTCGACCTCAGGCAGCTTTTCGCCAGCCTGGCGAGGAACTGGCTGCGCATATTGCTCTTTGTTCTGGCGGTGACAGGCCTGGCGTTTGCTTTCGCGTCGTTGGCGACACGGCACTACAAGGCGCAGACGCAGGTGGAAATCGCCCCGCGCGAATCCGTTTATACCCGCCCGGCCGGCAGCAACAATGACGGCGACAAGCCGATCCTCGACGAGCAAGGCGTCGCCACCCAGGTCCAGATCATTTCGTCCAACGAAATCCTCAAGCAGGTGGCGCGGAAACTCGGTCTGGCGCGGCTGCCCGAATTCGACGAAACGATCAACATGTCGTCCCTCAGCCGCGTGCTGATCCTGCTTGGGCTGAAGAACGATCCGATGGATATTCCGGCCGACGAACGCGTGTTGAAGAAGATGCGCGAGAAGCTCAACGTCTTTGGCGTTGAAAAGACACGCATCATTGCCATCGAGTTCTCATCCGAGGATCCCAAGCTCGCCGCGGCAATCCCTGACGCCATTGCCGCTGCCTATATTGCGGGGCAGGGCGCGGCCAAGAGCGAGTCGAACACCGCCGCCGCGGATTTCCTGGCGCCTGAGATCGCCGACCTGTCGAAGCAGGTCAGGGATGCCGAGGCCAAGGTCGCGGCGTACCGCGGCCAGTCGGACCTCCTGATGGGCGGTAACAATTCCACCCTGGCCACACAGCAACTGGCCGAGCTGTCGACCGAATTGTCGCGGGTGCGGGCCAACCGCGCCGCGGCCGAAGGCACCGCCGACAGCGTACGCAAGGCGCTGCAGAATGGCGGCTCGCTGGATTCGCTGCCGGAAGTGCTGTCGTCCGACCTGATCCAGCGTTTGCGGGAGCGCCAGGTCGAGCTGCGCGCCAATATCGCCGATCTGTCGACGACGATGCTCGACAATCATCCGCGCGTTCGCGCGGCGAAATCACAACTGGCCGATCTCGATGCGCAGATCCGCGGCGAAGCACAGAAGGTCATGAAGGGCCTGGTCATGCAGGCCGATGCCGCCAAGGCGCGCGAAAACCAGCTCGTCGCCGACGTCAACACGCTGAAGGCGGCCTCGGCGCAGGCTGGCGAACAGCAGGTCGGGCTCGACGCGCTGCAGCGCGATGCGGCGGCCAAGCGCCAACAGCTAGAACTCTATCTGACCAACTACCGCGAGGCGGCTTCGCGCCAGGACCGCAACTATGTGCCGGTCGACGCTCGTGTCTCCTCGCCGGCTTCGGTGCCCTCCGAGCCATACTTCCCCAAGGTCGGGCCGATCGTTGGTGCCGCCGCCGCCGCTTCGCTTCTGCTGGCGGCGGTCTTTACGCTGCTGCGGGAACTCTTCTCGGGCCGTGCGATGCGCCCGGCCACGGGCGCCCGTTTTGAGCCGATCGACGAAGTGGCGATGCCGACAACCGCCCGCCAGGAGCCGGCCGCTCCCCTGGAGCCAACTGCCCGACTGGAGCCTGCTGTCGTCGGTGAGTTCGCCAATCGTGGTGCTGAGGTGCCATGGGCCGAAACGGTCGCGGATTCCGAGATGACGGTGCGAGCCCAGCCCATTGCCGAGCCTGCGCCTGCTACCGAGCCTGAGCCAGCCGCCGGGGCAGAGCCTGTCGCCAAGGCCGTATCAGCTGTCGAGCCGGAACCCGTCGCGGAGGTCCAGAGGCCGCGCTCGGTGCTCGGTGAAATCGACATCGAGAAGGCCGCGGAAAAGCTGATCGCCAGCGGTGCCGCACGCGCCATATTCGTTTCGCCCGAAGGCGACGAGGCAGCAGCATCGGCAGTTCTGGTGGCGCGCGAGGTGTCCGACGCCGGCCTGCGCGTCCTGCTGCTCGATCTTACCGCCTCGGGTGCTGCTTCGCGGCCAATGCTGGACAGCGGGCTTTTCCCGGGCATCACCGATCTGCTCGCGTCGCAGGCGCAGTTCAGCGACGTCATCCATGCAGATCTCTATTCCGATTGCCACGTCATTCCGGTCGGCACCGCTGATCCGGTCCGCGCCATGCGCGCCGCCGACAGGTTGCCGATCATCATGCAGTCGCTGACCACGGCCTATGATCTGGTGGTGGTCGAGTGCGGGCCGGCCGATGCGCAAGGCATCAGCCGTCTGGGCGGCGACACGACCGAAGTGTTCCTGTCCATGCTGGAGCCGGACGACGAGGTGACGCAGGCAGCGGTCAAGCTGATCGAGAGCGGCTACCCCGACCTGACGCTGGTGACGCCGCTTGGCCACGAACCACCGGGAACTCCGGGCCGGCGTTCGGCGGCCTGAACAGCCGCTGTTCGCAGGCACGCCTGGCCTATCCCAGTTCCAGCGTCGTCACGCCGAATACCCTGCTGGCATCAAGCTTCGGGGGCGGGCCTTGATACATGCGGGTGGTGGTGAAGGTCGGTGAGAAGCCGGCGGCCTCGAGCGCCGCGATGAAATCGACTTGGGTGGCCGGGACGTCGATGTTCAGTTCGCCGCCTTCGCACGCACTTGCCAGCTCTGCGAGCAATTCGAGCGCCGTCTGCGTGTCGTCGGCGAAGAGCGGGCCGACCTTGAAGCCGCTGCGGCAGGAACGGGCCACCGCATAGCCGGCCATTCCCCACGATTGGATCGCGGCCAGGGCGTGGTGAGGCGGCTGCAGCCATTGCTGCAGGAAAGAGTGCCGGGGCGCGGGAAAGCAAAGCGCATCATATCCGATGATGTCGGACACCGGTTGCGCACTCACCATGCGCGGCCGCCCGGCGCCGACGGGCGAGCCCGCAAGGCGCCCGCTGTAGCGGATCGTCTCGTAGACCGGCTTGAACCCTTTGCTCTGGTAGTTGGCCCGCTGCTCTTCGACGCCATCCAGTCCGATGGTGCGCCCGGCCAACCTGGCCATGCCGGCGGCCCACACCGCCTTGCCGTAGCCCTTGCCGCGCATGTCCGGACGGCTGATGTAGAGGCCGATGAAACCAAAATCGCGCCCATAGGCCACTGCCGAGATAGCGGCGACCATCTCGTCGCCGACAAAAGCGCCGATGAATCCCTCCGGTTCCGCGGCCTGGAACATCGCCGCGTCTTCAAGGCCCGGGTTCCAGCCCTCGGCGGCTGCCCAGTCGATCAGCTCAGTCAGTTCCCGGAGGGATAGCGTGCGGATGGTCGGCTTCATGGCGCTCATTTCCAAGCGAGCTTAACCGTCGTCCTCGACAGCCGCGGGCGCTGGCTGTCCTGCTGCCTTGCGGCGCAGCATCTTGGTCAGTTTCCAGATCGCCGGGCTGTTCTTGACGAAGGCCTTCAGCCGCACGCCCTGGCGAAGCGTCCGCGCCAGGGCGCGGCCCTTCAGTGTCAGCGGGACCAGCACTTCGAAATGCCGCGTTTCGATATCGCACCACTGCCGTTTGTAGGCCTCGTCTCCGACGGAGAAATCATAGACGGCAAAACCGGTATCGCAGGCTTCCTGTATGTTGTCGAAGAACAGGAAATCGCCGGGACTGCTGTGCGCGAGATCGTCCTCCGCGATCGCGCCGAATTCGCAGATCAGGCGCTTGCCCGAACGGCTCGACCCGGTGACGGCGCGCAGCTTGCCGGCGACCTCCAAGCCATGCAGCACGAAGGACGGCCTGTCCTCGGCCAGGGCTTGTGTGAACAGCCCCCGGAAGAAGGCGCGTGTCCGGGCGTCGCCGAAGACGTTGGCAATGCCCATCTTGCGGAAGCGATGTTCCTTCATCTCGAAGAAGGCGTCGAGCAGCCTGTCCACTTCATCCGAAGTTCGCGCCTCGATGCGCCGGTGGCTGCCGACGGCCTCGAATTTGCGCGTCTGCGAACGATGCTTCTTGCGTTTGCGCTTGCCGCTGGCGCGCAGCAGCAACGCATCGAAGCCACCGGCAAGGTTGACGGCCAGTGAAAGATTGGGGCTGGCAAAATGGTCGAGCGACGCGAGCGGATTGGCGATGCCGTCGAGATCGGGCAGCAACCTTTCCAGCGCGATGAGATCGATGTCGGGACGAGCCTTGGCGATGGCTGCGAACATCGAGCGGACGGTCGCGCGATCCGCCCTTTTCAGCCATTGGGTGTCGGCTGCCGCGAAATTTCCATTGGCGTGGCGGTCGCCCATGAAACGGGCGACCCGGAAAGGGCCGCGGCTGACAATCTCCAGCGCCAACGCGAAGACCGGCTTGCCTTCGAGAGTGAGCGTCGCCATGAGCAGATCCGGCTTGACCTGAGCGGCCCAGTTCAGGATCCATGTCGCGCCCTGCGCCGGCGCGCTAAGCGCCGACCGGCAAAACTCCGCATAGGCCGCTAGCCCGTCCGCACCCACGACGGAAACCGACAGCCCCTCGGCATCCTTCGGCAGGGCGCGTGGCGACGCCTCGGTCGCCGCGAGCCGATTGCCGTCAAATGACGCCATTGCGTCAACCATACCTCAATCCTTAAGGCGTATTGATCCCTATTTGGGGGGGGGCGCTCAGGCGTATTCCGTGCTTGGATCAAGCCTAGGCGCAAAAGGTGAATGAATGATCGACGGCGGGGAGGCAATCCGGAAACTGGCGCTCAACGTCGCCCGTTATACCGGCCTTGCACCGTTGGCCAGGCCATTTGTCGGCGGCATCGGCGCCATCCTGATGCTGCACCGCGTGACGGCAACACCGGAAAAACCAGACAGTGTCAACCGGCATCTCAACATCGCGCCCAGCTTCCTTGACGCGGTGATCGCCGACATGAAGGCGGACGGCTATGCCTTCGTCCCGATGGACGAAGCCGTGGAGCGCATCAAGGCAGGCGGCAAAGGCGGCCGGTTCGCCACCATCACCGCCGACGATGCGTATCGCGACAACATGATCGAGGCCCTGCCGGTGCTGGAAAAGCACGGCGCGCCGATCACCATCTACGTCGCGCCCGGCCTGATCGACGGCACCGCCGATCTCTGGTGGGATGTGGCCGAGGACATCGTCAATGCGTGCGATCGCCTGACGCTCGCGACCCCAAACGGTCCGGCGGTGGTCGATTGCGCGACCCCCGCCAGGAAAACCCAGGCGATAGCCCGGCTGCATGCCTATCTCGCCACCGAGGTTCGCGAGGAGGATTTGCGGACCGTGCTACGCGATCTGGCCAAATCAAATGGCGTCGACGCGGACGCTCCGCGCCTGCGGACACTGATGAACTGGGATGAGATTCGCACTGTCGCGGCGCATCCATTGGTGACGATTGGCGCCCATACGATCAACCACAGCAATCTGAAGCGGCTTTCCGAAGCCGATGCGCGGCATGAGATCGGTGCTGTAAGGGACAAGTTGCGCGCCGAACTCGGCAGGGAGCCCCGCCATTTCGCCTATCCGTATGGCTATGCGAGCGCCGTCGGCTGCCGCGAAGTGGGCTTTGCCCGTGACGCCGGCTATGTCTCCGCCGTGACGACCCGCCATGGCGTGCTGCGCGCCGAACATGCCGGCTTCCTGCATGCCTTGCCGCGCATTTCGATCAATGGCCGCTACCAGAGCCTGGCCCACATCCGCACCATGCTGTCGGGCGTGACCACGCCGCTCGCCAATGCCGGCAAGATGGTCGTCACCGTCTGACCGACGGGCTGGCGCAGCGTCAGCGTTTCACCCGCGGTTCCAGCATCAGCCACTTGATGATGCCCATCGCCGGCAGCACCCACAGCAGTCCGCTGAGCAGGAAGAACAGGAATTGCACCAAAGCGCCCGATTCCGACAAACGGGCGACCGCGAAGATCGATGCGACGAGCGCATAGATGATCACCAGCGCCACCAGCAGGAACATTCCGATCAGCTTCTTCAGGCGAATGGGCATGGCTTGGCCTCGTTGATCGCTATCGCTTAAGCCGAACGCAAGATGCGCGCAACCCGCCGCGGGCGGCGCGACGGCGTGCCGCGCCGGATGGCCTTGCCAGCAGGGGTGCGATGGTTCACCTATCCGCGACTTCAACCTGCCGGGACAAGATCATGGCTGCCATATCAGCCGCCGCTGCGCCATACGCTGCCCGAGACCGCGACCTGCACAACCGGGCGCTGGTTCGGGGCTGGCTTTATGTCGTGCTTCTGGTGCTGTTTGCACTGGTGCTGGTCGGCGGCGCCACGCGGCTTACCGAGTCGGGCCTGTCGATCACCGAATGGCGGCCGATCCATGGCGTCATCCCGCCGCTCAATGACGCCGAGTGGCAAGAGGAATTCCAGCGCTACCAGCAGATCCCGCAATACACCGAGCTCAACAAGGGGATGAGCATCGAGGCGTTCAAGTCGATCTTCTGGTGGGAGTGGGCGCACCGTCTGTTGGCGCGCAGCGTCGGCCTGGTCTTTGCCTTGCCGCTGCTGGTGTTCTGGGTGACACGCCGCATCGAGCGCGGCTTGGGACCAAAGCTGGTCGGCATTCTTCTCCTCGGCGGCCTGCAGGGCGCCATCGGCTGGTGGATGGTGGCCTCCGGCTTGGTCGATCGTGTGTCGGTGAGCCAGTACAGGCTGGCGACGCATCTGACACTGGCTGCGCTGATCTTCACCGCCACCATGGTCGTGGCGCGCGGGCTGGCGCCGCATTCCGAACCCGCGGCCGATCGCTCGACGCAGCGCCTGGCCGGCTTCATCGTGCTTCTGGCGTTGATCCAGATTTATCTCGGCGGCCTTGTCGCAGGTCTCAATGCCGGTTTGAGCTACAACACCTGGCCGCTGATGGACGGCAAGATCATCCCCGGCGATCTGCTGATCCTCGAGCCGGCATGGCGCAACTTCTTCGAAAGCCCGAAGACGGTGCAGTTCGTCCATCGGTTCGGTGCCTATACGGTCTTCGCCGTCGCGCTCTGGCACATGATCGCGACACGGATCCGCTTGCCCGGCTCAACCCACGCCCGTCGCGCGACGCTATTGTTCGTGCTGGTGCTGGTGCAGGCGTCGATCGGCATCGGTACGCTGCTGATGCAGGTGCCGCTGCATATGGCGCTCACCCATCAGGGTTTCGCACTGATCGTTCTGGGCTTTGCCGCCGCTCATTGGCGCGGCACCAAGGGAGCCTACCCCTTGCCGCAAGAGGTCGCGCTCAGGAATTGAACCCGAGCCGATCAGCTCGTCACATCCAGAATTCGTCGGACTGCGTGGTTTCTCGCCGTCGAGCCGTTCCCCGGTCAGAAATGCGTCCGCACGGCCCGAATCGTCTTGGCGATCGACAGCTCGCGGTTCTCCTCGGCCGCATTGTCGTCCTCGTGGTGCCATGCCGCGGACAGGCAGCCATAGGCGATGGCATGATCCAGTATCGCGGCCGGAGACTGCCCCAGCGTCCTGGCAAAGACTTCGCCCATGTGCGCGATCCGTAGAGGATCGAGGCAGAGCGCGTCGCGGTCGAGCGGATTGTAGAACATGTTGGCGGCGTCGAAGCCGGGATCGCCAAGCACGCCCTTCGGGTCGATCGCCAGCCAGCCGCGCGGCCCGTGCAAGATGTTTTCGTGATGCAGGTCGCCATGCAGCGGCCTGACGTCATGCGGGTCATCCAGCAGCCGATCGGCGATGGCGGCGGCCTCGACATAGAGGCTGTCGCGGCGGGCGCCGCGGTCTGTTGCTGCTTTCTTGAACAGGCTGGCGAACCGTTCCCTGAGCGGCTGAAGCTCGGGCGGGAAGGGGTGCTTCGATGGCGAAAACAATTTCGCCATCAGATCCGCCGCTATCTCTGTTGCGGCGTCGTCGCCCTGTTCATCGAGAACCCGTGAGAGCAGCGTATCGCCGGCATATTCGAGCAGCATGCTATGGCCGGAGCGGGCAAGCAGGCGCACCGCGCCTTCGCCCCGCCGCCAGGCAAGGAAATGCTCGCCGCGCAACTCGTCGGCGACATCGTCGAAAGGCTTGAGCGCCTTGACGACGGCCGGCGAGCCGTCCTCGCGGACAACCTTCCAGATGCGGCTCGAAAAGGTCTCGGCAATGAGTTCGGGCGCGCTGACCTTCCAGCGCGCCGGGAAGCCCGGTGCGTCCATCAAAGGCCGAGCATCAGGTCCATGTTCTGGACGGCCGCCCCCGAGGCACCCTTGCCGAGATTGTCATAGACCGCCAGCAGCAGTGCCTGCGCGCGTTTGTCGTTGGCAAAGACGTAGACCTTCATGCGGTTGGTGCCGTTGTAGATCTCGGGATCGATCTCCGGCACACGCTCCAGATGGGCGTAAGGCGCCACTTCCACCACGCCGCCCTTGATCGCGGCGAAATGGTCGGCAATGGCCGCATGGAGCTCCGCGCCCGTCGGCACATGGTCCAGGCCGCCAAGCTGCAGCGGCACCACGGTGATCATGCCCTGTGCGAAATTGCCCACCGCCGGCTGCATGATCGGATCATGCGACAGCTTCGCATAGGCCCTCAGTTCCGGTACGTGCTTGTGCTGCAGGGTCAGGCCGTAGGGCAGGAACTCCGAGGCGTCCTCGCCCTTGGCGACATAGTCCTCGATCATCGGCCGCCCCCCGCCCGAATAGCCCGAAATGCCGTTGACGGTGATGGGGAAATCGGTTGGCAGCAGGCCGGCGGCAACCAATGGCCGCAGTGTCGCGATCGGTCCCTGCGGCCAGCAGCCGGGATTGGCGACGCGCTTGGCCGTGGCGATCGTCTTGGCCTGATCCTTGTCCATCTCGGCGAAGCCATATGCCCAGCCTTCGGCGACGCGATGCGCGGTCGACGCATCGATGACCTTGGTGGTGTCGTTGGCGATCAGCGAGACGCTCTCCTTCGCCGCGTCGTCCGGCAGGCACAGGATCGCGATGTCGGCGGCATTGAGGAATTCGGCGCGCGCCGCCGTCTCCTTGCGGCGCTCGGTGGGAATGGAAATGATCTCCAGGTCGCCACGCTCGGCAAGCAGTGCCCGGATCTGGAGGCCGGTGGTGCCGTGCTCGCCGTCGATGAAGATTTTCGGTTTCATGACCTGATCAAATTCCCTGATATTTCAAAACTATATGCCGTGACCCTGATTCACCGCGGCACCGTTATGATTGCCGTTGTTCATTTCTAACTGTCGTGCCTTTCGTTCGGCCAGCAGGCCGAGATACTGCATGGCGACCATCGAGCCGGCGATCGCCGTTATATCGGCGTGATCGTAGGCCGGCGCAACCTCCACCACGTCGGCACCGACAATATCGACCTGGTTGAGCTGACGCAGCGTCGACAGGATCTTCGCCGACGAAGGCCCGCCGGCCACCGGCGTGCCTGTGCCGGGCGCATAGGCCGGGTCAAGGCAGTCGATGTCGAAGGTCAGATAAGTCTTCTTGCCGCCCGTGCGGTCGACGATGGCATAGGCGATGTCGGATGCACGCATCTCCTCGATCTCATGGCCGTAGAGGATCTTGATGCCGAACGTGTCGGGCGCGTGCGTTCGGATGCCGATCTGGATCGACCGGTCGGGGTCGATGATGCCTTCCTTGACCGCACGGCCGACGAAGGATCCGTGGTCGATGCGCTTGCCGTCGTCTTCCCACGTATCCTGGTGCGCGTCGAACTGCACCAAGGCGAGCGGTCCGTGGATCGCGGCATGCGCCTTGAGCAGCGGCCAAGTGACGAAATGGTCACCGCCAAGCGTCAGCAGGAAGGCGCCCGACTTCAGGATTTTCGCTGCTTCGCGCTCGATCGTGCCGGGCGTCTTCTGGTGGTTGCCGGAGTCGAGCAGGCAGTCGCCATAGTCGACCACGGCCAGATGCTCGAACAGATCGCGCGAGAACGGGTATTGCGGGTCATTGTCGAGGATCGCGGAGGCACGGCGAATCGCCTGCGGCCCGAAGCGGGCGCCGGGCCGGTTGGTGACGGCGGCGTCGAAGGGAATGCCCCACACCACCGCGTCCGCGCCCTTCACGTCCTTGGTGTATTTGCGCCGCATGAACGACAGCGCGCCGGAATAGGTCGGCTCAAGGGCGCCGCCGGTTTTGGAGCGGGCGGTGAAGGCATGGTCGATGTTCTTGGTCGCCATTACTGGTCCTCGTTTTCATCGGGGTGCAACAACTACAGAACCGGCACGGAAGATGCCAGTCACAGCTTGGGGAGACGAAACGGTGCCGCCCGGGTGCCACGGCAAGACAGGATTTGTATCATCATGACGCAGACCGCGTTTCTTAATCCGTCCCATGCCGTGGTGTCGACCCATGCCGGTACGGTAGCGGGAGAGCGCTTCCAGGTTCTCGATTCGTGGCGCGGCATCTGCGCGCTTCTGGTGGCGCTGTTTCACTTCCCGACCGCCTCGTCTATCTCGCAAAGCGCCTTTGTGGGTTCGTCCTACCTTTTCGTCGACTTCTTCTTCGTTCTTTCCGGTTTCGTCATCGCCAGCAGCTACGCCAATCGGCTGAGCCGGCCGGAAGAGGTCGCCCGCTTCGCGCTGGTGCGTTTCGGCCGCATATACCCGCTGCATCTGCTGATGCTTGCGGCCTTTGCGGGATTCGAGTTGCTGCGGCTGATGCTGCCGCAACTGCATGGCACCGGCGCAGCTCCTTTCACCAGCGGTTTCGACCCTGGGAGTCTGCTTGCCAATCTGCTTCTGCTGCAGGGAATGGGCTTTGAGGATCAATTGACCTGGAATGCGCCAAGCTGGAGCATTTCGGCCGAGTTCTTCGCCTATCTCTTGTTCGCGGGCGTGGTCTTCGTCGCCGGCGCGCGTGCCTGGATATGGTTTGTCGCCGCCGCCGTCACCGCGCCGCTGTTCCTGCTCGGCTTCTCCACGCATCATATGGACGTGTCCTACGATTTCGGCTTCATCCGCTGTCTCTACGGCTTCTCGCTCGGTGCCCTGCTGGCCTGGTTTCAGCATGATTCCATTGCAGGGGCGCGACAGCTTCTTGCCAGGAGCGGCCCGCGCATGGACTGGACGCTTGCCGAAATCGTCATGGTGGCGGTCATCGTCCTTTTCGTCTCGCTGGCGGGCAGCAATGATTTCGGCATCGCCGCGCCTGTGGTGTTCGTACTGGCGCTGTTTCTCTTCGCCCATGAAGGCGGATGGATCTCCGCCTTGCTGAGGACGCCGTTCATGCTCACGCTCGGCGCGCTGTCCTATTCGATCTACATGGTCCACATCTTCGTCCAGGCGCGTCTGATCAATTTTGCCGGGCTCGTCGAGCGCAGGCTCGGCCTTGGCCTGATCGGCGACTTCGTGCTGCGCGGACAGCCCGCGACCGGCTTCGGCGCCGGCTGGGCCGGGACCGGGGCAATCGTCATCATGCTCGTCGCCACCATCGCCGCCTCCTGGATTACGTGGCGCCTGGTCGAGATGCCGGCCATGGCATGGTTCCGCCGGCTATCCAGGCGCATCTGACGCACTATCACTAGCCGGCTTCGTTCACCTCCCTGTCACGGGGACCGCCTATCCGGGTTTCGATCCTGCAAGGAGCGATTCTCGATGCGGACAATCTGGCTGAGCCTTCTGATTTCCACGGTACTTGCGGCTGCCTGCGGCCAGGCCTCGGCGGGCGAAAGCCGCGCCAGGCAGATTCTCGACCGCTTCGGGCATGCCAACCAGTGGCGCGACCATGTCATGGTGGCCGCGCACCGGGCCGGCGGCATGCAGGCCGGCAAGACGCTCTATGCGGAAAACTCGATTGCCGCGGTTGAGGGTTCAATCACCATGGGTGCCGAAATCGTCGAGGTCGACATCAGGCGCTCGAAGGACGGCGCGTTCGTCGTCATGCATGACAGTTGGCTCGATCGCACCACGACCTGCAAGGGCGAGGTGGTGAACTATACGCTGGACGAACTCAGGGCATGTCGGCTGGTGGTCGAGGGCACCGGCTCTGTCACCAACGAGAGGGTCTCGACGCTGCGCGAGATGCTGCTGGCGACCAGGGACCGGATCCTCATCAACCTCGACAACAAGCTCGACGTCGGCGACCTCCCGGGCATGATCGCGGTGGCGCGCGATCTCGGCATGTCCGATCAAGTCATCGTCAAGGAGAACCTCTGGAACCAGAACAGGATCGCCACGGTCAAGGCCGCGATGGCCGCCATCGGCGGCGGTTTCCAGTTCATGCCGATCATCGCCGATGACGCGGTACACGATGCCGGTTTCGCCGAGACGGTCGACCACGCTTTCTCGCCGCATGCGATCGAGCTGATCACCTGGCGGGCGGGTGCCGAGACGCTGACCGAGACCGGTGGCCCCCTGTTCAGCACGCGCATGCGGGCCGCCGCGGTGCGGGGTAACTGGCACATCTGGGCCGACACCTACGCCATCGTCAACAAGCCGGGCGGCTTCCTGGCCGGCGGCCGTGGCGACGAACTGGCGGTCAAGGCCAGCCTGCCGCGCGAAGCCTGGGGTTTCTGGGCCGATCGTGGCGCCACCATCATCCAGACCGACGAGCCGAAGGCGGCAATCGACTGGCTGGCGGCGAACGGTTTTCGCGTGCCCTACGCCGGGACGGGCGAACGCATCGAGCCTGCCGCGACCGCCAGCATCAATTGAGCCAGAGCTACGAGCGCATCGCGTTGCTGTTCAACGGCGACGATCCGGACGGACTTGCACCGAAGCCGGCCAAGCCGAAGGCGAAGAAGAAAGCGGCGACGTAAGGCGTCGCATGCATTAAGCGGCCTTTCGCCCCTTGATCGCCGTCGACCATGCGTGAACCGTGATCGCTCCCGTGGCGCTTGCCGGCAGTCTGTCCTTTAGTCGGCGTTTAAGCTCCGCGCTCTCCGCATCCGACAGCTTCCCGACGATTCCGCTCGGGCTGCTCACGACCATGGATAGCCAATAATCGTCGAAGTCGGCGAAGGTGCGTTCGACGACAAGCTCGCGCGTCTCGACATCGCGGATGCCGAGCTCCGCCCAAAGCGCCTTCAGCGCCGCGAAACGCGAGACCTCCGCGCTCGGCGGACGTGCGGCCGGTTTGCCCATCGCGTCCATCTCCTCCCACAAATGCTGCGTAGGGGTGCCGCCGCGCATGACGTCCCAGGTGTAGGACGCGACAATGCCGCCGGGCTTGGTGACGCGGAGCATTTCCGAGGCGCCCTTGCGCGGGTCGGGGACGAAGAACAGCACCAGCGCCATCACCGCGACGTCGAAGCGGTTGGCGTCGTAAGGAAGGGCCATCGCATCGCCAATCGACAGCTCGACCTGCTTTGCCGAGATTTTCTGCCGAGCAGTCGCAATCTGCGCGTCGGAGGGATCGATCGCGCAAACGGACGAAGGGGCGCACTTCGCTAGAATGAGCTCAGTGAACGCGCCGTTGCCGGCACCGACATCAACCCAGGCCCGTCCGGGGTCCGGCGCCAGCCAGTCGATGAACAAAGCCCCGGCGGATCGGCTCCAGGGAGCCATGAAGCGCTCGTAAGCCGCGCCGTCGGTGAATTTGATCGGTTCGGGTGACGACATCCGAGATCTCCCCCTAAGAACTACCTATCCAGATATACTTTGGATCGAAAAGGCCGGTCCCTGTCTCGTAGCATGGTGCCGCGCCGCGCGCGACGGACCGCAGGAAATTTGCCTGGCCTGACATTTGCCGGATGTACAACACGGCTTGCATCGAATGCCGCGCCCGTGGCGTTCTCGGCGGTCTGCGCATTCCTGTTCATCCGCGACGCGGCCATTCCGCCGGATAGGGGATGCGCAATGCAAAAAGGCCGCCCGGAGGCGGCCTTTTCGATTGTCCAAAACCGCGGAGCGCTTAGCGCTTCGAGAACTGGAAGCTGCGGCGGGCTTTCGCCTTGCCGTACTTCTTGCGCTCGACGACGCGGCTGTCGCGGGTCAGGAAGCCGCCCTTCTTGAGCACGGCGCGCAGCGCCGGCTCGTAGTAGGTCAGCGCCTTGGAGATGCCGTGACGAACCGCACCGGCCTGGCCGGAGAGACCGCCGCCGACGACGGTGGCGACGATGTCGTACTGGCCCGCGCGGTTGGAGGCGATGATCGGCTGGTTGAGGATCATCTGCAGGACCGGACGCGCGAAATAGGTCGCGAATTCCTTGTCGTTGACGACGATCTTGCCGGAGCCCGGCTTCACCCAGACGCGCGCAATGGCGTTCTTGCGCTTGCCGGTGGCATAGGCGCGGCCCGACTTGTCGAGCTTCTGGACGTGGACCGGGGCCGCGGCCTGCGTGTTGGTGTTGCCGGTGGCGGCGCCCAGTTCTGCGAGCGAGGAAAGCTCAGCCATCTTATGCGACCTTCTTGTTCTTGGAATTCAGCTTGGCCACGTCGAGGACTTCTGGCTGCTGGGCAACATGCGGATGCTCTGCGCCTGCATAGACGCGCAGGTTCTTCATCTGGCGACGGCCAAGCGGACCACGCGGCACCATGCGCTCAACGGCCTTTTCGACGACACGCTCGGGGAAACGGCCCTCGAGCAGCTGGCGCGCGGTGCGCTCCTTGATGCCGCCGGGGTGGCCGGTGTGCCAGTAATAGACCTTGTCGGTGAACTTCTTGCCGGTGAACACCACCTTGTCGGCATTGATGACGATGACATTGTCGCCGTCGTCGACATGCGGGGTGAAGGTCGGCTTGTGCTTGCCGCGAAGATGATTGGCGATGACAGTGGCCAGACGACCAACGACGAGACCCTCGGCGTCGATCAGGATCCACTTCTTCACCACATCCGCAGGCTTCTGCGAAAAGGTTGTCATGTTTTCTGCTCTCGGTTCTGACCTTCACGGGGAAGGCGTTTCTTGTTGCTTGGATTGACGATGAGCGCCTGCCCGCCGCCAATAACAAAACGGCGGCCTTTGCGGGCCGCTGCTTCGTGAGGGCTTATAGGCGAGGGGGAATTGCGCGTCAAGCCGATCAAAAGGCTCTCAAATGGAGAAATGATAACAAAAACAATGGTCTAGGAAAAAGGTATTATTTTACCACATCGCCAATGCGCTTCGGCGGGATCGAATAGGTGCCCGTGGCGTGCGCGATCGTGTGTCCTTCCGGGCCGGCGACGATGTCGATGTCGAACACCATCAAGCTCTTTCCCAGCTTCAGGATGCGGCAATGGCCGTCGATCGGTCCGGCCTCGGCCTTGCGCACGAAGTTGATGTTGAGGTTGGTGGTGACCGAGAGCGCATCCGGCCCGGCATGGCTGAGCACGCAGACATAACCGCCAATATCGGCCAGCGTGAACAGGGCCGGGCCGGACACCGTGCCGCCGGGACGCAGATGCCGCTCGCCAGCATTGAGTCGCACGATGCAGCCGCCGGGGAACACGTCGATCGCCTCATAGGCGGCGGAATTCTCGTTGAGTTGCGGGAAGACGGTCTCCATCAGCGTATTGATCTGCGCTGCGGTCAGCACCGGTTTGAGATTGGTCTGGGCGGGCATGTCGGTCTCTCGTTCTGCGCAGGCCTGTATGGGCGCAGCTGGGCATTCCTGGCAACATCTTCAGTCTTCTGGCGCAAGCGATGGGTGTTGGATGAAACCCGATCCGATATTAGATACTCTGCCAGCCCGTTCGGAATCGCGGAGATCTCAGCCATGGCCGAAATCCTTGCCATCAAGCCTGTCGCTGTCGAAGGGCCGGTCACGACCAGGCTGGACAAGGGTGTGCTGCGCCTGACGCTCTCCAATCCTCCTGCCAACGCCCTGTCGCTTGGGGTAATGGCGGCACTGACCGCCGAACTCGACCGCGCCAAGCACGACAAGGCCGTTCGCGTCATCGTGCTGTCGGCAGCCGGAAAAGTATTCTGCGCCGGCCATGATCTCAAGGAAATGACGGCGCGCCGCGCCGACGCCGATCGCGGCAAGGCCTTTTTCGAAGAGACGTTCGCCGCCTGTGCGACGCTGATGCAGGCGATTGTGCGCCATCCCTTGCCTGTCATCGCCGAAGTCGACGGCCTGGCGACCGCCGCCGGCCTGCAGCTTGTCGCCAGCTGCGACCTGGCGATCGCCTCCCATGAGGCGACGTTCTGCACGCCGGGCGTCAACATCGGGCTGTTCTGTTCCACGCCGATGGTGGCGCTGTCGCGCAACGTCTCGCGCAAACAGGCGATGGAGATGCTCCTGACCGGCGAGACGATCGACGCGGCCACCGCCAAGGAATTCGGCCTGGTAAACCGCGTCGTGCCGCGCGAATACCTGAATCAGATCGTCACCAAATACGCGCAAACCATTGCTTCCAAATCATCTTTGGTGGTGAAGATCGGCAAGGAGGCCTTTTACGCGCAGGCCGAGATGGGGCTGGCGGATGCCTATGCCTATACCGGCCGCGTCATGGTCGAGAACATGCTGGCGCGCGACGCGGAGGAGGGCATCGGCGCCTTCATCGGCAAGCGCAAGCCGGAATGGACGGACGAGTAACCGTGGAACCGCGCATCTCCATCGTCACCATCGCCACGGACGATCTCGATCGCGCCGTGCGGTTCTACGAGGCGATGGGCCTGAGGCGGCATGCCGGCATCACCGACGGCGTCGCCTTCTTCCAGATGGGCGGCGCCATTCTCGGCCTGTTTCCGCGTGCCAGCGCCGAGGCGGATTCGGGCATCACCTTCGCCAGGGCGCCCTCCGCTGTCTATCTCGCCTACAACACCCGCTCCGACGCTGAAGTCGACGAGGTGCTGGCGATGGCTGAGAAAGCCGGCGGCCGTATCGTCAAGCCGGCCGGCCGCGCCTTCTGGGGCGGCTGGTACGGTTATTTCGCCGATGCCGACGGGCATGTCTGGGAAGTGGCGCACAATCCGGCCTTTCCGATCGCCGAAGACGGCACGATTTCGCTGCCTGATTGATGGCCTACCGCAAACAGCTGACACGGCTCAAGGCGCCCTATCTCAAGCGTATCCTGCTCGATCCGGAGCGGGTGTCCGACTGGGAAAAATATCCCTGGAACCTGCCGCTCTTTCGCGGCCACGAATTCCAACTCGAATTCACCACCCCCATCACCATCATCGTCGGCGAGAACGGCACCGGCAAATCCACGCTTCTCGAGGCGATCGGCGCTTTGGCCGGCTACGACGAGGCCGGCGGCGGCAAGGGCTATCGCCCGGTCGACCACTCCAGCGCCATCGACAAGAGCGGCGCCGCATTGGCCAACACATTCCGTGGCCACTGGCTGCCAAAGGTTACCGCCGGCTGGTTCTTTCGCGCCGAATCCTTCTATTCCGTGGCACGTTACCTCGACCAGGCGGCACTGGAAGACCCGTTCAAGCCGCCGCCGCCGGATTTCCTCTCCTGGTCGCACGGCGAGGGGTTCATCCGCTTTTTCGAGGAGCGCTGCCGCAGGCAAGGCATCTACATCCTCGACGAACCGGAGAGCGCGCTTTCGCCATCGCGCCAGATCGAACTGCTCAAGATGCTGCGGCGCATGGACCAGTCCGGCACCGCGCAGGTGATCATGGCGACACACTCGCCGCTGTTGATGGCTTGTCCCGGAGCGCAATTGTTCCGCATCAGCCGGTTCGGGCTCGACCCGACAGATTTCACCGACACCGATCACTTTCGCATGATGCGCGACTTCTGCAGCGACCCCGACATGTTTATGGAGGAAGCGCTGCGGGAAGCCGACGCGTGACGGGGGCGCGCATGGCTGACGACGATCTCAATTGGCGGATGGAAGAGGCATGCCGCGCAGCCTGGCCGGCGGCCTCCGAGACGGTCTTCCATGGCTGGGTTCTGAGGCGCTCGGGTGGCAGGACCCGGCGCGCGAACTCAGCCAATCCTTTGCGGGGCAGGCGGGGAGCGCCTGAAACAGTGCTCGACGCTGCCGAGGCCTTTTATATCGGTCATGGCCAGACGCCTCTCTTCCGCGTGCCTGATATCGCCGACGAACTCGTGGCCGCGCTCGACGGTCGCGGCTACCAGTTGGAGGGCGGAACAATCCATCTCCATGCGGGGATCGACGATTTGGCGGAGGTTCGCGACGAACACGTCTCGGTTTCGCCAATGCCAAGCGAGGACTGGTTCGCTGCGCGGTTCCGCATGGGCGCCTATGACGACACCGACAGCCGCGTCTTTCGCGATATGACTGGGCTGATCATCGGTGAGCGGGCATTCGTATCCTGCGAACACGACAGCGTAATTGCCGCCCTGGCCTATGGCGTCATTCGCGATGGGCTGCTTGTGGTGGAATCGGTTGAAACGGATCGCCGCTTCAGGCAGCAAGGCCTGGGGCGCAAGACCGTTGGCGGCCTGATCGACTGGGCGCGACAGGCAGGTGCCTCGGCGGCATGCCTCCAGGTTGTGGCCGACAACGTGCCGGGCCGCGCGCTCTATGCCTCGCTGGGGTTCAATCGCGAACTCTATCGATATCACTACCGCAGGAAGCCGTATGAACCACGATAGCTACGACAACACCTACATTGCCGGCATCCTCAATTCGGTGAAGACCATCGCCATGGTCGGCGCGTCCGCCAACGACGTGAGGCCAAGCTACTTCGTCCTGAAGTACTTGCTGGCCAAGGGCTTTTTGGTGTTCCCGATCAATCCTGGCCAGGCTGGCAAGGAAATCCTCGGCCGCATGACCTATGCCAGCCTCGCCGATGTTCCCGGGCCGATCGACATGGTCGATATCTTTCGCGCCCCGGCGGCTGTGCCCGGCATCGTCGACGAGGCCTTGCGCCTCGATCCCTTGCCGAAGGTCGTCTGGATGCAGCTTGGCGTGCGCCATGACGAGGCGGCCGCCCGCGCCGAAGCCGCCGGCGTCAAGGTGGTGATGAACCGTTGCCCCAAGATCGAGTACGGCAAGCTGTCCGGCGAGATCGGCTGGACCGGTGTCAATTCCGGGGTGCTGTCGTCAAAGAAGCCGCTGATGCGCCAGGGCTTCCAGAGCTTTGGCGTGCGCCAGAAATAGACGCAAAATTATTCCGGGAAGAAAGGTATTTTCTGGCGCGTTCATCACAAATCGTTTGCCGAAAGGTATTTTCTTCTTTGCATTCACGCGCGGCCTTCGCCAAGAATGCGCGGCCAATTCGAGAAGTTCAAAGGGAGGTTTAAGTGACCCGTACGCCCGGTTTCAACACGCTCGCCGTCCATGCCGGCGCCAAGCCCGATCCGGCCACCGGCGCGCGCGCCACGCCGATATACCAGACGACCTCCTTCGTCTTCGATGACGCCGACCACGCCGCCTCGCTGTTCGGCCTGAAGGCGTTCGGCAACATCTATACCCGCATCATGAACCCGACGCAGGCGGTGCTCGAAGAGCGCGTCGCCGCACTCGAGGGCGGCACGGCTGCCCTTGCGGTCGCGTCCGGTCACGCCGCGCAGGTGATCGTGTTCCACAATCTGATGCAGCCGGGCGACAATTTCGTCGCCGCCAACAAGCTCTATGGCGGTTCGATCAACCAGTTTGGCCACGCCTTCAAGAATTATGGCTGGGAAGTGCGCTGGGCCGACACCAACGACCTCTCGACCTTTGAAAGCCAGATCGACAACAAGACCAAGGCGATCTTCATCGAGAGCCTTGCCAATCCGGGCGGCACCTTCGTCGATATCGAAAAGATCGGCGACATCGCCCGTAAGCACGGCCTGCCGCTGATCGTCGACAACACGCTGGCCTCGCCCTATTTGATCCGGCCGATCGAGCATGGCGCCGACATCGTCGTCCACTCGCTGACCAAGTTCATCGGTGGCCATGGCAATTCCATCGGCGGCGTCATTGTCGACGGCGGCACCTTCGACTGGTCGAAGTCGGGCAAGTACCCGATGCTGTCGGAACCGCGCCCCGAATATGGCGGCCTCGTCCTGCATGAGACCTTCGGCAATTTCGCTTTCGCCATAGCCGCGCGCGTGCTCGGCCTGCGCGACCTCGGCCCGGCGATCTCGCCTTTCAACGCCTTTCTCATCCTGACCGGCCTCGAAACCCTGCCGCTGCGCATGCAGCGCCACTGCGACAATGCCGTCACGGTCGCGGGCTGGCTGTCCAACCACCCCAAGGTCGCCTGGGTGAACTATCCCGGCCTGCCCAGCGACAAGAACAATGCGCTGCAGAAGAAATACTCGCCCCTTGGCGCGGGCGCCGTGTTCACCTTCGGCCTCAAGGGCGGTTATGAGGCCGGCGTCAAATTCGTCGAGGCGCTCGAGCTGTTTTCGCATCTGGCCAACGTCGGCGATACCAAGTCGCTCGTCATCCATCCGGCGTCGACCACGCACCGCCAGCTTTCCGACGAGCAGAAGGTCAAGGCCGGCGCCGGCCCGGACACCGTGCGGCTTTCCATCGGCATCGAGGACGTCACCGACATTGTCGCCGACCTCGAACAGGCGCTCGCCAAGGTTTGATCCTTACCCTCCCTTGCGGGGAGGGTCGGCGCGTTAGCGCCGGGGTGGGGGCGAGCCGGCGCGAAGCCGGCTCTTTTAATGGAGGCAAATTCTGTCCGCGCATTACCTGACAATATCAATTGACGGCGTCGAACCAGAATCCGGCGCGCCGGCGCTGGATCGGCTGATCTCGGGCGATCCGAAATTCCGCACCTGGAATGCCGAGGAGCGCGACGACGGCCTCTATGCCGGCATCTGGGAATCGACCCCTGGCAAATGGCGCATCGTCTATGACGAATGGGAGTTCTGCCACATTCTGTCCGGCGTTTCGGTGATCGCGGAAGACGGAGGGCAAGCACGCACCGTCAAGTCCGGCGACAGTTTCGTGCTGAGGCCGGGCTTCAAGGGCTGCTGGGAAGTGCTTGAAACGACCCGCAAGGAGTATGTGATCAAGCTGTGATCACTTCGCCGGAAACTGGCTGAGGCAGGCTTCCGACGCCTTGTCGTGCGCCGTCGGCAGATCGGCGTTCTGCGCTTCGAGATCGGAATCCGGCTGTTGCTGGGTGCTTGCAGCTCAGTGCAGGCGCATAGAGACGCCAATGCGAACGCCGTCGCCGGTCTCCAACAGTCTGATGACGCAGCCCCAGGCCCGCGATCGTCAGAAGCCGACGGCGAGCGTTTCCAGCCCGTGGAAGTGGTAAGTGTCGCGAAAGCGGGGCTGTTCGGCAAGATGCAGTCGCGGATGCCGGTCGAACAAAGTCTTCAGCGACACCTGCAGTTCGAGCCGGGCCAGCGGCGCGCCGATGCAGAAATGAATGCCGGCGCCGAAGGATACGTTCTTCTGGTCCGCACGATCCGGCCGGAAGGCCCGCGGTTCGGCGAAGGCGCGCGGATCATGATTGGCCATGCCGAGCAAAAGCCCGATCGTCTGGCCCGGCTGCACGACGATGCCAGGCGCGATCTCGATCTCCTGATAGGCGTAGCGCGTGAACATGTGCAGCGGCGCGTCGAAGCGCAGGCATTCCTCGACGGTGGCGGCGGTCGCTTCGGGTGAGGTGAAGAAGCGGCCGGGGTCACCGCCTTGCGCCAGGATCGAGCGCACCGCATTGCCGGTCTGGTGCACGGTCGCCTCGTGGCCGGCATTGAGCAGCAGGATCGCCGAGGACACCATCTCGTCCTCCGACAGCCTCTGGCCGTCTTCCTGCGCCGAGATAAGCAGCGACAGCAGATCGTCACCAGGGTTCTTGCGTCGTTCGGTGACGCAGCCGCGCAGGAAATCGGCGAATTCACCCGCCGCGCGATTGGCTGTCTCCTCGGTCTCGCGGCTGCGGCCATGGATGTACATGGCGACCATCTGATGGGACCAGTCGAGCAGTTGCGGTCCCATCTCGACCGGCACGCCAAGCATTTCGGCGATGATGGTGATCGGCAGGGGCGAAGCGAAGGCGGGCAAAAGGTCGACTGGACCAGCCGGATCAAAACGGTCGATCAGCTCGTTGGCGAGTGCCTCGACCCGCGGTCGCAGCCGTTCGACCTGGCGCGAGACAAAGGCCCGGTTGACCAGCGTCCTCAGCCGCGTGTGCACCGGCGGTTCCAGCTCCAGCATCGAATTGGCTTCGACGCCGTCGAATGCCGTGAGATGGCTTCGGTCCTGGCCGACGCCGCGGCTGTCGGGAATGCCGGCCGGGTTCTGGCGGCCGAAACGGCGATCGCGCAGCAGCCGGTTGACATCGTCGAAGCCGCCGAAGCACCAGAAGCCGAACTCTTCCCAGTAGAACGCATTCGATGCGCCGTGCAGGAAGGCATAGGCCTCGTACGGATTCAGGAAGAAAGCCGGCTCGTGCGGGTCGAGCCTCAGCAGGCGTGTGGCTGGATCAAAGGCGGTGTAGGGGAGCGTCAATTTGGTCATGCCAGACCCATAGCGCGGCTTGCCAGCCTCATTCCAGACCGTATGTTGGCGCGCGACAACCCATGAATTGAGCCAGCCGAGGCGGCTGCGGAGGTCTGAGCGGATGAATGTGATTGTCGTCGGTGCGGGTATTGCCGGTCTCTCCACGGCGTGGTCGCTGGTCAAGGCGGGCCACGGCGTGTCGATCGTCGAGCAGGGACCGATCCCCAATCCGCTGGCCGCGTCGGGCGATCATCACCGCATCATCCGTCGCGCCTATCGGGCCGGAACCGGTTACGGCCGGCTGATCACAGAGGCCTATGAAGCCTGGGACGAGATGTGGGCCGATCTCGGCGAAAGTCATCTTGATGCGCGCGGTTTCGTGTGCATTTCCCGCGAGGCCGGTGACGAGGCCGAGGAATACCGCGAGGGCCTCGAGGAAGGGAATTTTCCCTTCGAGCTGTTCGAGCCAGACGCCGCGGTCAGGCGTTGGCCTTTCCTTGAGCCGGGCACATTCCGCTATGCATACTATTCACCGGAAGGCGGCGCGCTCCACTGCCGCAAGATCGCTTCCGGCCTTGCCGCCTGGCTCCGCGCCAACGGCGCCAATGTCTATGAACACAGCAAGGTGACGGAGGTCGATTCCGAGGCCGGCCGCATCGTGCTCGAAAGCGGCGAAACCATGCAGGCCGATCGCATCGTCGCCGCCGCCGGCGCCTGGGTGCTGAGATTGTTTCCCGAACTGGGCGGCGCACTGAAGACGTATCGAACCGCGCTCGCTTATGTCGAACCGCCTGCAGACCTCAAGGCGGCCTGGAAGGCGGCACCCGTCGTCCTCGACGTCGGTGGCGCTGTCGATGGCTACGTGATCCCGCCCTCCGGCGGCGCCGGCATGAAATTCGGCTCAGGTCTGCACCGGGTGCCGACCAGCGATGCGGACTGGAACCGCGATCCGGTGCCGGGCGAGGGCGAGGCGATCCGCAACCTGTTTTCGCCGCCGATCGCCCGCATCGAGGAGTATGAGGTGACCGAGGTCGTCACCTGCGCCTACACTTTCACCGAGGACGAGAGATTTCTCGCCCATGAGAAGGGCAGGTGCCTTGTCGTCTCGGCCTGCTCAGGTCACGGCTACAAGTTCGGGGCGGCGGTCGGTCGGCGCGTTGCGGCTGCGGTCGGCAATGGCGATGTCGCGGGGCTGAAGCAATGGCTGCGGGCGGAGGTGGCTTGAGTGCAAGCCAGGCCGAGACATGCGACGGCTCAGTGATTGAGCTCGTCAGCGGCGGCTATGACTTCGGAAACAATCTCCTGTACGTCATCTGGCGTCGTTCGGTGATTGACGAAACACGCCCGCAACGCGAACTGGCCGTTGATCGAGGCATTTGACAGGTATACCCGGCCGCGCGCAATCACGCGGCGCAGGATCGCTTCATTGTCCTTCAAGCGGTGGCGAAAACAGACCGCGCTCAGCGATACCGGCGCAAGCTGTTCCAGTTCAGGCCTCGTTGCGATTGTCCGAGCCAGCATTTGCGCATGGTGGAGATCGCGCGCAATAGCCTCGCGATAGGCACTGCGTCCGTGATACTGCAGCGACATCCAGAGCTTCAGCGCGCGGAAGCGTCGCGAGAGCTCGATCGACTCCTCAAAGAAGGCAAATGCTTCCGTGGGGTCTTCGCTCAGTATCCTGACGTAATCGTCGCTGTGCGAGAACGTCGTGCGCGCAATGTCTGGATGGCGATTGAGCAGGCAGCCGCAATCGAGTGGTTGATAGAGCCATTTGTGTGCGTCGAGCGACAATGAATCCGCCAAAGACAATCCCTGGAATTTTTCCGGAACCGCCAGGGCCGCCAGTCCCCCATAGGCACCATCGACGTGCATCCACAGGGCCTCTCTTCGGGCGATGTCGGCAATTTCGGGGAGAGGATCGATCGCGCCGGAGACGATGGTACCGACCGTGGCCACGATGGCGATTGGCGTGTTGCCGGCCTCGCCGTCGGCTGCTATTGCCGCCCGGAGGGCGTCCGGGCGCATCCTGAACTTATCGTCGACAGGGATCAGGCGAAGATTTTTTCTGCCTATGCCCAACAGCGCGACGGCCTTTGGGATAGACATGTGCACTTGTTCTGAAGCGTAGATTACGCAGGGTCGTGCGCCTGTTTCGTTGGCTGGCAGCTTCGCTTCTCGCGCCATCGCCAACGCCATGAGGTTGGCCATCGAGCCGCCACCGCACAGGCTGCCGGTAAATCCCGCGCAGCCGACGGCTTCCGCCAACCATCCGACAACGGTGCGTTCGATCGACGTCGCCGCCGGTGCCGACCGCCACGACGTCACATTCTGATTGAGCACCGCGGCCAGCAATTCGCCCAGGGCGCCGATTGGTTCGCCTGAGCCGAGGACGTAACCAAAGAACCTGCCGGTTGCAGGCCGCGCATGCTCAGCAATCGACTTGAAATCCTGGAGGACGTCCCGGCCACGCGCATTCTCCGCCCAAGGCCGCAAGAAGAGTTCAGTCGTATTCTTGCCGCTGGTCGAGGGATACGCCTGACGTTCCTCGAGGGACGCCCAATAGCTTTTGGCCAGATCCACGGCTTCTTCCGCGAGATCCGATAGTTCTTGATTGGAAATTTCCAGGTCGCGCATGTCCTTAGCCCAACGGAGATCCGCTGTGGCGCAGGCTATGCTATCCCCGCTAATCCTGGCAATGCCTGGGAATATGCACGCGCCGCCAGCCCGACGATCCTTCGCGGACCAGCACGCGCCGCGCCACGGTCTGGTAAGACGCGGGAACGTCGATGACGCGCCTTTGCTCCGGCCGCACCAGCACTTCCTCGGCGATCTGGTCGTATTGCGCCGGAATGACGATGCGCCGCGTGCGTTCGGGCTGGATGACCACCGTCTCGGCGACGCGTTCGTAGCGCGCCTTGTGCCAGACCTTGCACAGCACCTTGCGGCCATGGATGACACGCCATTCCCAGGAATAGCCGCCGCCATTGACCTTCACCGTGTGATAGACGGTGCGGGTGACGGCCGGCACGACCTCGTAGGTCACCTGTGCCGGAACGGTCATCACCACACGTTCACGCGTGCCGTAGATGGGTGGGGTGTAGTCGACCTGCTGGCCGGGTGGGCTGACCATCACGTCTTCATAGACAGTGTCGTAGACATCAGGCGTGCGGACCGGTTCGTAGCATTCCACGGCGCGGCCGGCTGCCGCCGTCTGCCAAGTGGTGCCGAGCATGGCCAGCCCGGCAACGGCGAAGGATACGCTTCTCCTGAACATGACACTCCCCCTGTTTGAACCGCAGCCAAAAGTTCAACGTTGAATTGTAGGGTAGGCGGTCCGGGAGAAAAGCGGTTTCGCCGCACTTCGTTAAGTGACGCGGTTAAGAAATTGCTACGCGCCGGCGGCTTGGTTGTGCGGCCATGGTGCGTTTGGGGCCGTCACCGTGACGAATCCTGGGCCGTAAAGCTTGATTCGACTTACCCAGATGGCTAGGACGGGTCGGCCTTGCACAAGGATGAGCCGGCATCCTATCTACGGAACAACGATCCAGAACCGATTCTGCCCGATCTGCCGGCATTCCCGGCGCCGGAATCCCACCGCGAGATAAGAGACATCAGATGAAGAACCCCGTCGAAACCTACATGAACCTCGTTCCGATGGTGGTCGAACAGACCAATCGCGGCGAGCGGGCCTACGACATCTTCTCGCGCCTCCTCAAGGAGCGCATCATTTTCATCACCGGTCCGGTCGAGGACGGCATGGCGACGCTGGTCTGCGCGCAGCTTCTGTTCCTTGAAGCCGAGAATCCGAAGAAGGAAATCAACCTCTACATCAATTCGCCGGGTGGCGTCGTCACCTCGGGCATGGCGATCTACGACACCATGCAGTTCATCAAGCCGGCCGTTTCGACGCTCTGCATCGGCCAGGCGGCCTCGATGGGCTCGCTATTGCTGACCGCCGGCCACAAGGACATGCGCTTCGCCACGCCGAATGCCCGCATCATGGTTCACCAGCCGTCCGGCGGCTTCCAAGGGCAGGCCTCCGACATCGAGCGCCATGCCATGGATATCGTCAAGCTGAAGCGCCGTCTCAACGAGGTCTACGTCAAGCACACCGGCAAGAGCTACGAAGAGATTGAACGCACGCTCGACCGCGACCATTTCATGACCGCCGACGAAGCCAAGGACTTCGGCCTCATCGACAAGGTCATTTCGTCGCGCGAACCGGCCGAAGGTGCTGTGGCATAAGGGCTTGGTGGCAGTTGGATGGCACCATCACGCGCTTTTGGTGCCTCTTGCGGCATTTCGGCCACAATTGGCTGTTCCCTCGACGGTTGGGATTGCCTACGTTAAGGCTATGTTGATTTTCGACGGCTTAGCTTTGTGTGGGGTTGCTGCGAATCATTGCCACGTTTTCTGATTTGTGTTTCGTACGGAATACGTTGCGGGAGCCGGGATACTGGCGGCGGCGGATTCCCGCGATAAATAGAGTGTGCGCCCTTTCAGCCAGACCATCGGCGGGCGGCCATGAAAGGACAGGAAAATGAGCAAGGTCGGCAACAACAGCGGTGACTCGAAGAACACGCTTTATTGCTCGTTTTGCGGCAAAAGCCAGCATGAGGTGCGCAAGCTGATCGCCGGTCCGACGGTCTTCATCTGCGACGAATGCGTCGAGCTCTGCATGGACATCATCCGTGAGGAGAACAAGACCTCGATGGTGAAGTCGCGCGAGGGCGTGCCGACACCGCAGGAGATCCTCAAGGTTCTCGACGACTATGTCATCGGCCAGCCCTACGCCAAGCGCGTGCTGTCGGTGGCGGTCCACAACCACTACAAGCGCCTCGCCCATGCCGGCAAGAACAACGACGTCGAGCTGGCCAAGTCCAACATCCTGCTGATCGGTCCGACCGGTTGCGGCAAGACGCTGCTTGCGCAGACGCTGGCCCGCATCATCGACGTGCCTTTCACCATGGCGGATGCCACGACGCTGACCGAAGCCGGTTATGTCGGCGAGGATGTCGAGAACATCATCCTGAAGCTGCTGCAGTCGGCCGACTACAATGTCGAGCGCGCCCAGCGCGGTATCGTCTACATCGACGAGATCGACAAGATTTCGCGCAAGTCCGACAATCCCTCGATCACCCGCGACGTGTCGGGCGAGGGCGTGCAGCAGGCACTGTTGAAGATCATGGAAGGCACGGTCGCCTCCGTGCCGCCGCAGGGCGGCAGGAAGCATCCGCAGCAGGAATTCCTGCAGGTCGACACCGCCAACATCCTGTTCATCTGCGGCGGTGCCTTCGCCGGGCTGGACAAGATCATCTCGGATCGCGGCCGCAAGACCTCGATCGGCTTCGGCGCCATCGTTGCCTCGCCCGAGGATCGCCGCACCGGCGATGTCTTCCGCCTGGTCGAGCCCGAGGATCTGTTGAAGTTCGGGCTCATTCCGGAGTTCGTCGGCCGCCTGCCGGTTCTGGCGACGCTGGAGGACCTCGACGAGCCTGCGCTGATCCAGATCCTGACCGAGCCGAAGAACGCTCTGGTCAAGCAGTATCAGCGGCTGTTCGAGATGGAGAATGTCGACCTGACCTTCCACGAGAACGCCCTGTCGGCGATCGCCAAGCGCGCCATCGAGCGCAAGACCGGCGCGCGCGGCCTGCGTTCGATCATGGAAGCGATCCTGCTCGATACCATGTTCGAACTGCCCGCGCTGGAAGGCGTGCGCGAAGTGGTGATTTCGGAGGAAGTGGTGACCGGCAGCGCCCGGCCGCTCTATATCTATTCCGAACAGAAGGAAAAGAAGGGCAACGTCAGTGCCTGACATGGCACTTCACCCTATATTTTTATGGAACGGCGCCGTTGCGGCGCCGTTTTGCTGTGAAGGGCACGCGACCTCGGCGATGGAGTGGATTGCGGACGATGTTACATCTTGATCTTTGCCCCGCTTGCATCCACCTAACACCAGAAGGCCGAGGTGCCCGGTTTCTGTGCTGTAAAACTCCCGTCACAAACGGTGGTAGGCGGAACGATCCCCGGTCGTTAATATAAGATTCGCGGTTGGCCTGATGGCGACCGCGACATGAAAGGTTGGACAATGGCCAAAATATCCAAGGCTCCCAGCGACGGCGTCTTCGCAGTCCTCCCACTGCGCGACATCGTGGTGTTCCCGCACATGATCGTTCCGCTCTTTGTCGGGCGCGAAAAGTCGATCAAGGCGCTGGAAGAGGTGATGGGGCAGGAGAAGCAGATCCTGCTTGCCACCCAGATGAATGCCGCCGATGACGATCCCGAGCCCGATGCGATCTTCGACATCGGCACGCTCGCCAATGTGCTGCAATTGCTGAAGCTGCCCGACGGCACCGTCAAGGTTCTGGTCGAGGGCGCCTCGCGTGCGAAAATCGTCTCCTTCACCGACCGTCCCGACTTCCACGAAGCCCGCGCCTCGGCGCTGGTCGAGCCGGAGGAGGAAGAGGTCGAGGTCGAGGCGCTGGCCCGCTCGGTCGTCACCGACTTCGAGAACTACGTCAAGCTGAACAAGAAAATCTCGCCTGAAGTGGTGGGTGCCGCCAGCCAGATCGACGACTATTCCAAGCTCGCCGATACGGTTGCCTCGCATCTCGCCATCAAGATCCCTGAAAAGCAGGAAATGCTGGCCACGCTCTCGGTCAAGGAGCGACTGGAAAAGGCGATGGGCTTCATGGAAGCCGAGATCTCCGTCTTGCAGGTGGAGAAGCGCATCCGCTCGCGCGTCAAGCGCCAGATGGAGAAGACGCAGCGCGAATACTACCTCAACGAGCAGATGAAGGCGATCCAGAAGGAGCTCGGCGAAGGCGAGGACGGCCGCGACGAGGCCGCCGAGATCGAGGCGCGTATCAAGAAGACCAAGCTCTCCAAGGAGGCCCGCGAAAAGGCGGAAGCCGAGTTGAAGAAGCTGAGGACGATGTCGCCGATGTCGGCGGAATCGACCGTCGTGCGCAACTACCTCGATTGGCTGCTGTCGATCCCGTGGGGCAAGAACTCCAAGGTCAAGCAGGATTTGGCCTATGCCCAGAACGTGCTCGATACCGATCACTTCGGCCTGGACAAGGTCAAGGACCGCATCGTCGAGTATCTTGCCGTGCAGAGCCGTCAGAAGAAGCTGAAGGGGCCGATCCTGTGCCTCGTCGGCCCTCCCGGCGTCGGCAAGACCTCGCTCGGCAAGTCGATCGCCAAGGCGACCGGTCGCGAATTCATCCGCATGGCGCTGGGCGGCGTGCGTGACGAAGCCGAGATCCGTGGCCATCGGCGTACCTATATCGGCTCGATGCCCGGCAAGGTCATCCAGTCGATGAAGAAGGCGAAGAAGTCCAACCCCCTCTTCCTGCTCGATGAGATCGACAAGATGGGCCAGGACTTCCGTGGCGATCCGTCGTCGGCGCTGCTCGAGGTGCTCGACCCCGAACAGAACTCGACGTTCATGGACCATTACCTCGAGGTCGAATACGACTTGTCGAGCGTGATGTTCGTGACGACGGCGAACACGCTGAACATCCCCGCGCCCTTGATGGACCGCATGGAGATCATCCGTATCGCCGGCTATACCGAGGACGAGAAGATCGAGATCGCCAAGCGGCATCTGATGCCGAAGGTGATCCGCGATCACGCGCTGCAGCCGAAGGAATTCTCCGTCGGAGAGGATGCGATCCGCGCCATCATCCAGACCTACACCCGCGAAGCGGGCGTCCGGAGCCTGGAGCGCGAGCTGATGAAGCTTGGGCGCAAGGCGGTGACCGAGATCCTGAAGACGAAGAAGAAGACGGTGAACATCACGGCGGCGAACCTCGCCGACTACCTTGGTGTCCAGCGCTACCGCTTCGGTCAGGTCGAGGCTGATGATCAGGTCGGCGTCGTTACCGGGCTTGCCTGGACGGAAGTCGGCGGCGAGCTGCTGACGATCGAAGGCGTCATGATGCCCGGCAAGGGCCGCATGACGGTGACGGGCAACCTGCGCGACGTGATGAAGGAATCGATTTCGGCGGCGGCCTCCTATGTCCGCTCGCGGGCCATCGATTTCGGCATCGAGCCGCCGCTGTTCGACAAGCGCGACATCCACGTGCACTTGCCGGAAGGCGCCACGCCCAAGGACGGTCCGTCCGCCGGTGCTGCCATGGCGACAGCCATTGTGTCGGTACTGACGGGCATTCCGGTCCGGGCCGATGTGGCGATGACTGGCGAGATAACGCTTCGCGGCCGCATCTTGCCGATCGGCGGCCTCAAGGAGAAGTTGCTCGCCGCGCTGCGCGGCGGCATCAAGAAGGTGCTGATCCCGGAAGACAACGCCAAGGATCTGGCGGAGATTCCGGACAACGTGAAGAACGGTATGGAGATCATTCCGGTCTCACGCGTTGGTGAGGTGTTGCGCCACGCGCTGGTGCGTATGCCGGAGCCGATCGAATGGGTCGAACCGGTCAGTCCGCCGGCCTCGACGGACAGTACCGATGATGCTGGAAAGTCGCTCGCACATTAGAAATTTCTAAGGTTGCAGCGCACAAACAGAAAGCCGGGCCTCGCGCCCGGCTTTTTCATGTGAAAAACCCCGGATTTCCGGGCTTTTTCCCACTTTTTCCTGCCTTTTCGACTTGGTTGCGCGAACGCTTCTTTCTAAAGTCCGTTTCCTGCCGGATGAGTCGTTAGTTCCGGTGTTCTCATGGAAGGGAATTTTTATGAACAAGAACGAACTGGTGTCCGCTGTCGCCGACGCCGCGAGCATTTCGAAGGGTGACGCGCAGTCGGCGGTCGATGCGGTGTTTTCCGTCATCACCGGCGAACTGAAGAAGGGCGGCGATGTCCGGCTTGTCGGCTTTGGCAACTTCACCGTGTCAAAGCGTGCGGCCTCGACTGGCCGCAACCCCCAGACCGGCGCTGAAGTGAAGATCCCGGCACGCACCGTGCCGAAGTTTTCGGCCGGCAAAGGCCTCAAGGACGCCGTCAACTAAACGCGTTTTTCTTTTTCAGAGACCAGAAAAGCCGGGCTTGCCTCGGCTTTTCTTTTTTGTGCCTGACGCCGGCGCGAATGGTCCCTGGTTACGCGGTCGGCGCATCGGCTCTCATCAGGCCTTCCTTCTTGAGGTCGGCCCAAAGGGCTGCTGGCAGTTTCGCGTCGAGCAGCGCCCGGTTGCTTTCGACTTCGCTCGGCCGCTGGCCGCCGGGGATCACCGAGACGACCGAGGGATGCAGCAGCGGAAATTGCAGCGCCGCCTCGATCAGCCTGACGCCATGGCGTTTGCAGACCGCCTCGATGCCGGCGACCCGCTCGAGAACGTCCCTCGGCGCTTCGGAGTAGTTGTAGTAGGCGCCGGGTTTCGGTCCCGTCGCCAGGATGCCGGAATTGTAGGGGCCACCGAGAACGATGCCGATGCCGCGTTTCTGGCAGAGCGGCAGGAAGGATGTCAGCGCTTCCTGTTCGAGCAGCGTGTAACGCCCGGCAAGCAGGAACAGGTCGAAATCGCCGCGCTCGGCCAGCGTCTGGGCAACCTGCCATTCGTTGATGCCGCCGCCGAATGCCTTGATGACGCCCTGGTCGCGCAGCGATAGCAGTCCATAATAGCCCGAGCGCATGAATTCCTCGATGCGCTGGTCGGACGCCTCCTTGCTGCCATGGGTGAAGATGTCGACATCATGCACGAACAGTATGTCTATCCGGTCCACGCCAAGCCGCTCAAGCGAGGCCTCGAATGAGCGCATCACGCCGTCATAGCTGTAATCGTACACCTCGCGGCGCGACGGCGTGTCGAAGAACTTGCCGATGCCCGTACGCTGCTCGGGCGGGCAGGCGCGCATCAGGCGGCCGACCTTGCTCGACAGCACATAGTCGTCGCGCTTCTTGCCGCGCAGGAAGGGATTGAGGCGCGTTTCAGACAGGCCGAGCCCATAGAGCGGCGCGGTGTCGTAGTAGCGGCAGCCGGTCGCCCAGGCGGCATCCAGCGTGGCATTGGCATCCTCGTCCGAAACGGTGCGGTAGAGATTGCCGAGCGGCGCCGTGCCGAAGCCGAGTTCGGTGAAGGTGATGCCGCCATTGCCGATGCGGTCGAAATGCCGTGTCTTCATGTCCTGCAGTTTCCCAGGTTGATTTGTCTGACATGACACTATCACGCCTGCGATCAGGCAAAAGCGTCGCACAGCGTTGGACACGCATTTTCGCGGTTGCTAGCATGAACCAAATCAAGCTGTTCGTGAAAAATTTCCGGACGATTTGGAGGGGGGATTTGCCGTGAGCGGGCCGAGCGAGAACCTGTTCAAGACCGCGCTCGATGAGCTCGGCGGCGTGCTGGCACGTATGGATGAAGGCAGCATCGACGCCGCCTGCAAGCTGCTGGCCGATGCAGGGCAAATCGTCGTCTATGGCTGCGGTCGCGAGGCTTTGCAGGTCAAGGGTTTCGCCATGCGGCTCTACCATCTCGGCCTGCCTGTCTCGGTGGTCGGCGACATGACCACGCCGCCGCTGGGTCCAGGCGATGTTTTCCTGTCCAGTTCCGGGCCGGGAGAAACCTCGACAGTGCTGACCTTGATGCAGGTTGCGCGCAACGTCGGCGCGACCAATCTGCTGCTGACCGCCCAGGCCGGCGGCAGTGCCGCGGGACTGGCCGACACCACGCTGCTCATCCCGGCCCAGACCATGGCCGATGACCAGGGCCTACAGAAGACTTCGGTCCTGCCGATGGGCTCGGTGTTCGAAGGAGCCCTGTTCCTGCTGTTCGAGGTGATGGTGCTGAAACTCAAATCCCTGACGGGTGCGTCGCCCGAAGCCATGCGCGCCCGCCACACCAACATGGAATAGACCATGCGTTATGAACTGATGCTGCCGCACCAGATCCGCAAGGCGATCGCGCAGAATTGGCCGGTCGCGCTGCCGCTTGGCGTGCTCGAATACCATGGCGAGCACATGGCCGTCGGCATGGACACGCTGGCCGTCATCAAGACGCTGGAGCTGTTCGAGCAGGAGAGGGACATCGTCATCCTGCCGCCCTTCTACTACGGCGCGGCGAGTTACGCGGTGGCACCGCCGGAAGGCACTGGTTCGGTGCAGGTCGGCGGCAATCAACTGGCCCCATTCGGCGAGGAGCTGTTCTACAGCCTGCTGCGCATCGGCTTCCGCAACATCCACGCCATCGTCCATCACCAGACCGAGAACTTTGCCGCCGGCATGCCGACCGATCTGGCCTTCAAGACCGCCGGCCGTCAGGCGATCTTCCGTTTTCTGGAGAAGCAGCGCGGCGAGGGCTGGTGGGGTTCCGAGACGATGGCCGACTATTATGCCGGACATGCCGAGGGGGAAAACTTCTTCAACTGGGTGCAGGTGCATCCGTTGATGCCGGCCGCCATGAACGGCAAGTACCCGTTCGACCATGCCGGCATTGGCGAGACATCGCTGATGCTGGCGCTATGCCCCGACGCTGTCGATGCCGCCCGCTTCGCCGACAATACCGGCTGGTATACGGCTGGTGCCAAGGACGCATCGGCGGAACTTGGGCAAACAGGCGTTGCCATGATCATGGATCACCTGCGGTCCATTCTGAAGACTTGACCGCGGTGTTTCAGCCCGCCCGCCCGTAAGTCCGACCCTGCCGGGCGATCGGCATGACATCCTTGCCGTAGCGGTCGTGGCCTTGTGGCCAACGCGAATGTTGCGCGCGAACCAGTGAGGCCTATTTCACCGCTCCCGCGGTCATGCCCATGATCAGATAGCGCTCCAGCGCGATGCCGATGACGGCGAGGGGCGCTATGGCCGCGGTGGCAAGAGCTGCCATCGACCACCAGTTGATGCCTTGCGAGCCGGTCTGGCTTGCCACCATGACCGGAATGGTCTTGGCATCGGTCGAAGTCAAAAGGGCGGCGAAGAAATACTCGTTCCAGCATAGCACCATCGCCAGGATGAAGGCGGCGACCATGCCAGGCAGCGCGATCGGCATGACGATGCGGAAAAACGCGCCCCAGATCGACAGGCCATCGACGAGGGCCGCTTCCTCCAGTTCGACCGGGATGGAGTTGAACTGGTCGCGCATGATCCAGATGACGATCGGCAGCACCATCAGCGTGTAGAGCAGGATCAGCCCGACGCGCGTGTCGAGCAGGCCGACTTCCCGGTAGAGCACCAGGAAGGGCAGGGCGAGCACCACGGGCGGCAGGATCAGCTGCGACAGGAAGAAGAAGGAGATGTCCTCGTTCCTGAACCAGGCGAACTTGTAGCGATAGCGCGTAAGGCCGTAGGCGGCCAGGCTGCCGATGACGATGGCGAGGCTCGATGCGCCGACCGAGGTGATGACCGAGTTCATGAAGCGCTTGAAGAACTCATCGCGCACCGTGGAGGTCTGGAAGATCGAATCCGGCGATAGGCCGAGCGATCGCCAGCCTTTCCAGTCCGGCCAGAAGTCGACGAAGGGGATGAGATGGCCTTGCGTGACGTCGACCGCCGATTTGAACGAGGTCGTTATCGTCCAGTAGATCGGGAACAGGCAAATGAAGGCCCAGAAGACAAGCGCCCCGTAGATGAAGACGCGGCTGGTGATGAAGCTCGCCGGAGAGCGGATTTCGGAGACGGTATAGTCGGTGGTCTGAACGCTCATGATCTGGCCACTCAGTTGACGTTGCGCACGAAGCGGTTGGCGAGCTTCAGCAGCCAGGTCACGAACACGACGATGATGACGAGATAGGCCATTGCCAGCATGGTGCCGTAACCGACATTCGAACGGTCGCGGTATTCGCGGTAGATGAAGCTCGATACGGAATCGGTCGCGCCGCCCGGGCCGCCTGATGTTACCGTGATGATGATGTCCGCAAGCTTCAGCTTGAAGATGATGCGCAGGATCACCGCCGTCACCGAAACCGGCAGCATGAGCGGGAAGGTGACCTGCCAGAAGGTCTGCCATGCGGTCGCGCCGTCGACGCGCGCCGCCTCCAGCACCTCGCGCGACATGGCCTGCAGGCCGGCCAGCAGCATGATCATCATGAAGGGAATGAAGGTCCAAGCGTCGAGCAGCATGATTGAGATGCGCGCTGTGATCGGATCGGAGAAGAAGGCGGGATTATCCCAGCCGAGATGGCGCGCCAGCGTCGCCGCCGGCCCGAACCGGTATTCCATCAGCGATTTGCCAATCATCCACGATACCGCGACCGGCGACAGCATCAGCGGCATCAGGAACACGACGCGGAAGAATTTTCGCGCCCTGATCTGTGCGTTGAGCAACAGCGCCAGGCCGAAGGCGATAACATATTCAACCAGCACCGCCAGGACATAGAGCACCATGTTGAACAGTGCATTGCGGTAGTAGGGATCGCCAAGCATCTGCCAGAAATTGGCGAGCCCGTTGAACCTGCGGCCACTGAAGGAGGAAAGGTTCCAGTCGGTGAGCGCGATGTAGAAGCCGAACAGCGTCGGAAAGATCACCATGGCGATGGTGAACAGTAGCGCCGGCAACAGGAACAGCGCGCGCTGCCCGTCCTCGCCGCGCGTCAGCACCTGGCCGATGCCGAGCGCCACGCCCCACAGCACATAGGCATACACGACCGGTCGCCAGGTCTCGAAACCGATCGTGTCGACTTCGCTCTTGTAGAGGATCTGTGCCAGGATCGTTGCCAGGAGGCCGAACGTGGCCAACGCCATCAGCGCCCAGCCAAGGCGTTTGCGGCCTGGCGGGATCAGGTCGGATGGGACGGCGTTTGCCGGCCAATCATTGGTGGGCAAAATCTGGTCAGCCACGCGTCTCGTCCGGTTGCAGAAGGCACTTCGCGACCGGCGTGCCGGTCAAGACAGGGTCCGGCGGCTCTCGTCGCCGGACCCAGGTTCAGGCTCTGATCAGGCCATGCCGAGCGAGGCCTTGTAGAGCTTGATCTGCTTTTCGCGGCCGATCTGGTCGGTCAGCTTTTCCCAGGCCGCGGCAATAGCGTCGGCGCCTTCCTGCGCCTTCATCTTGCCGGCGAAGGTGTTGGCCAGAATGTCCTCGGCGGCGGAATAATACTGGAAGATGCCGGGGATGCGTGGCTCGATCGCCGCGTTCGGATGGTTGTAGCTGTCGCCTTCCGACTTGAGGTACGAGGTGATGAAGGCCTCGTCGTAGCCGGCCGCCACCCATTCCGGAATGTCGAAATGGGAATTGCGGTAGGGCTGGAAGCCGGACGGATACATCGCCGTCCAGATAGACAGGTCCTTGCCGCCGAGATGGGCGGCGGCGGACCATGCCGCTTTCTTCTTTTTCTCGTCGCTGTCGACTCGGGCCATCACGTAGACGCCCCAGCCGAGATAGGCGCAGTTCGGCGAGTAGTTCGGGCCGCTGGCGAGCTTTTCCCATTTGCCGGTCTTGGAGTTGTAGACGTCATCCGAACCCGGCAGGATCGAGAAGCCTGTGACGTCGCCGATCACAGAGGAATCATTGGTCTTGACGTTCGAGCCGACGTCGCCCCACCAGGGGATCATCGAGCCGGTGCCGGCCAGGAACTGCTGGAAGGCGGTGGTGTTCGGATCGGCGTTGATCTGGTCGGCCGGTTCGGAGGGCAGCGCGTCGATCACGTCCTGGATGGCGCGCACCCAGGCCGGATTGTTGACGCGCGGCTTCATCGTGTCGGCGTCGAACAGCCAGGCCTTGTCGTCGGGATGCTTGGCATAGGCGGTGGCGCGGCTGCCGAGGAAGTAAAAGCCGAAACCGCCCCAGGGCTTGGGCGCATCGAGATAGCCGTACACGTCCTGGCCCTTGAATTTCTTGCCCTTGAGGAACTTGGTCACGGCCTGCACTTGCTGCCAGGTCTTCGGCACGCCCCATTCGCCTTCACCGCCGCCGTCCTTCCACTGCTTGGCGAGGTCGGCATCGGCGAACACGTCGGTGCGGTAGTTGAAATTGTGCGTGTCGCCGTCGATGGTCACGCGATACTGCTTGCCATCCCAGGTGCCGACCGGCGGCTTCAGATAATTGACCAGATCGTCGAAATCGATCTGCTTCTTGACCCAGTCGGGCATTTCCGAGGTCAGGCCCTTGCCGCAGACGTCGCCTTCGAAGGGGGCGCCCATCTCAATAATGTCGAAGTCGACGGTGCCGGTGGCGATCGACTGTTGCAGGCGGGCGTTGTAGTCGGCCTGCGCCAGGTCGATCCAGCTGATCTTGGCGCCGGTATAGGCCTCCCATGGTTTCAGAAAGCCGCGGAACAGCACATTGTGCAGGTTCTGGTTGTTGAGGCCCATGAAGGTCAGTTCAACGCCGGCGAATTCGCCTTCCTTGACATTGGCCTTGGTCGCGTCGAGGCAGAGCTCCCCGACCTTCTGGAAATCGGCATCGGTCGGCTGGCCTTTGCCAACGCCGGGAATCTGCAGGATCTTCGAGCGAAGCTCGCTTGCAGCGGAAGCCGGGCGCGTCAGCGCGCCGAGCCCGGCACCGGATGCCGCCGCGATCGCGGCCATGCTGGCCGCGCCCTTCAATACGTCGCGCCTTGTGGCGCCGGCTCGGACCAATTTATCGTAAAGACCTGTTCTCATCGACTATTCCTCCCAGAATATCAGTATGAATGGATGTGGCCACCTGTCGGATGCTGGAGCACGATTGTGCTCCCGGCTGGACAACGAATTAGGCAGGACCCCACCCTGCGTCGATTGAAGTTCCGATTTCGGATCGTTACCGACATTTGGACCAGCACCCGCCACTATTCTCACAACCAAACGCCGTGTCAACGAGAACAGGTTTTTATCTATAAGAGACCGACTTGCCCTGGCAGGTCGTGTTGGTTAGCTTCTGCGCCTACGGCCAGTGGAGCCGATGGGGGAGACATGGCTCAAGTCACGATCAGCAAGGTGGCCAAGGCGTTTGGAACCGTCAAGGTTCTGCACGAAGTTAGCGTCGACATCGCTGACGGACAGTTCGTCGTGCTGGTCGGTCCTTCAGGTTGCGGCAAGTCCACGCTGCTCAGAATGGTGGCCGGGCTGGAGACCGTTTCCGGTGGCACGATCGCCATCGGCGACCGTGTCGTCAATCATTTGCCGCCGGCAAAACGCGACATCGCCATGGTGTTCCAGAACTATGCGCTCTATCCGCACAAAACGGTCGAGCAGAACATGGCCTTTGCCCTCAAGCTGCGGAAAACCGATCCGGCGGTGGTCGCCGAGCGAGTCAAGCGCGCCGCCGACATCCTTGATCTCAATCCCTACCTCAAACGCTATCCCCGGCAGCTCTCGGGCGGCCAGCGCCAACGCGTGGCGATGGGGCGTGCCATCGTGCGCAATCCGCAGGTGTTCCTCTTCGACGAGCCGCTCTCGAACCTCGATGCCAAGCTGCGCGTGCAGATGCGCACCGAGATCAAGGAACTCCACCAGCGGCTGAAAACAACCACCATCTACGTCACCCACGACCAGATCGAGGCGATGACGATGGCCGACAAGATCGTCGTCATGCGCGACGGCCGCATCGAGCAGGTCGGCGCGCCACTGGAGCTGTTCGACCGGCCGGCCAATTTGTTCGTCGCCGGTTTCATCGGCTCACCTTCGATGAACTTGCTCAAGGGTGTTTTGCGCAAGGGCGACAAGCCGGGCGTCGACATATCAGGCACATTGTTCCTGATTGGCGACAATGCCGCGCAGGACGGACAGGCTGTCGTCTATGGCGTGCGCCCCGAGCATATCGAGATCCATCCCGATGGCGTGCCGGCGAAGATTTCGGTGGTCGAGCCGACCGGGTCCGAAACGCTGGTCTTCCTGCGCTTTGGCGACGGCGAGATGGTGGCATTGTTTCGCGAACGCCACGACTTCAAGCCCGGCGATACGCTCAAACTCCGGCCAAGGCTCGACCATATCCACCTGTTCGACGCCGAGACCGGCCAGCGTCTCTGATCTCAGCGTCTCTGATCTCAAACGGACTTCACGAGGACCATCATGCTCAAAGGGATCCATCCGTTGCTCAATGCCGACGTGCTGCAGGCATTGCGGGCGATGGGACATGGCGACGACCTGATAATCGCCGACACCAATTTCCCGTCCGATTCGGTGGCGCGCCAGACGGCGCTCGGACGGCTGTTGCGCATCGATGCCCCGGCGGCGGAAGTGGTGAAGGCGGTGCTGTCGCTCTACCCGCTGGATACGTTCGTCGACGACTCCGCGGCGCGCATGGAGATCGTCGGCAAGCCGGACGAGATTCCGCCCGTGCAGAAGGAAGTGCAAAAGGAAGTCGACGCGGCCGAGGGCAAGTCCTGGCCGATGCTCCCGGTCGAGCGTTACGCATTCTATGAGCGCGCCAAGCGGGCCTATTGTGTCATCCAGACCGGCGAGCGCCGCTTCTACGGCTGCTTCGCCTTCCGCAAGGGCGTCGTGCCGCCGGACGCGGCGTAGCAGCATGGCTTTGGGCAAGCCTGTCGTCATGAAACCTGTCGTCATCCTGGGCGTCTTCGTCGCCGATACCGCCTATCGCGCCGACCGCCAGCCGCGCATGGGCGAAACGATCCTCGGCAGTTCGTTCAAGCTCGGGCCGGGCGGCAAGGGTTCGAACCAGGCGGTGGCCGCCGGCAAGCTCGGTGCCGACACCACCTTCCTGACCCGGCTTGGCGTCGATGCCTTCGCCGACATGGCCAGGCGGACCTGGAGGGATGCCGGCGTGAAAAGCGCCGTCATCGATACGCCGGATAGCTACACCGGCGCCGCCTACATCTTCGTCGAGGAGGGAAGCGGCAACAACGCCATCATCGTCAGCCCTGGTGCGGCCATGCTGATCTCGTCGGCCGATATCGAGGCCAATGCCGACCTGATCGGCGGGGCCGGCGTCTTTGTCACGCAGCTCGAACAGCCGATCGACGCGGCGCTGAGGGCCCTGGAGATCGCGCGCGGGGCAGGGGTGACGACCATCCTCAACCCCGCTCCCGCTGCCAAGCTTCCCGACCGCATCTACACGCTCTGCGACTATCTCACGCCGAACGAGACCGAGACGGAGGAATTGACGGGGCTGAAAGTCTCCTCGGTCGATGACGCCCGGGTCGCCGCCGGCAAGCTGCTCGAAAAGGGCGTCGGCGCCGTCATCGTCACACTCGGTGACAAGGGCGCTCTACTGCACACCAGGGACCGCTCCGAGCATGTCCCCGCCATCAGCGCCGGGCCGGTGGTCGAAACCACGGGAGCCGGAGATGCTTTCAACGGCGGCTTCGCCGCCGCGCTTTCGCGAGGCGTGGAGCCGCTGCAAGCGGTGCGCTTTGCCTGCGCGGTCGCCGGCATTTCGGTGACGCGACCGGGCACGGCGCCGTCGATGCCGACACTGCGCGAGGTCGAGGCGCTGCTGGACCAAAACTAGAATCGGTTTCGCCGATCGGCTGTTGTTGTTGATGCCGGCGGCCGTGCGCGAGAGAAGCGCCGGTCAACACCATCTGCTCGCGCTGCTCATGATGCCAGCCACAACCGCCGCAAGTTCATGATTAAGAAATTGCGTAATTACTAATTTAGTGGCAACTTAAATAAAAGATGCGGGGCACATGGATATCTCGAACCGAAAGGTTGGGGGTGGACGGGGCAATCAAGATGTACTTTCCGCAATTTCTGGTCGGAATGCTTGCAACGACAATCGGCATTTCGATCTGGGTTTACTTCGAGTCCGGGTCGATCTGGGCGTCCCTTGGTTGGGCGGTGCTGACGCTGGTTGTCTTGCAGGTTGGCTACGTCTGCCTGGTCATTCGCTTGGTTTCCAGGCGACCAGAGAAAACCTCGGACGCACGGTCGGCTGTTGACCCCGCAAGCCCCCTCTCATTCTGGCCTTTCCGAAAAGGTTGAGGCAGAATGCCCCATTGGGGTACCGTCCGGACCAGATTCGCTCCCCCGGGGCGCCAATCAGCGGTGACGGGAGCATGGCTGAGCAAGAGAGATGGAAGGAACTGTCGAAAGCAGCCGGCAGTGCGAGCGTTCCCCGGCCAGTAACCTTGACCGGAGATCATATAAGTCTGGTTCCGCTCTGTCGCGAAGATGCCGACGATATCTTCCGGCTAACCCACGCCGGCGAACGCGACGAGATCTGGGCCGATATGAAAGTGGGGCCGTTCGACGGGGTCGAGTCTTTCCGCGCGCATGTCGGCGACCTGCTTGGCGACCAATCGCGCGTATTTCTGACACTAAGAACCGCCGCAGGGCCTGTTGGCTGGCTTTGCCTGATGGAGGCAAGGCCGGCACACAGGGTGATCGAACTCGGCTATATCCTCTTCGCACCGGTTCTACAAAGGACTGTCGCGGCCAGCGAGTCGCTGTTCCTCATCATGCGGCACGTCTTCGACGATCTGGGTTATCGCCGCTTGGAATGGACCTGCACGACGGCCAATGCGAAATCCAGGCGAGCAGCCGATCGGCTGGGTTTCGTCTTCGAGGGCATATTGCGCGAAGGCCTCACCTTGAAAGGGCGCCCATGCGACATCTGCATGTATTCCCTGCTGGCCCGGGATTGGGTGGCTGCCAACGCCGCCTTCTTGATTTGGCTACATCCTGACAATTTTGTCGATGGACGCCAGGTGCAATCCTTGGAGCAGGTCAGGGTGCGGGTATGAAGATCGTGGCGGTCCGATAATGTCCGCGCGGCCTCGAGGCCCGAAGCAAATGAAAGCCATTGTAATCTACGCGCATCCGCCGAGTTCAGAGTAGGCCAATCGGCCACGCTTCGGCAGGTCTTTTTCGCGCTGTGATGAGGTGCCGCCAGCCTCCTGGCGGCGGCCACCCCTTGAAAGGAAGCTTTGGGCTCCCGACTACCGCGGCGGTCGCGTTCGCGGAAATGGAACGATCGTCAGGGGCGCCTTCTGAAATTCCGCGGCTGCGATCTCTTCAATCAGGACATCGAGCTTCGCGCGGACACTCCGGCTCGTTTCGTCGTTTCCTGATAGGCGGTTTTGCGCGCATTCGAGCAGCTCGCGCGCCGCTGCAAAGTCACTTTGCATCGCAACACCCAACTGTCGACCCAACATGGAGTATGGTCGCCCCACTTAGTTGAGAGATTGCTAATGTAAATGTCTGCAATTTAGGGGATGACGCTGGGCATCCTGGAAGGATGGTATGGAGTCCACGCCATCAGCCCAATACTTGTCCGGCACGACGGGAGTTTTTCGAACTGGGGGATAGCCTCTGGACAAGGCTTCAACCCGCCGCCTTCGAACCTTCAGCCCCGGCTCTAACGCAGGACGCCCGGCGGTGGAAAAGCTGAAACTTCTTATGCGCGACAAAGGCCAAGTCCTTGAAAAGACTTGGCGCGAGTGACGGGGCTCGAACCCGCGACCTCCGGCGTGACAGGCCGGCACTCTAACCAACTGAGCTACACCCGCGCATTGACGAGCACGTGTCAGCCGTGTTCGTCGTTGGGGCGGTGGATAAGGGGTTCGCCCCCGGGTGTCAAGCGCACCAAACCATCATAAACACAAACTGGAGAAGGTTTTTTGACAGCCGCCATTCTGTGGACAAATCCGGCGTGCGAACAGGACGTCGGCTGTTCATTTGGCCTTGCGAACCCGGTCCCGACCGCTTAAAGGTCCCGCCGGAGCGGGCGATTAGCTCAGTTGGTAGAGCGCTTCGTTTACACCGAAGATGTCGGCGGTTCGAGTCCGTCATCGCCCACCATCCAACTCGTTGATACTACTATATTTCTTTTCATTTTCCAACCGAATTGCGAAGTTCTCCGCAAGTTCGCCGAACCTCAGACCTCCAGCGACGACGCGAGTCTGCGCAAATATGTGGGGCTGTACCGGGCATAAACACGGTAGGTCATTGCCGTATTCGAGTGCCCAAGGAACTGCGCCACCTCTTCCATCGAATGTCCGTCCTCGACCAGCCACACCGCAGCCGAATGGCGCAGCATGTGGGGCGAGGCATCCGGCCGGCCGATTTTCCCCCCAGCGGTCTTGATGCCCTTCTTGATCGAGAGGACGGACCCGCCAGCCCATTCGATGACGAAGGGTGTCAGGGCACCATCGTTGGCCTCCTTCAGCGCGGCAAGCAGGCTGTCATTGATCGGGACCGTGGCGCGGCGCTTCCGGTGTGTCTTATCGAAGGGATTGGTCAACTGGATCATGCGGCGGGTGAAGTCCACGCGATCCCAGGTCAATTGCAGCGCCGCGCCGACGCGGGCGCCCGTCGCGATCATAAGCTGGATGGCCAGCTTCACATGAGGCGAGTTGGCGGCCTCCATGAGCTTCGCGACCTCGGGCCGGGTCAAATAGCCTTCCTTCGGGTCAGGCTTCACAGGGCGCTCTATGTGCGGCGCATGCGCGATCAACCGCTGCTTCTGAGCCCATACAAGCACCGAGCGGAGATGGCCCAATTCGGTGTGGATCGAACCTTCCTTCTTCCCTGCCTTGCGCCTGGCTTCGGTGTAGGCGCGGCATTCGGCGACCGACACGGCTTCGCCCTCAATCTCCCCGAAGAAAGGTTCCAGAGCCTTCCATGTGTACCCCATGGTGGTGACAACCGATCTACCAGCCTTGTCGAGGCAATAGCTCGCCCACAGGTCTTTAACGGTCGACCCCTTGGGGCGCGTCAGCTCCGCGTATCGAGCCGGGGCGCGGCGGGCCGCCTCCTTCGGGTCATCTGTCCCAAGTCGATAACGGCGGCGGATGTCTCCCTCGTCCCATGTGAGGCAGTATTCGCCGTTGAGCCTTGTGATGCGCCAGTCTGACATTCATAGTCCTCCACGTCGCCCGCCCGGATGCGAAGCAGCTTGCCGCCAAGCCGGAATGACCGCAACTGGCCGGACGATATCAGATTGCGCACATGGCTTTCCGAGCATTCCCAGCGGTCTGCGAGAGTTTTCGGTGTATAAGTCTGGCTCATCTACTCGCCCCCATGCTCTGGCACTGGTTGGGAGGCGGCGCGCCCCAAGAATTCATCACCGGTCTGATCGCCCTTTTCGTGGTTGCATGTCCGGCAGGCGCAGACTACATTTTCCCAGTGGTGCTCACCGCCGCGCGACCGAGGTATTACATGGTCGAGTGTCGCTGCTCTCCTAGAATTTGCTGGCTCCAAGACCATTGGAGCGCTGCAATAGGCGCACAGACCCTCCTGCTTCTTGAAGCGCTTTCGCCGCCAGTCCTGAGACTTCGCTGTCTCTAAGCGCCCGCGAACGGCTGCTGAAGGCTTCCGCATACGCCGGCTCATGCTGTACCTGCCTTGGAGGCGAGAGCGCGGGCGGCTACATCGCGAGCGTACTTGCTCAAGTGGTCGGGGCCGTATCCATCGCGGATCGCCTCCAGCGCCTTCCGCAGACGGGCTATCTCCTCTTGGGAGGAGGCGCGTTCTGACATAAGTGCATCGGCAACCGCGCGATATAGGTTTGAGCACGAGATCGGAGCATCGAGGTATTGGCCGGCGATCCGCGTTGCGATCTGGTCAATGTCGGCGGGAGCGTCAACGAGTTCTGGCGCGCTCATTCTGGCTTGCTCCCGGAGGTTAGGGCGAGACGGCCGTCGATGACCGCGCGGCCAGAACCGCAGCCGCAGCGGCCATTGTGGAGGCGCGTCGAGTTCTCGCAGTCGGTGCAATAGCCGTCAAAGCCGGCAGCTATCGCGCGCCGCGCCTTTTCCCGAAGGTATTCTGCGTCCGCGAAGGCACGGAGCGTGGGTCTATCCACAAAGCCGACACGGTTCCCGCAGATGGTACATTCTCCCCAGCATCCCGTATCGTCAGACTGTGCCGTAAAGGTCTGGCACAAGGACAGCCAGCACAGAGGTTTCCGGAGCGCTTCTGTCAGCCTCATGTCCGCTTTCCTTGCGGGGCGGCGGCGAGAGGCGGAGCAGGCAACTCGCGCCAATGGGTTGCGCCCTGAATTACATTGCGCCAGCCACCGCCGAATATCTGCCAGCCGTCTTCGCTCCAGCTGACGCAGTAGATGCACCTGTTCTCAGGGCACCACACCAACCGCGCATGGCTATCCTTCGGCGCGCTGTCTATCGGTTGCCAGCCCTCTGTAGGGGGAAGGGTGGTGCGGTCGAGGTCGGAGAGCGCGGCGCGGATGCCAGCTAGGACCACCGGCTTTAGCTCGATGCGCTCTTCGGCGTCCAACCTGTCGTTCGGATGGCAGTCGTACGGGTCTGGCAATCGCGTGTACTCGATAAAGTCCAGCGCTAGCCGAAGCACATCCTTTTCGTTGGTCATGCTGCGTCTCCCTCTATGGCTGGGCGCAGCGCACGAATAGCCTTTGCCAGCTTCCGCATCTTGTTTGCATCGCGGCCAAGCGCACCATGCGGGTCACCCGGATAGATGCCGCGCATCTCCTCGACAAGATCGGCATGCCCTTCGGCAACCTTCGCGCAAATCTCGAACGGGTCTTCCACCGTCCCCGTTGGTGCTGGAGTGGCGGAAAGGGCGGCGCGTATGGTGGCGTCAAAATGACTTTGCGCGGCTGCAAAACCATCGGCCTTGCTCTTGGCCATATCGGCGCCAACAGGGTTGCCGCCAAAAGTTACATGGAACGAGCCAAGCCAAGCCTGCGAGGCTGAAACCCGATACTCGCCGATTACTGTGCTGGCTCGCCATCTATCGGCAGCAAGCTCGACCCACTCCAGCGGCCTGATCGCCGCCACCGGCTCTGCGTTCCTGGTAAGGGCGAGACGGCCGGCTGGTGTGATCTCGTATCGGCCATGGACGTGCTTGAAATAGCCACGCTCAACGAGGTTATTCATCAGGCGAACCCAGTTGACCATCCTCGAGCCCGGCGCGCCCAGGTATTCGATGCTGCCGGTCGGGTCCGATGCCGCGATCCGCATTGGGTGTTTGTGTGCTTCTGTCAGCCTCATGTCCGCTTTCCTTGCGGGGCGGCGAGGGCTTCAAAGCGACCGTCATTGAATTCGTAGTCCGCGCGCACCCAATGTTGGCCGTCCGCGCCACGATAGATAACGACAACCTCATTGTCTCGGAGCGTACGCGCACACTGGAGCCGCGCATCTGTAGCGATGACCTGATAGGCAGAGCCGCGCTTCACATGCTTGTGCGTCGGCCGCCAGCCCTCTGTAGGGGGAAGAGTGGTGCGGTCGAGGGCGGAGAGCGCGATAAGCGCGCGGCGAAGTTCGTCTTCAAAAACGCGCGCTCCTTCGTTGACGGCCTCAATACCGCCATTGCCCGTTTGCGCTACGGGTGGAGTGGCGGAAGCGATGGCGGCGATCGCTGTGTCTGTGATTTTCAGGGCCAGCGCATGGTCATGCGTATGAAGCTTGGCGGCTCCCATAATGCACGATCGGATGACAGCCGCCACCGGCTCTGCGTTCCTGGTAAGGGCGGCGAAGAGGGGCGTGAGGCTTTCGGTGTATTCAGACAGCCGCCACATCTCGGCGACTTCCGGGTCCAATGATACTTCTCGCCTCGGAGAAACCTTGTCAGCGATTGGCTTTTCCACGCGCAGCCAAGCTATCGGCGCGCCCTCTGTCGCCTCACCATCTCGAAGGGCGCGGCGGTTCCATGCTTCAACATCCTCGGGTACGTCTAAATTGACGACCGGCATTTTCGAGCCGTAGCAGCCATCCGTTTTGCAGTAAGCGGCGGGGTTTAAGGCGCCCTTCTTGCGGTACAGTTCCCGCCCGCAAAATGGGCATGGGGCGAGCGTCTTCGCATCCTGGGTCATGAACGGGGTCCTTCTGCCTTGGCGATGGCAGCGATGCGGAGCGCCTTAGCCTTGTCCTCAAGCGCCTGCCATTCGGTGTAGTTGAGCCGCACCTCATTGGCCTCGTCAGCGGCTTCCTGTGCTATGAGCGCCGCCAGCATTTCAGGCGCGGCGGCGATCAGGCGGGCGTTGGCCTCGGTCTCGTCAGATCGTGGCGGCCCAAGACTGGTGCTTGTCCCAACATGGCAAATGCGGTCTCGCAAGTTTTTGCCGCCCATGACGAGGAAGGTGCGAGCTTCCCACGGACCTTCGGTATGCTTCGGAGCTTCGTTCACAGCGTGCTCCTGTCTGCTGAGCGGAGGGCGAGGCGAATGCACTCGACGGGGTCGTTGCTCTCAGCCTCTGCAATGGGGTCCTCCTCGCCGGGCTCGAACACTCGGAAGCCATACAGAGGCTCATCTGCTTGAACCCGGCCCTTGCCAAAGACCCAAAATTTGCCGGGGAACAGACCCTCGGCGAGGTTCAATGCATCCGAGGGTAAGCCTGTGCCACCGCCGCCAAACCGCTCAATTGCTGCGTGAGCGATCCGCTCGATTCGCTCAATGAGCGCGCCTTCAATCATCTTTGGAGTTGGCCCAGGCTTACGAGCGAACAAGATTTCCCGGAGGGCTCGTTCCATTTCTGCTTCGGCTACGCTGGTCATGTCGGGCATCCTCTGTTTGGAGGGCGTATGCGGCTGCGGCTTCATATCCTTGTCCTCGATGCGTAGATAAGCTTGGGAGGCAAGCTCTGCCTTGATGGGCGGGGTGGTTTGTCAGGTTTGGCGAAGGGCGCCGATCGGATCTTGCCGGCGGGACGGATGGTGCCGCTGGCCTTGTCGCGGGCGCGGTCAGCCTTGCGGGTGCGCCGGAGATCGTCGGCCGATTTGACGGCATGACAGACCCGGCAAAGCACCTGTGCGTTGGCCAGTACCGGTTCGCCGCCGAGGATATCGGGCAGGATGTGGTCAACCTCGGCTTCGCCACGCTTGAGCGCGGCACTGCATTTCTCGCACTTGCCGGCTGCGCGGGTGATTGCGGCCTGGCGCACCTTGCGGCTGAATTCGCGGCGAGCCATCAACGCTCTCCCGGCTTAGCCGCGGCGACGTGCCGGCCGACTGCCTTGACGCGGCGACGGTTCGCCTTGACGACTTCCCGGCGAAGGATGGCGGTCATCTTCTCGAACTCGCGGCGGGCGTTGATGTCGGAGAGGTGGGCGGTGCGCTTGTTCATGCCGCCTCTCCGAATCTTGGCTCGGTCCAGGCAACGCCATGCCTCGAGCCGTACTCGTCAATGACGGTGATCAGGTCGGCCATCTGGCGCACGGTGAGGCGCGATGAGCGAAAGCCGAGCGGGAATGGCCCGGAGTTGTCCAGCCCCTCGCAGAACTGCACCTGATGGCCGAGCGTGTGCATGAAAGCCGCCTTCCATGTCTCGGGCGTCCATAGGCGGCCTTCCGGCTTGGCGCGGCTGATGTCGGACAGCATGGCCCACATCTTTGCATTCTGGTCGGCATTGCGCGTTGCTTCCCTGACCGTGACCACGGCGCCGGACGGCGCGCGGTCGATCAACTGCTTTGCGAATGACCGCTGAGAATTGCCGTGCAGGATGATGGTTTGGCTCATGCTGGCACCTGTGCTTTGACGATGGCGGCCGCGACGGCGCGGATGGCGTGCTTCTCGGCGCGCTTGCGGTATTCGGCCACGGTTTCTGGCGCCGTCTCGGTATCGTTCTGAACGTGATCTTGAAGCGCGGCGCGATAGACCCGCCACAAATGTTCAAGTGCCTGCTCTTCGATCATCGGGACGCTCCTTCGAAGGTCAGGCCGCGATGGGCAGGCCGAGCATCGCGTTGAGGTCTCCAGTCGGGAGCGCCGGCAGATTGACCGGAACGTTTTCGAACTGGCGGGCGAATGGCTCGATCTCTGGCCACATTTCGACAAGGCGCTTGACAGTCGAGGCGCTGGCTAGCGCCGCCTCGGTTTGCTTCTTGGCAATCCGGTACTGCGCCTCTAGATCGCTTTTGCGGGCGGATAGGTCGTGGTAGCGCTTGGACAGGGAATGCTCGGTCTCGTAGACCTTGACGCAACCGCGCGCGTGACGATGCTGGACGCGGCGTTTGATTGTTTCGGGCCGGTCACTCTTCTTGCGAGCGCCGCTCGCTTCGCCATAGAATAGGCCGTTGAAATTCAGGCTTTCGTAGCCGCGCCCGGCTTCGCCAAACTGCACACCGATGTCGGGTTCCTCTGGAAGCCAGCCGGCGGGCAGTGCGCCCATCTTCTCGCGATCAGCCTTCCGGTAAATGTCGTTGTAAACCGCCTCCGCGAGCGCGGCGCGGTCGGCGGTCAGCGCCTCAACCGTATCCGAAAAACGATGCGTAAGGACGGCGGCAACGATGCGCTCGCGGTTCGATGTGGTCAGTCTGCTCATTTGGGTTCATCCCTTTTGGGTTCGAAGAAATGGCCGGTGGTACTGGAACACTGCCGCCGGCGGGCGCTGGAGGTCAGCCAGCTAAAACGCTCTGGACAAGTTGGTTTTTGAGGATTTCGGAGCGACGATCGTAGTTGCGGATGCTGTCGACCAGGGTGGCGAGCTCGGCGTTGAACGCGTCGATCTCAGCCGACATGTTGGCGATGTAGATATCGTCACGGAACACGCGGACGGTCAGCATCGGAAGCTTCGGCCAATAGCTGACGAAATCCCACCACTCGCGGCCGGAAATCCAGATATTGCCCTGCACTTGTGCCTTGTGCTCTGGCGGCAGCTTGCCACTGATCAGGCGTTCGATCTGGATATCGGGCAGGGCGGTCTTGATCTCCAGCCCGCCCTTGTCCCCGACGAGGCTATCAGGGCTGGCGCCTTTGTTGCCGTCGCGGATGAAGCCGACACGCTTGATCTCGGCATCGTTGATGAAGGCGTATGTCTCGCGCGCCTCGTCTTCCATGGTCTTGCCACGGTCCATGTGACCGTTGGTGAAAGATTCCATCGGCTCGCCGGTGATGATCTCGCCGGCCAACTGTCGCATGTACTTGGAGCGGGTCTTGCCCTCGCCCTTGGCCATGACGGTGGCGAATTTCGAAGCCGTCGGAATGCCAGCGCGGCACGCGAACCAATCGGCCGAGCCCTGTTCGTGGTCGAAAATCTGGGCGCTCACGGCTTGGCCTTCCTCTGCTGGAGGACGCCGACGGCCTTGTCGTAGTGGGCGGCCAGCATATCTGCGACAGCATCGACCTTCGCCCACTCGCAGAATTTCACGATATCCGTGTCGGTCTCATCGATGAGCTTCAACAAGTGATCGCGCTGCTCGGGCGTCACCCGGTCCTCGACCTTTTCGTCGGCTTTCAGACCGTCGTCGTCGTGACTAACCGACAGGCCGAGCGCGATTTTCAGCGTGTAGCGCTGGAGGTATGTTGTGGTCGACGCGATAGCCTGGAGGCTGTTCTTGCCGGCGCCGTTGTCTGCTGGGCCTGAAAGCGGCGTACGCGTGAAATGCCCGTCTACATGCTCCAGAATGCAAGTGATGGTGATGGGGCGATCCGGGCCGTTGTCGCTTTCGTAGCGATAGCTCAGGCCATACTTGGTCAAGACAGGCGTCACCTGCCGTTCGATGCCGGCAAGGTCTTCATGCCGGTAGAAGACGCGTTCCTTGCCCGCCGGGGTGTAGTCGACGGCGCGGCTGCGCATGATCGGGCCAAGTTCAGCCTTCGCCGCTGACACCGCCTTGGTGAATGCCATCTTGGCGTTGCGGGCCTCTTCGCGGTCTCGGAGGTCCATCATCTGCTTGAGAATGTCGGCGGATACGCCCATTTCGAGCGCGCGGCCAACCATCTCCATGGGCGTCATTTCGCGACGTTCAGCGGGGACCGTGACGGCCGAGCCAGTGATCGGCAAGGCGTCATGCTCGACAAGGGCCTGTGAGGCTGGGGCGTTCATGCTGCAATTCCTTCTGGCTGATGCTGCGCTGCTCGGTCTGCTGCTGTGTGCCTGACGATCCGCTCGGCTTCGTCGGCGTCGATGCCAGCAGTGAGCAGGAGTTCATAGTGATGCCAGCGGCGCTCCCAGTCGGACTGGAAGCGGAGGAGGCGGGCGGCTTCGAGGATATCCATCACGCAGCCCGCCGACGTGTGCGCAGATCGACCATCGCGGATTCCACCGCGTCGGAGACGGTCGCGCCGTCGCCCATCGCACAGGTTTCCATATCGGGGTGCACGAAGACCGAGAAAGGATGGTCGCGGTTCGGCCAAACGCTGACCGATATCGAATAGAGACCATGCTTGGCGCAGAGCGCCTTCAACTTCTTTTCCATCAGACTTCATCCTCACAATTGTCGAGAAGGTCTTGCTTGGCTTCGGCCTCGGTCCTGCCCCAGCCGTAGGGGCTGCAATCGGCTCCGAGGTCATCGAAGTAGGCGCACCAGTCAGAGGTGCGGATCGGGATTGGCGGATAGACGAACGAGGTGACGATCAGGCGTTCCATCACGCGGCCCTCTCGAAGGTGCCGGCGACCACCGCGTCGAGATCGGCGAGGAATGCGATGCGCCGTGCGTGCTGCTCGGCGCTGATCCATGTCTTGCGATTGGCGACCCACTGACGCATGGCCCACGCCGCGCCGCCGACGGTGGCATAGACGCCCGAACCGAATTCGGCGCAGACGCGCTTGAAGCCGTCGAGATCGGTATCGCCGCGTTCGCGTTTCATCGCGATCACGTCGCGGAGGAATTCGGGCTTGGTCTTGGCGAGAAGGCCGATGGCGGCGGGGGCGATTTGGCTGTGAGCGTTCATGTCCGTTCCCTCAGTGGGTATGACATGAACTTACCATGTTGGTACTATTGTGCAAGCGAAATAATTACCAAGATGGAATTATTTTTGACAGATGCCGAGGACCGTGCGAATCATAGGCATGAAAAAGCCCGCACAAGGCGGGCCGGGAGATCATGTCATGTTTGTGAAAGGTGGAACGCCAATGGAGGGCGAAACGTGGTCCCTTAATTCCGAGCGCTCGATACCCGAAGATTGCCCTACTGAGGGCGTGACGACGCGAGCCGGTTATCGGTTGGCCGATCGACAACCACAAATCCGGCTGCTTGTTCCGGCGGGGTTGTTCCGTCCAAAATCCCTATGGGCACTATCGTCTGTAGAAGATAGTCGGTGTCCAGGCCGGGCCGAAAATCCAATCCCGTCAGGCGTATTGCTCTGGCTGGCTCTTGCCCTGGTGGGTCAAGCACTTCGACCCATAGCGGCACGAGCCAAAGCGCTCCTTCGTGCTCGATAGTGTCAACGGTATAGATCGAGCCATCATCTGATCCAACGGTTGTGGTTTTCGGTTCCATCGCCCCCAGCCGCACTTCGGTCATAGGCGTTCCTAGCGGCACGGCCACGCATCCATCATGGCGCTGTATGCGATGGTTGCTGGGTCTTCGGTCCAGATTTTTGGGTTTTGCGCCATGTACGCTTTGATGACGGCCACACCGGTATCCATGGAAGTCGATGCCGGAGCGCAAATAATTCGGCGACCTCCCAGCCCGACCAGGTATTGCTGCGAGCCCAAGACCCCATCCACAAGGCCGATCAAATAGACATTGCAGACTGTTGTATCGGCCATGCAGATCTGTCGGATTTCTTGGCCGTCATTTGCGGCATGCACTGGCAATGCCGACGCCCCAAAAATTACGGCAGAAAGCACGGCGCGCGCCAATCTCCTACCCATTGGTGCCGGTCTTCAAGACATAGGCCGCGAAATCGATGATCTGCTGGCGCTTCTCCGGCGGAGCATCGCGAAGCATGTCATCCAGCGTCTGAGATGCACCAGGCGGTCGCGTAATCGGGTCTGATGGGTTCGGACAGCCGATGACGTGGGCGAAGGCTTCCAGATACCCTTTGCCCCAATCGCGCTCGCCGCTCTCGACGCGAGAAACCGTCGCCGGAGTCGTCTCCATGCGATCCGCGAGCTCTTGCTGCGTCCAGCCTTTCCATTCCCGCCACTCGGCGAAATAGGTCCTGACTGGCTTTGCGCCTTTAAGACCAATTCTAGCAACCATACTGCCATGTTACCAACATGGTGCATATGAGTAATTGGCCGTGTTGGTAAATTGCGCTTGCGTGGTTATTACCATGATGGTACAAGTGCCAAATGGAACAGCTTCGAAACTGGCGGAAGTCGGCGGGCCTTACAGCCGAGGATGCGGGCAAGCTCATTGGGGTGAGCAACGTTCAATGGGGCCGGATCGAGAACGGCGCGCGCAACGTCGCGGCCAACAAGGTTCTTGAGGTCGAGCGCATCACCGGCATTTCGCGTGAAATCCTTCGCCCTGACATCTTCGGGGAGCGCGCAGCATGAGCGCCGATGCCGAGTTCAAGCAATTCATCGACCGCATTCTGCGTTGCCGTGAAGCTGAAGACGCCGCGAAGGAAGACACCAAGGAAGTCTATGCCGAGTTGAAATCCGTCGGCTATGACAAGACCGTCGCCGGCGCGCTCGTCAACGAATTGCGCAAGCGGGAGAAAAAACCCGACCAGTTCGCCGAACGGGAAGCGGTCCTCGACCTCTACCGCAATGCCTACCAGCGCGCATCTGGCACGAGAGTTGCTACGCATGCGCATGAAGAACCTCATTCGTCGGGTCTGGACACTCCTCCCCCGGAAACGACGGATAGCCCGGCGCAGCCCCTCTCTGCGCCGGGCCCCCTTTCACCTGACCACGCTGTCCTAGGGGCTGACGACGGCCAGCCCAGCATACCAAGCTCTCAAGATGCCCGCGCAAAAAACGATGAGGTTTCAGCCTCGGTCGTTGGTCAGGACGTGTCATGCAGGGGCGATTCCGAGCAAGCCGTCACCAATCCCAACGAAGACGTGCCCGCCTTTCTGTTGAGGGAACGGCCTCCGCTTCGCCCACTCTGCCAAAACCCGAGCGAATGCGCTGGGTATGGCTCGCACACTTGTCACCGCTGTCTCACCGCGGCGGGCCGGTCTTCGGAGGCCGCGTGACCAGCGTCCCCATGAATTTCTGCCGGCATCTGGCCGGCTCGTCGTTTCGACCGCGCGTCAAGTTCTGCCAGGAGTCGTCGCGCGGCATCTTCGATCGATTCCAGTTCTCGCCAATCCCTTTCGTTGCTGCTGCTCATGAAAGCAACGTAGCAAGGGTTTCATGTCATGAGCGACAAAGTGCGTGTAAAGGGTAACAAGATGTCTGTGATCGATATCAACGATCGGCTGAAGGGAGGCCGCACATGCCCGCGTCTTTGACGATTGAACACAAGAAGGGTCCGCGCGAACATCTGATGTTCAGCGATCACATGACTGAAGCTAAATTTGACACGCCCATCCGGGAGACATTTCTCGGGCAGGCCCATATCGCCGGCACAGGACCAGACGGAACGACTTGCCGCGAGTGCGCACACTGGCACCAGTGGAAGTTCAGTAAAGCCAAGGACGACTATGTGCCTTGCCAGCCAGGTTACAACGGCAAGCGCCATAAGGCGACTCCGCTTGAGCCGAAGAAAGCATACTGCAACCGGCCGATCCTGAACAAGGCGAAGCGCCTCATCCCGCACCACGCGAAGTCCTGTCCAATGGCCGTCAAGAGGCCAGGATGAAGAGGTTCGTCACACTTCCAGCTACAGGTAAACGAATACCGCTCGGCTCCTACGTGCGCGGTGTCAAGGCTGCTATCGCCAATCCGACAATGGAATTTAAGCACGGATTGACAACTTGGTGGCCCGTGACTGGTGAGGATATCCGCCGCCAATTTTACGATGGGCTGACGGAGCGGATTAACGCCGGAATATCCTATAGCCAGCGAGGCGTGAAATGACGCGCCGCTCTCATGCCGACATGGCCCACGAACTCGCCAAGCTTGTCTACGGCAAGATCGACTGGCTGCACCGATTCTCAGCCGGCAAGAGCAAGCGCTCAGATCCAGAGATCGAACTGAAGCGCCGCGAACTTGAAGTGCTTCAGCAGGCCAAGGACGACTATCAGCGCGCGACGGAGAAGGCCGCGTGACGCGCATCGAGCTACCCTTTCCTGTTCCGCTCTCGGCGTGCTTCACCAACGCGCCAGGCAAGGGCCGCGTGCCGACGCCGCGCTACAAGGCATGGCAGACCGAGGCGTTGTGGATGATGAAGGCCCAGCGCGCCCAGCCGGTTGACGGGCGCGTATCAATCTTCATCCGCCTCGTTGCCCCTGACAAGCGCCACAGGGACGCAGGGAACTGCGACAAGGCCGTTGGCGACATTCTCGTCAAGGCCGGCATCATCAAGGACGACAGCAACCGCTATGTGCGCCGCCTGACCTATGAGTGGGCAGAAGAAGGCCCCGGCTGCGTCGTTCTCATCCAGCAGGCCGAGGAGGCGCTCGCAGCATGAGTGTGACCGCAGCCATTCGCAAGATGCTGGCGGCCGGCCTGACGGTCGAGCAAGCGCTTATTGCCTCAGAGGCTTTCGAGAGCGAGACGCCGAAGGACAGCCAAGCCGAGCGCCGCCGCGCGAAGGACCGCGAGCGCAAGCGTCTGCGGAATTCCGCAGATTCTGCGGAAAGTGTGGAATCTGCGGAATCTGCGGAAAACCCTTCCCCTAAAGAAAAGTCTCCCGCACCCTCTAAAGAAATAACCCCTTCCACGGTTTCGGAAGCTACCGCTTCCTCAACCGAGGTGCGCGCGGGCTTCGCCGAATTCTGGATCCTGTTCCCGAACAAGGTCGGCAAACGAGACGCCGAGCGCGAATTCGGTCTGGCGCTCAAGCGGTCTTCCCTGGCCGACATCATGGCCGGGCTGCATCGGTACGTCGCCAAGACCGACGATCGGCCCTGGTGCAACCCGTCGACCTTCCTCCACCAAAACCGCTGGGACGACCAGCCGGCCGCCGCTGTGCCTCGAGGGCAGGGGCCGCCTCGACCGCAGTCCATCGGCGAAATGTTCCGCGAAGACGCAAGACAGCAAGGCATCACCCCTCATGAGCAACCTACCAGCACCCCGGATAGACGTTTGGTCGACAGCGACGGAAGCCGACAAGATGGCGGCTCTGGCATCGCTCGCCGCTTTGCCATCACGGGCAACGAGTTCGGCCGGCTTGGATAAGGCCGCCTATTACCTCGCCCTGGACGGCGTGACGCGCTACGGGCTCGCCGAGGCGGTCAAGAGCATCATGAAGAACGGGCTTGGCCATGCGTTCTTCCCGAGCCCGCCAGAGCTTCGCGGCCAGTGCGACAAGGCCATGGAATACCCGGAGCGCGAGCGCGAGCGCATCCGGCGCCGCGAACTCGAGGCCGAGGCTATGAAGAGCCAGGCCGGCGACTGGCGCGAACCGACGGCCAGCGAAAAGGCCCGCGTCTCGGCCACCTACGCAGAATTCTGCAAGGGATACGAAAAGGCCGCGGCAGAAGAGACGTTCACGCTCGACCCCGAACTGGTCGCGCAGATACCGGACAATCCGAAGGCCGCAATTCATCAGCGTAAGGGAGTTTAAAAATGTCACTTATAGGGTACGCAGGGAAGGACACCGAGGCGTCGAAAGACCCAAGGCACGAATACGCCTACACGCGGTTCATGAACGGCGCGGACACGCTCCAGATCGCCAAGCACTACCATGTGCGGGAAAGCACGGTTCTCCGCTGGATCACCAATTGGCGCTGCTATCTCCGCGGACTGCCGTGCCCCTATGAGGTCCGGTCATGAGTCACAAACTCACAGCCGAGCAGGCCATCATCGTCAAGAAGGCGAAGCAGGAACGAGCGCGCGACCGAGACCGCAAGCTGAATCGGGAAGCGTCGGCACGGCTCAAGGCCGCCGGCCTGACATACCACGCAACCGGCCGGGTCGATCAGGATGACGTAGCCGCGCGCCTCGCCGAAATCCCGCCAGACACCCGCACGCTCACCCAGCGCATATGCGGCGATCCGTTGCCTGGCAGGGACGCGCTTTCACGGAGGGCGGTGCAGTGAGCGATTTTACCAGGCAATACCAAGGACACGCCCATCGCCCCGGCGACGGCATCATGGGCGACTGCTACCCAACAGCAATCGCATGTGTCCTCCAGCGGCACCGAGATACGATTCCCCACTGGCACGAAGATCTAACAGCCCACGAGGTGAACGCTCGATATGCAGAGTGGTTCAAAGAGCAGGGGCTGCGACAGATATATTTCCCAGTTCTCCCGCCGGAGGGCGGGATGTCCACAAACGATAGTGCGAACGAGATGTGGAGCAGGGGCAGCGGCCTGCCAATGATCATGACCGGGCAAGGCCCGCGCGGCGTCAACCACGTCATCGTCGTGTATGGCGAGAACGATTATTGGTGCCCAACACTCGGCGCTTTGGACGAGACGCTTTTTGAGGGGCCGGCATTGCCAAGCGGGTATTATTGGGCGGAATGGATTGTTCGCGAGCCGACAACGGTGCCCGAATGATGCCAGCCCGCCACCGCCCCTCAATGCCCTTCCACACCTTCTCCAGTTTCAACAAGAAGGGCGGCAGGACGCATCCCAAGGTTGCCCGCACCCGCAATCGCGTCCTCGACATGTGGGCGGAAATGGCCAGCTATTCGACAATCGCGGAAGAACTCGACATCGCCATCAGCACGGTTGTCGAGTATATTGCGCGAGCAAAGCGCCTGAAAGACCCGCGCGCCAATCGGCCCTATCGCCATCGCAAAATCCAGATCGCGGAAAAGCGCCGCCGCGACATCAAGCGGCTTCTGGCCGAGAACTATTCACCGCGCGAAATCGCCAAGCAGCTCGGGTGCACCAAGCGCCTGGTGCTGATCAGGATGAAGGAAAGCGCATAGTGGCCGCCGCCCTTAAACAAAGGCAAAAAAAGGCGATGCCGGTCAGCCCCGGCCGCCCCAAGGGCGTGCCCAACAAGACGACGACCGAAATCAAGACGGCGATCATCGAGGCATTCGAGAAGGCTGGCGGCGTGTCCTATCTGGTCAAGCTGGCGCACGATGACCCGCGCACGTTCTGCGCTCTCGTCGGCAAGGTGATACCGCTTCAGGTGACTGGCAATCTCGCAATCGAGCATATCACGAAGGAACAGAGGGACGCCGCAATTGCTGCCGCTGCTCGCGCCGACCGCTGAAGACTGGGCGTTTTCCCGGCTGTTGCCCTATGCTGCGATGCAATGGCCAGGATACCGGGACGCGGCGCACCACCGGCTGATATCGCGGAAGCTGGAGGCGGTTGAGCGCGGAGAGATCACTCGGCTCATGATTTCGATGCCGCCGCGCCACGGCAAGTCGATGCTGGCGAGCGAGTTCTTCCCGGCGTGGTATCTCGGCCGCAACCCGAACCACTACGTCATCGCTGCCACCTATGCGCAGGAACTCGCCGACGATTTCGGCCGCAAGGTGCGCAACCAACTCGCGGATCCGCTGTTCGCATCGATATTCCCTGGCGTCGGCCTGAAATCAGACAGCACATCATCGCGCCGGTTTCACGTGACGCAGCCGCTCGATAGCTTCACGACAGGGCAGGACGGCGCATACTTTGCTGTTGGCGTCGGCGGCCCGCTCACTGGGCGCGGGGCTCATCTGCTTCTGATCGATGACCCTGTGAAGAACCGTGAGGAGGCCGATTCCGAGCTGATCCGCAAGAAAACCAAGGATTGGTACACGTCTACCGCCTACACGCGCCTGATGCCCGGTGGCCGCGTCGTCGTCATTCAGACCCGGTGGCATGAGGATGACCTGTCTGGCTGGCAGTTGGCCGAACACAGCGATGAAGGCTGGGACGTGCTGTCGCTGCCGGCGATCAGCGATGACGGCAAGCCGCTGTGGCCCGAGCAATACGATCTGCCGGCGCTTGAGAATATCAGGCGCAACCTTGGCGCCCGCGACTGGTCCGCGCTCTACCAGCAGCGCCCGGTGCCCGATGAAGGTGACTATTTCCGCAAGGAATGGTTGCATGAGTATGAAAAACACCCGCCGCTCGAAACCATGCGCATCTATGGCGCGTCGGATTATGCAGTTACGGCGGACGGTGGCGACTACACGGTCCATATCGTCATCGGCATCGACCCGAAGGGCAATATCTGGCTGCTCGACCTCTGGCGCAAGCAGGCGGCATCCGATGAGTGGGTCGAGGCTTGGTGCGATCTAGTGAAATACTGGAAGCCAAGCCATTGGGGTGAGGAAGGCGGGCAGATCAATGCTGGCGTCGGCCCGTTCCTTGTCAAGCGCGCTCGGGAGCGGGAGGCGTTCACATGGCGTCGGCAGTTCACATCGCGGCACGACAAGGCGGTGCGCGCGCGCTCGATCCAAGGCCGTATGGCGATGAACGGGCTCATGGTGCCGAAGGGCGCACCATGGTTGGCGGATTTCATCCATGAGCTTCTGACGTTCCCGGCCGGCAAGCATGACGACCAGGTTGACGCGCTCGGGCTGTTCGGCCAGCTGCTCGACTTTGCCGGCAGTGGTCAGGAGGAAAAGAAGAAAGTCACAGTCAACAAGGATGTGTACGAGGCCCGCCCCGACGGCTCTATCCGCAGCGGGCAGACCGTGAAAGAGGCGGTCGAGGCGATGATCAAGCGGCGCCGCGCTGGCCGGTAGGGACTCAGGGCTATTATGCATATTTATCAATGGCATAGGCGCAAAATTGTGCTAATATGTAGCTGAAAGGAACTCGGTCATGCAAAAAGTGAAATGCGGCGGTGGGTATTACGATAGCGAACGCTGTGAATTCGTCAGGTATCCAGATGTCGAGGTTGTGGTTGAGGACGGTTGGCAGCAGCGGGCCATGGAGGCCATGCGCGCGGCCCCGCAGCCGTCTACTCTGCTCATGTCACCAGAGGTGTTCAAGATGTTTAACGAAGAGCTTGCGGAGGCTATGCAGTCATAACGGAACCGAAACGACTTTGACTGAAAATCAAGGCTCTACAAATTTCACCCTCGCCACGGCCACCATGCCCGCATGGCCAAGAAAGATGCGCGGACTGCCGATCAGCAAAAGCAGGGTGAGGCACTTCGCAAGGAGGGCGCCAAATGGCTGGCCCGCGTCGAGGCCGCCGGCAAGCTCGAAAAAGAGTGGATGGATGACGCCGAAAAGGCCGTCAAGGCTTTCACCGGCGAGGTGTCCAGTCAGTCTAGCAGCCGGTCTCTGGGCAACACCTACGATTTCAATATCCTGTTCGCCAATGTCGAGACGATCGTTCCCGCCGTCATCAACAGCCCGCCAGCGCCCGACGTGCGCCGCCGCTTCGGCGATGATGACCCGGCCGCGAAAGATGTGTCCGAGATCATCGAACGGATCATCAAGGTCCAGGTGGACGATGGCCGGCTTCAGGTTGAGCTTGAGGGCCAGGCGCAGGATGCATTCCTTGCCGGGCGTGGTGTTATCAGGCTACGGTTCAAGAGCGATTTCGTAAAGGATGGGGCCGATGATCTCGAAGACGCCGCAGAAGGCGAGACGCCAAGCGCCGCCGAAGACGCTGCCGACGCCAAGCAAGCTTATGGTGGCGGTGATGGCGATGCAGGATTGGCTGTGTCAGGCGACGCCCGAGGAGCTACAGAGGGCATTCTACCCGGAACTGGGCAAGCCCCCGTCGAACGCCTCGCGAACGAACGTATCGAATTCGAAGCCGTAAGCTGGCGCGACTATCGCCACGGCACGGCCAAGCGCTGGTGCGAACGCCCATGGGATGCCTTTCGCTTCTGCGTCCCCCGCGAGGATGAAGACACCGCTTTCGATACCGCCACCATTGGCATGCAGACCTCCGACCAAGAGAAGAAAGCCCGCGGCGAATCCGATAGCGATCTGACCGGCTGGGAAATCTGGTGCAAGGCCGAACGCAAGGTCTATTTCGTTGACGATACGGGCGTCATCCTCAAGACGGTGGATGACCCGCTTGGCCTGACCGATTTCTTCTGCATCGCAACGCCTGTGCAGCCGATCGAACTGACCGGGCGCCTGATGCCGGTGACGCCATTCTCGGTCTACAAGAAGCTCGCCGACGAGCTCGACCTCACCACCAAGCGCATCAACATCATCACCAACAAGATGCGCGTCAAGGGCTGGTATCCCGGTGATGCCGGCGACCTGGCTTCAATGGTCGCGGCCGAAGATGATGACTTCGTGCCGATCGCCAATGCCGAGGTCTGGGCCGCCAATGGTGGGCTTCAGGGTGCCGTCGCCTTCTGGCCGATCGACAAGTACGTGATCGTGCTGAAGGAGCTATACGCCGCCCGCGAGCAGACCAAGCAGGCCATTTACGAAATCACCGGGATTTCCGACATCGTGCGCGGTGCGTCGAAGTCCGATGAAACCCTTGGTGCCCAGCAGATCAAGACGCAATGGGGCTCGCTTCGTATCCAGAAGATGCAGCGCGCCATGGCTCGAGGTGCCCGCGACTTGTTCGTGATGATGTCCGAGATCATCCCCTCGAAATTCTCCGTCGAGACATTGGAGCAGATGACAGGCGTGCAGATCAAGCCGACGCAGCAGGATCTGACGCCCGTGCAGCCACCCCCGATGCCGCAATTGCCGCCCGGCCAGCCGCCGCCGCCCGAACTGGTGCAGGCGCAGAAGGCAGCACAGCAGGCCGAGGCCGAGCGCCAGAAGAAGCTGGCCAAGCTCGCCGGCATCCAGAAGCTTCTGAGCCAGCGTCTTTCGGCCATGTACCGCATCGATGTCGAGAGCGATTCCACCATCAAGGCCGATCTGTCCAGGCAGAAGGCCGAGGCCGGCGAATTCCTCCAGGCGGCAGGCGCATATTGGGCCGCTGTTGGTCCGCTGGTGCAGCAGGGCGAGCTTTCGGGTGAGGTTGCCGTGGAAATCTTCGCGGCCAACTCGCGGCTGTTCAACCTCGGCAAGTCTGTCGAGGACGTGCTTGAAAAGATGGTGGCTGATGCCAAGGACAAGGCCGAAAACCCTCCGCCTCCTCAACCAAGCCCCGAACAACAAAAAGCTGAAGCGGAAGCGAAGGCGCGAGAGGCGGACGCGGCGGCAAAAGTCAATGACGCCAAGCTCAAGCAGGCCCAAGGCGAGCAGGACATGCAGCACAAGCGCGAAATGCACGCGATGGACATGCAGAAGGCCGATCTTGCCCTGAAGACGCAGCGGCAGGCCGCGCATGCCCAGCACAGCCAGACGTTGGCAGAGCTTGGCGTGATTGCCCCGCCGCCCGCCGACACGGTGGACAGCGAGGCCGTGCTGAAGGAAATGGCGCTCCAGCGCGAGCAGTTCGGCCAGTTCATGGCCATGCTCACCAAGGCGCTGACCGCTCCGAAGAAGGTCATCAAGGACCAGCAGGGCCGCCCGATCGGCGTTGAAACGGTGCCGATGCAATGACGATTTCGCTGAAGCACAAATTCACGTCGGCCATTCCCGACGCGGGCGACCCGAGCATTGTCCAGCCATCCAACTGGAACGATGAGCATGCGCTGACCCAGGCCACATCGACCATCCTTGGCCGCGTGACCGCCGGGACGGGCGTGACCGAGGAATTGACCCCGGCACAGACCCGCACGCTGCTGAACGTCGCCGATGGCGCCACGGCGAACAGTTCGGACGCCTTCCTGCTTGCTCGAGCGAACCACACCGGCACGCAGTCCGCGGATACGCTCACCGACGGCACCACGAACAAGGCGTTTCTCGCCACGGAACGCACGAAACTGGCTGGCATCGCGACGGGGGCTGATGTCACCGCCACCGCGCTCAACGCCACGGCCAAGGGCACGCCAGTGGATGCTGATCGCGTCCATGGCAGCGATAGCGCGGCATCGTTTGGTATGGTCTATGCGACATGGACGCAGGTCAAAGCGTTCCTGAAGACCTATTTCGACACGCTTTACCAGCCCTTGCTGGCTTCGCTCACCTCATGGGGCGCCGTGGTGCGGGCGGCTGGCTTCGACACGTTCGCGGCCACGCCGACATCGGCAAACTTGCGCGCACTGCTCTCCGATGAGGTGGGGACAGGCGCGGCGTATTTCGTGGGTGGTGCGCTCGGCACGCCTGCGTCCGGTACGGCAACGAACCTGACCGGCCTTCCTGTCTCTACGGGCATCTCAGGCTTGGGATCTGGCGTTGCTGCATTCCTCGCAACGCCGTCGAGCGCGAATTTCGCGACCGCATTGACGGATGAGACGGGGACTGCCGGTTCGGTCGTGATGTCGGTTTCGCCCGCTCTGACAGGCACACCCACAGCCCCCACAGCCGCCGTGGACACGAACACCACCCAGCTTGCAACCACTGCCATGGTGCTGGCGCAGGCCGCCGCCGCTACACCGCTCGGGAACGCAGCAACCGCAGTTGTCGGAACCTCGACGCGCTTTGCCCGCGCGGATCACGTTCACCCTGGCCGCGAAGTCCTGACCGCCAATCGAACCTATTTCGTGCTGACGACGGGTAGCGACAGCAACACAGGGTTGGTCAACTCGGCTGGCGGTGCATTCCTGACGCCTCAGAAGGCAGCTGACGTGATTTGCGGTTCTCTCGACTTGGCCGGGTTCATCGTCACGATTTCAATTGGTGCAGGAACGTTTACCGGCCCTGTTTTCTCCAAGACATTCATCGGCGGCGATGTGGTCATTACGGGTGCCGGCGCAGCATCAACGACCCTTACGTCGACCGGATCGGCGACGTTGAATACATCGGCGGTCCAGGTGGGCACGATTACGGTCAACTCATTCAAGATCACCGGAACCGGAGGCGCTACCACCGGGATACGGTTGGACGCGATTTCGAAGGTTTCCATTGGCACCGGGATTGAATTCGGATCTTGCACCGGTCGGCATATGCTCCTCGCCGCGCCGGGCGCTTTCATCCAGGCAGGCAGCGCGACTTATACCATCTCCGGCGGCGCGACTGCGCATTATGAGGCCGGTTCGAATTCGTTCATTCGCGCAGATGGCTGTTCGATTACGCTGACCGGCACCCCTGCCTTTTCCAGCGCCTTTGCGGTCGCCAACTATGGCGGTGTGATGCAAGTCGGGTCCACCACCTACACAGGGAGCGCCACAGGGGCTCGCTACACAGCAACGCTTGCCGGCGGCATCAACACGTCGGGCGGCGGCGCGAGTTATTTCCCCGGCAATTCCGCTGGGTCTGCAACATCTCCAGGGTGGTACCTATGAGCGAGCCAGCCGCCTACAACCCGCAGGACTGGTTCTGGATTGTCGCCGACGACGAAAGCCGCTTCTGGTCGAGCGCTGCCGGCGCCTATGTCGAAGCATTGCCGCAGGGCGCTGGCGTGACACGGATCCTCAATGAAGGCGAGTTGACCGACGTGCTGGCGGTCTACGGATTGCCAGGTCCGACTGTGCGAGTGCCTGTAATGGTTTCTGCCCGCCAGTTCAAACTGCAACTTCTGGTATCAGGGCTGCTCAGTCAGGTCGAGACGTTCATTGCCTCGCAGGGGAAGGCTGTGCAGATCGCCTATGACAACAGCGGCTCCTTTGTCCGCACCGAACCGATGATGCAGTCAGGGTTCACGGCGCTCGGCTTCACCGGCCCCCAGATCGACGCTTTCTTCATGGCTGCTGCGAAACTGTAGGGGCGGTCATGGCCTTCACAGCGTTCCAAACGAATGCCTTCCTCAATGCAGGCTTCCAAACCATCTTCCAACAGGTGCCGCAGCCTGGCGACGGGTTCGCCGGCCGAGGCTATTACCGCAAGCCGACCATTTACCTCGACCGCGACGGCAAGCCCGTCGACATTCATGCGCGCAAGCCCGAGCCGGTTGTTGAACCGGAGATCCTGCCCGAACTGACGCCGGCCATGCTTGAAGCGCTGATGGCGCGCATGCAGGTTGCACCGGTGCCGAGGGTCGATCCCATGGCCAGCATCGAGGCCAAGATGGGCAGGATGCTCATCCAGCGCGAGCTTGACGCCATGGCCGACGACGACGCCGCGCTTGTGCTGCTGCTGACGTAAAATCAAGGCTCTACAAATTTCACCCCGGCCGCCGGCATCCTTGTGAAGAACAAAGGATTTCGCCCATGGGCTTGTACGTCGAATCTGGCTCCCCGACCGACGCGGCGGCAATCACGCCCAGCGACACGACCGCCGTCAATTTCGATGCGATCTATGTTGGCGGCGCCGGAAACGTGGCCGTGACCACCTTCAATGGAACCGTCGTCACCTTCACCGCGCCGCCGGTCGGCACCTTCCTGTGGGTCAAGTGCAAGAAGGTCATGGCGACGAACACCACGGCAACGCTCCTAGTGGGGCTGAATTTCTGATGGCTCGCTACCTGTTCAGGGACGGCATTTTCGTGGATCGCCAGACCGGCGCGCCGATGGAGAAGCCGTTCGCGGGCAAGATCACCATGCCGGCCGTGATGTCCGATATTCCAGAATACGCCAGCCCGATCGACGGGAAGATGATCACCTCGCGTTCGCAGCGCCGCGATGACCTCGCGCGCAACAATTGCGTCGATGCCCGTGACCTTCCCGGCCCGACTGGTGGCAAGGCCAAGTTCCGCAATCCGCATTTCTGCGCCAAACGCAAACTCGACGTCAGCGAGGATTTCAAATGAGCATGCTCGAAGCCGCCACCGATCCCGGCCCGTCCGCCGCCGTCGTCAATGACGCCGCGCTGTCCAACGACAATGCCGCGCCATCCAATCCCGACGCGGCTTTGGAAGCAATTTGGAACAAGAATGAGCGCGACAACGGCGCGGAACGTGAGGCCGGGAAGTTCGTCAGCCCCGATCCCGACAAGCGCGCGGAGCCCGTCCGTAGCGGGGACCCGGCGAAAGCCGGTAGGGGAGAGGCGCCCGCCGTCGGTGGTCTGACGCCTGACGCCGGTGCGGTGCCTCTCCCCGACAATTGGAAGGGCATCCAGGGCGCCGATGCCGTCAAGGATGCGTGGGGCAAGACGCCTGCCGAGTTGCGCGCCTTCGTGGCCGCGCGCGAGCAGGAATTGCAGGGCCGCCTGTCCGATCATGGCCGCGAGCTTTCCACCTTCAAGCCGCTTAAGGAAGTGCTGGACAAGAACGGCAAGTATTTCGACCCCAACACCGGCGCCAAGATCGACGGCAAGGTCGTCACCCCGGCGCAGGCCGTGGAATACCTGTTCAACGTGCAGCGGGACATGGAAGCGAATCCGGTCCCGACCATCATGTCGATTATCGACCGCTACGGCATCCGCGACAAGATCGCGGCCACCTTCGGCGCGACCGTCCAGCAGGGCGAGGCAGAATTGCGGCAGGAGATCGCCGGGCTGAAGCAGATGCTTGCATCTGTCGTAAACCCCGCGAGCATCGATGACCGCATAAACCAGAAGCTTCAGGAGCGGACCGACCAGCAGTCGGCCGCCGAAGAGTTGACCCGCTTGTCAGCCGACAAGCCGCTCTACTCGGAAATCCCTGAGGCCGACATGGTAGAGTCCATCCACAAGGCGCGAAGGAAGCTTGGTGAAGCCGCCTCGAAAGAGGCCGTGTTCAATCTGGCTTACGACATGGCCGTCAATGCTGATCCCGACCTCCGGGTCAAGGCCGCCGCTCCGAAAGCAGCCGCGCCAGTCGACGCCGGGAAGAAGGTCCAGGACGCCAAGCGCGCCGCGAGCGTCAACATCCCCTCAACGCAATCCGGCAAAGGCCGCGTCCTCACCGAAGATGAGGAACTTGGCGCGGTCTTCGATCGCAATCAGAAAGGTTAAATCAGATGGCTGGTCCGTCGACCACCTTCACTGAAATGGTGTCCACCACTCTGCGCAACAGCGCAACCGAAGTGGCCGACAACGTTTCGAAGAACAACGCTCTTCTTAACCGGCTGAAGAAGAAGAACAAGATCCGCGACCTTGACGGCGGCACCGAAATTCAGGTGCAGCTCGAATACGCGGAAAACGGCACCTATCAGCGCTATGCCGGCCTCGACACGCTGAATACCAACGGTTCGGACGTTGTGACTTCCGCCAAATACGACTGGTGCCAGGTGGCGCTGCATGTCGTCTCGAGCGGCAAGGAGCTTCGCCAGAACTCCGGCAAGTATGCGATGATCAACCTCGTCAAGACCAAGAAGGCGAACGCGCTGAAGACCGCCGCGAACAACTTCTCCGTCGATCTCTACTCGGATGGCTCGCTGTCCAACCAGATCGGCGGCATGGCGAACATCATCCAGACCAACGGTCAGGGCATCGTCGGCGGCATCGACGCCGGCACCTGGACGTTCTGGCGCAACAAGTTCCGCGAGGCCACCGGCACCAACACGGCGCTGACCCCGAACGCGGCCAATGCTGCAGCCTTCACGGCTGACATGGGCGCTCTCTGGCTCCCGCTCAACCGTGGCGCCGACAAGCCGGACCTGATCATCTTCTCGCAGGACTTCTACGTCCTCTACGAGACCGGCCAGCAGCAGTTGCAGCGCTACATGGACGCCGATCTTGCCCAGTCGGGCTTTATCGGCCTGAAATACAAGACCGCCGACGTGATCTTCGATGACAACACGAATTTCACGACGACGGCCGAGAAGGGCTATTTCATCAACTCCGACTACCTCTATGTCGATCAGCACAAAGAGGCCCAGTGGACGCAGGACGACGACAAGCGCCCTGTGAACCAGGACGCGGTGGTCATCCCCTTCTACTGGATGGGAAACCTTGTTTGCTCGAACCGGTCGCTGCAGGGCGTCCTGTTTGACGCGGCATAAGGAGCGAAGAAGATGACCTCTATCGTTGGAATGGACGTAACCCGCACCTACACCGCAGCCCAGCTGACCGGTGCGGATTCGGGCAAGGCTCCGAAGGTCGGCGACATCTACGAGTCGTTCGACAACAAGACGTTTCGCTTCGTCAAGTACAACCAGGGCGCCGGCGCGATCGCCGCCGTCGCTGGCAACGTCGTCGGCTTCTACGCCCCCGGCGGCACTTCGACCGGCGTCACGAACGAAGTGACCTCGGACGTGTCCGACACGGCGGCCAATGGTGCCGGCGTGCTGGCTGGCGCTCCGGGCAACGGCGAATATGGCTGGATCCAGGTGAAGGGTGTCGCAACCCTGAACACGGCTTTGGTCTCGGGTGCCTCGGGACAGGCTCTTGCCCTGTCCGTGACCACCGACGGCACGCTGAAGGTGGCCGCCGCCGTGACGGAAACGATCTGCGCAAACTGCATCCTGGCTTCGTCCAAGATCGTGATGTGCAACTTCCCGTACTGACCTGACTTGGGCGGGGCTTCGGCCTCGCCCATTCCCTCATCAAAAGGAGCGCCCGAGATGGCCGACGAAACCGACGTGCAGACCGATATCCCTGTCGAGGCCGTTGCGGCGCCGAACGATGCAGCCGGGAATCCCGTGGCCGAAGTGGCCGCACCCGACATCGCCGATGAGCCCGCTCCCGATCCGGTGCTTGAGCCCGTCGAGCAGGACACCAGCCCGCCTGTGGTCGACACCGAGGCACATCATTTCCGCACCTTCCGCCAGCTTTGGAACGGCGGCGAACGCCGTGCGGCCTATGCGCTGGTGCAGGCCGGCCAGTTCGCGGAGGACGAGTTTTCAGCCCTGCTGAACGAGTTCCCCGACCTTCTCAAGATCATCAACAGCTAAGGGCCGAGCCCTTCAGGAGTCAGAAAATGGCCGATAACGAAATCCCGATGATCCGGGTCATCAGCTTCAAGACCTCATATGAGAACCGCCCCATCAAGGGCGATCCGGTCACCGAAAAGTGCGATGCGAAGGGCTACAAGGTCGATGTCAGCGGCCGGCGCCTGACCGAGCTCCAGGCCGTCGACTATGTGACCTATTCCCCGTCGCACTCGCCGCTCAACACCCGCACCACGGAGCGCGTGCATCTGCTCATTCCCGATCCAGACCGCATGGGCCTCGATCAGGATGGCGAGAAGCTGCGCTTCATGACGCACCGGTGGAACCAGATCGAGCCGGCCTATCGCGCGTTCAAGGAAGGCGCCGAAATCCCGATCAACGGCACACCGCTGGCCGCATGGTCCGGCGTCACGCCCGAGCAGGCCGATGTGTTGCGCACGTCCGGCATCCGCACGGTCGAGGAAGTCCGCGACATGACGGAAGGCCAGGCCGACAAGGTGCGCCTGCCGAACATGCGCGACATGCGCAAGCAGGCCAAGCTGTTCCTCGAGAACACCGACACCGCCAAGGCCGCCGAGCGCGAAGCCGCCAAGGACGCCACAATCGCCGAACTGGTCGAGCGCCAGGCAGCGATGGAAGCGATGATCGAGGAACTGACCAAGCCCAAGGGCAAGGCTGAAAAGGTCGCCTGATGGCAATTCTCGATGTGGTGCAAGGTGCTGCGACCGTCCTCGGCCTCGACGTGCCGACACAGGTCTATGGCAACACCGCACGAGAAATGGTCGAAATGCAGGACCTTGCCAACGTCATGGCGTCGGAGATTGCCGACGCTTATGACTGGCAGAAATTGCTGATCTACAACACGTTCACCGGCGACGGGATTGCATCGACGTTCGATCTCCCGGCCGACTATAGCCGCATGCAGAAATCGTCCTCGCTGTGGTCCTCGCGCTGGCTGTGGAGGACGAACCACCTCACCAGCCCCGATCTGTGGACCCAGCTTCAGGTGACGCCCGTCGCCTCGGTCAATGGCTATTGGATCATCTTCGGTGACCAGTTTCACCAATGGCCGGTCATGGCCGCCGGCGAGACGGTGAAATTCTTCTACGTCTCCAACCAGATCGTGCTGGCAAGCAACGCATCGCTGAAGACCGAATTCACGGAAGACGCCGACACCTTCCGGCTCGATGAGCGCCTGCTCAAGCTCGCTATCATCTACCGGTGGAAGCAGAACAAGGGCCAGGCATACGAGCAGTGGTTTGACGACTATCAGACCTTGCTTTTGCGCAACATGGACAAGGACAGCGGCTCGAAGCCCGTCATTTCCGGCCAGCCGCCGCTTAGCTGGCGCGGCCGCAACATCGCGTGGCCAGGCACGGTCACAGGTGCCCCGTGAGGGTTGAGCGCTTCCCCGGCAAGCGCAAGGCCGTCCCGCTTCAGGCGAGGGCGCAGGCGCAACCCTACACCTTTGGCGCTCCCGTCGCCGGCTGGGTGACGAACCGCAGCCTTGTGAAGTCGGCGCCGTTCTCCGCGCACACGCTTGAAAACTGGTTCCCGACCTCCACCGGCATTGCCTTGCGTGGTGGATCGATCAAGCGCGCCACGATCTCGGCGCTCCCCGTCGAAAGCTTCATCACCTACAATGCCGGCGGCACCAAGAAACTCTGGGCCTGTGATGCGAACACCATCCGCGATGTGACCAGCCCGGCCGATCCGGTGACGCCGCCGGCCGCCGATGTTTCCGGGCAGACCTCTGGCTATTATGCCTACGTGAATTTCACCACGTCGGGCGATAGCTTCGTGGTCGCGGTCAACGGCACCGACTTCATGCAGCTTTACAGCCAGACTTTCGGCTGGTCGGCTGTCAACGGCTTGGCCACTTATCGCCTCAACTTCGATGCGCAGACGGTCAATTTCCCAAGCTCTGGCACGGTGACGGGCGGGACGAGCGGCGCAACCGCGACCATCGTCAAGAACGTCGACAACGGCACCACTGGCTCCCTGCTGGTTCAGTCGATCACCGGCACGTTCCAGGACAACGAGACCATCACCGGTGGCGGCGGTTCGGCCAAGGCGGATATTCCGACCGGCGTTGTTCAGGTCTCGGCAGCGATCACAGGCGTCAACACGTCCTTGCTCTCGCATGTCTGGCTCTACCGTAACCGGCTGTTCTTCATCGAAGGCGGCACGATGCGCGCCCGTTATCTCCCGGTGGACAGCGTGACGGGCGCGATCGGAACGTTGAACCTGTCGGGCGTCTTCCAGCGCGGCGGCTCGCTGCTGTTCGGCGCAACCTGGTCGATGGAAACCGGCAACGGCATCGATGACAAGTGCGTCTTCATCACCACGGAAGGCGAGGCGGCGATTTATGAGGGCTCAAACCCAGCCGGGGCAACCGCGGCGGATTGGAACCTTGTCGGGCGCTATGACATCACGACGCCCATGGGCAAGCGCGGCACGATGCGCGCCGGTGGCGATCTGATCATCCTCACCAAGGAAGGGTTGGTCCCGATCTCGGCGGCGATCACCAAGGATGCCGCCGCCCTGTCGCTGGCCGCCATCTCTCGCAATATCGAGCCGGACTGGAAGCGAGAGGCCGCGCGCCGCTCCTCGATGCCGTGGGAGATCATCAAGTGGCCCGATATGAACTATGCCATCGTCTCCCTGCCGATCACCTCGACCGGTCAGGAATCGTGGGCGTTCGTCGTCAATCTCGAAACCGGCGCCTGGTGCAAGTTCGTCGGCTGGCCGACACGCTGCCTTGAACTACACAATTCCCGGCTGTTCTTCGGCACCAACGACGGCAAGGTGTTCGAGGCCGAGATCAACGGCACCGACGATACCGGCCCGATCTACTACACCTATATCGGCAATCCCGACCACATGAAAAGCATGGGCCGGCTGAAGACGGTGCGCGAGGCTCGAGCGACGTTTCTAAGCGCCACGCCGTACATCCCGAAGATCTCGATTTCGGTCAACTATGCCATCACCTTGCCGTCTGCCCCGACTTCAGCCGATGGCGGCACGCTCGACCTGTGGGATTCCGGCCTGTGGGATACGGCGAAGTGGGACCAGGCCGCGCCGGTGGCATCCGTCGGTGGCGGCCAGTGGCAGTCGATCGGCAAGACCGGCTACGTGGTCCAGCCTCAGTTGCAGATCACCGGCTCGCTTTCCTACCGGCCGAACACCGAATTCGTGCAGATGGACGTGACCTACGAAAACGGAGGCGTTGTCGTATGAGCTACGATATCGCCATCGAGGATTTCAGCGCGGCATGGGCTGAACTCGAACCGCTGTGCAGGACGCACTACGGCGAGATGCAGGCGCGCATGGCGGCCGAAGGCATGGCGATCGGCGATTTCAAGCCGCGTGTGTCGACCTATGCCGGCGCGCCTCATCTGCTCTGCTTCGTGGTCAGGACCGAGGGCGAGGCCGTCGGCTACGCCTTCATCTGGGTCACGCAGGACATGCACAATTCCGAACTGATCGGCATGGAAGACACGATCTATATTCGCCCGGATCACCGAAACGGCATCGGCCGCCGTTTCACCAAGCATATCCTGTCCGACCTTAAGGCGCGCGGGTGTCAGCGAGCGCATGTGACCATCGCAACGGATCTTCGTGTCGCAAAGATGTGCGAACGGGTCGGTTTCAAGCGTTCGGCCATCGCCATGACATATTTCCTTCAGGAGCAATAAAATGTGCGCCCCATCAGCACCGGCCCCGCCCGATCCGAAAGAGACAGCAGCGGCATCGACCGGGACGAACGTATCGACTGCCATCGCGAACGCCAACCTCCAGAACGTCAATCAGGTCACGCCTGACGGTTCGCTGACGTATACGCAGACGGGAACCTATACCCAGAAAGACCCATACACCGGCCAAAGCTACGAAATTCCGCGCTACACCGCCACGCAGACGCTTTCGCCCGAGCAACAGGCAATCAAGGCGCAGTCGGACGCGTCCAAGCTCAACCTGAGCACGCTGGCCAATGACCAGTCGGGCTTTCTGAAGGATTACATGTCGAAGCCGTTCGACGGCTCGAACGATGCGACCGAAGCGCGGCTGATCGACCTTGGCAGCAAGCGTCTTCAGCCCATGCTGGACCAACGCCGCGCAGCCAACGAAGCCGACCTTCTCAACCGTGGCATCCGGCCCGGATCGGATAATTACGCGGCCGCGCAGACGCAGCAGGGGCAGAACGAAAACGACGCCTACAACTCACTGATCCTCAACGGGCACGGTCAAGCTTTCTCGGAAGGCCAGGCAACGCGCAACCAGCCGATCAATGAAATCACGGCGTTGCTGTCCGGTTCTCAGGTGTCGCAGCCAAACCTGATCAACCCGAACATGCCGACGATCCCGACCACGGACACCGCCGGCCTGATCAACAAGAATTACGACCAGAAGCTTCAGGCATGGCAGCAGGACGTGGCCAGCCAGAACGGCATTCTGGGCGGCCTGTTCGGTCTCGGCGCGTCGGCGATCAAGTATTCCGACCGCCGGCTGAAGCGTAATATTCGCGCCATTGGCGCCTATGCCAACGGGCTGACGAAGTACGCCTTCGATTATATCTGGGGCGGCTCTGACATCGGTGTGATGGCTGATGAGGTTCGCGCGTTCCGCCCGTGGGCTGTGCGCCAGGTTTGCGGCTTCGATGCGGTCGACTATGAAAGGGCACTTGCATGAGCGTCCAGCCGTCTTTCATCTTCGGTGGGAACACTGGTGTTTCGTCGCCGGAAGAGCTTGCCAGGCTGCGCGCCATCGCGGACGCGCTTTCCGCGCCGCGCGCGCCGAAAAACGTCGGCGAGGGGCTTTCAGCGATCGGCGATGCTCTCGGCTATCGCTTGACCGAGGGCAAAGCCGACAAGATGCAGGCGGCCGGCGATGCCAGCGCGTCCAGCGCCATTGCACAGGCGCTCGGCGGCAGCATGTTCCCGGCGGCTCCCGGTGGTGGCTCGGCACCCTCGGGCGCTGCGCCCGCGCCTGACGGCACCTTGCCTTCGGTCGATGTCAGCAAGGCCGCCCAAGGCTCTGTCGATCCTCAGACGATCTATGCCGGCCTGAAGGCGCGCGGCTTGAACGATGCGCAGGCTTTCGCCACACTCGGCAACTGGAAGCAGGAGAGCGAGTTTCGCCCCGGCGCGATCAACCCCGGAGAGGGCGCGGTCGGTTTCACGCAATGGCGCGAGGGTCGCAAGTCCTCGCTGGAGAACTTCGCCAAGGCAACCGGCCGCTCGGCCAACGATCCCGAAACGCAGATGGATTTCTATGTGCGCGAGGCGGGCATTGTCCCAGATAAGACCGGAACTGTGGTTGTCGATCCCGGTGGCTCGGCTTTTGCCAAGGCGACCGATATCCAAGGCGCAAACCGCGCGCTGAAGGGCTTCATCCGCTATGGCTCGCCATACGACAAGGGCGGCGAGGGCACGCGGCTTGCCAACGCGCTGGCCTATCAAAAGCGTTTCGGCTCGCAGGGCGGCGGTGGCGTTGCTGCTGCGCTCGCCGGTCCCCAGCCCCAGCAAGTCGCATCACTCGATCCCAGCGTCGGCATGCCGCCGGCTCCCAGCCCGGTTGCGGCGGCTCTCCAGCTACCCCAGCAAGGCCCGATCCCGCAGGGGCGTCCCGATGTCGTCGCCGCGCTCAATGGTGCGCCTGCACCACAGCCGGGCGATGTTGGCGGCCCTGGCGCCACCACGCCCGCCGGTCAGCGCGTCCTCGGCCAGATGATGAGCCCGCTTCCGATGGGCGGCAACGCCATGCAGATGCAGCCGCCAGCAGGAGCCCCGGTCGCACCGCCACTGCCTTCCAGCCAGATTGCGCCCGAACCCATGGCCGCCGCGCCCGCGCCGCAAGCGCAGCCAGCGCCCGACAATCTGCCGGTCATGGCTGGCGGGAGCGCGGACGCCATCCAACCAGGCCAAGGCGGCCCGAGCGTGCAGCAGCTCATGCAGGCCGCGCAAAACCCTTGGCTGAAGCCGGAACAGCGCGCGCTCGTCAACGGCCTTCTCGCACAGAAGATGAAGCAGAACGATCCGGCCACGCTGCTCGAGATGGAAAAGAACCGTCTCGACATGGAGAAGACGCGCATCGAGACCGAGCGCCTGCGTAATCCGCAGATGACGCCGGCCGAAAAAGCGCGCCTCGACCTCGACACGCAGAAATTCCAGGCAGACCAGAAAAAACTGATGGAGCTTTCGCCGGGAACGACCGTGTTCGATCCCGCCACGCGCGCGCCGGTCTATTCGGCGCCGAAGGAAACCGCCAAGCCAGCCGGCGTGCAGGAATACGAATACGCCAAGCAGCAGGGTTTCCCCGGCACCTACCAGGACTGGGAAGCATCGAAAAAGGGAGGCATGAGTTTCCAGACCAACCCCGATGGAACCGTGACATTCCAGCAGGGCGGAAACATCAAGCCGATGACCGAGGCGCAGAGCAAGGACACCACCTTCGCGACCCGCGCGGCCGGCGCTCTGCCGCTGCTCGACAAATACGGCGATGCGCTTACCAGCTTCGGCGGAAACCTCGCCGCCAACAGCGGCAAGATCGGCAATTATATGAAGTCGCCAGAATACCAGCAGGCCGAGCAGGCGGGCAAGGAATTCCTGCAAGCCATCCTGCGCAAGGATACGGGTGCCGCGATCACGGCCGGCGAGACGGCGGAATATGGCTCCGTCTATCTCCCCAGCCCCGGCGATAGCCCAGAATTGCTGGCGCAGAAGAAGGCATCCCGCACCCGCGCGCTCGAAGCGATGAAGGCCGGCATGACGCCGCAAGCGGTGCTGGCGCAGGAAAAGGCGCTTGCCGCCTCGCCGAACGCCCCGGATGCCGCAGCGCCAGTAGGCGGAGCGCCGAAGGCCGGCGCAGTCGAGGACGGCTATCGCTTCAAGGGCGGTGATCCGGCCGACAAGAACAATTGGGAGCCCGTGCAATAATGGCCGGTCCTTGGGAGAAATATGGGGCACCCAGCCCGGCGCCAGCCGCCCCGGCCGCGCCTTGGGAGAAATACGGTAAGCCCGCCACGCCCGAAGCCCCGACCGCAGAGCAGCCATCGACTTTGCTCGATATGGCCAAGTCCGGCCTTTCCGGTGTGCGCCAGGGTATCGAAAGCGGCATTGGCGGCTTCGGCGATGTTGGCAAATATCAGGACAGCATCGCGCAATGGGCGGCCGGCAAGCTGGGAGCTTCGCCCGAGACAGCCGCAAAGATCGGCTCTGTCGCCGGCCACCTCACGGCTATCCCCTTCGCGCCGTCGACAAGCGAGATCAGGAGCGTCACCGAGCCGGTGATCGGCAAACCCTACGAGCCGAAAACGACGGCGGGGGAATACGCTCGAACCGTCGGCGAGTTCGCGCCCGCTGCCTTGATCCCGAACGGCGCGGCAAGCTTGCCACAGCGCTTGATCATGCAGGCATTGCTGCCAGGCGTCGGCAGCGAGGCCGCCGGCCAGTTGACGGAAGGAACCAAGGCGGAGCCATTCGCGCGCATCGCGGGCGCCTTGGCGGGCGGCATGCTGCCGAGCGTTGCCGGCCGGGTTATCTCCCCGTTCCCGAACAGCCCCGAGCGCGAGGCCCTTGCGCAGACGTTGACCGGAGAAGGCGTCGACCTCACCGCCGGTCAGCGCACTGGCAGCAACATGCTGCGCTATGCCGAGAGTGAACTCGGCGGTGGCGCCGCGGCGAACATGATGGACCGGCAGGGCGAACAGTTCACCCATGCCGCTTTGTCGCGCGCCGGCATCGCCGCCAACCGCGCAACACCGGAAGTGATCGACGGCGCTTTCAACCGGATCGGCCAGCAATTCGATGACCTTGCCGCCCGCAACCGGCTGGTGCCTGACCAGCAGATGATCGGCGATCTGCGCAACACCATCAACGAATACGGCAACCTGGTGCCCGAGAGTGCCCGTGCGCCGATCGTTGAAAACCTCACCAACGACATCGTTTCGACCATCCGCGCCAATGGTCAGATCCCCGGCGATTCCTATCAATCGCTGACCTCACGTATCGCGCGTGCCGCTCGGGCGACTAAAGACCCCGAGCTTGGCAGCGCGTTGCGCGGCATTCGCGAGACGCTGGACGACGCCATGGAACGTAGCATCCAGGCCACCAACCCGGCCGATGCCGGCGCATGGCAGGATGCGCGCAACCAGTATCGCAATCTGCTGACCATTGAGAAGGCCGCGACCGGTGCAGGGGAAAACGCGGCGGCCGGCATCATCTCGCCGTCGGCGCTGCGCAATGCCACGGTCAACCAGAGCCGCCGGGCCTATGCGCGAGGCGATGGGGATTTCGCCGATCTTGCCCGCGCTGGCGAAGGCGTGATGAAAGCGCTCCCGCAATCGGGCACCGCGCCGCGAGCAGCTGTCAGGGGCGCATTCTCGACCGTAGGCGGCATTGCCGGCGCCGCTGGCGGCGGTGGCGTTCCTGGTGGGGTGCTTGGCGCGCTTGCTGGCGCTGCCCTCCCGCCTTTGGCCGGCAGGGCTATCCTGTCGGATGTTGGGCGGGCATATCTCGGGAACCAGGCGGCGGCTGGCCTACCGACTTCTGATCCGCGCACGGCCGCGATTATCGCCGCGCTGCTGAACCGACCTGACGCCAGCCGGCTTCTGTCGCCCCCGTCGAACTAGATCGATCGACTTCGACAGCAGCCATGTCACGGCCATTGCGAGGAACCCGGCATTGACCGAGGCGACGAACGGGTTGTCCATCCATTGGTACTGGACGTTCGCGAATAGGAAACCCATCGCCACGATGATCTGGAGAAGCCGCCAGCCCATCAATAGCAATTGGTGTTGACGACGCCACCCATGCCGGGCGTCGAGGTACAATTGATTGGGCGGTGCGCTGCTGCGTTGCGCTGCATGTTGGCGCCAGCGGCGGCCAGGCCATCGCCAAGACGCCGGCGCGCGTCAGCGTTTGCCTGCCGGGTAGCGACTTCCCGATTAACTTCCTGTTGCATGCAAGCATCGAACTCCGGTGAGCCTTGCGGGGCACCTTCCGCCGCGCATCGTTTGTGCAGCTCGAGCGCAAGAGCCTTCGTTTCGGCGTAGCTCATCTGTTGAATCGGCTTCGATTGACAGCCTGAAATGGCGATCGCCAAGACGAAAATCAAGCATCTGTTCATTTCGCATCCCCCGCCTGCACCATCGCAGAAATCTTGCCGAGATGGAAGTAGGAGCCTCAATGCCGCGCGCTGGTGGAGTATACTCAGCCCCTCCGGGCACAACGGCAGTCCCGAACACGACGGTTGCGAGCGCGCCTTACAACGCCCTTGTCGCCGATCTCGTAGCCGATGCCAACGCGGCGCGGCCGGTCACGGCTGGCGGCACTGGATCCGGGACAGCCGTCGGCGGCAATGACAACCTGAACGTTGCCGGCGCAAGCATCGCCTCGGCCTCCACCGTCAACCTGGCCAACGCCACCGGTGTTGCACTCACCATCACCGGAACGGTGACAATCACCAGCTTCGGCACACTCGCGGCCGGCGCCGAGCGCGTGTTGACCTTCGCCGGCATCCTGACGCTCACCTACAACGCAACGTCGATGATCCTGCCGGGTGCGGCCAACATCGTCACGGCAGCGAACGACGTTGCAACCATGCGGTCGCTTGGCGGCGGTAATTGGCAATGCGTGAGCTACCAGCGGGCAAATGGCGGCCTTATTGTCAACACGCTGGTCCAGCCGACGCTGACACTGAAGCAGAGCGCCGCGCCGACGCCAACCGCGGAAGGCGATATCCAGTGGGACACCGACGATAACGCCATTGCGATCGGCGACAGCGCCGCAACGCAGCTTTTCTTGCCGATCCCGGCCTCAACGGCGGCAGGCGATATCGAATATTTCTCAGGAGCCAAGGCCAAGGCGAGGCTTGCCAAAGGCACGGCGGGCCAATCGCTCGTCATGAATGCCGGCGCGACTGCGCCAGCATGGGGCGGGAGCCGTGTCACAGGAACTCCGGTTGCATCAACCTCGGGCACGGCGATCGATTTCACCGGCATCCCCGCATGGGCGACACAGGTAGTCATCGCATTGGCCGGGGTGTCGACCTCCGGGTCGTCGTCACTGCTCCTCAGACTCGGTTCCTCTGGTGGCGTAGAGGCGACAGGCTATGTTGGCGCCACTACGAATCCCGGAAACAATGGCACCACACTTGGAACCAACCATTCGACCGGATTCATTGTTTCAACTTTCGCCGCAGCCGAGAATGTCAGTGGCCTGCTGACCCTTAGCTTATTGGACGCCGCAGCCAACCAATGGGCGTATGGAGGCAGCGTTGGCAACGGTGTGGTCGCTTATACTGCTGGTGGCGGCGGCAACAAGTCTCTCGCAGGCGTGCTCGATCGCGTCAGGCTGACCACGATCAATGGGACTGACACCTTCGACGCCGGCAAGGTCAACATTTCGTGGATGTAGCTTGGCCGAAATGCGCCTCCCATTCGACTTTCGGGCCGCCTTCGAAGTCGTCGGCTTTAACCTTTTGCGGCTCCTTTGGCGGTGGTTTCGGCGGCTTCGGAGCAAGTCTCTCGGCAGTATTGGGCATGTAATCCCCCATCGCGACCAGCTTTTATAGCAGAATCCGAAGCGGGAAGCGAACGAAAAGGAAGAGAAATGGACCGCAATTTCGCTAAAGCGCTGGCCCTGGTCCTGAAATCCGAAGGCGGATGGTCGGACAACCCGGCCGATCCCGGCGGCGCCACAATGCGCGGCGTCACTCTGGCGAATTTCCGCCTCTATGTCCAGCAGAACGCCACCAAGGACGATCTGCGCAACATCACGCCCGAGCAGATCAGCACGGTTTACCGGCGCTTTTATTGGGATGCGGTGCTTGGCGCGGAACTGCCCGACGGCGTTGACTATGCCGTGTTTGATTTCGCCGTGAACAGCGGGCCGGGCAGGGCGGCAAAATACCTCCAGCAAGTCGTCGGCGTCCAGGTCGACGGGCGTATCGGCCCGGCCACGCTCAAGGCCACGCGCGCCATGCTGTCGTCAACCGTCATCGATGAGATTTGCGACCGGCGCTTGAGCTTCCTCCAGGGTCTTGGCACATGGGGAACCTTCGGCAAAGGCTGGGCCGCCCGCGTAAAGTCGGTGCGCGAGCAAGCGCTGATCATGGCCGCGCAGCCGGCCACCTCGCAACCCAGCATTCCCGCGCCTTCCGCGCCGATTCCCGCGCCGCAGCCGGCCGCCCCGCGCGGGCCGCAACCGCTGCCCGCCAAGCCCCCGTCCAAGACCGGAGCGGCTGTCAGCGTCCTCGCCCTGCTCGTCATGGCGCTCGCCGGCTTCTGGAGCCATATCACCGCCTTTTTCGGGAGCATCTTCCAATGAAATGGTTCAACTCCAACAGCTTTCACAACTTCATCAACACGCTGATCCTCATCATCAGCGCCGTGGCCGGGTTCGACTGGACCATGTTCGGCATCCAGCCGGAAATGGCTCTGAAGGTCACCGGCACGCTGGCGCTGCTCAAGCTGGTCATCAACGCGGTGCGCGACGGGCCGAGCGGCATGGTTGCGCCACCGCCGCCGGCCGAGGAGAAGTGAGATGGAAAGTCTCGGATCGGCAATCGGCACCATGGTCGTCTTTTTGGCCAGTGTAGCCGCGTTCGGTGTGATGGCCTTGGCGTCCGGTCTCGGGCTGGCCCTTTGGTCAATTTGGCTTCCGATCACGCTCTGGCAGGCGATAGCCGTCATGGCCGCCTTCGGCTGCTGTGGCGTGTTCTTGATATCGAGGATCAAATGACCGCGCTCCTCGGCTTCATCCTCACCAACCCGACAATCATCGGCATCGGCGCAGCAATCGTTGCGGTAGCCGGCGCATTCATCAAGGGGCGGCTGTCCGGGGCATCCGCCGAGCGCCACCGGCAGGCGGTGGAAACTGCCGCCGCCGCCACAGAAGCCCAGAAGATCGATGACGCCGTGGCAGGGCGCCCGCCAGCAGACAACCGGAAGGAACTGGGTCAGTGGTCAAAGAGTTAGACTACATGTCGCCATGTTTTCAGATTGACGACATCGGCGATTGTGCGCGGTGCGACGCGGTACTTTTTAGCCAGCATAGAGCGGCTTAACGGCGATGCCCGGATGTCTCGGATATCGCGGTCGTTCAGTCGCGCGTTGTGATGATCTTCGCCTTGTTGCCGCGTCCCATGAGCGAGCATGTCGCCAAAGTTTTGTTCGTGGGTTGCCCACCTCAGGTGACGAGGGTGGACGCATCCCAAATGGCCATTTCCGCAGGAATGAGCCGCCTCGTGTTTGGCGGTTGGTGCGGGGCCGTTGCGATGCGCGCACGATACTCTGTGGGCATAGTCCCGTATCCCTCCCCAGTAGACTTGGCCGTATCCAGCGTCGTTCCTACCGAATGGCCACAAGATACAATCACCATCCCTTGGGTCTGATGCGAAGAGCTTCTCTAGAAACCGAGCGGGCTCGCCTTTCTCTCGGCCAACCTTAAGAGGGTCCCCATGCCTATACCAACCCATGTGGTGTCTTTTACACCATCCGCGACAGACGGCCGGCTTGCCGCAATCAGGAATCGAGCATATTCGGGGAGTAGCCATGTGGAGCCTCCTGAGCTTCAGTGGTTAGAACCCGCTCGCAGCGCTCGTAACGCTCGGCGGGTTCGCTATTTGTACCAAAGAACTGTGAGCGCCGCTATCAGATTTGCGCGCTTGTTCTGTTTCTGCGCGACGGCATTTGTAAGTGCATGCACCACTTCTTCAGGGAGTTTTTGCGCCGTAGAGCATCCGATCCGCCCGACCAAGGCAGAAGTCGCCACGCTCTCGGATGCATCGGTCTCGGCGATCTTGGCTCATAACCGCAAGGGCGAAAAGCTTTGCGGCTGGAAGCCATAGCAGTGCATCAAAGGGCAGCAAGACATGGTGGATGAAACGATGGACGGCGATCTGAGGAGCCGCATGGTCAGTGCTGAACACCGAGGCGCAGAGCATGCGCAGCGGCTCACTGCGCTGGAGACCTGGAAGCAGCAGACAGACGTTTCCGACGCCCGCAAGGAAGAGCAGTGGAAAGCCATGAACGTCAAGATTGATCATGTTGGCAAGGGCGTCAACGAGGTCCAAGGCACGCTCAAATGGATCGGCCGCACGATCATTGGTGGGATTCTCGCCGCGGTGCTGGTGTTTATGGTCAAAGGCGGCTTCGCCCCCTGATCTTCCCCACTCCCTAGCCCTGCACTATATCGGCTCCATGAGCACTCTCGCGGAGATCAAAGCAGCAGGTGAAGGGCTGATGGCGAACTGTGCCGGGCCAAACTGCGGGCATGGAAAGCCGCTACCCCTGGATATGCTCATAGAGCGCTACGGCGCCGACTATGACATGATCGGTGAAACCCGGATTGCCAAGGCCTGCAAATGCGAGCGGTGCGGCCACAAGGGTGCTGTGATCCACATCATGGCGAACCATGCTCCTGTCGGCTATCGCGAGGTGAAGGGCCGATGACAGGCGGCAACGGATACGTGGCGTAAACGTCGCCGGTGTTCCGCAGGATCGCATTGACCTGATCGTTCATCGGCTTCATGCTAAGGTAGAAGCGGCTGTCTTTTTCTGACGCCACTTCGGGCAACTCTCTCTACCATTTCCGGTGTCTTTTCCTCCGCAGGCATGGCATAGAGCGGCTCTACCACGGCGTTAGTGCAGCCCTTGACATAAGCCAGCCGGTTGTTCGCGCCGTGCTCAGCATCTTCGCGCGTCAGATAGAATGACATCGCCGTGTTGTTCGTGATGACACGGTAAGCGGCTGGCGCAGATCTGGGCACAGCCTCTCGTAGCGTCTCCATCGTCTCGTCATGCAAATTCATGATGCTTTTGGTCAGCTTGCTCATTGCCTTCTCCATGGTGACAGCGCATTTACAAAGTGCTCTAAGGTCCGCCGAACCTGATTCAGTGGAACGATTTATGAACACGTGCGAAAAGGACCACTTCGCGAAGTGCTCTCTTGCCGGAGTTGTGCGGGTTTGGGTGAGGAGCCCATAGTTTACACCGAAGATGTCGGCGGTTCGAGTCCGTCATCGCCCACCAGATTTCGCATCATCGGCTGGCCGCTTTTTGTGAAGGGTGCCGCGAAAAGAGACCCCGGGCCAAGATTTGAACGTAGATGTGATGCGTTTTTGGATATTCCCTGTTCGTCGTAACATCGTCGTCTCGCTGGTCGGATGTCTGTTGGTGGCGGGCTGCTTCGACGTGAAGCAGGATCTGGCATTCCGGCGCGATGGGACCGCGACGGCCAATATCCGGATAGCGGTGGATGCCTCGCTGTTGGCGATGGCCAAGAACGCGAACGGCAAATGGTGCAGTTCCGACAAGCTGTTGTCGTCGCCGGGCATAACCGGAACCGCCGAGCAGAAAACCGAGGGCAGCGATGAGGTCTGCTCGCTGTTTTTCTCCGGCAAGACGGACGATCTCGTTGCGGCTCTTTCGAACGCCAATATCGGAGGAGACAAGAAGCAGGGCGTGCAGCTCAATCGAGTAGGGGACAATTACGAATTCGTCGTCAATTTCCCCAGTCTCAAGCCAACCGACAAGTATGCCGACGATCCGATGGCGCAAGGGCTGCAGACCCTCATATTGGCGAAGATGTCAGGCAGGCACATTGCATGGACGGTGACGGCTCCGCGCATCATCGAGACAAGTGGCACGATATCGGATGACGGACGCACGGCATCCTATTCTCGACCGCTTGCATCGGCATTTTCCAGCGATCGGCCGACGACATTTCGCGCCGTGTTCTCGCTGGAACCGCCCGGAATGCTCGAACAGCTGTTCAACTGGTTTCGGTAAGCCTTTGCAGGAAGCCGCGGAACGGCGACGGAAAGAGCGGCGACTTTTCCTCGCGGGTTAAGGAATCACGGCGGCGCCATCCGGAAATCCTTGCCTTCGGGCAGTAACTGCCCGCCGTCGACGACGATGGTCGTGCCGGTGATGTAGCTGGCATCGTCCGAGGCCAGGAACAGGAAGGCATTGGCGACGTCGCGCGGACTGCCGAGGCGGCCGAGCGGGATGGAATCCTCCATGTTCTTGATATAGGCGGCGCCGCGATGCTGCTGGATGGCCTCCGTGAGGATGTTGCCGGGCTCGACGCCGTTGACGGTGATGCCGTAGCCGGAGAATTCCAGCGCCGCCGCCCGGATGAAGCCGTTGATGCCGGCCTTGCTGGCCGAATAATGGCCATGGCCGGGACTGGTCACGTGCGGGCCGGTGATGGAGGAGGTGTAGAGCATGCGCCCGGAGCGCTGCGCCTTCATTGGCACCAGTGCGGCGCGGCTGGCATTGAACGTGCCGCGCAGATTGACGGCCATCACGCGGTCCCAGTCGTCGGCACTGGTGTTTTCGATCAGTTGCCAGGGATAGATACCGGCATTCTGCACGATGATGTCGAGGCGGCCGTGATGCTTCAGCGCCAGTGCCACCGCGGCCTCCGCGTCGGCCATTTGCGAGATGTCGGTGCGGATGAAGGGGACGCCCAGTTCGTCGGCTGTCGCTTGTCCGGCCCCGGCCTCGGCGTCGGCGAGTACCAGACTTGCGCCTTCCTCGGCGAAGCGCAGCGCGATTCCCTTGCCGATGCCGCGCGCGCTGCCGACGATCAGCGCCACCTTGTCCTTCAGTCTTCCGGTCATGCGAGCCGTCCTGTCATGCGAGTCTTTGGCGAATGGTTTGCTTGAATGCGTCGAGCAGCACCGCGGCCAGCACCAGGAGGCCATGGATGACCTGGGTGAAGTTGGCCGGCAGTCCCATCAGGTTGATCGCCGTGTTGATGGCCGAGAGCAGGAGCACGCCGGCATAGACGCCGGGCAGGGTGCCGACGCCGCCTTTCAGGCTGACGCCGCCGATGACGACCGCGGCAAAGGCGTTGAACAGCAGCCCGACGCCGAGGTTTGCCGTGGCGCCGGAGGTGCGGATCGCCAGCAGCCAGCCGGCAAGGCCGGCGATGGCGCCGGCAAGCACGAAGGCGATGATGAGGTTGCGGTTCACCCGGATGCCGGCGCGGAAGGTCGCCGTCTCGTTGCCGCCGATCATCACGAGGTGCCGGCCGAACGGCGTCTTGGCCATGATCAGCGAGAAGACGACGAAACAGGCGATGGCGATCCAGGCCGTCAGCGGCAGGCCGATCAGCCGCTGAATGCCGAACCAGCGGATGGCGGGTGCCAGATCCTGAGCCGAGCGGCCGCCCGAAATGACCAGCACCAGGCCGCGCACCCAGATGTAGGACGCCAGCGTGATGATGAAGGCGCTCATCTTGACCTTGACCACCAGAAACCCGTTGAAGGCGCCGATGAGACCGCCGACGGCCAGGGCCAGCAGCAGCGACGCAGGGACCATCAGCCATTCCGGGTGCAATTGGATGCCAAGGCCGATGCCCGACGAGCAGAACAGGATGCCCACCGCCATGGCGCTGAGCGCCGCGACGGATTCGACCGACAGGTCCATGTGCCCGGCGATGATGACCAGCGCCAGGCCGATCGACATGACGCCGAGCACGCTCGAGGCCTCGATGATGTTGGCGAAGATGCCGAGCTGGAAATAGCTCGGGATGAAGATGGAGAAGACCACCAGCACGAAGACCAGCATGAACCAGACAAGGTTGTCGAGGACGAACTCCAGGGCATGGCGGGTGCGGGGGTTCATGAGCTGATCCGGCTGGCGCATGAACCCCGAAAACTCGATTTCGGCGAGGATCTTGCGCGGATTGATGTTGCGGAGAAGCGGCTCCGGACCAGCTTGGTCCGGAGCACCTTATGCGGTCGGCCTATTCGACCGGTTTGACGGTATCCGTCGGCGCCTTCTGGTTGCCCCAGAAGGCCGGATTGTCGACGTTTTCCTTGGTGATGGCGGCACCCGGGATCTTGATGTTCGGCCCCCACGCTTCCTTGGTCACGGTCGATTTCAGGCCCAGCACGTCATAGTCGCCGGGCTTGATCTCCTGCTTGTTGGCGACCTTGTCCATGAACATGGCGACGGCCGCGGCCTGCGCGTAGAGCGGCTGCTCGACTTCGACGTTGAGCCAACCCTTGCGGATCAGGTCGAGGCCGACCGGCGCGCCATTCGAGCTCATCAGCATGACGTCGCCCGGCTTTTTGCCGGCGGCCTCGAGCGAGGCGACGGCGGCGACCGAGAGATGCGCGGCATGGCTGAAGATCAGGTCGATGTCGGGGTTGGCCAGCATCTGGTCGGCGACGATGGTGCCGGCGTTGCTGGCTTCCCATTGCATGGCCGGCAGCGAGATGATCTTGACGTCCGGGAACGCCTTCATCTTCTCCTCGAAACCCTTCTGGATGTCGAGCGTGTAGGGATCGCCGGGATCGCCGAGCACCTGCAGCACCTTGCCCTTCACCGAACCGTTCTTCGCCTTCAGCAGCTTCTCCGCCTGGTCGGCGGCGATATGGCCGATCTCGACGGTACCCGCCACCGAGGTGAAGTCGGAAGGCGTCGACGTGATCTGGCGGTCGAACTCGACCACCGGGATGCCGGCCGCGCGTGCGGCCTCGATGGACGGCTTCAACGCGTTGAAATCGACCGCCGCCAGGATGATCGCCTTTGGCTTCAGCGCGATGACGTCGTTCATCTGCGATTGCTGGGCGTCCGTCTTGTTGTCGGCGTTCAGCGTCTTTATCTCGTAGCCGACCTGTTTCAGGAACAGTTCCAGCGCGGTCACCGAGCCGGTCTGGAACTCGTCCAGCAATGTCGGCACCATATAGTAGACGGTCCCCTTGGACTGGGCGAATGCCGGCGTGAGCGTGGCAAAGGCCAGTGCCAGGATACCGAAGACAGCAAGAAGTATTCGCTTCATGTCGTTCGCTCCTGTTGAGCCGGACCCCTCTTTTTGTCCCTCAGCCAGCCGGTCCGGCACCGGCAAGCGTCTCGCCGGTGATCATGTTGATCACCGCATCGGGACTTGTTTTGTTTCTGGCGACATCGCCGGCCACGACACCTTGCCGGATCACCACGATTCGGTCGGCGACCTGAAAAGCCTGCTGCATGATGTGGGTGATGATGACGACGCCGATGCCCTGGCTCGCCACCTGGCGGATCATGTCGAGGCCGCGCCGCGTCTGCTCGACGCCAAGGGCGGCGAACGGCTCGTCGAGAAGCACCAGCTTGCCGCCCCAATGCACGAACCGGTTGAGTTCGATGGCTTGCCGCTGGCCGCCCGAGAGGTGCTCGACATTGGTGCGCAGTGATGGAATGCGGGTGCCGGCGCTGGCCAGCGCCTTCGCGACGACGGCCTCCATGGCGCGCTCGTCGAGCACGGGAATGCCCAGGACTTTCCTGGTGATCTCGCGGCCCATGAAGAAATTCGCCACCACATCGACATTGGTGCACAGCGACAGGTCCTGGTAGACGGTTTCAATGCCCGCCGCCTTCGCCTCGGCCGGCGACCTGGCAAGAAACTCCTTGCCCTCGAACAGCATGCGGCCGGAGGTCGGCTCCAGCCCGCCGGCGATGATCTTGACCAGCGTCGACTTGCCGGCGCCGTTATCGCCGAGCAGCGCGACGACCTCACCCTTGCCGATGGAGAAACTGATTCCCTTGAGCGCTTCGATCGCGCCGTAGTTCTTGGTGACGTTGTCGAGTACCAGCAGCGGTTCGCTCATGCGGCAATCTCCTTGGGCGCGAGGAGATCGCGGCCGCGTTCGCGCTCGGCCGTGAACATCTGGCCGAAGCGGGGCGACAGCACTCCGGAAACCGCGAGGGCGGCGGCACCGCGCAATACCGAATGCTGGCCGCCCCGTGCGACCATGACCCGGGGCGTCGTGCGGTCCTCGCGCGCGGAAACGGAGTTGTGGAGACCTTCGGTCGAGCCAGCCAGCCGTTCGAGCAGGTCGGTGGATGCCAGCCCACCGAGGATGACCGTTTCGGGGTCGAAGAGATTCTCGATGACGGCAATGGCATTGTGAAAGATCGGTGCGACTTCCGCGACCCAATCGGCCTCGCTGCCGTTCCAGCGTCGGAGCGCCTCGAGCGAGAGGTATCTTTCGAGACAACCCCGGTTGCCGCAAGGACAGGCCTCGCCCCCGGGAACGACAGGGATGTGCCCGACCTCGCCGGCATTTCCCCAGGCGCCACGCAGTGGGCTGCCGTCATGAACCATGACGCCGCCTAGGCCGACGCCGAAATAGAGATAGTAATATTCAGAGAATTGAGCGCCGAGGCCGTAGAGCCGCTCGCCCATGGCCGCCGCAGCCATGTCGGTTTCGAAGAAGGCCGGCAGCCCTGTCGAGGCCGCCAGCCGCTCGCGCAGCGCCACATCCTTCCAGCCGCTCATGGTGGTCGGGCCGACAAAACTCATGGATTCGACGCCGAATGGTCCGGGCAGGGCCAGGCCGACTCCAAGCACCCGTCCTCCAGCCCGCAACCTGGTCAATTCGATCGCCATCGCGCCGATCAGGTCGAAGGCATGGTTCGGCGTCGCGTTCGGGGCTTCGCGATAGGTGCTCTCGATCACGTCGCCACTCAGATTGATCAAGGCGGCATTGATGCCCAGCGGGGTGATGTGGATGCCGACTGCATAGCCGCCCTCGGGATTGATCCGCAGCGTCGCAGGAGGCAGGCCGCGCCCCTTCGGCTCTTCGCGCACCGAGAGGATGTAGCCCTGTTCTTCCAATTCGCGAACGATGGTCGAGACCGTTTGGACGGTAAGCCCGACGCGGTTGGCGATCTCGCCACGGGCGATCGGTCCATGAAGGCGGATGGACTCAAGCACGATGCGCCGGTTGTACGGCCGCCCGAACTCCTGATTGGTCCCCCGCAATGCCATGCCTTGCGCCCTCGGTTGACGCAAGGTTCGCACCAAAGATTTTTTCAGTCAAATGGAATTCAAAAATAAATCGAAGCGGCATCCCAAGCGCCCGATGGGGCGTAGGCCATACCCGGCCTAGGACCTGTTCACCTGTCGCCCTTGGCCGATTGCCGTCATGGGAAAACGCTTCAATGGTGGGCAAGCCTCGCAACCCGTTGAACAGAGCATGGAGTAGAGATGATCGAACTGCCGTTTGCCCGCGACGAATACCAGCAGCGGCTTCGCAAGATCCGCGCCGAGATGGCGAGGCGCGGTCTCGAGCTACTTGTCGTCAACGACGTTGCCAGCCAGCATTACATCACCGGCTACGATGGCTGGTCATTCTACACGCCGCAGGTGGTGCTGGTTCCCTTGGAAGAGGTCGAGCCGGTCTGGATCGGGCGCGCCATGGATGCGGCTGGTGGTCTTCTGACGGCATGGATGAAGCCCGAGAACGTGGTTGGCTTCCCGGAAGATCATGTTCAGCGGGCCGATCGCCACCCCATGGACTGGATCGCGAACTGGATCGCCGCCAGGGGATGGGGTGCCAGACATATCGGCATCGAGCTCGAAGCCTATTATTTCTCGCCAAAGGCACATGCCAGGCTCGTCGCCGGCCTTCCCAACGCCAAATGGCACGATGCAGACCTTCTGGTGAACTGGATCCGCGCGGTCAAATCGGCACCCGAGATCGCCTATCTGCGCAAGGCATCGATCCTGGCCGAGGCGGCCGTGACGCGGGCCTTCGAGGTGATCGCTCCTGGCGTGCGCGAATGCGATGCCATTGCTGCCATCCAGGCCGCGCAGATCGCCGGCAACCCGGATTTCGCGGGCGACATCACCGCTCTTCCGCCGACAATCCTCGGCGGCGAGAATGCCTCGGCCCCGCACATCATGTGGAGCGACAGGCGGTTTGGAGACAACGAGACGATTGCGCTGGAACTGGCCGGTGTATGCCGCCGCTATGCGGCCGGACTGGCAAGAACGATGCAACTGGGCAAGACGCCGGCGCGCGTCTCGGACACGGCGAAGGCAGTGATCGAGGGCATGGATGCGGTTCTCGATGCGGTCAGGCCGGGAACATCGGCCGAAGCGGTCGAAGGTGCGTGGCGCAAGGTCATCCAGCGCTACGGATTGAAGAAGGAATCGCGCATCGGCTATTCCATCGGCGTCGCCTATCCGCCCGATTGGGGCGAGCACACGATCAGCCTCAGGCCCGGCGACAAGACGGTACTTCAACCCGGCAACGTCCTTCATTCCATCCTCGGAATGTGGATGGATGGCTGGGGCATCGAGGTCTCCGAAACCATCCTGGTAACCGAAACCGGCCATGAGACCCTGACGAAGTTCCCGCGAGAGATCCATGTCAAACCCTGAGGGTTCGGCCATGGCAGGCGATGTCGCCGGTCCCGGCGCGGTCGACATCGACGCCGGGCTTCTCGACCGCATGATCGAAATACGGCGCCATCTGCACCGCAATCCCGAGCTGTCGAACCGCGAGGCCTACACGCAGCGTTATCTCAGGCAAAAGCTGGCCGGCGAGGGAATAACCGATATTCGCGATGTCGCGGGCTTTGGCCTGGCCGTCGATATTGTCGGCACCGGCAAACCGTCAAATCGAAAGATTGCCATTCGCGCCGATATCGATGCCTTGCCGATCGAAGAAGAGTCCGGCGTCGACTACGCCTCGACAAATCCCGGCGTGATGCATGCGTGCGGCCACGACGCCCACGCATCGATGGGCTTCGCGGTTGCCGCGCACCTCCATCAATCAAGGGCCGATTTTGGCGGCACCGTGCGTCTCATCTTTCAACCGGCCGAGGAGGACTCGCCCTCGGGCGGCAAACGTGTGGTGGAGGAGGGGCTGCTCGACGATATCGACGCCGCGATCTGCCTTCACGTCGATCCGTATACGCCATCCGGCAAGATCGCGGTGCGCTCTGGTCCCTACACGCTGGCGTGCGATACGTTCGATGCCGTCGTCATCGGCGAGGCGGCCCATGCGGCAAAGCCCTATGAGGGCATCGATGCGATCGCCGTGGCCTGCTCCATGGTGAGCGAGTTGCAGAAGATCGTCTCGCGCGAGATTGATCCCTACGATCCGCTGGTCATTTCAGTCACCGGTATCAACGGCGGCAGCGCTTACAATGTTATCGCCGGCAAGGTCACCTTGAAAGGGACCATCCGCAGTGGCAGCGATGCAACCCGCGAGCGGGCTTGGCGGCGTGTTCGCGAAATCCTCGAGGGCACGGCAGCGAGCCACGGCGCCAGTGTGGAACTCGCCATACACAAGGGCGAACCTGGGGTCGTCAACGACGCCGAGATGGCCGAACTGGTTGTCGCCAGCGGCAAGGCCTGCATCGGCGCCGACAATGTCCTCAACACGCCCGGATGGACCATTGCCGACGATTTTGGCTACTACAGCGAGAAGCGCCCATCGGTCTATTTCCGGCTCGGAATCCGTAATGAGCAGGTTGGCTCGGTCTTTCCGCTTCACCATCCCAAATTTCGCGTCGACGAGGCCGCCTTGAAGATTGGTGCGGCCACGCTGATTGCGGCGGCGACCGGATTTCTGTCGATACGGCCGGGGAGCACAGACTGATCAGACGATCAAAGACCGGTTCATGCTTGGCTTTCATGACAGCCCTTGAGATGCATGTTCAATATTGCTGATCCAACCCGGGCTTGCGCGCCTCAGAGATACTGGGCAACTTTCTTGCCGACGGTGAGGAAGCGGAGGGGATCGATCGCTTCGCCGTTGTGGCGCACTTCGTAGTGCAGATGTGGGCCGGTGGAACGGCCGCTGCTGCCGGTCTTGCCGACGATGGAGCCGGCGTCCAGCTTCTCGCCCACGGTCACGTCGATTTCGCTCAGATGTCCATAGCGGGTCGCAAAACCATTGCCGTGGTCGACCTCCACCATGCGGCCATAGCCCCCGTTCCAGCCCGCCTTTGTGACAATGCCGGGCGCCGTGACCTTGGCCGCCATGCCGATGGGAGCCCTGAAGTCCATTCCCGAGTGCAGCGCGGCGGTGCCGAGGATAGGATCGGTGCGCACGCCGAACGGACTGGTGACGGAGTGGCCAGGGGCGGGGTTGGCAAGCGGCAGCCGGCGCGCTTCCTTCTTTAATTGGTCAAGCGTATCCAGGGCTTCGTCCAGTTCCTTGACCTTGCTGTCGAAGATCATCGAACTGTCGAGCGGGATCAGCGGGCCGCCGACATCGCTCTCGTTCTTGCCGAAATCGCTGTCGACCGGCAGTCCGGCCGCCGCCAGCGCCTGCTGGATGGCATCCGCGCTCTTGTAGGCATTGTCGGCGAGCGTGCTGATGCGGGTGAGTTGTTCGTTCTCGATGGATTTCAGCGACTGGTTGATCGAAACGAACAGCTTGTCCGCGCGATCCGCTGCGGAATCGCTGGGCAGTGGATCGGTACGGGTCGACCACAAGGAGAACGGCCTGGTGTCGGCGGCGCCCAGGTCGACGCCCAGGCTGGCGACCGCGTAGTTCGGCGCCGGCTGGCTGATGCTGCCGGTCACGTCGGCGTGCTTGTCGGGCTTGGCAGCCGTTGCGGGATCCTCCACGGGTTCCGTTCCAACCTCATTCTCGGCGCGTTCGAGCAGCGGGCCGAGGCGGCCGTGCCGCTGGCTGAGCTGTGTCTGGCGTTCGAGCAGTTCGCTGACCTTGGTTTCCATCAGCTGCTGGTCGAGCAGCTGGCGGCTGGTGATGCGGTCGACCTGGGCGCGAAGTGCCGAGATGCGGTCTTCATAAGCCTGCTGCATGCGCGCCTGGCGCGCGGTGGTGGCGCCGATCAGGTCGTCGCGCAGCACGAGATAGGACGTGGCCAGCAGGTAGCCGATGGCAATGGCGGCGAGTGCCGAACCGATGAATGCCGCGAGCCAGGGCCGGATCGTGAAATGCCTGATCTCGTTGCCGCGCGCGATGATGACGGTGTGAGGTTCCTTGCGCCTGCCGAAGACTGCGGACTGACCGGTTGCGTTCACGGGACCAAGCTTTCGTTTACGACATCACGACGGTCGGACTACACATTATTAAGGTTAACAAAGCTTTGCGGGATTGAATGCGCGGAGGCGAATGCACGCGGAGCGGGCGGGAAGTTGCATGAAAACCGCCAAGTTGAGGCCCGGTGTCGCGAAATCCCTGGCAATCGGCATCAACTTGCTGGCAGGAGAAGCGACTGACGCTCGCGCGTTAGAGGTTAGTTTCTTAACTGTCTTCGATTGCTTTTAGTTGACGGTTTTCGAGTAAAAGCGTGCCGGGGTTTGGGATTCATTATGGTTATGGGAATGCTGAGCGATCTGGTTGGCAAGATCCTCGACAAGATTTCGGGCACTGGTCTGCTGGCGACGGGGCTTTTGCTGCTGACTGCCTTTGTCAGCGCGCTCGTGGCCTATTGGCGCACGGTCGAGACTAAGAGCTGGAAGGAGTTTTTCGAGTTCGCCATCCCGCACGAGGTCATCACCCATCCCTCGGCGAAGGCCGATCTGCTGTTCTGGGTAACGAAGAAGGCCCTGATGCCCTTCCTGATGCTGCCTGCCGGCATTGTCTTCGTCACCGCGGTTGGCTACGCGACCAACTGGCTGTTTTCGACACTCTTCCAGTTCCAGCCGCCCCTGATCGAGGGGCAGGCGGGGCCGATGACGGTGCTGGTCTTCACCATCACCATGCTGCTCGCCTACGATATTTCCTACTATCTCTATCACGTTGCCCAGCATCGCTATCCGCTGCTTTGGGAGTTGCACAAGGTGCATCACTCGGCCGAGGTGATGGTCGGGATCACCAAGGATCGGGTCCATCCGCTCGACGAGCTGATGAATCGGGCCTGGGACGGCCTCATCGTCGGCGTCTGCTTCGGCATCTGGTCGTTGATTTCGCTTAACCTTGTCGAACTGACCGTCTTTGGCGTTAACGTCTATGTCATGCGCAACATCCTGATGATGGATTTCGTCAGGCACACGCATTTCAAGATCTCGTTCGGCCCGCTCAACAATGTGATCCTGTGTCCTCATTGGCACCAGTTGCATCACAGCACCGATCCACGCCATTACGACAAGAATTTCGGCCTGCTGTTCTCGTTCTGGGACCGGCTGTTCGGAACATTGTGCGTGCCGAAGCCCGACGAGGACTTCAAGTTCGGACTGATCGACCGCGATGTGCGCGATTATCAGTCACTCGCCGGCCTCTATCTCATGCCGCTGAAGCGGATGTGGAGGCATATCGCCAGGCGCATGCGGCCTGGAAAACCAAGGACCTCACGGTCATCTGAGGGAACACGGCCATGAACGCTCCTTTCGTGCTCGCCATCCCGCGGACACGCACCTTCGAAGTCGTGACATCGGCGGAGCGGCTGGCCGAGATCACGCCGGCCTGGAGCGCACTTTGGCGGCGCGTCGACGGGCTGGTCTTCCAGCACCCGGAATGGATCGCGGCCTGGTGGCGCACGACCCCGCAGCAGGAACTGCGCACGCTCAGGATCGGGCTGGCCTGGAACGGCGACCGGCTCGATGGCGTGATTGCGCTCGCCACTTTCAAGCGCTCCGGGATCCGCATGCTCGAATGGGCGGCGAAGGATCACAGTGACTATGGCGACGCACTGCTGGCCCCGGACTGTGATCCGCAGGCGCTCTCCCGGCTCTGGCAGTACGTCCTTGATCAGGGTGGCTTCGACCTGGTCTATCTCAACCGTCTGCTGCCGGATGCCGGTGTTGGTGCTCTGCTGGACCCGGCCTCGCGCCATGGCAAGGCACTACGGCCCAACCACCGCAGTGAAATCAGCTATCGCGTCGCCGGTCCCTGGCAGGGTGGGGCGAAATGGTTCGAGACACTGTCCAAGAAGGCCCGGCAGAACTACCGCCGTGGCCGCAAGTTCATGGAGGAAGGCGGCGAATTGCGTTTCCGCCTGCTGGATGCGGACGAGCCGCGCGAGCCCGTGCTCGCGCGGGTTGCTGCGCTCAAGCGCCTCTGGCTTGCCCGGCATGGCCGCGTCTCGGACCTGTTCGACGAGGGCTCGCCCGTTCTTGCCGCGCTTGTTTCCGTGCTGGCCAAACTCGGGCTGTTGCGCATCTTCGTGCTGGAGCTTGACGGCACGATCATCGCCGTCTCCATCAATTTCGAGCAGCATGGCACGATGATGGCTTTCGTCACCACCTACGATCCCGAATACGAGCGCGCCTCACCGGGCATGGTACTGATGATGGACTACATCCAGTGGTCGCTCGACCGTGGCTTGGCCAAGGTTGATTTTCTCTGCGGCGGCGAGGATTTCAAGCGCCGCTTCGCCACTGAATCAGTCACGCTGTGGTCGATGATGGGCGCGCGTGGTCTGCGCGGCCATCTCGCCGCGCTGGCCGATCATGCGAACCATGTTGCGAAATCCTGGCGGGCGCGGCGGCAGCCGAAGGCGGAGACGTCAGACGAGTAAGGTCGGCTCGTGTGAACCTGCCATCGCGCGTTCAAAGCGCGCGAACGGCTTCCAGCACTTCCTCGGCATGGCCCTTGACCCGGACCTTGCGCCAGATCCTGGCGATCCGCCCGTCGCGGCCGATGAGGAACGTCGCGCGCTCGACGCCCATGTATTTGCGGCCATACATCGATTTCTCGACCCAGAGATGGTAGGCTTCGATCACCTTGCGTTCCTCGTCGGCGGCGAGATCGATGGTGAGATTGTATTTCGACTTGAACTTGTCATGCTTCTTGACGGGATCGGGCGACAGGCCGATCACGACGGCACCGGCCTTCTCGAAGTCCGGCTTCAGCTGTGAAAAGCTGATCGCCTCCTGCGTGCAGCTTGTGGTGTCGTCCTGCGGATAGAAGTAGAGCACCACGGGTTTGCCGGTCGATGCGGCCAGGCTGAGCGAACCGCCGCCATCTCGCGGCAGGTCGAATTGCGGCGCAAGATCGCCCACGTCGAGGTCAGCCATATCGATGCCCTTGTTTGAGGTTACGCGCGAAGCCACACCGATATAGTGTCGAGCGGGGATTCGTCCACGAGCGAATTTGTACAACGGAAGATGGCGTGGATCAGGAGCAACCGCAGCACGAGAAGATCAGGTTCAGGCGGGATGAAATCACCGACCTGGGGGCTTTGCCGTCCGCGTGCCGCGTGCCGCCGCTCGGTCAGGCGTCGATCGGCCGCGGCTTCCGCATCCTTTCGCGCGTGTTCGCCGGCGTTGTCAGCCTCGTGCTGCTGGCAGCGGTCGTCGTCTATCTGGTCGGGGCGTCCGGCATCGGCTCCGAGCGGCTTCGGGCGGAAGCCGAGATCGCCATCGAGAGACTTGCCGGCGTCGATGTCCATGTCGCTGTCGGGCCGGCGCGCATCACGCTCGACAGTTCGAGCTTCGTCGCGCTTCAGGTCAGCGACGTCAGCCTGAAGACATCGGATGGCAAGCCGATGGCGGATGCCGGCCGTGTTCGCTTCGGCATGCGCCTGATACCACTGCTGTGGGGGGAGGTGCGGCTGACCAGCGCCAGGATCTCCGACGCGCGCATCGTCACGGCCGCGATGCCGTCGGGCGGTGACTGGACAGCCGGCTTGCGCAATGAGGATGGCCTCGTCGATCCCGAGAAACTGTCCGACGCGGTGTTCGGCAACATCCATCAGGCGCTCGACGCCGTGCGGGAAGATTCGCTGCGTCGGATCGATCTCAGCAATGTCGAATTCGTGTTGCCCGAAACCGGGACGATCAAGCTGGTCACGATCACCGACGCCACCGTCGTGCAGTCAGGCCCGGGCGGTATGGAGTTTTCCTCCGAGGCGAATGTCGACGGCAGAAAGGTTACCCTTGCCGCGTCCGCCACCCGTGATATCGCGGCGCACCGCGTGACGGCGCTGACCGCGAACATCGACCTGGCGGCTGCCGACAACACCGCGGCCGGTGCCGGGAAGCTGGGTGCGGTCGCATTGAAGCTGACCGGCTCTGAGGGATCCGGCGCGAATGCATCGCGGCTGACAGCCGCCATCTCGTCCGCCGGGTCCGTGCTTGATCTTGGCACGCGCGGCCTGCTGCCGGCCGATTTCGATGTCGATGCCACGCTTGTCCATGGCAGCAACAAGATCCAGGTCGACAGGCTGCTTCTGAAAACCGGCCGGTCTTCTTTCAATTTCGGCGGCTCTATAGGGCCAAAGCCGGCGACAGGGGAGGCGGGCGAGGAACCCTCCTATCGTTATGACCTGACCAGCGACGGTTCGACCTTGGCGCCATCGGAATCGCCCGAGCCCGCGCTGCCATTCATCGCCCGCATTGCCGGCGTCTATCAGACCAAGAGCCATAAGCTGGTGGCCGAGCAGATCGCGGTTCGATCCGACGCTTCCGGCGAGGTGCTTGGCACCGCGGCCGTTGAATTCGTTGACGGCAAGGCTCCCGGTGTCAATCTTGCGCTCAACGTCCATGACATGCTGGTCTCGCACGTCAAGCAGTTGTGGCCGTGGTTCTCGGCGCGCAACGCGCGGCTCTGGGTGCTGGACAATCTATTCGGCGGCCGCGTCGTCGATGCCAATCTTCAGTTCCAGGTCGTGCCGGATCGCCTCGGCAACGGCGTTCCGCTTTCGGCCGACGAAGTGTTCGGCCGCTTCCAGATCGAGGGGGCTCGCTTCGACACGGCAGGCCGCATTCCGCCGATACGCGACGCGGTCGGCGTCGTCGCCTTCCACGGCAACGACGTCGACATTTCGCTCTCATCGGGCACCGTCTTCATGCCCAGCGGCCGCACCGTGGCGGCCAGCAACGGCACACTGTCGGTCAAGGCGGCGAACCACCCGCCGGTCATCGGCGCACTCGACATTGACGTGGAGGGAGAGGCGTCGGCTGTCGCGGAACTCGCCTCATACGAACCGATCAACGCCATGCGCCATGTCGGCTTCCTGCCGGAGGACCTGTCCGGCAGCGTTACCGGCCATGTCAGGGCCGACATTCCGTTGCAGTCCGGCGTCGACACCTCGAAGCTCGACTGGCTGGTGTCCCTCGACTACACCGGCCTGTCGCTGGCCAAGCCGTTCGAGGGACAGACCGTCACCGATGCCGACGGCTCGATCACGGTCGACCCTGTAAAGGCGGTGATTTCCGCCAAGGCGTCGCTGAACAACATTCCTGCCGAACTCGACCTCGTCGAACCGTTGGCGGATGACGGGCCGCCGCGCAGCCGCAAGGTGGCCCTGGTGCTTGACGACAAGATCCGCGCCGCCGCCATGCCCGGCCTGACGCCGATGCTGGGCGGAACGGTGAAAGTCGCGATCGACAAGAGCGGCAGCGGCAATCAGAATGTGTCGGCCGACCTGACCAATGCCAGGCTGGACATTCCCTGGGCCGGCTGGAGCAAGGGGGCAGGGGTCCCGGCCAGTGTCACCTTCGTCATGACCAAGTCCGGTGACACCACGACACTGTCCGATTTCAACCTCGATGGCAAAACATTCTCCATCGACGGCGGCATCGTGCTGATCAACGGCGCCCTGTCGTCGGCAAAATTCAGCAAGGTCACCTTGAACAGGGGTGACGATGTCGCGATTTCGGTGAAGCGGTCGGGCAAGGGCTACGCGGTCGACATCAATGGCAATGCGCTCGACGCCCGATCGCTCATCAAGCAGTTCATGTCGGATGTGGACACCGCAACCAAGACCACGGGGACAGACAACATTTCCGTCAGCGCCGACGTCGGGCAGCTTACCGGTTTCCACGACGAACAACTGTCCAACCTGAAGCTGGACTACAGCGCGGCCGGTTCAAGGGTGAACGGCCTGAAGGTCAGCGCCACGGCCAGTTCTGGCGCGGCCATAGCAGTCAGCAACACTGCCGGCGACGGTCGGCGCTCGCTCAACGTGCAGTCGGCGGATGCCGGCGCTATCCTGAGATTTCTCAACATCTACGAACATATGGAAGGCGGGTCGATCACCCTGGCGCTGGCGGGAGCGGGCGACGGACCGATGAGGGGCAAGGTCGACACCAGCAACTTCTTCATCGTCAATGAACCGAAACTGGCCTCTATCGTCTCGACCACGCCGGCCGGGGACAACCGCAGCCTCAACCAGGCGGTCAAGGGCAATCTCGATACGTCGCGGGTGAAGTTCGAGCGCGGCTATGCCGAGATCGAGAAAGGCAGCGGTTATCTGAAGCTGGCCAATGGCGTGCTGCGCGGCCCCCGCATCGGCACGACGTTCCAGGGCATCCTCTACGACCAGAACAACAATATGGACATGACCGGCACCTTCATGCCGGTCTATGGCCTCAACCGCATCTTCGGCGAACTGCCCATCGTCGGCGCGCTTCTCGGCAACGGCCGCGATCGCGGCCTGATCGGCGTCACCTACCGGCTCAGGGGCAATGCCAACAAGCCGGTGCTCGACGTCAACCCGCTGTCGGTGATCGCGCCGGGCATCTTCCGGTCGATCTTCGAGTATCGCTAGAACAATTCCAGGAAAAGTGTGAAACGGATTTTTTCCGGGAAAAGCGCTTGGCGCTTTCCCCTGGGATTCCGTGAAATGGTGAACGGCTGCAGGCGGCCTCAGCCTGGCCGCACCAGAACGTGTTTTTTCTTGCCGAGTGAAAGCTTTACGACGTTTTCCGGACTCAGATCCTGAAGCGTGACCATGCGGCGATCATCGCTGACCGTTTGGTCGTTGATGCGAACCGCACCGCCCTGGATGTGCCTGCGCGCTTCGCCATTGGACGATGCCAGCCCGGCCGTGACCAGCAGCGACAGGATGCCGACGCCTGCCTCCAGCGCTGCCTTGTCGGCCTTGACGGTCGGCAATGTGTCGGCAAGCGCCCCTTCTTCGAAGGTTTTTCGCGCGGTTTCCTCGGCCAGCTGCGACGCTTCGCGGCCATGGACGATCGCCGTCGTCTCCGTGGCCAGCACCTTCTTGGCCTCGTTGATCTCGGAGCCGCCGAGCGCCGCCAGGCGCGCGATCTCATCGAGGGGCAGGCGGGTGAATATCTTCAGGAAGCGCTCGACGTCGGCGTCCTCGGTGTTGCGCCAGTACTGCCAGAAATCATATGGCGAGAAGAGGTCGCCATTGAGCCAGACCGCTCCCTTCGCCGATTTACCCATCTTGGCGCCCGACGATGTCGTAAGCAGCGGCGTGGTCAAAGCGTAAAGCTGCGGCGTGCCCATGCGATGGCCGAGATCGACGCCGTTGATGATGTTGCCCCACTGGTCTGAACCGCCCATCTGCAGGCGGCAGTTCTGGCGCCGGGCGAGTTCGACGAAATCATAGCCCTGCAGGATCATGTAGTTGAATTCGAGGAACGACAGCGACTGCTCGCGGTCGAGCCGAAGCTTGACGCTGTCGAAGGTCAGCATGCGGTTGACGGAAAAATGCCGGCCGACGTCGCGCAGGAACTCGACATAGTTGAGTTTCATCAGCCAGTCCGCATTGTTGACCATTATGGCGTCGTTCGGGCCGTCGCCGAAACGCAGGATGCGGCCGAAGATGCGCTTGATGCCCTCGATGTTGGTGGCGATCGCCTCAGGTGTCAAAAGGCTGCGCTGGTCGTCACGGAAGGACGGGTCGCCGATCATCGACGTGCCGCCGCCCATCAGAGCGATCGGCCGGTGCCCCGTCTCCTGCAGCCAGTAGAGCATGGTCGCGGAGATCAAATTGCCGATATGCAGGCTGGTGGCGGTGGCGTCGTAGCCGACATAGGCGGTGACCGTTTCCTTGGCGAAAAGTTGGTCGAGGCCGGTCTCATCCGAAATCTGGTGGATGAAGCCGCGCTCGCTCATCGTGCGCAGGAAATCGGATTTGAAGGCAGGCATGGTTTCTTTCCCGAAAGCGTCCGCCCGGTCCGGCGCGGGCGTATGTGAACGGGCGCGTTTAGCATCCAAGCGCGATCAGCAAAAGTGGAATCCGGTTTTGCGTTCGATCGCGCGGCAACCAGGAGTTCGCGATCAGCAAAAGTGGAATCCGGTTTTGCATCCGCTCGCCTGCGCCCGAAGGACCACAAGATGTCCTGATGATCACCGGTTGTTGAAACGGCGCGTCGCGCCGTCCGGCACCAATGCTTGCTTCATCGTTTCGGCTGGCGTAATGAGGCGCCGCGCCAAAGGTTCTTGCAGCCCACGACCTCGAGCGGCACCGCACGGCATCCAGGAATGCCATATCCGACGACAGAGCCCCGACGCGACATGCCGGACGCATTGATATCCATCGTCATTCCTTGCAGGAACGAGGCGGCAAACCTGCCGCTGCTGATCGACGAGATCGAGACGGCGATGGCCGGGCGCGACTTCGAACTGATCATCGTCAACGACGGCTCGACCGACGAGACGGCTGCCGTGCTGACCGAGCAGGCGGCCCTTCGCTCCTTTCCGGTACGGGAATTGCGGCACCAGAAATCCGCCGGCCAGAGCCTCTCCGTGCGTTCGGGCGCCTGGGCGGCGCGCGGCGGCATCGTTGCCACGATCGACGGTGACGGCCAGAACGATCCGCAATACATCCCCGTGCTGGTGGACGCCTTGCGGCGGGCCGGCCCCGATTTCGGCGCCGCCCAGGGGCAGCGCCTCAAGCGCCGCGACAGCAAGGTCAAGCAGCTGGCGTCGCGCTTCGCCAACTGGCTGAGAAACGCCATATTGCATGATGAGACGCGCGATACCGGCTGCGGCCTGAAGGCTGTACACACCGATATCCTGCGCAAGCTGCCGTTTTTCGACGGCACGCACCGCTTCGTTCCGGCCCTGGTCATCCAGGAGGGCTATCGCGTCGTGCATTGCGACGTCGTCGACCGCTCGCGGCGGCACGGCAAGTCGAACTACGGCATTTTCGACCGTGGCCTGCAGGGCGCGCTCGATCTCGGCGGTGTCTGGTGGCTGCGCCGCAGGCGCCGCAGAATGCCAAAAGTAGAGGAAATCAAGCGTGTTTAACGTGCTTCAGGAACTGGCGACGTGGCTTCACCAGGTTTTCATCAAGCAATTCGATGCGTGGGTCCTGCTCGGCTTCATTGCCCAGTTCTTCTTCACCATGCGCTTCGTCGTGCAGTGGCTCGCCTCGGAAAAGGCCAAGCGCAGCGTGGTGCCGGTGGCCTTCTGGTTCTTCTCCCTGTTCGGCGGCGGCCTGCTTCTGATCTATGCCATCCAGCGCCAGGATCCGGTGTTCATCGCCGGCCAGGCCATGGGCATGTTCATCTACATCAGGAATCTCTGGCTGATCGCCAATGAGCGCAAGGCGGCGATGACCAAGGTCGATTGAGCGGCCTGTCCCATCAAGAAATGACCAGAGAGGCTCGAGCATGGCGTTGAACAGGAACTACATTTTTCTCTTCCTGTTCAGCCTGGTGATGACGGTTTCGGGGCTGGCGTCCCTGCCGCCGATCGACCGGGACGAGTCGCGCTTCGTCCAGGCCACCAAGCAGATGGCGGAGAGCGGCGACTATGTCGACATCCGCTTCCAGGAAGCCTCGCGCTACCAGAAGCCGATCGGTATTTATTGGCTGCAATCTGCCGCCGTGACCTTGAGCGGCAAGGGGGCCGAAGCGCCGATCTGGGTCTACCGCACGGTCTCGGCGCTCGGCATTGCCATTGCGGTGCTGGCGATCGCCTGGACAGGGACCAATCTTTTCGGCGCCAATGCCGGCCTCGCCGCCGGCCTGGTGATGGCGGCGATCTTCGCCACGGCCTTCGAGGGCCGCGATGCCAAGACCGATGCGATGCTGCTTGCCTGCTGTGTGGCGGCGCAAGGCGCGCTGGCGCAGATCTACCTGTCAGCGCGCCGCAACGAACCGGTCGCCGGGCACCTCTGGTGGATATTCTGGATCGCGCAAGGGGCGGCGATCCTCATCAAGGGGCCGATTGCGCCGTTGCTGTCGGCGCTGACCATCGCGGTGCTGTTCGCCTTCGAGCGCGATGGGCGCTGGCTGTCGAAACTCAGGATTGGACGCGGCCTGTTGCTGGTCGTGGTGATTGCGCTGCCCTGGCTCGCCGCGATCACCTGGAAAAGCCATGGTGCTTTCCTGCAGCAGGCTGTCGGCAAGGACATGCTTGGCAAGGTCGCGTCGGGCGAGGAATCGCACGGCCTGCCGCCGGGCTTTTACATGCTGACCTATTCGCTGTTCATGTGGCCCTTCGGCTTGATCGCGGTCAGCGCCGGCCTCCAGGCCCTCAACCGTCTGCGCGACGATCCCAGGCTGCGCTTCTGCCTCGCCTGGTACATCCCTTTCTGGCTCGTATTCGAGCTCATTCCGACGAAGCTGCCGCACTATGTCCTGCCGGCATATCCCGGCATGGCGCTGCTGATCGGCTGGCTGCTGACGCTGCAGCCGCAGGATGCCAATGCACCGCTCAGGCGCTGGCAGCAATGGCTGTGGTGGTCGACCGCATTCGGTCTGGCCGTGGTCAGCCTTGGTCTGGCGGCGGTCTGTATCGGAGCGCCGATCTATCTCACCCACACATTTTCCTGGTGGAGCATTCCGGCCGCCGCTGCCGCGCTCGGCACTGGCTACCTGGGTTTTTCGCGACAGTTGCAGGTGCCGCTGCCTCGCATCGGAGCCACCGCCGCCTGTGCCGGCATCACCTATGCCTTGCTGTTCGGCGTCATCGCTCCATCCCTGAAGCCGATATGGCTGAGCCCGGCGATCAGGCAGGCGGTGCTTGCCAACAAGGCTTGCGACACGACGGTGCTGGCCTCGGCGCGCTATCAGGAACCGAGCCTGGTCTTCCTGGTCGGCACCAAGACGGTGCTGACCGATATTGGCGGGGTGGCGGAACATCTGCTTGCCGATCCGGGCTGCGCGTTGGGGCTGGCGCCGATCGAGGATGAGCAGAAGCTGAATGGCATGCTGTCGGTGCGAGGCAAATCGGTGAACCGCGTCGCGGAAGTCGACGGCCTCAACTATTCGTCGGGAGACAAATTGTCGCTCGGCCTTTATCGTATCGCGCAATGACTTCGGCGATGAGGTCGACTTCCCAATGCTCGTGAAATCGCGCCCACCCGTTTCTGGCAGGCTCCTGGGGACAGGGCGCCGGTCGGTCGACAATTTTCTCGACACGATGCGGATCGTGAGAGGGCGCTTTGCTGCCCGCCCCGCCAGATACCCGAACATAGTATGGTCGGTCTGGGGCCTGGGCTGGGTTCTGCTGACGGCGGCCGCGTTTGTCCGTCTCGACACCCCGGCGGGGATGCTCCGTGATCAATGGTCGCCGGGATTCGTCCGTCTGGCCGACTTTTTCACGCAGTTCGGCCTCGGCGGCTGGTATCTCATTCCGCCCGCGCTTTTGCTTGTCGCGGCCAATCTGATCGATTGGCGAAGTCTCTCGAGGCGATCATTGATGCTGGCCTACAACTGGACCTGCCTGGCTTTCCTGGTGCTGAGCGCCGTCGGCCTGTCCGGCCTGACGGTCAATGTCCTGAAATACGCCATCGGCCGGGCTCGCCCGCTCTACTTCCAGGATTTTGGTGTGCTGGCCCTGCATCCTTTTGCTTTCGATGCACGCTTCGCAGGCTTTCCATCCGGCCATGCAACGACGATGGGCGCGGTGTTCGGCGTTCTTCTGCTCTTGTTTCCGCGACGCTGGTATATTGCGCTGGCGGTGACGGCCTGCATCGCCTCGACCCGGGTCTTCGTTGGTGCCCACTACCCCAGCGACACGGTCGCCGGCTTCGGCCTCGGCTGCGCCTTCGCGCTCGCCTGCGGGGTGGTCTTTGCCCGTCTCGGCTTCATCTTCCGGCCGATGCAGTCGGGATTGCCGGTCCGCAAAGCATCGTTCCGGCTGATTGCCCCCGACAGATAGTTCGCAGGGCGGATGGGTCTAATTGGTGTCCAGTCCGCCGTAGGATCTCACCAGGCGAGCCATGTCGGACGAATTAGCCGTTTCGCTTTCGAGCCCTTGCGCGACGCCCGCGCGATCGGCGACGGGACGGTTCTGGCTGACCTTCCACTTGCCGTGGATCTCGCTGATCGCGATCTCCAGTCCGATGATCCCCTTGATCTGCGACTGGATGAAGGGCGGCGGCGCATCGGTCACCGCCCAAGGGGCTTCGCGGGGGCCTTCCTGCGATAAGGTCAGGTCGGCGATCTGCTGTGCCAGCCAGTCCTGGTCGTCGATCACTTTTGCCGTGCCGCGTACCTGGACAATGGCATAGTTCCAGGTCGGCACCACCTTGCCGGTCTCACGCTTGGTCTCGTACCAGGAGGGCGTCACATAGGCGTCGGTGCCCTGGAAGACGATCAGCACGGGTGATGACGGGTCTTCCGCAATAAGTTTCCAGTGCGGGTTGGCCTTGGCCAAGTGGGCGCGCAGCCTGCCGTTCGGCGACGCCCCGGCGTCGAGCAGGAACGGAATGGCGTCGGCGACCGGACCGTCAGGGCCGTTCGAGATCAGCATGCCGAGCGGATGCGACCGGATCAGTCCGTGCAGGACATCGGGTCGGGTTTCCTGGAAATGAGGAGGCTCGTACATCGGCGCTGGCGCCTTCCCGGTTTATCTCAGCCGCTTCGGCCGCGGATCGGACAATTCGCCCGCCAGCCGGCGATCGAGATAGTCGGCGCATTCCTCGATCAGCAGGTCGGCGTCGTTGGCGAAAAAGTGGTTCGCACCGGGCAGCGTCTTTTGCGTGATGGTGATGCCCTTCTGCGTGTGCAACTTGTCGACCAGGCCTTGCACATCCTTCGGCGGCGCCACCTTGTCGGCATCGCCATGGATGATGAGGCCCGATGACGGGCAGGGCGCCAGGAACGAGAAGTCATAGGTGTTGGGCTGCGGCGCGATCGAGATGAAGCCTTCGATCTCCGGACGGCGCATCAAAAGCTGCATGCCGATCCACGAGCCGAAGGAGTAGCCGGCGACCCAGCAGCTCTTGGAATCCGGGTGCAGCGACTGGACCCAGTCGAGTGCGGCCGCCGCATCCGACAATTCGCCGGTGCCGTGGTCGAACTCGCCCTGGCTGCGGCCGATGCCGCGGAAATTGAAGCGCAGCGTGGTGAAATCACGCTTCTGGAACATGTAGAAGAGGTCGTAGACGATCTTGTTGTTCATCGTGCCGCCGAATTGCGGGTGCGGATGCAGAACGATGGCGATCGGCGCGCTCTTTTCCTTGGAGGGCTGGTAGCGTCCCTCCAGGCGACCGGCCGGACCGGTGAAAATGACCTCAGGCATGAAATACTCCACTTAGGTAATACGAATGCGCGGCGCCCGGGAACGTGTCTTCCTCTGGCCTTGACGCAGGGCGAGCGTCTTCTTAGAAGCTAGTTTAGAACTATTCAAAACTGAGTGGCCAGACGTCGAGCCCGGCAACCCGCGCCGCAAGCCGCGTAAATAGGACGGCTCGCCTTGGAATTTCAAGGAAATAACGCCATACGACGACCGAATGGCTTCTGACGGGATCAACTGGACGAAAATGGCCGCAAAACGTGCCTATCTCGACTACAATGCCAGTGCGCCGCTGCTTGCAGCGGCGCGCGAGGCCATGGTCGCGGCACTTGATGTGGCGGCCAACCCTTCGTCTGTTCACGCCGAGGGCCGGGCCGCGCGGCGCTTGATCGAGACGGCAAGGCGCGAGGTCGCGGCATTGGTGAATGCCAGGCCCGAACATGTCGTGTTCACCTCCGGCGCGACGGAGGCGGCCTCGACGCTGCTCTCCCCCGATTGGCGGATGGGGCGCGGCAGCGTGCGCATGAGCCGGCTTTACGTCTGCGAGGCCGATCATCCCTGTCTGTTGAATGGCGGGCGCTTTCCGGCGGCGCAAATGACGCGCATCGGCGTCGACGCCGATGGCATTGCCGATCTTGCGGCCTTGGCGACGGCGCTTTCCGGTCATGACAAGGCCGATGGCCTGCCGCTGGTGGCGATCCATGCCGCCAACAACGAGACCGGCGTCATCCAGCCGATCGATCGGATCGCGGCGATTGTCAAAGCCGCAGGCGGCATTCTGGTTGTCGACGCGGTTCAGGCCACCGGCCGCGTTTCCATCGATATGTCAGCGGGTTACGCCGATTATCTGATTCTGTCTTCGCACAAGATTGGCGGCCCCAAGGGCGTCGGCGCCATTGTTGCTGCCGCCGATCTGATGATGCCGAAGCCCCTGATCAATGGCGGTGGCCAGGAAAAGGGCCATCGCGGGGGCACGGAAAACCTCGCCGCCATATCAGGCTTTGGCGCCGCCGCACGCGAGGCCGTGGCCGGACTGCCGGCGATCGATGTGGTGCGCGAGCGTCGTGACGAGATCGAGGCAATCGTCAAAATGCTGGTCCCGGACGCGGAAATCTTTGGAACCGGCGCGCCAAGGCTTGCCAACACGACATTCTTCGCTATTGCGGGCGTCAAGGCCGAAACCGCGCAGATCGCCTTTGATCTCGCCGGCGTGGCGCTGTCGGCCGGCTCAGCCTGTTCGTCGGGCAAGGTCGGACCGAGCCATGTGCTGAAGGCCATGGGCTACGGCGATAGTCTCGGCGCCCTGCGTGTGTCTATTGGCCCGGCGACGGGTGCCGAGGACGTCGAACTGTTCCGCAGTGCGCTGGCGGGTATCGCCGCTCGTAGGGCGGATAAGGAAAAGGCCGCTTGAGCGGTTGGACGATTTTGGGCCTTTCGGCCTGGTAGAGCCGTGCGTTTCATGCTGGCCGGGTGAATTTCCGGTCGAGGCGCACTATATGGAACTTACGCTGCCGCGAGCGCTTCTTGGGCGTTCATTTCGGCGGTGCCATAGTTTGAAAACTGTCGGGCCTTGACCCCGGCGTGGATGGAGAACGCATATGCCTGCTGTGCAGGACACGATCGATCGGGTCCGAAAGATCGACGTCGACCAATACAAATACGGATTCCAGACCGAGATCGCTGTCGACAAGGCCCCCAAGGGCCTGAGCGAAGACATCATCCGTTTCATTTCGGCCAAGAAGGACGAGCCGTCCTGGATGCTGGAATGGCGCCTGGAAGCCTATCGGCGCTGGCTGACGCTGGAAGAGCCGACCTGGGCGCGCGTCCACTATCCGAAGATCGATTTCCAGGACATCTATTATTACGCTGCGCCCAAGAGCACGCCCGGCCCGTCGTCGCTCAACGATGTCGATCCAGAGCTCCTGAAGGTCTACGAGAAGCTCGGCATTCCGCTACGGGAACAGGAAATCCTCGCCGGCGTGCAGAAGACCGATGCCTCCGATCTCGAGGAGCCCAGCGACAATGTCTACAAGTCGGGCCGTGTCGCCGTCGACGCGGTGTTCGATTCCGTCTCCGTCGTCACCACCTTCAAGAAGGAGCTGGCGCAGGCCGGCGTGATCTTCTGCTCGATCTCGGAAGCCATTCGCGAGCATCCGGAACTGGTCCAGAAATATCTCGGCTCGGTCGTGCCGACATCGGATAATTTCTACGCCACGCTGAATTCAGCTGTCTTCACCGACGGCTCGTTCGTCTTCGTACCCAAGGGCGTGCGCTGCCCGATGGAGCTGTCGACCTATTTCCGCATGAACGAGAAGAACACCGGTCAGTTCGAGCGCACGCTGATCATCGCCGAGGAGGGGGCTTACGTCTCCTATCTCGAGGGCTGCACGGCGCCGCAGCGCGACGAGAACCAGCTGCATGCCGCGGTGGTCGAACTGGTGGCGCTCGACGATGCCGAGATCAAATATTCGACGGTGCAGAACTGGTACCCCGGCGACGCCGAGGGCAAGGGCGGCATCTACAATTTCGTCACCAAGCGCGGCGATTGCCGTGGCGACCGTTCGAAGATCTCGTGGACGCAGGTCGAGACCGGTTCGGCGATCACCTGGAAATACCCGAGCTGCATTCTGCGCGGCGACGATTCCTCCGGCGAGTTCTATTCGATCGCCGTCTCGAACGGCTATCAGCAAGTCGACAGCGGCACCAAGATGATCCATCTCGGCAAGAACACGTCGAGCCGCATCATCTCCAAGGGCATTGCCGCCGGCTTCTCGCAGAACACCTATCGCGGCCAGGTTTCCGCGCACCGCAAGGCGACCAACGCCCGCAACTTCACCAATTGTGACAGCCTGCTGATCGGCGACCAGTGCGGCGCGCACACCGTGCCGTACATGGAAGCCAAGAACTCGACGGCGCAGTTCGAGCACGAAGCGACGACGTCCAAGATTTCCGAGGACCAGAAGTTCTACGTCATGCAGCGCGGCATTCCCGAAGAGGAAGCCATCGCGCTCATCGTCAACGGCTTCGTCAAGGACGTCATCCAGCAACTGCCGATGGAGTTCGCCGTCGAGGCGCAGAAGCTGATTGGCATCTCGCTCGAGGGCTCGGTCGGCTGACCGGACAGATATTCAGGAAACAAAAGAATGCTTGAAATCAGAAACCTGCACGCCCGCATCGTCGATGACGGCACCGAAATCATCCGCGGCCTGAACCTGACGGTGAAAGCCGGCGAGGTCGCCGCGATCATGGGGCCGAACGGCTCGGGCAAATCGACACTGTCCTATATCCTCGCCGGCCGCGAGGACTATGAGGTGACCGAAGGCGACATCCTGTACAATGGCCAGTCGATCCTCGAAATGGATCCGGCCGAACGCGCGACTTCGGGCATCTTCCTCGCTTTCCAGTATCCGATGGAGATACCGGGCGTGGCGACCATGGAATTCCTGAAAGTGGCGATGAACGAGCAGCGCAAGGCGCGCGGCGAGGAGCCGCTGAAGATCCCGGAATTCCTCAAGCGCGTGAAGGAAGCCGCCGCCTCGCTCAGCATGGACATGGCCATGCTGAAGCGGCCGCTCAATGTCGGCTTCTCCGGCGGCGAGAAGAAGCGCGCCGAGATCCTGCAGATGAAGCTTTTGGAGCCGAAGCTGTGCGTGCTCGACGAGACCGATTCCGGCCTCGACATCGATGCTCTGAAGATCGTTTCCGACGGCGTCAACGCGCTGCGCGCGCCGGACCGGGCTTTCCTGGTCATCACCCATTATCAGCGCCTGCTCGAACACATCGTGCCCGACAGCGTGCACGTGCTCTACAAGGGCCAAGTCATCAAGTCCGGTGACAAGTCGCTGGCGCTCGACCTCGAGGCCAATGGCTATGCGGGCGTGATCGGCGAAGCCGCGTGAGATGCCAGAAGGCAAGGTCAAACTGATGAACATGCACACACAGCCGCAGCGGACACCGGCCGAGACGGCGTTGATCGACGCGTTCGGCGACCGGCTGTCGCTGCTGCCGGGCGACGGCGCGGTAATGCTGAAGCGCGACGACGCGATCGAGGCGATCAAGCACGGCCTGCCGACGCGGCGCGTCGAATCCTGGCACTACACCGACCTGCGCCGGCTGTTGAATGCGGTGCCGGACTTCGATCCGGCCGCCATGGCCAAGGCCGTCGCCCCGATCGTCGAAGGCTCCGCCGTTCTGCCGGTCCTGAACGGCAAGTCCGACGCGAAGGTGCCTGATATCGAGGGTGTCACCATCCAACGCCTGTCGGACAAGCTGATCGACGGCAGCATCGCGCCCGGGCTCGATCGCTACGGCGCCGATGATGCGATCGGCGCGCTGAACACCGCCTTCGTCGCCGATGGCTACTTTGTCGACATCGCCGATGGTACGGAACTCGAGAAGCCGATCGAATTGCAGAATATACAGGCCGGCGGCCAGACCCATGTGCGTCTGCCGGTGCGCGTCGGCGCTGGGGCCAAGGCGGTCATCGTCGAGCGTCAGGCGGGTGACGGGGCTGCCCTGGTCAGTTCGGTCAGCCAGCTTGTGCTGGGTGAGGGTGCCGAGGTGACGTGGCTGATCGTCCAGGAACAGCCGGAGACGGCGACCCATCTGGCGCAGTTCAAGGCCCATATCGGCAAGAATGCGAAACTGACCCTGTTCGTGATGAACGCCGGCGGCAAGCTTGTGCGCCAGGAGGTCATGGTCAGGACGACGGGCGAAGGCGCCGACTTCAAGCTGCGCGGCATCAACCTGCTCGCTGGCGACACCCATAGCGACGTGACGATGGTGCTCGACCACGCGGTGCCGCACACGACCTCCACCGAGATCATCCGCAATGTGGTGACCGGCAAGGCGCGCGGCGTTTTCCAGGGCCGCATCAACGTCCACCAATACGCGCAGAAGACCAACGCCAAGATGGCCTGCAACACATTGCTCCTGTCGGACGACGGCGAGTTCTCGACCAAGCCGGAGCTGGAAATCTTCGCCGACGACGTCGTCTGCGGCCATGGCGCGACCGTCACCGAAATCGACCACGACCATCTGTTCTACCTGATGGCGCGCGGCGTCGACGAGAAGTCGGCCCGTGGCCTGCTGGTCAAGGCGTTCGTCGCCGAGGTGATCGAGGAACTGGATGACGAGTCGATCGTCGAGGCGCTGGAAGCACGGCTGGACGACTGGTTTTTGACACACGGGTGAAATAATGAACGCTCCAGGCAAGATCGGAGATTTCTACGACGTCGAGGCGATCCGTCGCGACTTTCCGATCCTGTCGCGGGAGGTGTACGGCAAGAAGCTGGTCTATCTCGACAATGGCGCCTCGGCGCAGAAGCCGCAGGTGGTGCTGGATACGATCCAGCACGCCTATTCCCAGGAATACGCCAACGTCCATCGCGGCCTGCATTTCCTGTCGAATGCCGCGACCGACGCTTATGAAAAAGCGCGTGAGACGGTGCGCCGCTTCCTCAACGCACCGAGCACCGACAACATCGTTTTCACCTCCAACACGACCTCGGCGATCAACACGGTCGCCTATGGCTATGGCATGCCCAATATCGGCGAGGGCGACGAGATCGTGCTGTCGATCATGGAGCACCACTCCAACATCGTTCCCTGGCATTTCATCCGCGAGCGGCAGGGCGCCAAGCTGGTTTGGGTGCCGGTCGACGATCTCGGCGTCTTCCATATCGAGGAATTCGAGAAGCGGCTGACAGACCGCACCAAGCTTGTCGCCATCACCCAGATGTCGAATGCGCTGGGCACGGTGACGCCGATCAAGGAGATCGTGCGCATCGCGCATGCGCGCGGCATTCCCGTACTCGTCGACGGCAGCCAGAGCGCCGTGCACATGCCGATCGACGTGCAGGATCTCGACTGCGACTTCTTCGTCTTCACCGGCCACAAGGTCTATGGCCCCTCGGGCATCGGCGTGCTCTACGGCAAGAAGGACATTCTCCAGGGTATGCGGCCCTTCATGGGTGGCGGCGAGATGATCGAGGAGGTGACGGAAGACATCGTCACCTACAACGAGCCGCCGCATCGCTTCGAGGCCGGCACGCCGCCGATCGTCCAGGCGATCGGGCTCGGTGCCGCGCTTGACTACATGGAAAAGATCGGCCGCGAGCGCATCGCGGCGCATGAGGAAGACCTCAAGACCTATGCGCATGAGCGGCTGCGCGCCATCAACTCGCTGCGTATCTTCGGCGACGCGCCGGGTAAAGGCGCGATCATCTCCTTCGAACTGCAAGGCATTCATGCCCATGACGTGTCGATGGTGATAGACAGGCAGGGCGTTGCCGTGCGCGCGGGCACCCATTGTGCCCAGCCGCTGTTGAAACGCTTTGGCGTAACCTCCACATGCAGGGCATCGTTCGGCATGTATAATACCAGGGCCGAAGTCGACGCTTTGGCCGAGGCGCTCGAAAAAGCGCGAAAGTTCTTTGGGTGATGACGACCATGGACGATGTGAGCACAACCGCTGAGACCGCGCCGGGAACGGCTGCAGATGGCATCGTATCGGCCTCCGCCATTCCCGCCGACGAACTTGCGCGGCTGACAGACGATATCGTCTCGGCGCTGAAGACGGTCTACGACCCGGAAATCCCGGCCGACATCTACGAGCTTGGCCTCGTCTACAAGATCGACATCGAGGACGACCGCTCGGTCAAGATCGACATGACGCTGACCGCGCCGGGCTGCCCGGTGGCCGGCGAAATGCCGGGCTGGGTGGAAAATGCCGTCGGCGCCGTCGAAGGCGTGTCCGGCGTCGAGGTCAACATGACCTTCGACCCGCCCTGGTCGCCCGACCGCATGTCGGAAGAGGCACAGGTGGCGGTGGGCTGGTACTAAAGCATGTCGCCCAAAAGTGACCTCGGTTTTGGGACAACGACATGCATAAACCAAAAACCTAAAGCGCGTCACGCTTTAGCAGGTCGAGCCCGGTACACTTGCGCCGGTGGTAAAAGTTCACCATTTTAGGTGAGGAATCATTCGGCAGGCCTTGAACCTGCATGGAATGGAGAAGGAAAGAGAATGGGACGCTTTGCCGTCATCACGATGACCGAAAAGGCCGCCGACCGGGTGCGCGAGATCGTGGCTACCCGTGACAACGCGCATGGCATCCGCCTCGGCATCAAGAAGGGCGGCTGCGCCGGCATGGAATACACGGTAGACCTGGTGACTGAACCCAACACCAAGGACGACCATATCGAGCGCGACGGCGCCCATGTCTATGTCGCGCCGGAGGCGGCGCTCTTCCTGTTCGGCACCGAGATGGATTTCGAGCAGACGACGCTGCGCACCGGCTTCACCTTCCACAACCCGAACCAGAGTTCGGCCTGCGGCTGCGGCGAGTCCGTCGAACTGAAGCCGGCTGACCTCAAAGCGCTGGCAGAGGCACGCGCCTCGGCCTGATCTTTCCTTCGCCCTGCTTGCGGGGCGAAGGAAACTACTCCACCCACATACCCGTCCGCTTGTGCCAGTCGGCGATCGACTCTTCCGGGTAGATATCGAACACCTTGTCGCGCTTGCCGATCACGGGTTCGACCCAGTTTGCCTTGTATTTCAGCATAAGATGCACCTTTTCAGGCGGTTTCGGCAGGTCGCTGTCGATCGCCGAGGCGAAGGGATGCACCAGTTCCGGCCAGGTCGGATCGTAGAGCCAGAGCGCCGCCCCGCATTTGCGGCAGAAATTGCGTTCGCCGGTCGAGACCTCGCAATGCGGACGCTCGTCGTCCTCGATCTCGGCACGGTAGACGCCAAGGCTCCTCTTGCCCCTGATGTTCAGCGTTTCGTAGTCGGCACCGAGATTGATGGCGAAACCGCCGCCGCCCTGCTGCTTGCGGCAGATCGAACAGTAGCACAGCATGAACGGGACGGGCGTGTGGCTCTCCACCTCGAAACGCACGGCGTTGCAGCGGCAGGATCCCTTGAGCAGAAGCGGCATGACAAAAACTCCGACTGAATGATCTCAACCTGTCAGCATGATCTTGGTTGCGCGGTGACAATGTCAAATGCCGGTGACATGATCGCGGCATGGACAATGAACGCATCGCCGAACTGTTCGCCGGCCTTGGCCCGGTCAGCATCCGCAGGCTGTTCGGCGGCAAGGGCATCTATTTCGACGGCGTCATCGTCGCCATCGTGCTGCGCGGCGAATTGCTGATGAAGGCCGACGAGCAAAGCGTCCCCGACTTCGAAGCCGAGGGCTGCAAGCAATGGACCTATACCGGCTCGCGCCACGGCAAGCTGGTCGCCATGCCCTATTGGAGCATTCCCGACAGTGCCTTTGACGATCCGGACGAGATGACGGTGTGGGCACGCCGCGCCCATGAGGCTGGAAGGCGCGCAGGCAAGTAGCCGCCGAACCTACAGCGCCTTTGCTATCTCGGCCGCCAGCCTCGCATTGTTTTCGACCAGCGCGACGTTGGTCTTCAGGCTGCGGCCGCCGGTGAGTTCGAGTATCTTCGACAGCAGGAACGGCGTCACCGCCTTGCCGGTCACGTGCAGAGCCTCGGCGGCCTTTTGCGCCGCTTCGATATAGCCCGCCATTTCTTCGGCCGGGATTTCGTGGTCCTGCGGCACCGGGTTGGCGATCAGCATGCCGCCGCCGAGCCCAAGCGCAGCCCGGGTCTGGTGGAAATGCGCGATGTCTTCCGGCTTGTACAAGGTGAGAGGCGCGCGGAACGGCGACTGCCGCGACCAGAAGGCGGGCATGGTCTCGCAGCCATGGCCGACAACAGGCACGCCGCGCGTCTCCAGCACTTCCAGCGTTTTTTCGATATCGAGAATGGCCTTGGCGCCGGCCGAGACGACGATGACCGGTGTGCGCGCCAACTCATCGAGATCGGCCGAAATATCGAAACTCGTTTCCGCCCCCTTGTGCACGCCGCCAATGCCGCCGGTGGCGAACACTTTTATCCCGACCATATGGGCGGCGATCATCGTCGCGGCGACCGTGGTGCCGCCGGTACGTCCTTGCGCGACGGCGAAGCCGAGGTCGGCGCGCGACAGCTTCATGGCGTCGCCGGTCATGGCGAGCGATTCGCGTTCGCCGTCGGAAAGGCCGATCTTGATGCGCCCGCCGACCACGGCGATCGTCGCCGGCACGGCACCACCGTCGCTGATGATCTTCTCGACGTTCGCCGCCATGGCGCCATTGTCGGGGTAGGGCATGCCATGGGTGATGATGGTGCTTTCCAGCGCCACCACCGGGCGTCCGGCGGCCAGGGCTTGCGCCACCGGCGCGTGGATATCGATGAAGGGGCGTGCGGTCTCTGGCGTCATCTCTAATCTCCAACCGGTGTGCGTTGCATCCATCAAGACGCGCGGCGGCACTCCGGTACTATGAATTTGCCGGTCTCATGCCACTTCCTGCACATCGGGCACAAGGGCCAGCGCTTCCATGAAGGCGGCTGCGGTGAAATCGGGAACGGCGTCGGCGCTCTCGATGGCCAGGGTTGCCGCGGCGACGCCTTCCCGCAACGCCGCCCGCAAGGGTATGCCGCGCAGCAAGGCGGCGACCGTTGCCCCCGCCAGCGCATCTCCCGCGCCGGTGACGTCCACAACTTTCCTCGGGGCGGGCGGCATGATGGCAAACATGCCGTCGCGATCGAAACCCAGCACCGGGCCGCCGCCCGCCGTTACCACCGCGCTGGCGAGGCCGGCGCGCTTCAACCCGTCAACGATGCCGCGCTGGGAAGCCGCGCCGTCCAGGCCTGCCAGCGCGAGGGCCTCGCGCTGGTTCATGAAGACGACGGCCAGATTGCCGAGCACCGGCTTCAGGCGCACGATCTTGGCCGGCGAAATGGCAATGGCGAATACGGGCTTGCCGGCGGCAAGCGAAACCAGTCGCTCCAGTGCCGCCGACGGCAGATTGGCGTCACACAGGATGGCGTCGGCGGCCGCGATCGCCTCCCGCACCTTGGATCGGCGGATCTGCTTGGGAAACGCCAGGTCGTACAGCGCCATGTCGGCAAAGCCGACGATCAACTCGCCTTCGCGATCGATCAACGCGGTATAGCTTGGTGTCGTGCGGTCAAGGAACACCGCTGACAGATCTGCAATCCCTGCCTTCGCTATGGCGCGTGAAACGGTGTCGCCCGCCGCATCGCCGCCGCGCATCGAAAGCAGCGAAGCGGAGACGCCGCGCAACACTGTGTTGCGCAGCGCGTTGAAGACGCCGCCGCCGACATCCTCGCGCATCGTGCCGGGGTTGGACGCGGCCGGCACGTAGAGGCCGGACACCTGGCCGCGCCGGTCGATGTGGGCCCCTCCCACGGCCAGTATCTTTGCGGATTTCACCATGGCGGCGATATGACCTTTGTTGTTGCAGCCGCACAAGCGCTAGGCTGCGCGACAGAGCTTCGCATGCAAGGCAGCGATTCGGCAGGCCGGGACAACGGCGCCGGCTGGCCCAATGGGAGGCGGGTTGCTGCTCGCGTTTCTGGTACGAAAAAAGAACAAATCAGGATATCGTTTATTTTTCAAACGGTTGTTGCCTCTTGCCAAATGAGAACAAAAAAGGTACAAAATGCCAGGGATTGCGGATTGTCCGGCCTTCATTGACGACCAAGGGGTGATGTATCATGGCTCAGAATTCTTTGCGGCTTGTAGAGGATAAGGCAGTGGACAAATCAAAGGCTCTGGATGCGGCGCTGTCGCAAATCGAGCGGGCTTTCGGCAAGGGCTCGATCATGCGGCTCGGCGCCAACGAGCAGGTCGTCGAGATCGAAACGGTGCCGACCGGTTCGCTCGGCCTCGACATCGCCCTCGGGGTTGGTGGCCTGCCGCGCGGCCGCATTATCGAGATCTACGGGCCGGAAAGCTCGGGCAAGACGACGCTGGCGCTGCATACGGTGGCCGAAGCCCAGAAGAAGGGCGGCATCTGCGCCTTCGTCGATGCCGAGCATGCGCTCGATCCGGTCTATGCCCGCAAGCTCGGTGTCGATCTTGAAAACCTGCTGATCTCGCAGCCCGACACGGGCGAACAGGCGCTGGAGATTTGCGACACGCTGGTGCGTTCCGGCGCCATCGATGTGCTGGTGGTCGATTCGGTCGCGGCGCTGACGCCGCGCGCGGAAATCGAGGGCGAGATGGGCGATTCGCTGCCCGGCCTGCAGGCCCGCCTGATGAGCCAGGCGCTGCGCAAGCTGACCGCCTCGATCTCGCGCTCCAACACCATGGTCATCTTCATCAACCAGATCCGCATGAAGATCGGCGTCATGTTCGGTTCGCCCGAAACCACGACCGGCGGCAACGCGCTGAAATTCTATGCATCGGTGCGCCTCGACATCCGCCGCATCGGCTCGGTCAAGGATCGCGACGAGGTCGTCGGCAACCAGACCCGCGTCAAGGTCGTCAAGAACAAGCTGGCGCCGCCCTTCAAGGTGGTCGAATTTGACATCATGTATGGCGAGGGCGTGTCCAAGACCGGCGAACTGGTCGATCTCGGCGTCAAGGCCGGCGTGGTCGAGAAGTCGGGCGCCTGGTTCTCCTACAATTCGCAGCGTCTCGGCCAGGGCCGCGAAAACGCAAAACTGTTCCTGCGCGACAATCCCGATACCGCGCGCGAGATCGAACTGGCGCTGAGACAGAATGCCGGGCTGATCGCCGAGAAATTCCTCGAGAATGGCGGCTCCGAGGGCAACGGCGACGACGGTTTTGAGGACGAAGCCGGCGCGATGTAGGACACTGCCAGAGTTCGGCCATAAAGCCGGCCTATGACCTGATGCTTAAGTAATCGAGTTCTTTCGTACCGCGTTCAAAACCGCCGGCCTTCGAGCCGGCGGTTTTTGTTTTTGGACAGTGCGGAGCCGGCCTGACAAGCTCCTGAAGCGCTTCGCGTCTGAGCGGATTCACGCGACACGCTTCAGGTCTTTATCCTCATGCATGTCGCTATGCCAAAACCGAGGTCGTTTTGGGCGACGTGCATTGGATTGGCCCAATTCCGTGTTTCTGGACAGGGTGCGGTGTGCCCGCTAAAAGGCCAAGTCAATCTTCTAAAAAGCAGAGACCAGTTTCCGCCGGCCGCGCCGGCGGTTTTCGCGAAAAGGCAGCAGTCATGAGTGGCGTGAACGAGATCCGGTCGACATTTCTCGACTATTTCCGCAAGGAGGGCCACGAGGTCGTGGCTTCGAGCCCGCTCGTGCCGCGCAACGATCCGACATTGATGTTCACCAATGCCGGCATGGTGCAGTTCAAGAACGTCTTCACCGGTTTGGAGAAGCGGACCTATTCGCGCGCCACCACTGCCCAGAAGAGCGTTCGCGCCGGCGGCAAGCACAACGACCTCGACAATGTCGGCTACACCGCGCGTCACCTGACCTTCTTCGAGATGCTCGGCAATTTCTCCTTCGGCGATTATTTCAAGGAGCGCGCCATCGAGCTTGCCTGGAACCTGATCACCAGGGAATTCGGGCTGAAGAAGGACAAGCTGCTGGTCACCGTCTACCACACCGACGATGAGGCGGCGGGCTTCTGGAAGAAGATCGCCGGTTTCTCGGACGATCGCATTATCCGCATCCCGACCTCGGACAATTTCTGGGCGATGGGCGACACCGGTCCTTGCGGGCCGTGCTCGGAAATCTTCATCGATCGTGGCGAGCACATCTGGGGTGGCCCTCCCGGCAGTCCCGAGGAAGACGGCGACCGGTTCCTTGAATTCTGGAACCTGGTGTTCATGCAATATGAACAGGTGACGAAGGACGAGCGCATCGACCTGCCGCGTCCTTCGATCGACACCGGCATGGGTTTGGAGCGCATGGCGTCCATCCTGCAGGGCGTGGAAAGCGTTTTCGAAACCGACCTGTTCCGTCACCTCATCGATGCGGCGTCTTCCGCGCTTGGGCGCGCGCCGGATGCCGAAACGGTGGCGTCCTATCGTGTCATTGCCGATCATTTGCGCTCGTCCTCCTTCCTGGTCGCCGACGGCGTGCTGCCGTCGAACGAAGGCCGCGGCTATGTGCTGCGCCGCATCATGCGCCGCGCCATGCGCCACGCGCAGCTGCTCGGCGCGAGCGAGCCGCTGATGTGGAAGCTGGTGCCGGCCCTGGTGCGCGAGATGGGCCAAGCCTATCCCGAATTGCTGCGCGGCGAACAGCTGATCACGGAAACGTTGAAGCTCGAGGAGACGCGCTTCCGCAAGACGCTGGTGCGCGGCCTCGGCCTGCTCTCCGAGGCGACGGACACGCTGCATGCCGGCGACATGCTGGATGGCGAAACGGCTTTCAAGCTCTACGACACCTACGGCTTCCCGCTCGACTTGACGCAGGACGCGCTACGCCAGCGCAACATCTCGGTTGATCTTGCCGGCTTCACCAATGCGATGGAGCAGCAGAAGGCCGAGGCGCGCAAACACTGGGCGGGATCTGGCGAGGCTGCCACCGAGACGGTGTGGTTTTCGGTGCGCGAAAAGACCGGTGCCACCGAATTCCTCGGCTACGAGACTGAAGCCGCGGAAGGCCTCATCCAGGCGCTGGTCCGGGACGGCAAGACCGTCGACAGCGCCGGCAAGGGTGACGCGGTTGCGGTGGTCGTCAACCAGACGCCATTCTATGGCGAGTCCGGCGGCCAGATGGGCGATACTGGCGTCATTTCGGGCGAAGGCTTCTCGATCGAGATCTCCGACACGCAGAAGAAGGCGGATGGGCTGTTCGTGCATCTGGGCAAGGTGGCGAGCGGCACGGTCAAGACGGGCGCTGCCGTTGAGCTCAAGGTCGACCATAACAGGCGCTCCAGGCTGCGCGCCAACCACTCCGCCACCCACCTGATCCATGAGGCGCTGCGCGAGGTGCTGGGCACCCATGTCGCGCAGAAGGGCTCGCTGGTCGCGCCGGAGCGCCTGCGCTTCGATATCTCGCACAACAAGCCGATTTCGGCCGAAGAGCTCGAAGAGGTCGAGCGCATGGCCAATGAAATCGTCGTGCAGAACGGCCCGGTGACCACGCGCCTGATGTCGGTCGACGACGCCATTGCCGAGGGCGCCATGGCGCTGTTCGGCGAGAAGTATGGCGATGAAGTGCGCGTCGTGTCGATGGGCACCGGGCTGCACGGCGCCAAGGCCAACCGGCCCTATTCGGTCGAGCTCTGCGGCGGCACCCATGTCAGGGCGACCGGCGACATCGGTCTGGTGCGCGTCGTTTCCGACAGCGCGGTTGCCGCCGGCGTGCGCCGTATCGAGGCATTGACCGGCGAGGCGGCCAGAAAACATCTCGACGAGCAGGATCGGCGTCTGAAGGCGACGGCAGCGACGCTGAAGATCTCGCCCGCCGACGTGCCGGCGCGCGTCGAGGCTTTGCTTGAGGAGCGCAAGAAGCTCGAGAAGGACCTCACCGAAGCGCGCAAGAAACTGGCGCTGGGCGGCGGTGCCGCGGCCGGCGCGCCCTCGGAGAACGAGACGGTCGCGGGCATCGGCTTCCTCGGCAAGGCCGTCTCCGGCGTCTCGCCGAAGGACCTGAAGCCGCTGGCCGATGCCGGCAAGACCTCGCTCGGCTCCGGCGTCGTCGTCTTCGTGGGTGCCGGTGAGGATAACAAGGCAAGCGTCGTAGTTGCCGTCACCGACGATCTCGTCGGCCGCTTCAGCGCTGTCGACCTGGTGCGCGTCGCCTCCGCCGCCTTGGGCGGGCAGGGCGGTGGCGGCCGGCCCGACATGGCCCAGGCCGGTGGCCCTGACGCCTCGAAGGCCAATGATGCGATTGCGGCGGTCAGGGCGGCACTCGAAGCCGCCTGAAAGCCGCGACATGAAAATACTCGTCCTCGGCGGCTATGGTTTGATCGGGGACGCCGTCATTGGCCGTTTGCTTCGCGACGGTCATCAGGTGACCGGTCTCGGTCGCGAAGTCGGGGATGCCGGGCGGCGCCGGCCGGCGGTTCGCTGGATCGCGGCGGACATGTCGAAACTGCTCGCCGCTGAAGACTGGCTGCCGGTGGTTGCGGGCATGGACGCGGTTGTCAACGCCGCGGGCGCCTTGCAGGACGGCCCGCGCGACCGTCTGGACGCCGTTCACCGGGGCTCGGTGGTGGCACTTGTCGCGGCTTGCGAACAGGCCGGTGTGCATCGCTTTGCGCAGATATCCGCGATCGGCGCCGATCTCGCTTCGCCAAATCCTTTCTTCAGCACCAAGGCGCAAGGCGACAAAGCCGTCGCAAGCTCATCCCTGGAGTGGACCATTCTGCGGCCGGGCCTTGTGATCGCGCCCGCCGCCTATGGCGGCACGGCGCTTCTGCGTGCCCTTGCGGCATTCCCTGGTTTTATTCCGGCCGTCATGCCGCGCCAACCGATCCAGACTGTATCGGTCGCCGATGTTGCCGAAGCGGTGTCGCGCGCGGTCGCCGGATCGCTGCCACCCCGACTTGCCATCGATCTCGTCGAGGGCAATGCCAGATCTCTCTCCGATGTTCTGCTGTCCTTTCGCGCATGGCTTGGTCTGCCGCAAGCACGGGTCATGCCGATGCCGGCCATCCTTGGCCGGTTCGCCAGTGTCGTTGCCGATGCCGTTGGCGTCCTTGGTTGGCGCTCTCCTCTACGCAGCTCGGCACTTGCCGCGCTGGCGGACGGCATCACAGGCAATGCCCGGTCCTGGAATGCCGTTTGCGACCATCCGCTTCAGCCGCTGGAGGCAACGCTGGCCGATATGCCGGCACATGCTCAGGAACGATGGTTCGCGCGCCTTTGGCTGGCGAAGCCTGTTATCTTCGCTTGCCTGTCTCTGTTCTGGCTCGTTTCGGGCATCATTGGCATGATCCGGCAAGATCAGGCCGCGGACATTCTCGCCTCACGCGGTGTGTCGGTGGATTTCGCGCATATTTGCGTTCTGGTCGGCAGCGCCGCGGATATCGTCGTTGGCGCGGCGGTTCTGGTCCGGCCTTTCGCCAAGCCCGCGCTGCTGGCGATGATTGCGATCACACTCTCCTATCTGGCGGGGGCGACGCTTTTTGTTCCAAGTCTATGGCTTGATCCACTGGGTCCGCTGGTCAAGACGATACCCGGGCTTTGCCTGGTGCTGGTGGCGCTCGCGGTGCTGGACGAGCGATGAGCCTCTGGGCTGACATATTGCGCTGGGCGCATGTCATCGGCGGCACGGTTCTGTTCGGCACCGGTGCCGGCATCGCCTTCTTCATGCTGATGGCGCAACGCAGCGGCCGCGCCGATATCGTCGCCCATGTCGCGGGTACTGTCGTCATCGCCGACACCATTTTTACGGCGACCGCCGTCATCGTGCAGCCAATCACGGGCGTGTTGCTGGCGCAAGCGGTTGGCTGGCCGCTCTCCGAAGGCTGGATTGTGCTGTCCTTGCTGCTTTATGTCGTGACCGGTCTGTTCTGGCTGCCGGTGGTCTGGATTCAGATTCGGATTCGGAATCTGGCGCGGCAGGCGGCCATCGAAAACGTGGCACTGCCCGCCGAAGAGAAGCGCCTGTTTCGCATCTGGTTTGCTTGCGGCTTCCCGGCTTTCGCCGCCGTGCTTGCCATTCTCTGGCTGATGGTCACAAGGCCCGAGATAGGGTTTTAGCCGGGCCACCGGCTCTCAATCGGCCTTTTCGGTCACGCCAAAGGCCTGTCTGTCAGTGATCCGATCCCACCACGCCTGAATCTCGGCAAACCCGGCCATCAGCTTTTGCCCGTCGGCAGCCTTCAGGAAATAGGCGATGATCGGCGCCGCATGCAGGTCGGCCAGCGTCACCTGATCGCCGAGCAGCCACGGTCCGGGAACCTTGAGTGCGGTGAGCACCCTGAGGACCGTTTCCGCCTGGCTCAGGCCATCGGCGATCAGGCTCTCATCCGGCTCCGCCTTTTCCAGCCGCTCGACGGCGACGTCCCAGACCATGGCGCGATAGCCATAGGCGTCGAGCATGCCTGTCATCTGGCCCATCCTGGCGCGGCCGCGCGGATCGGCGGGCTGCAGCGCCGGGCCGTCGAAAGCCTCGTCGACATAGCGCGCGATGGCGTTCGTCTCGAAGAGCCGAAACCCGTCATGCTCGAAGGCCGGGATGCGGCCGAACGGGTGATGTTCGAGATACCAGGACGGGATGCCTTCGGCTGCGAAGATGTCGAGCGGTATGAGTTCGTAGCCGACGCCTTTTTCCTCCAGCGTCATCCGCGCTATGCGCACGTAAACGCTATAGTCCGCTCCGTAGAGGATTGGCTTGGTCATGCTACCGGCCCTTCGTCGCTTCATCGGCCCAAAAAACGAAGGCTCCTTTCGGAGCCTTCGGCATGTGGAGCTGCGAGTACTTACGCCATCGCCTTCTGCAGATTCTCGTCGATCTTGTCGAGGAAGCCGGTGGTCGAGAGCCAAGGCTGGTCCGGGCCGATCAACAGCGACAGGTCCTTGGTCATGAAGCCGCTCTCGACAGTCTGGATGCAGACCTTCTCCAGCGTCTCGGCAAAGCGCTTCAGCTCGGCATTGTCGTCGAGCTTGGCACGGTGCGCGAGGCCGCGCGTCCAGGCGAAGATCGAGGCGATCGAATTGGTAGAGGTTTCCTCGCCCTTCTGGTGCTGGCGATAGTGGCGGGTGACGGTGCCGTGCGCGGCTTCAGCTTCCACCGTCTTGCCGTCCGGCGTCATCAGAACCGAGGTCATCAGGCCGAGCGAGCCGAAGCCTTGCGCCACCGTGTCGGATTGCACGTCGCCGTCATAGTTCTTGCAGGCCCAGACATAGCCGCCCGACCATTTCAGGCTGGAGGCCACCATGTCGTCGATCAGCCGGTGCTCGTACCACAGCTTCTTCGACTTGAACTCTGCCTCGAATTCAGCCTCGTAGACCTCCTGGAAGATGTCCTTGAAGCGGCCGTCATAGGCCTTGAGGATGGTGTTCTTGGTCGAGAGATAGACCGGATAGTTGCGCAGCAGGCCGTAATTCAGCGAGGCGCGCGCGAATTCGCGGATCGACTCGTCGAGATTGTACATGGCCATGGCGACACCGGCGCCGGGCGCGTCGAACACGTCGTGCTCGATCACCTGGCCGTCCTCGCCGACGAACTTGATCGTCAGCTTGCCCTTGCCGGGGAAGCGGAAATCGGTGGCGCGATACTGGTCGCCGAAGGCGTGACGGCCGACGATGATCGGCTTGGTCCAGCCGGGCACCAGGCGCGGCACGTTCTTCATGATGATCGGCTCGCGGAAGATGGTGCCGCCGAGGATGTTGCGGATGGTGCCGTTCGGCGACTTCCACATCTTCTTCAGCTTGAACTCCTCGACGCGCTGTTCGTCCGGGGTAATGGTCGCGCATTTCACACCGACGCCGTATTTCTTGATGGCGTTGGCCGAATCGATCGTCACCTGGTCGTTGGTGGCGTCGCGATGCTCGATGCCGAGGTCGTAATATTCCAGCTTCAGGTCGAGATAAGGGTGGATCAGCTTGTCCTTGATGAACTGCCAGATGATGCGGGTCATCTCGTCGCCGTCGAGTTCGACGACCGGGTTCGCCACCTTGATCTTCGCCATGGAAAGAATGCCTCGTTGCTGGGATATGGGACGGCCTTGCCCGCGTGGCGTTCGGCCGGGAGATGCCGCCCGTATATCAAAGGGTTTTTGGCCGCGCAAACGGCGATCGGTCACGAATGCGAGGCAATGGCCGCCGTCATTTGCGAATGCTTCATTTTCGCGGCCGAATATGGCAGGGGACGCTGAAATGCCGCAAACAGCAGTTCTTTGACAATCATGCCCGTCACCAAAGGTCCCGATAACATCCCACCCGCCGGCCCGGCGATCATCCTGGTCGAGCCGCAGCTTGGCGAGAACATCGGCATGGTTGCACGCGCCATGGCCAATTTCGGCCTGGTCGAACTGCGCCTTGTCAATCCGCGCGACGGCTGGCCGAGCGAGAAGGCGCGCGCCGCCGCCAGCCGCGCGGACCATGTCATAGACGCCGTGAAAGTGTTCGACGATCTTGCCTCGGCGCTTGCCGATTTGAATTTCGTTTTCGCCACCACCGCCAGGCAGCGCGACGGCTTCAAGGCCGTGCGCGGCCCCGTGGAAGCGGGCAGGGTGCTCCGCGCCCGCCACGGTATGGGGCAGCGCACTGGCATCCTGTTCGGCCGCGAGCGCTTCGGTCTCTACAATGACGAAGTCGGGCTTGCCGACGAGATCGTCACCTTTCCCGTCGATCCCGATTTCTCCTCGCTCAACATCGCCCAGGCCGCGCTGCTGATGTCCTATGAGTGGATGAAGTCAGGCCTGGAGGACGAGACCAAGACCAACTTCACCGGGCCGGAGATGAAACCGGCCAGCAAGGAAGAATTGCACGGCCTGTTTGCCTATCTCGAAGGCGCATTGGAAGCGCGCGGCTATTTCCGGCCAGCGCCGAAGAAGCCGAAAATGGTCGACAATCTGCGTGCCGTGCTGACGCGTGCCGGCTTTGCCGAACCGGAGCTCAAGGTGCTGCGCGGCATCATCTCGTCCCTCGACAGGTTCTCGCCGGCGATGCCGCGCGGCGACGGCTCGCCGGGCGATGATCCCAGGCGGCTTCCGGCCGCCGCGCGCGCCGGCAAGGCAGAAGCCGATCGCCCGGCGCACCGGCCTGCCGGTGACGATGAGGACGCACCGCCGCTGGGCGGCAAGGGAACCGACAATGACTGACCTGCCGATCCTGATGTTCGATTCCGGCGTCGGCGGGCTGACCGTGTTGCGCGAGGCACGCGTGCTGATGCCGGACCGGCGCTTCATCTATGTCGCGGACGACGCCGCCTTTCCCTTCGGCGCCTGGGAAGAACCGGCGTTGCGCACCCACATACTCGATCTCTTCGCCAAGCTGCTCGACAGGTTCACGCCGGCGATTTCCGTCATCGCCTGCAACACCGCCTCGACGCTGGTGATCGACGCCTTGCGCGATGCCTTTCCCGGTCATCCCTTCGTCGGCACCGTGCCTGCGGTCAAGCCGGCGGCGGAGCGCACCCGCTCGGGCCTGGTCTCGGTGCTGGCGACGCCGGGCACGGTGAAGCGTCAATACACACGCGACCTGATCAGCAAGTGGGCGCAGAAATGCCATGTCCGCCTTGTTGGCAGCGACAGGCTGGCGGGTCTTGCGGAAGTCTATATGCGCGAGGGCTTTGTCGACGAGGAGGCCGTGCGGGCCGAGATCGCGCCTTGCTTCATCGAGCGTGACGGTATGCGGACCGATATCGTCGTGCTCGCCTGCACGCATTATCCGTTCCTGGTCAATCGCATGCGCAAGACGGCGCCCTGGCCGGTCGACTGGATCGATCCGGCCGAAGCGATCGCCCGGCGGGCGCTCTCACTGCTGCCGCTCGTCGATGGGGCGCTGCCGCAAGGCGAACCCGATATCGCGGTCTTCACCTCGGGCAAGGCCGATTTCGCCGTCAGCCGGCTGATGCAGGGCTTTGGACTGGTGGTGGAAACGTCCGCCGCTTAAACAGGCTCGAAGACGATGCTGCGTTGATCCGGATCGGCCGAGGCCAGCCTTAACGTCAGGCTGTCGCCCTGTCTTAACCCGGTGGCCTTTACCGTGGCAACGACTGGCATGTCGGCAAGCTGAACGCGTACGCCATGGTCGACGAAGTCGGTAACTGCGGCTTTGAACGTTTCCCCCTCGCGTCCCCTGAGCATGACCGCCTCTGCAAGGTCGATGGCCGCATGGTTGATCTGCGAAGCGCGGCTATCCGCACGCCCCATCACCTTCGGCAATTTGGTGAACGCATCGGTGACAGGTTGCGGCACGGACTGGCCGTTGGCGATTGCCAGCGCGCAGCGCACGACATAGCGATCGGCCAGCCGCCTGAGCGGCGCGGTGGCATGGGCATAGGTCGCGGCCATCGCCTCATGCCAGGGAACGACACCTTCCTGGTAGGGCTGGTAGGATGCGCCGTTGCCGGCGCGGCGGATTTCCAGCATCAACGCAGCCTGTTTCGGGTCAGCCGGATCGAGCGTGCGCTGGTAGTCGCGCAGGCTGGTTGAGGCGGGCCAGGACAGGTCGAGCGCCTGCGCCGCGTTGCGAAGTCTCTGCACCTTGGACGCGTCCGGCCCGGACATCACGCGGAACAGCCCGGTCTTGTGCGCAAACATGGCGTCGGCGATCGCTATGTTGGCAGCCAGCGAAAGCGCGGCATTGTCCTGTTCGGATTGCAGGAGCGGTCTGAAGGACAGCCGGAATGTGCCATCGGCGAGCCTTTCAACCTCCTGCTCGGGTGGGTCGACACGTGACGCGCCACGACGTTTTTCGTTCATCGCCATGCGCCGCGCCATTTCAGCGAAGCCGGCCGGAACGTCGGAAGCCTTGACGCTGTCATAGGCGAGCTTCGCACGGCTTCGAATGATTGCCCGCTCCGCGCCGTCCAACTTCGCCGCGCCGTCTTCGGCGACCCGGACGGTGAAGATGACAGCAGGACGCGGTCCATCCGGCAACAGGCTCGCCGCACCCTCGGCAAGTGCCGGCGGGTAGAGTCCGGCCTTGCCGTCCGGCAAGTAAAATGTCTCGCCCCGCGTCCAGGCTTCGAGGTCGATCGCGTCACCGTCCTCGACGAACCAGGCCACGTCGGCAATGGCATAGCGCAGCAGAAGATCGCTGCCGCTCGCCTCGATCGAGAACGCCTGGTCAAGGTCGGTGGAGGTTGCCGGATCGAGCGTAACGAAGGGCATGTCCGTTCGATCGGCATGCTGGTTCGGCACACGTCGGGCCGCCGCCTCCGCAGCGGCCATGACCTCAGCCGGAAATCCATCCGGCACGTGGAATTCGGTGCGGATTTTCGTCAGGCCGGAGGAGAGAGCTTGTGAGGGGTCTGTCAGAGACTTCATCCAGCCGTCCTACACTGGAGTTCCGGACACGGAAAGGCCGCGAATTGATCCCGGCGAGGAACTGGACCACTGGCGCTGGAACTGCCGCACAAGCGCGGCGTTTCTTCTGACAGAAGAGGAGAAACCGCCATGCCTGCCACCTCGAAAGCCCAGCAGAAAGCCGCCGGCGCCGCGCTCTCCGCCAAGCGCGGCGAGACCAAAAAGAGCGAACTCAAAGGCGCCTCACGCGAAATGTACGAATCGATGAGCGAACAACAACTCGAGGAATTCGCCGAGACGAAGCGCAAAGGTCTGCCGGAGAAAAAATCCAAGGACTGAGGGCTTAGAGCCGGGCTCCGGCACTCATTGAATGAAAAAGGGCCAGCGACAGTTCGCTGGCCCTCGGAGATTGCTGGACTGTTCGCCTTACCAGCGGTGGCAACGCCGCACCTTCTGCACGATCACCTTGCGATGGCCGTGCCGCCACACCACCCGCTTCTTGACGATGACGCGGCAGACCTGTTTATGGCCCTGCCAATGGCGCGCCATCGCCGGCTCCGGCGCAACCGCCATAGATCCGGCCAGTACCGCGGCACCGGCCAGGGTAAGGAAGAACTTCTTCATGCTAATTGGACTCCTCTAGCTCCAGATCCCTTCCTGGTGCCGTTGGCGCAAACCTCCCGCCCACATCCGGCATCGCATAACGCCGGGAACGCTATAGGGTTGCGTTGCGCCGCGCCACTCACAAGCTTGACACCGGTTAAATCTCGGTTTAACCAGCCGCCAACGCCGGGCAGCGATGTCCGGTGTTTGTTTTATATGCGCAAGACCGGTTGCCTTGGTTGTTTCTGGTTTTGTTTGAACTGACGTGTCCCGTGGGTTTTCCGCCGCGTTGCGTGGGAAAACCCTGTCAGGTCTCGAAAACGGAGGCCAGAGGAGGGCGCGTTTCCTTCACCCGGGCCATGAGGTGCCGGGTGTGTTGTTTTGAAAAGGGAATGCGATGAGCAAGCGCGAATCCGCGAAATACAAGATCGACCGCCGTCTCGGCGAAAACATCTGGGGCCGCCCGAAGTCCCCGGTCAACAAGCGTGAATACGGCCCGGGCCAGCATGGCCAGCGCCGCAAGGGCAAGCTTTCCGACTTCGGCCTGCAGCTGCGCGCCAAGCAGAAGCTGAAGGGTCACTATGGCGACGTTTCGGAAAAGCAGTTCCGCAAGGTCTATGAAGAGGCCGACCGCCGCAAGGGCGACACCTCGGAGAACCTGATCGGCCTGCTCGAATCGCGTCTCGACGCGGTCGTCTACCGCGCCAAGTTCGTGCCGACCATTTTTGCTGCCCGTCAGTTCGTCAACCACGGCCACATCAACGTCAACGGCAAGCGCGTCAACATCGGCTCGTACCGCTGCAAGCCGGGCGACGTCGTCGAAGTGCGCGAGAAGTCGAAGCAGCTGGTCATCGTCCTGGAATCGGTCGGCCTCGCCGAGCGTGACGTTCCGGACTACATCGAAGCCGATCACAATAAGATGGTCGCGACCTTCTCACGTATTCCCGGCCTTGCGGACGTTCCGTTCGCGGTCCAGATGGAGCCGAACTTGGTCGTCGAATTCTATTCGCGCTAAGCGAACGCTTTTCTGCGATATCGGAAAGGCCGCCCTCGAGGCGGCCTTTTTGTTTGGCGCATCCGCTTTGCCGTTTCGATTTTCCGGCCGATGCGCTAATCCGGGCGGAAGTCACATCTCCGGGGCCGCCGCGCCATGAATATGCTGCCAGACATCGAGACGCTTGAACCTGTTGCCGAAGGCGGCTCCCACCCGCTGTTCGCCGATGTGCCATCCTCGGTCGAGTTCAACAAATTGCGCAAGCGGCTGCTGCGGCTGACTCGCCAGGCGATCGAGGATTTTTCGATGGTGGAGCCGGGCCAGCGCTGGCTGGTCGCGCTGTCGGGCGGCAAGGATTCCTACGGCCTGCTCGCTATCTTGCTCGATCTCAAATGGCGCGGGCTGCTGCCGGTCGATTTGCTGGCCTGCAATCTCGACCAGGGCCAGCCGAACTTTCCCAAGCACATCCTGCCGGACTACCTCAACGCCAATGGCATTGCGCACCGCATCGAGTACCAGGACACCTATTCGGTCGTCACCGACAAGCTGCCGCAGGGAAGTACCTATTGCTCGCTCTGCTCGCGGCTGCGGCGCGGCCATCTCTACCGCGTCGCGCGGGAAGAGGGCTGTTCGGCGCTGGTGCTCGGCCATCACCGCGAGGACATTCTAGAGACCTTCTTCATGAACCTGTTCCATGGCGGCCGCCTCGCCGCCATGCCGCCAAAACTGCTCAATGACGAAGGCGACGTCATGGTGCTGCGGCCGCTGAGCTACAGCGCCGAGATCGATCTCGAAAAATTCGCCGCGGCGATGCGGTTCCCGATTATCCCTTGCGACCTTTGCGGCAGCCAGGAAGGCCTCCAGCGCAATGCCATGAAGGCGATGCTGGATGACATCGAAAAACGCATGCCCGGCCGCAAGGACACGATGACCCGTGCGCTGTCCAACACCAGGCCGTCACATCTGCTCGACAGGAAACTGTTCGATTTTGCCGCCCTGAACCAAACCCTCATCACAGGACAAGACACTTCCGATGACATTTGACGACAACGAGATCGACTGGCTGGCCAGCCTGCTGGCCGAGGCGGCCGACACCGAAATCATGCCCCGCTTTCGCCGGCTGGGCGGTGGCGACATCAGACAGAAGACCTCCGCCGCCGACCTGGTGACGGAAGCGGACGTCAACGCCGAGCGGCTGATCACCGTTAGGCTGCGCCAGCGTTATCCCTCGGCCATGGTTGTCGGCGAGGAAGCCTGTTCCGACGACCCGGCGCTGCTCGACGGTCTGGGTGATGCCGATCTGGCCTTCGTCATAGACCCGGTTGACGGCACCTTCAATTTCGCCTCAGGGGTGCCGCTGTTTGGTGTCATGCTTGCCGTCGTGGTCCAGGGCGAAACCGTCGCCGGCATCATCCACGATCCGGTCGGCAAGGACTGGCTGATCGGCGCCAAGGGCGCCGGCAGCCATATCCGCCATGCCCACGGCACGCTCGAGCGGGTGCGGGTTGCCGCGAGTGCGCCGATCTCGGAGATGACCGGCGCGGTCTCATGGCAATACATGGCCGAGCCGGACCGTACGCGGCTGGCCTGCAACCAGACCAAGACGCTGTCGCAGTTCAACTACCGCTGCGCCGCCCATGAATACCGCTTGCTAGCCAGCGGTCACGGCCATTTCGTCGTCTACAACAAGCTGATGCCGTGGGATCATCTCGCCGGTGCGCTGATCCATGCCGAAGCCGGCGGCCATGCCGCGCGCTTCGACGGCAGCCCTTACCTGCCGTCGCATGTCGGCGGCGGCCTGCTGGTCGCTCCCGACAAGGAGAGCTGGCGTGAACTGCGTCGCGAGCTGTGGGCTGAGCAGGCTTAACTCCCGCGGCGGACGGCAAGATCTAGTGCAGGTCGGTTATATGCCCTGAAACGGGTGGGTTGTGCGGCTGGAACATCTTGCCGCGCTCGGCGATGAGGATCATCAGCAGCGCCGCGACCGAGACGCTGCAGAAGCCGGCGGCAAGCGGCGTCACCGTGCCGTTGAACGCCTGGCCGATCAGCGTGCCGAGAATGCCGCCGAGGAACGTCTGCATGAAACCCAGGATGGACGACGCGGTGCCGGCCAGTTGGCCGAGCGGCTCCATGGCCAAGGCGTTGAAATTGGCACCGAGCGCGCCGAAGGGAAGCATGGCGCTGGCAAAGAAGGTGACGAACAGCCAGAGCGGCATCTTGATTTCCAGCGAAACGACCAGCCAGACCAGGCTGATGACCAGAAACAAAAGCAGCGCGCTTTGCGACAGCCGGCGCATGCCGATACGGCCGACAAGGCGCGAATTCAGAAAATTGGAGAAGGCGAGCACGCCCGCGACCCCGGCGAAGATGACGGGGAACATCTCGCCGACATGGAAGATGTCGACATAGATCTGCTGTGCCGAGGCGATGAAGCCGAACATGGCAGCGAAGACGAAGGTGCTGGCAAAGGCGTAGCAGAGCGCGATGCGATTGGTGAGCACGATGCGGAATCCGCCGACGACGGAGGAGAACGTCAGGGACCGGCGATATTCGGGGTGCAGCGTTTCAGGCAGCCGCACCAGCGACCACGCCGACACGATCAGCGCGCCGACGGCCATGGTAACGAAGATGTAGTGCCAGGTCGCGAACAGCATGATGAACTGGCCGATGCCGGGCGCGATGACCGGTATCGCCATGAACACCATGAAGATCAGCGACATGACTTCGGCCATGCGCCGGCCGTCGAATGTATCGCGCACGATCGAGACCGCGATGACGCGCGTGGCGGCCGCGCCAATGCCTTGCACGGAACGACATATCAGCAGCGTTTCAAAGCTCGGCGCGATGGCCGCGGCGGCCGCTGCCGCCACGTAGATGATCAGACCCGCGACAAGCGGCGAGCGGCGGCCGAAACGATCCGATATCGGTCCGAAGAACAGCTGGCCGCCACCAAAACCCAGAATGTAGGCGGTGACCACATATTGCCGGTGGTTTTCATTCTCGACGCCGAGCGAGGCGCCGATCTGCTGCAGCGCTGGCAGCATGATGTCGATGGCCAGGGAATTCAGCGCCATTAGCGCCGCGCACAGCGCAATGAACTCCCAGCGCGGAATAGGCAGTTTGCTTGCCGATTGCGGCGCTGATGATTGCTGATCCACGGCAAGTCCGATCTTCTAGAGCAATTCCAGGAAAAGTGTGGGCGGTTTTCCCGGGACAAGCGCGTAGCGCTTGCCCTTGGGAATTGCGTCAAAACAGAGATTTAGAGCGGTTCGCCGTTTCCATGAAACGGTGAAACGCTCTAAAACAAAAATGCGCCGGCGGGCCGGCGCATTGGCTCGTCTTGGTCCCGATATCGGGACATAAAAATTGCCGAGGCGGGGCTACCCGATACTCAGCGCGGTCGCTGCGACGGACCTGAAACCGAAATCAGGCGGCGCCTTTGACGCTCACGCCCTTTTCGACCAGGAAGGTCTGCAACTCGCCGGCCTGGAACATCTCGCGGATAATATCGCAGCCGCCGACGAATTCGCCCTTGACGTAGAGCTGCGGGATCGTCGGCCAGTTGGAGTAGTCCTTGATGCCTTGGCGCAGTTCAGCCGAGTCCAAGACATTCACGCCTTTGTAGTCGGCGCCGATATAGTCGAGGATCTGGACAACCTGGCCGGAGAAACCGCATTGCGGAAAACCGGGCGTGCCCTTCATGAAAAGGACGACGTCGTTGCCCTTCACTTCATTGTCGATGTAGTCGTTGATACCGCTCATGGAACATCCTTTCACGCCTGTGGGAGTCAGGCTCGAAGCATGTCTTTCAAATAAACCCATAGGTTGCCCGAAACAAGACATTAGCCGCGCCATGGCCGAAATGGCGCAAAGGATGGGCGGTATTGGGCCAAGCGGGTATGGGCTGGAACTGCTCTCAGTCGGGGACGCTGGTCTGCAGGGCAAGCGCGTGCAGCACGCCGCCCATATTGCCCTTCAGCGCGTCATAGACCATCTGGTGCTGCTGGACGCGGCTTTTTCCGCGAAAGCTCTCGGCGACGACTTCCGCCGCGTAGTGGTCGCCATCGCCGGCGAGGTCGCGGATCGTCACGCGGGCATCCGGTATGCCGTCCTTGATCAGTTTTTCTATGTCGCGGGCGTCCATTGCCATTGCAGAATTCCTGTTTCGGGCGGGCGGCAACGCGCCCGTGCGATGAGAGTCGGGGTAAACCTAAAGCCTTTCCGGCCGGGATTGAAGCCGTTCCGTCCGGCACTGGCGCGATTGTCACCTAGGCCGCGTTCTCGTCCGGACGGTTCGCATCGGCCGCAGGGTCGTCTTCGCGCATCGAGAAGGCGCGGCCGAGGCTGAAGACCAGCACGTAGAGGGGGAGGTTGACCGCCAGATTGGCGATCGGCAAATAGCTGGTCATTTTCCAAGCGGGCGAGAAAAACGGTTGGCCGTAACCATCGCAGGCCAGCGAAGAGCCATACTCCCACAGGGCTCCGAGGACTGCCGCGACGGCGAAAAGCTTGATGCAGGTGACGATGTGCCTCGTCCGGGCCGGATCCGGCAAAAGCCGGCTCCAGAGCACCAGGCAGGCGATCGGAACCGCATAGAGGAGGGTCTGCAGGGCCAGCATCGGAAGCGTGCCATTGGCCGCGCCAAGGAACTCGGCGCGCGTTTCCAGCCTGGTGCAAACCTCGCTCGATGTCGTCGACAGCAGGAAGAAGACGAACGGCCCGAGAAACCAGAAGAAGAACAGCGACGGCCAGAAGACGACTGCGAGCAGCGCCCGGGCAGCCAGTGTGCTCAACTGGCCTGGTCCATGAAGCGCGGGAACCAGCCTTCGTGGACGGCGGTCAGGTCGCTGACAGGGATTGCCCTGCCATCGCCAAGCTTCAACGCATCGCCGCCGGTCGAGCCGATCCACGGCGCGAAGATGCCGAGTTCGCCCTGCTGCTTGCGGATGGCGTCCCATTCCTCGCCATGCGGGTCGATCGACAGCGTCAGGAGATAGCGGCCCTGGTCCTCGCCGAACCAGACCGGGATCGGATCCGTCCCGACAAGGCCGGGAACGGTCGCGCCGATGCCGGACGCCATCGCCATTTCGGCTAGCGCCACGGCGATGCCGCCATCGGAAACGTCATGCGCCGCGGTGACGATGCCGGACGCGATCAACGAACGCACGTGGTCGCCGACGCGCTTCTCATGAGCGAGGTCGACCGGCGGCGGCGGACCGTCCGTGCGGCCATGGATGTCTCTGAGATAGACCGACTGGCCAAGATGCGTTCCCCAGGCGGCGGGGGCGCCGACCAGCAGGATCATCTGGCCCTGCGCGGCAAAGCCGATCCGCACCATCTTCGACCAGTCTGATATCAGGCCGACGCCGCCAATGGTCGGTGTCGGCAGGATACCCTGGCCGTTGGTCTCGTTGTAGAGCGAGACATTGCCGGACACGATCGGAAAGCCGAGCGCGCGACAGGCATCGCCGATGCCCTTCACCGCCCCGACCAGCTGGCCCATGATCTCGGGCCGCTCCGGGTTGCCGAAATTGAGGTTGTCGGTGGCCGCCAGCGGCACCGCGCCGGTGGCGGTCAGGTTTCGCCAGCATTCGGCAACCGCCTGCTTGCCGCCCTCATAGGGATCGGCCTCGCAATAGCGCGGCGTCACGTCGGACGAGAAGGCAAGCGCCTTGGTCGCATGGCCTTCCACCCGCACCACGCCGGCATCGCCGCCCGGGAGCTGCAGCGAATTGCCCTGGATCAGCGTGTCGTACTGCTCCCACACCCAGCGGCGCGAGGACAGGTCCGGGCCGCCGAGCAGTTTCAGCAGCGTGTCCGCAACATCGGCCTGCGGAACGTCATTGGCGGCAAGCGGCGCCGGCTTCTTCGGCTCGATCCATGGCCGGTCATATTCCGGCGCCTTGTCGCCGAGATCCTTGATCGGCAGGTCGGCGACCTGGTCGCCTTGATGCAGGACGCGGAAGCGCAGGTCATCGGTGGTCTTGCCGACGATGGCGAAGTCGAGGCCCCATTTGTGGAAGATCGCCTCGGCTTCCTTTTCCTTCTCGGGGCGCAGCACCATCAGCATGCGCTCCTGGCTTTCCGACAGCATCATCTCATAGGCGCTCATGCGCTCTTCGCGCACCGGCACCTTGTCGAGGTCGAGCTCGATGCCGAGGTCGCCCTTGGCGCCCATCTCGACCGCCGAACAGGTGAGGCCGGCCGCGCCCATGTCCTGGATGGCGATGACGGCACCCGAGGCCATCAGTTCGAGGCAGGCCTCCAGCAGGCATTTTTCGGTGAAGGGATCGCCGACCTGCACGGTCGGGCGCTTCTCGTCGATCTTGTCGTCGAACTCTGCCGAGGCCATGGTGGCGCCGCCGACGCCGTCGCGGCCGGTCTTGGCACCGAGATAGACGACCGGCAGGCCGACGCCCTTGGCTTCCGAGAGGAAGATGGCGTTGGTCTTGGCGAGACCGGCGGCAAAGGCGTTGACCAGGATGTTGCCGTTGTAGCGGGCATCGAAATTGACCTCGCCGCCGACCGTCGGCACGCCGAAGGAATTGCCGTAGCCGCCGACGCCCGACACCACGCCGGCGACGAGATGCCTGGTCTTGGGGTGGTCGGGGGCGCCAAAGCGCAGCGCGTTCATCGCCGCGATCGGTCGCGCGCCCATGGTGAAGACGTCACGCAGAATGCCGCCGACGCCGGTCGCCGCGCCCTGGTAGGGCTCGATGAAGGAAGGGTGGTTGTGGCTTTCCATCTTGAAGACGACGCAGTCGCCATCGCCAATATCGACGACGCCGGCATTCTCGCCCGGTCCCTGGATGACCTGGGGCCCGGTGGTCGGCAGCGTGCGCAGCCACTTCTTCGAGGATTTGTAGGAGCAGTGCTCGTTCCACATCGCCGAGAAGATGCCGAGTTCGGTGAAGCTGGGTTCGCGTCCGACGAGATCGAGGATGCGCTGATACTCGTCGGGCTTCAGCCCGTGGGCGGCGATGAGCTCGGGGGTGATCGGCACGGAATTGGAAATGGTCATGGGCGGCGATTAATGTCCATGGAAGCGGGGATTTTGAGTCTCCTCTTATCGCAAGCTTTGCGGCCGATACACCCGTCGACCGAGGAAAAAGACAGAAAGCAACAAGGTGAAGACCAGGGCAGGCCCGCACCAGGGTCTTTCCGGGCGCCCATCGGGCCATCTTCGGGGCGAGACCGCACGAGGAAGGCAAAGCCGAATGCGGAACGCTATGATGTCCCGGCCGTTACGTCTCCGACCATTCAGGAGATCGCACCATGGCTACCAGGCAAGGCAAGAAAGACAACCGCCTCTCGGACAAGGAGGCCATGCGTATCGCGGAGACCACCGACGTTTCACCCGGGCAGGCCAAGGAACTGGCCGAAAAGCACGGCAAGGACAAGGCCAAGGAGGAAGCCAGCAACTTCAAGGCCGAAGGCTGATCCGGGCCCAGCGCTCTCAGGAGAAGCTGTCGTAGCCGGCACGGCCCTCATCGAGAAGCCGACGCAGGACCGAAACGCCGTTGGCGACATCGCCGCGCTGCCTCGGCTGCGAAACGCCGAAGCGGACGCCGTGAAAGACCTGTTCGGAGCGGCCAGCCTTGAACTCGTCTTCGTCGTCGATCAGCACGCCGTGTTCGAGGCAGGCATTCTTGAATGTGCCGGAAAGCCACGGATCGGGCAAAGTCAGCCAGACAAAGGGCACCTTGTCGTGTGACTTGAACGCGAAGCCGGCCAGCGTCTCGCGCACGATCGCGATGCGGGCGCTGATTTCAGCGATGCTGCGCTTGCGGATTTCGCCGGCCTGACCAGAGAGCACCAGGCGGGCATTCACCTCCGCCAACAGGAAGGGCATGCCGCCGGTCATCATCTTGTGGGCGACACGGATACGGTGGCGATAGGCGGGCGGGCAGGAGAGCCAGCCGCCGCGCACGCCGGCCGCCACCGATTTCGACAGGCCGCTGGCGACGATGGTGCGTTCGGGCGCGAATTCGGCAAGCAGCGGTGTCGGGTCATCGGTGAGGTTGCCGTAGAGGTCATCCTCGATCAGGACGACATTGTATTCGCGTGCTATCCCCGCAATTGCCTCCCGGCGCGCCGCCGACAGCGTCACCAGTGTCGGATTCTTGGCCGTCGGCATCAGGAAGATCATCCTGGGATGTTTTTGCGCGCAGACGCGCTCGAAATCCTCGGGATCGAGACCTTCGTCGTCCGACGCCACCAGCGCGGTGCGCCGGCCGATCAACCCGGCACTGCGGGAAATCTGAGAATAGGTGAGGTGTTCGAAGGCGACGTAGTCGCCGGGCGTGGTGAGTGCGGCGATCGCCGCCATCACCGCGGCATGGGTGCCGAGCGTCGGAACGATGCTGTCGACCGCTGGGCGCAAGGAGTTGCGCGACAGCCAGCGGGCGCCGGCTTCGTACCAGCGGGTTGGAAAATCGCGCGTATAGCTTGAAATCTCGTGAGGATGATCCTGCGCGGTGCGCGACAGCACATCGGCAACAATGGTGCCCTGGCCGACATCGGGTGCCGCCGTGCTGTCGAAACGCAGCTTGTCCTGCGGCGCATCGACGGTGCGGGTGCCTTCCACGCTGACGTCGGGCGCTTCCGGCTTCGCGCCGTCGGCGTGCTGGCCAAGCACATAGGTTCCACGGCCCACTTCGCCGCTCACCAGCCCGCGCTCGCGCAGCAATTGGTAGGCCCTGCCGACCGTGCCGACGGTGGCGCCGATGTCGTAGGCGAGGTCGCGCTGTGGCGGCAGTTTTGTTCCGGCACCGATCACGCCCTGGTCGATGCCCGCTTCGATGGAGTCCGCAAGGCGTTGATAGAGCGGTCCGGTGCTGGCGGTGAGATCTGGAAGCCAATTTGTCATGGTGACAATTTTCTATATTGCACCGAAATCTGAGTCAATACATATCAATCGCGCACCAAAAAGGGGGTGCAATTAATAATTTTGGCAGAAAGAAAATGGATACAATCGCGACAATCCGTCCTTCAAGAGTAGCATTTGCAGGCCAGGCGCTCCGCCCGTCGGGTCGTCGCGGCTTTGTCAACCGCCTGGTGCGGGTGGCCGGTTCGCTGGCGCGATGGATAGACCATTTGCTGGAACGCCGGCGCAGCCGGCTGGCATTGCTGGAAATGACCGACGATCAGCTCAAGGATATCGGCATCTCGCGCTGCGACGCCCACCGTGAAGGTATCAGGCGTTTCTGGGAATAGGTCCGATCCTACCGGACGCTGTTGGTCCTGAGACGCGCGACGCCGCGATCGGCCAGAACGGCAACGACGCATATCACCAGAAATAGCGCGGTGATGGCCAGCGCAGCAATGGCGACACTGGTTGCGCCGTTCTTGGCAACATCAAGGAAGGGGTAGGGCACCTCGCCGGCGAACGGCGCCCTCGCCAGCGCATAGGCCAGGTAGGCGATGGGATAGAGCACCCACCAGGAAATGTCGCTCCATCTCGTTCTACCGTCGGCACCTGATATCAGCCACCACAGCACGAACACAACCGGCGTCACGTAATGCAGCAGCACATCGCAGAGCAGGAACAGGCCCTGCGGCTGCCACAGACGCGCCAGAACGGTGGCGTAGACGATGAGGACCAGGGCGATCGACACGGCGACCCCAGCGCGCATCCGGGGGCCGGCGAAGGCGGGTAGCCACGCGTAGCCGCTGGATGACAGCAGCGAGGTATGGACCAGCACCGCGCCGATGTTGGTCAGGATGGTGAAGAAACTGAAATAGAACACGATCGAGCCGAGCAGGCTGCGGCCGGCTTCCATCGACGCTGGAATCGTGAGGCAGAATTGCAGGACAAGGCCGGCCAGACCGATGGCCAGACCCGCTACCTGCAGGAAGCGGCCCATCGTCAGGCGGTCGCTGCGCAGGCCGGATTACCGGCTTGCCAGCGCGCAATATCCGAACCGATGCGTGCGCCGAGCGGGTCGTTCATCAACGGTCCGAACACGTCGACGCGGCTCGAATTGCCTTGCGCCTGCACGACCAGCAATGGCTTTCCGCCATAGTGCTTGGCCGGCACCAAGAGGAAACGCGGCGTGCCGCTGAAGGAATTCAGCTCATTGGCCATCTGATATTGCCTGAAGGCCGGGTCCTTGCTGGCGATCCAGCATTTGTGGGCGGCGATTGCGACCTGCTCCATGGCCAACAGTGACGCACTCTTGCCCGAGGGCACAGGCGTGCTTTTCGGGGTCGATTGGCACGATGTCAGAACAAGGCCTGCGGCGGCGACGAGAACGATCGTCTTGCTCTTGATCAAGCGGCACCCATCTCGAGTTCGGACAGAAAGATTTTCAGGCCGTCGGTCATCTCGCCCCATACGCGCGACAAGGCTGGATGCTGCGACGCGATCTGCTCATAGGCATCGAATTTGGGATAGGCGTCGAGCAGGTCTTGGCGGCCCGTCATGGCGCGGAAATTGTTGAAGATGAACCGGGTCGGCGTCAGCCAGGCATCGGCGAAGCTGATGTCGTTGCCGAGGGCGAAGGGGCCCTGCGCCATGCGCGCCTCGATCGCCGCCAACCCGTCGTGCAGGCGTGCGAATTGGGCGTCGATCTCGGCATTGTTGCGCTTCGGCACGGAATGCAGTTCGAAAAGCTTCATCGTCGGCGTCAGCACGTCGAGATCGGTGATGCGGGCGAACATGCGCACCAGCGCGCGGTCCTTGGAATCGGGTGGCAGCAGCGCCGGTTCCGGAAACCGTTCCTCGAGATATTCGGCGATGACCACCGATTCGACGATGGTTTCGCCCGAGCCGGTGATCAGCACCGGAATCCGGTTCATCGGCGAGATGGCGCGAAACTCCTCGGGGATCGGAAAACCCGGCGGCGGCGCGATGATCTTGAGCGGTACGTCCTTGATATAGGCCAGCGCGCGCACGATCGACGAGTAGGGCGACAACGGCCGCGAATAGAGTTTCATGACCGTCTCTCTCCCCAGAGCAATGGACTTGATGTCCTTGTCATTTTTACCGCATTCGCGGCTGAACTCGTCAAGCGGCGATACCGAGCGCACCTTCGAAGAGTGCACGGCCGTCGCTGCCGCCATGGGCGGCTTCGATCAGGTTTTCGGGATGTGGCATCAGGCCGAGCACATTGCCTTGGTCGTTGATGATGCCGGCAATGTCGTTGATCGAACCGTTGGGGTTTGTGCCTTCCGCATAGCGGAACACCACCTGGCCTTCGCCTTCGACGCGGGCGAGCGTCTCTGTGTCGGCAAAATAGTTGCCGTCATGGTGCGCCACCGGCGAGCGGATGATCTGGCCCGGCTGATAGCGGCGAGTGAACATGGTGTTGGCGTTGGTGATCTGCAGTTTTACCTGCCGGCAAACGAATTTCAGCGAACTGTTGCGCATCAAGGCACCCGGCAGCAGGCCGGCCTCGACCAGGATCTGAAACCCGTTGCAGACGCCGATGACCATCACGCCCTTGGCCGCCTTTTCAGCGACAGCCCGCATGACCGGCATGCGCGCGGCGATGGCGCCACAGCGCAGATAGTCGCCGAAGGAAAAGCCGCCGGGAATGGCGATCAGGTCGACATCGGGGATTTCAGTGTCAGTCTGCCAGACGGTGGCTGGCGCCTTGCCGGAAATCTTGGTCAGCGCCGCGATCATGTCGCGGTCGCGATTGAGGCCAGGCAGGAGGACAACGGCTGATTTCACGTTAGGCGATCTCCACCGCGTAATTCTCGATCACCGTGTTCGCCAGCAGCTTGTCGCACATGGCTTTCAGGTCGGCTTCGGCCTTGGCCTTGTCGCTTTCCGCCAGTTCGACGTCGAACACCTTGCCCTGCCGCACCGCGCCGACGCCATCAAAGCCAAGCCCCGACAGCGCGTGTTCGATCGCCTTGCCTTGCGGGTCGAGGACGCCGTTCTTGAGAGTGACGGTAATGCGAGCCTTGATCATACTGGGGAGGTTCCTGTTCGAATTCTCGGTTAGTGCGGCTTACCCTTGAGGCCGTCGGTCGAGGCGACGAGCACTGGGCCGGTCGGGCGTGGCGGCTCGTTCTCGTTCATGATGCCGAGGCGGCGGGCGACTTCCTGGTAGGCTTCGACAAGGCCGCCCATGTCGCGGCGGAAACGGTCCTTGTCGAGCTTGTCCTGCGTCGCCACATCCCACAGGCGGCAGGAATCCGGCGAAATCTCATCGGCGACGACGATGCGCATCATGTCGCCCTCGAACAGGCGGCCGCACTCGATCTTGAAATCGACGAGCTGGATGCCGACGCCCATGAACAGGCCGGAGAGGAAATCGTTGACGCGGATGGCGAGCGCCATGACATCGTCGATCTCCTGCGGGGAGGCCCAGCCGAACGCCGTAATGTGCTCTTCCGACACCATCGGATCGTCGAGCGCGTCGGCCTTGTAGTAGAACTCGATGATCGAGCGCGGCAGAACGGTGCCTTCCTCGATGCCGAGGCGCTTCGACAGCGAGCCGGCGGCGACGTTACGCACCACCACTTCGAGCGGGATGATCTCGACTTCCTTGATCAGCTGCTCGCGCATGTTGAGCCGGCGGATGAAGTGGGTCGGAATGCCCATGCGGTTCAAATGATTGAAAATGTACTCGGAAATCCGGTTGTTGAGCACGCCCTTGCCATCGATGACCTCGTGCTTCTTCTTGTTGAACGCGGTTGCATCGTCCTTGAAGAACTGGATCAGCGTACCGGGTTCGGGTCCCTCATAGAGGATCTTGGCCTTGCCTTCATAAATGCGGCGGCGATTTTTCATCTGATTTTTTCTCTGGATTTGCGGGCAGGCGGCAAGCGACCGGTTCCTGTCCGTCCGCCTAAATTAGTGCGGCGACGGCGGGGTTCAATGCCGGGTCTATCCCAATCACATCGTTTGCTCAATCGGCAAATCCTTCCAATCAACCGCTTTCGGGACTGAAATGCCGCAGCGCAGCATATGACGAAGCGTATTGACCGGCTCGCGACCTTTTGGTTTGTGCTTCGGCAACACACATATCACCTTGCCAACGAATCGGATTTGACCGGAGGGACGCCATGAGCAGCATGAAAGACCGCGAAGAGGGCTTCGAGCGCAAATTTGCATTCGACGAGGAGCTTCGGTTCAAGGCTTCGGCGCGCCGCAACAAGGCGCTCGGCCTGTGGGCCGCCGAAAAGCTCGGAAAGTCGGGTGCGGATGCCGACGCCTACGCCAAGGAAGTGGTTGTTTCCGATATCGAGGAAGCCGGCGACCACGACGTGTTCCGCAAGATCCGCAAGGATTTCGATGCCGCCGGCGTCGATCAGTCGGACCATCAGATCCGCCGCACCATGGACGAACTGATGGCGCAGGCGATCGAGCAGATCAAAAACACCTGATCCGGGCCGGAGCAGGTTCCGCAAGAATGTCCCACGGTTTTGCGACCAAACCTGCGACAAAGAAGAATGACTGGACCAATCGACCGCCCGGCCAAGCCGGGCGGTTTTTCTTTGCCTTTGCCTTGGTTTCCGGCTGAACTGCGTGAGAGCGACGTGCGTCCTGTTGGACGCACGTCGCTCTCACGCTAATGGCGTTGTCGCACCGTGCTTCCGAAATCGAACCGGTTTTCGGTCCGATGCGACGTCAACGAGGAAAGAGATTAGATGTCGCTGAAGTCACGCCTTGCCGCCGATGAAACGCTGATCACCGCCTGGTCGGGTGTGCCGGATGCCCTGACCGTCGAGATCCTCGCCAAACAGGGCTTCGACGCCGTCACGCTCGATATGCAGCATGGCGGCCATCATGAAGACAGCGTGCTGCGCGGTCTGGCGCCGGTGCTCGCCACCGGCAAGCCCGGACTGGTGCGTATTCCCGTCGGCCGTTTCGACATGGCCAGCCGGGCGCTCGATTTCGGGGCCGAGGCGGTCATCGCGCCGATGGTGAATTCGGTGGCCGATGCAAAGCTGTTCGCCGCGGCGATGAAGTATCCGCCGCTCGGCGAGCGCTCATGGGGTCCGACCTATGCCTTTCCACGCCATGGCAAGGGCGATTATGCCGAATGGCTGCGCGACACCAACCAGCGAACGATGGCGTTTGCGATGGTTGAGACGCGCGCCGCGCTTGACGCGCTCGACGGCATTCTCGACACGCCGGGCATCGACGGCATTTTCCTCGGGCCATCGGATTTCTCGATCGCCTGGACCAACGGCGCCACGGTCAATTCCACGCTGGAGAGCATGATGGAGACGGTGGCGTCGGTTGCCGAACGCACCCGCAAGGCCGGAAAACATGCCGCCATCTATGTCGTCGAACCGGCAATTGCCGGCCGTGTCGTGGCGATGGGCTATCGTCTGCTCGCCACGGGGTCCGAGCATGCGCTGATTTCGCTGGGGGCAAAGACCCTGCTGAAAGACATCAAGGCGTCCATCGACGCCTGACGGCGCACGGCCCGAGACGCTAAGCCTTCAGGTCGGTCAGGAACTTGGCGAAGGTCATCGATCCCTCTGGCCACGGGCCAAAGCCTGAATCCGCATTGAGATGGCCGGTCTCGCCGGCATCGATGAACAGCGAACCCCAGGCGCCGGCAATGTCCTCGGCGACATCGAAGGCGCAGAACGGATCGTTGCGACTGGCAATCAGGATCGAAGGGAAGGGCAGCGGCTCGCGCGGATAGGGACCGAAGGTCATCAGGTGCTTCGGCTTGAGCTTGGGGTTGGCGACATCGGGCGGCGCCACGAAGAAGGCCCCGGCGACCGGTTTCACGAATTGCGGTATGGCCTGCACGGCCGCGGCCACACCCAGCGAATGCGCGACGATGACGACAGGCCTCTCGGCCTCGTTGACCGCTTTGGCCACGCTCGCCGTCCAGTCCTCGCGCACCGGCTTCGACCACTCCGCCTGCTCGACGCGGCGCGCCGTCGACAGTTTCGACTCCCAGCGGGTCTGCCAATGCTCGGGTCCGGAATTGGTGTAGCCCGGAACGATCAGAATATCTGCGTCTTTGACTTTCATGGCGCTGAGATAGCGAGCGCGATTGTCTCATGCAACCATCGACGGGCAAGCTCTTGAGCTGGAATGGTGAACACCATGTTCGCTTTTCGCTGTCTTGTGTGAACGATCGCGATCGACGATCTGTCGATTGAGAGAAAACAGCCGTGGAGGACCGGGATTTTGGCACTGACACGACGTACAATGATCGGCGGCGCCGGGCTCCTGGCTTTGGGAGTTTCACCAAGCGTTGCCGCAACGGAGACAATGATGAGTGAACTGCCATTTGCCGCCACCACGCCTGTGAGCGTTGCCCGCGTCGGGCTGAAGGCGCGCGATGCCGAAAGCCTCGCTGCCTATTACCGCCGGGTCGTCGGCCTTCAGGAATTGAGCCGTGCCGATGGCGCGATCACGCTCGGCGCCGCCAACCGACCGTTGCTGGTGCTGGAGCCGGATGCTTCCGCCAAGCCGGACGATCCGCGCAGCGCCGGCCTGTTCCACACGGCCTTCCTGCTGCCCAGTCGTGCCGATCTCGGCCGCTGGATCAACCATGCCATATCAGACAAGATCGCCATCGAGGGCGCCTCCGACCATCTGGTCAGCGAAGCGCTGTACCTGACCGATCCCGAAGGCAACGGCATCGAAATCTATGCCGACCGCCGTCCGCAGGACTGGAAATGGAATGGTGACAAGATCGCCATGGCGACGGAGCGGTTGAATATTCCTGCGGTCGTTGGCGAAGTGCCGGCGGGCGATGCGGGCTGGCAAGGTGCGCCGCAGAACAGCATTGTCGGCCATGTCCACCTGCGCGTCGGCAGGCCGGAAGAGGCCGAGGCCTGGTGGAACCAGGAGTTCGGCTTCGACACGGTGGCCAAATATGGCGGTCAGGCGGTGTTCCTGTCGTCAGGCCATTACCACCACCACATCGGCGCCAATGCCTGGCAAAGCGCCGGCGCCGGCCGCCGCGACCCGGCCCGCTCGGGCCTTGCCTGGGTCGAGATGCGTTCGGACAACGTCACCGGCGAAACGACCCGCGAGGACCCCTGGGGCACCGTGATCAGGACTGTGCCTGGAAAGGCCTGATTTGACTTCGGTAAAGCGTCTTTCTCCCCGTCACTATACGGGGAGAAATGCCCGGCAGGGCAATGAGGGGCAGCGCCGAGGTTTGATATTGTCAAAGGGCAGTAGGTGCGACGGTCGCCAAAGTAGGCGCCGCCCCTCATCCGCCTGCCGGCACCTTCTCCCTGCATGGTGACGGGGAGAAGGAAAGCTCGCCTCAAGCTTCCCCGAACACCCGCCTGAAGATCGTGTCGACATGCTTGGTGTGATAGCCAAGATCGAATTTCTCGCGGATTTCCGCCTCGGGAAGCGCGGCGGTGACTTCCCTGTCGGCCAAAAGTTCCTCAAGAAAATCAGCGCCTTGTTCCCACACCTTCATGGCGTTGCGTTGCACCAGCCGGTAGGAATCCTCGCGCGACAGGCCGGCCTGCGTCAGCGCCAGCATCACGCGCTGCGAATGCACCAGGCCGCGGAACTTGTTCATGTTCTTCAGCATGTTCTCGGGATAGACGACCAGCTTTTCGATGACACCGGTCAGGCGTGACAGCGCGAAATCCAGCGTCACGGTGGCGTCCGGCCCGATCATGCGCTCGACCGACGAGTGCGAGATGTCGCGCTCATGCCAGAGCGCCACGTCCTCCATCGCCGGCAGCGCCATGGAGCGCACCATGCGGGCAAGGCCGGTGAGGTTTTCCGTCAGTACCGGATTGCGCTTGTGCGGCATCGCCGACGAGCCTTTCTGGCCCGGCGAAAAATACTCTTCCGCTTCCAGCACCTCGGTACGCTGCAGATGTCGGATCTCGGTTGCCAGCCGCTCCATCGATGAGGCGATGACACCGAGCGTGGCAAAGAACATGGCATGGCGGTCGCGCGGGATCACTTGCGTCGACACCGGTTCCGGCTTCAGCCCGAGCTTCGCCGCAACATGCTCCTCGACATAGGGTTCGATGTTGGCGAAGGTGCCGACCGCCCCGGAAATGGCGCAGGTAGCGATATCTTCCCGCGCATGCACCAGCCGCTCGCGGCAGCGCGAGAATTCGGCATAGGCCTGCGCCAGCTTGATGCCGAAGGTTGTCGGCTCGGCATGGATGCCGTGGCTGCGGCCGATGGTGACGGTATCCTTGTGCTCGAAGGCGCGGCGCTTGAGGGCCGCAAGCAGGCCGTCAATGTCAGCGAGCAGAATGTCGCTGGCGCGGGTAAGCTGGACGGCAAAGCAGGTGTCCAGCACATCCGAAGACGTCATGCCCTGGTGGATGAAACGCGCGTCCGGTCCAACGAATTCGGCAAGATGGGTCAGGAAGGCGATCACGTCATGCTTGGTGACGCGCTCGATCTCGTCGATCTTCTCCACGTCGAATTTCGCGGCATTGCCCTTCTCCCAGATGGTTTTTGCCGCTTCCTTGGGAATGACGCCGAGTTCGGCCAACGCATCGCAAGCATGAGCCTCGATTTCGAACCAGATGCGAAACCGGGTTTCGGGCGACCAGATGGCGACCATTTCCGGCCGGGAATAGCGAGGGATCATCGGTCAGTCCTGATGTATCTAGAGCAATCCAGGAAACGTTCGCAGCGGTTTTCCGTCCGGAATTGCGAAAAAGAAGGAGTAGAGCGGGTCGGCGGTTCTACCAAACGCTGAACCGCTCCGGGTTAGCCCGCGTCCTAACAGAGGCGGACGAAATGCTCAACGCCGCTGCCGCGCAAACCAGAGGCTGGCGGCAAACAAGGCGATGAACCCAAGCGGAAAATAGAGCCGGATGCCCAGCACAACGAACTGGTAGAGCGCCACCGCCATTGTGAAGGCGAACTGAAGCCCCCAGGTGAGAGTGAAGACGGGCGCATGCCATTCGGCATAGTAGGACCGGTACTGCAAGGCATAGAGCCCGGCGGTCAGCCCGATCGTCACGACCGCAAGGCACACCATTGCTGCCGCGAAGGCGACCTCCCAGCCCCTTCCGAGCGAGACCAGCCGTGCCGCGAACAGGCCAACCGGAAAGGCCAGGGCGCCGCCGCCCGCGAACAGCAGCGACACTTTGCGGATTTTGTCCGGCGTCACCCAACTATCCAGCAACGACAGATTGACGAGCGCGCTGGCGCCCATTGTGGCAGCCCACAGGAGGGCACCGAGAAGGGCCGTGCGCGGCGTTGGTGTCGCGTGGCGAAAGCGGGCGAGGGCACGGTTGGACGTGGCGAGTTGAACAGGCGGTGTCACAGGCGGCCGGTCACCGCGATCCAGCGATAGTCCGGCCCCTCGAAGCCGTATTGGCGCACCGCGATCAGCACCGCATAGGCGCTGAGGCTGTCCATCGAGAATGTCTGCACCGCGCCGATGCGGTAGCCGTTCGGACATCCCCGACTCTTGGGGATCGACTTGTCTTCATGCAGCAATTTGGTGGTACCGCCGTCCTGCGCTTCGATGCGCAGCAGCCTGAACCCATTGATCTCGCCCTGGCTCTGGCAGCCTTCGGTATTGTTCATGCCGATCTCGTCCAGCCGGAACTCGAGCGGCTGGTCGACCGGAGAGAAGATCGGCCGCGGATTGACCACCATGCGGTGTGGATCCGCCGAAAGCTCGGTCACCTGGTTGAAGCCGGCGGTGATGCCGCGATTGGCGCTCAGCTCGGTCTGACTGACAATGGCCTCGCCCTTTTGCCGGACCTGGAGGCGGGCGGTGTCGAGCGTGGCATTCTCGTCGTCAAGCCGGACCCTGATTGGGGTGCCCTTGAGAAAGCTGTCATTGCTCGTGTCGATGTAATAGCGGTTGGCATAGGGAAAGCCCGACCCGTCCTGGACGCCATATTCCTCGAAGGCGAACACGCCGCCGTCCTTGGTGAAGCCAAGGATTTCAAGCTCGGCGACATCGCCGGCCTGGGCGACGATCGACGCCGCAAACTGCACGGCCAGGGAAACGGCAAACAGGAAAAGCAGTCGCATGGTTTCACTCCGACGGCCGCGATCGTTCAATCCCTAGCACGACCGAATCAAAACGTCGTGCGGGGTGAAAGCCAATGCATCCAAACGGCTTGTCATTTGTTATTGTCGGCAGTCCCAATGGAGAACCACCATGACCGACACAAGCAAGATCCGTGAGCATATGGAAGTCGTCGGCGCCGATGGCGTGCATGTCGGCACCGTCGACAAGGTTGACGGCCAGCGTATCAAACTGACCAAGGCCGACAGCGGCGAGGGTGCTCACAAGGGCCATCATCACTACATTCCCCTGGCCCTGGTTGCCGAGGTCGACGGCAAGAAGGTCTGGCTGTCGGCGAATTCCGATGTCGCGGTGACGTTCGAGGAAGAAAAGTCCGATCCGACTTGATCGACGCCGTCAGCTCCGGCGCGACCATACCGGGAACAGATCGTTGTCGGCTGGCGTCGCGGCAAACACGCCGCGGCTGATGGCGCGTGCCATGGTGGCGCCGGCCGCGGCATAGAGGTCGATTGCCGTATCGGCTTCGAGCCGGATGCCGCTCGTTCCCGTCGCCAGTGCAAACACGAGATCGCCATCGGCCGGCGTATGTGTCGGCCAGATGGCGCGCACGAAGCCGTCATGCGCCGACATGGCCAGGCGCTTCGCCGCGGCCTTGGTGAGGACCGCGTCCGTGGCGATGACGGCAATGGTGGTGTTGCCGCCGGTTTCCATCTGCATGCTTGCCCGCTTGTCGCGGTATTTCAGCAAAATCCGCTTCGCATCGTCGGGCATCGGCGAGGGATAACCGAGCCCGCCGAATTCATCGAGAATTTCGAAGGGTGCTGCCCAGAAATGGCGGGTGCGGCCGACGGTCACCGATCCGGTCGGATTGACGGCGGCCAGAGCCCCGATGGTGACGCCGCTATCCAGCCGCGTCGAGGCCGAACCCAGGCCGCCCTTCAGCCCCGCGGTCAGCGCACCGGTGCCGGCGCCCGCCGTGCCGAGCTGGAAATCGGTGGCGGCGGATTGCGCTGCCTCATAGCCGAGGTCGCGGTAAGGGGGGTAGCGACCCCAGTCCTTGTCGCCGCCATTGCGCAGGTCGAACAGGATCGCCGCCGGCACGATCGGCACGCGAAAGCCGCCGACCTCGAAGCCGATGCCGCGCTCGCGCAGCGCCGCCTGCACACCGGACGCCGCATCAAGGCCGAAAGCCGAACCTCCCGACAGCACCACGGCATGGACCGCCTCCACCGAATTGTGCGGTTCGAGCAGGTCCGTCTCGCGCGTGCCCGGCGCGCCGCCCAGGATCTGGACACCCGCCACCGCCGGTTCGTCGCAAAGCACAGTCGTCACGCCGGACTTCAACCTGGCGTCGGAAGCGTTGCCGACGCGCAGGCCGGCAACGTCGGTGATAAGATTGCGCGGGCCGGTGCGGAACATCAGTTGCCTTCCAAGGGCACGAAGCGCGTGCCGTCGAAGCGGAAGACGCGGTAGAGGCTCTGGCTGAGGTCGCCCTTGGCGTCGAAGCGGACTGGCCCGATCGCCGTGGTGAAATCGCGACCGGTCAGCGCGTCGGCGAGGGCCCCGCCCGAGCTTCCGGACAGGGACGATGCGGCCTTGGCGATCTCCACCGCTGCATAGGCCGGCAGCGTGTAGCCGTCCGGCACGATTTTCCGCGCGGAGAAGCTTTCCAGCACCTTTGCGTCGGCGACATCGGCCCATTCCGGCGGCGCGATCATCAGCGTGCCGGTCGCATAGGGCACGTCTGCGGGCGGCGTGCGTAGGTTTTCGCCGCCGGCAAAGACGATGCCGGCTTGCAGCTGCGCTGCGTCGCGGCCCATAATGGCGATGTCGTCGCCGTCGCCGCCGGCAAAGACATGCGTGGCGCCGGCCTTCTTCAATCGCCCGATCATCCCAATCTGGTTGTCGAGCTGCGGCCGGAACGTGTCGACGAACACCGGTTTCAGCGCCGCTTGCTCGGCGGCCGCGCGAAATGTCTCCGCCATCTCGCGCCCGTAGATGGTGCCGTCGTCGATGATGGCGAACAGCTCGTTCTGCCATAGGCGGGTGAGGGTGGAGGCGACGGCGTTGCGCTCGTCGTCGCCGCGCGGTCCGAGGCGATAGACCGGCCAGCCGGTCTTGGCGCGGCGGTCGGTCAGGCTCTCGGTTCGCACGCCGACGGTGATGACCGGAATGTTAGCGTCCTTGAGGATCGGCATCGCCGCCTCGATGGCTTCGGTGCAAAGGAAGCCGACCACGACACTGACCTTGGCCGCGGCAAAAACCCTGGCCGCGGCTGCACCGCCATCGGCGGTGCAGGCATCGTCCTCGGTCCTGAGTTCAATGCCGTTTGCCTGCGCCGCCAGTCCGGCACCGGCCTGGATCTGTTTGCCGAGGATGGCCGATGGGCCCGACAAGGGAGTGGCGACGCCGATCGTCAGCGTCTGTGCGCCGGCGCCGCCGGCCAGGAACAGCCAGGCCAGTGCGGCCGATATCGTTGCCCCGGGTCGCATCCTGCCGAAGAGTTCCTCCAGACCCGCGATGACAGCGCGGGCGCCAATTACCGCCAAGACCTAAAGGCTGCCCGGCCTTGGTGCAACACGCGAATTCAGGGATATGGGCCAAGCACTTCGCTTGTGGCATGTCATGTCTGGCCATATATAGCGGTAGGGGGTCTGGCTGTGGAAAAGTTCTTGTGCTGAAGAAGAATGACATTGGACCGCAGGCCTATCGCGACGCGATGAGCCATTTTGCCGGTCACGTCCATGTGGTCACGACGGACGGCCCTGCCGGCAAGCGCGGCACCACCGTGATCGCCGCCTGTTCCGTGTCTGACACCCCTCCGACAATCCTGGTCTGCCTCAACCGTGAAAATGCCAAGAATGAGCTGTTCGTGAAAAACGGCAAGTTTGCCTTGAACACGCTGGCTTCGCATCAGGAGCCGCTGTCGATCGGCTTTTCCGGCGTTACCGGCCTGCCGGTCGAGGAGCGTTTCGCGCTCGGCGAATGGGATGTGATTTCCACCGGCGCGCCTACGCTCAAGGGCGCGCTCGCGGTCTTCGACTGCGAATTGATCGACACCAAGGATCTGGCCACCCATCGTGTGCTTTTTGGCAAGGTGACAGGCCTTCGCATGGGCGATAATTTGCGGCCGCTGATCTACCACGCCCGCGGCTATCACATCCTGGACAGCGGAGCGGCGGCGTTCACGGAGAAAGAATGACCGAGTTGAAACCGCGCCCCGTGCCGCGGACGATCGACGAGACGCTCGATCTCCTGACCGGAGCGGACTATGTGGCGGACCGGTCGCTGGCGACCGTGCTGTTCCTGTCGCTGCGTATGAACCGGCCCTTGTTCCTGGAGGGCGAGGCCGGCGTCGGCAAGACCGAAATCGCCAAGGTGTTGGCGCAGGCGCTTGGCCGCCGGCTGATCCGGCTGCAGTGCTATGAAGGGCTCGATGTCTCCTCCGCCGTCTACGAGTGGAACTACGCCGCACAGATGATCGAGATCCGCATGGAGGAGGCGGCCGGCAAGGTCGACCGCTCCGCCATGGAGCGCAACGTTTTCTCCGAAAAATACCTTATTCGCCGCCCGGTGCTCGATGCGCTGACCGGCAAGGCAGGTGCCGCGCCTGTCTTTCTGATCGACGAGCTCGACCGCACCGACGAAGCCTTCGAGGCTTTCCTGCTCGAAATCCTCTCCGACTACCAGGTGACCGTGCCCGAACTCGGCACCATCAAGGCGGAAGAGCCGCCGATCGTCATCATTACCACCAACCGCACCCGCGAGATCCACGACGCTTTGAAGCGGCGCTGCCTCTATCATTGGGTCGATTATCCCAATGCCGAGCGCGAACTGGAGATCGTGCGCCGCAAAGTGCCTCGGGCCAACCAGCGGCTTTCGGCGGAGGTGGTCTCCTTCATCCAGAAGCTGCGCCAGATCGAGCTGTTCAAGGTGCCGGGCGTCGCGGAAACCATAGACTGGGCCGGCGCGCTGACCGAACTCGACAAGGTGGCGCTCGATCCAGAGACCGTATCCGACACGATCGGCGTGCTGTTGAAATACCAGGACGACATTGCCCGCATCGGTTCGGGCGAGGGCCGGCGCATCCTCGACGAGGTCAAGGCCGAGCTCGCGGCGGCGGAGTAGCGCGATGACGGCGCCGGGTGCCTACCTCAAAGAGGCCGACCCCACGGAGGCGACGGCGGATGGGCGCATCGCCGACAACATCGTCTATTTCGCCCGCACCTTGCGCAAGGCCGGCATGCGGGTCGGGCCGGCCTCGGTCAAGGATGCCATCGAGGCGGTTCTGGCCGCCGGCATCGGCTCGCGCGACGATTTCTATTGGACCCTGCATGCCGTGCTGGTGTCCAGACATGAGGATCACCCGACCTTCGACGAGGCCTTCCGGCTGTTCTGGAAATCGCGCGAACTGATCGAGAAATTGCTGGCGATGTTTTCCCCTGTGGCGCCTGACGTCAGCGAGAAGCAGAAGCCACGCGCGGCCGAAAACCGTGTCAGTCAGGCGATGTTCGAAGGCCACCAGAAGAACCAGCCACCGCGGGAAGTCCCAGAGATCGAGGTCGATGCCCGCTTTACCTTTTCCGGCAGCGAGGTGCTGCGGGGCAAGGATTTCGCCCAGATGAACGCAGCCGAGATGGCTGATGCCAGGAAGGCGATCGCCGAGTTGCGGCTGCCCGTCGACATGGTGCGGACAAGGCGCTTCAAGGCCGACGCGCATGGCCGCCGCATTGATCCGCGCGCCATGATGCGCTCAGCCGCGCGCACCGGCGGCGAATTGATCCTGCCGAAATTCCGTTCAGCACGCGAAGTTCATCCGCCGCTGGTTGTGCTGGCCGACATTTCCGGCTCGATGAGCCAGTACACGCGCATCTTCCTGCATTTCCTGCACGCGCTGACGGAAAAGCGCCGCCGCGTGCACACCTTCGTCTTCGGTACGCGGCTGACAAACCTGAGCCGGCAGATGCGCCATCGCGATCCCGATGCCGCACTTGCCGACTGTTCGATGGCGGTCAAGGATTGGTCCGGCGGCACACGCATCGGTGACACGCTGGCCGAGTTCAACCTGATATGGTCGCGGCGCGTGCTGGGACAGGGTGCGGTGGTGCTTCTGATAACCGACGGGCTGGAGCGTGACGATGTCGCCGGCCTCTCGGAGGAGATGGAGCGGCTGCACAAATCCTGCCGGCGGCTGATCTGGTTGAATCCGTTGCTGCGCTTTGATGGTTTTCAGGCGCGCGCCCGCGGCGTCAAGGCGATGCTGCCGCATGTCGACGAATTCCGCTCGGTGCACAATCTCGATGCGCTCGCCGACCTCTGCGCGTCACTCGACAAGAAGTCGGCGCAAGCCGTCGATCCGCGGCGATGGATTGACGGTGGCGAGAGGCACGCCGCATAGCCATATGTTTCTCGGCCCTTTGAAAAACAGACCCTGAGAGAAGCAACGATGAGTGACAGTCTTTATCTCGATGAGGCTCGCGATCCACTGATCATCGCGGAAGGTTGGATGAAGGACGGCAAGGATGTCGCTATCGCGACGGTGGTCGAGACCTGGGGTTCGGCGCCACGCCCGGTCGGCAGCCACCTTGTCATCGATGCTGACGGCAATTTCCACGGTTCTGTCTCCGGCGGCTGCGTCGAGGGCGCCGTGGTGACCGAAGCGATCGACGTCATCGGCTCCGGCAAGGCCAGGATGCTGGAGTTCGGCGTCGCCGACGAGACCGCCTGGCAGGTCGGCCTGTCCTGCGGTGGCCGTATCAAGGTTTATGTGGAAAGGCTTGGCTGATCCAATGGATCCCTACGCGCTGAAAACGCTCAACGAGGATCGCCGCGCCCGCCGCGCGGCGATCCTCGTCACCGATCTCGGCGATGGCCGCGACCGCATCGTGCGCGAGGGCGACCACGTCGCGGGCGATCTTGGAGCCGCGATCGCCAGGGCATTTCGATCGGGCAATTCCGGTTCCGTGGAGGCGGAAGGACGAACCTTCTTTCTCAATGCGCATCTGCCCCAACCACGCCTGGTGGTGATCGGTGCCGTCCATATCAGCCAGGCGCTGGCGCCGATGGCCAGGATCGCCGGCTATCCCCTGGAGATCATCGATCCGCGCACGGCCTTCGCCACATCGGACCGCTTTCCCGACATCGCCTTGCATGCCGAGTGGCCGGAGGATGTGCTGAAGCGCCAGCCACTCGACAGTTACACGGCGCTTGCCGCCGTCACTCATGACCCGAAGATCGACGACTTCGCGTTGAAGGCGGCGCTCGACGCCAACTGCTTCTATGTTGGTGCGCTTGGCAGCCGCAAGACGCACGCAAAGCGCGTCGAACGCCTGCTGGCGCTGGGCGCGAGCGCCGACCAGATCGCCCGCATTCATGCGCCGATAGGGCTCGACATCGGTGCCGCCAGCCCCGCCGAGATTGCTGTCGCGGTGCTGGCGCAGACCATCTACGCCTTCCGCTCGCGCGGCCTCGATGCCTCAGCATCGGCCCAAGGATCGGCATCGATTTTGGAGAAGCACGATGCGTAGGTTCAAAGCGGCAGAGCGTCCTTTGGGCGTCCAAGCGGACGCGCGGCGCCCTGCGGGCGCCGTAGCGTGAAATTCGGTCCGGTTGCCATTGAAGAGGCCGAAGGCGCGGTCTTGGCGCACGCCACCACCGCTGGCGAAAAGCGGTTTCGCAAGGCGCACAGGTTGAGTGCCGAAGACGTATCCCTGCTTAAGCGGGCAGGTATCTCGCAGGTCGTCGCTGCCGTGCTTTCCTCCGATGATCTCGGGGAGGACGCCGCGGCGCAGAAAATTGCCGAGAGCATGACTTTCAGCGGCATCGATGTCAGGCCGGCCGCTACCGGCCGGGTCAATCTCCACGCCAGGGCATCGGGCATCTTCACGGTCGATGCCGAGATGATCGACGCCATCAACGCCGTCGATCCCGCCATCACCCTTGCGACGCTGGCGCGGCATGCGCCGGTCGAAAAAGGGCAGATGGTCGCAACGGTGAAGATCATCCCATTCGCAGTCAGCTCCGCGCTGGTCGATGCGGTCGCTAAAATCTGCGCCAGCGGCGAGATCTTTGCCGTCAATACCTATCGGCCGGTGCGCGTCGGGGTCATCCAGACGGTCCTGCCGGGCATCAAGCCCAGCGTGCTCGACAAGACGCTGCGCGTCACCGAGGCACGGCTGGCGCGTTCGGGCGGCAGGCTGACGGCGGAGCGCCGCACGCCGCATGAGATCGCGCCGGTGGCGGAGGCCGCGCGCTTGCTGGCGCGCGAGAACGACATGGTGGTGATCTTCGGCGCTTCTGCCATGAGCGATTTCGCCGATGTCGTTCCGGCGGCGATCGAGATGGCCGGTGGAACTGTCATCCGCGCCGGCATGCCTGTCGACCCCGGCAATCTTCTGGTGCTGGGAACCCTTGCCGGCAAGCGCGTCATCGGCGCGCCCGGCTGCGCCCGCAGCCCCAAGGAAAACGGCTTCGACTGGGTGCTTGACCGTCTGGTTGCCGGCCTCGACGTCACCGCGAAGGACATCGCCGGCATGGGGGTCGGCGGGCTGTTGATGGAAATCCCGACGCGGCCGCAGCCGCGCGAACCCCTGCCGGCCAAGACCCATCTCAAGGTTGCCGCCGTGCTTCTTGCCGCTGGCCGGTCGAGCCGCATGGGTGGACCGAACAAGCTGATGGCGCTGTTCGATGGCAAGCCGCTGGTGCGCCGCACCGCCGAGCGCGCGCTTGACTCGAAGGTATCGGGCACGATCGTCGTCACCGGCCATCAGCGCGAACGGGTGCGCGCGGCCTTGTCGGGCCTCGACGTCACCTTCGCCGACAATCCCGATTTCGCCGATGGCCTGTCCACCTCGCTGAAAGCCGGCATTGCCTATCTGCCCGAAGACACAGCCGCCGCGATGATCGTTCTCGGCGACATGCCTGGCGTTGAATCGGACGATCTCGACCGGTTGATCGATGCCTTCCGTAGAGCCGGAGGCAATTCCGTGGTCCGCGCCTCGCACGCGGGCAAGCGCGGCAATCCGGTGCTTTTGCCGCGCTCGCTGTTCCCGGCCATCGCCCACCTCGAAGGCGACACCGGCGCTCGCCATCTGGTCGAGGCCGAAGGGCTCGATGTCATCGATGTCGAGATCGGCGAGGGCGCGTCTGTCGATGTCGACACCCGCGAAGCGCTCGAAGGCGCCGGCGGCGTGCTGCAGGATTGACAAACCCGAGTTCCATTACGCATGCCTGCGTTATGGCTTTTCGTACCCTGTCTCCATTCCACGGCTTTCTGGTCGCAGCGTTTGTTCTTTGCGCTGTCGGTTACGCCCATGCTCTCGAACTGAAACCGTTCAAGGATGATCTTTTCGCCTATCCGGCGACATTATCCACCGGCGACGGCGGCGCCTATACGGTCATCGACTATCGCGAGATGCGCGACATCAACCAGCGTGACGAGGTGCCGGAAAAGCGCGTGCACCCGCAGTACACCGACGCCGGCGTACGCAAGGTGCAGCAAGATCTGATGTTGAAGACCGATGCCGGCGATGTCAGGCATGTCGCCGTTGGCAAGACGCAAGGCGCTGCGATCATCGTGCTCTACCTCCACGGGCAGGGCGGCAGCCGCAAGCAGGGGGTCGACGACTTCACCTTCGGCGGCAATTTCAACCGCATCAAGAACCTGATGGCCGGCAATGGCGGTCTTTATCTCTCGCCGGATTTTCCCGATTTCGGCGACAAGGGCGCCGCACAGGTCGCGGCTCTGATCGATCACTATGCCGAACAGTCGCCTGGCGCGAAGATCTTCGTCGCCTGCGGCTCAATGGGTGGTGCACTGTGCTGGAAGCTTGCCGGACGCAAGGACACGGGCGGCCGCATAAATGGCTTGCTGCTGCTCGGATCGCTATGGGACGAGAGCTTTTTTGCCAGCCCCGCCTTCAAACGCCGCGTGCCGGTCTTCTTCGGTCAAGGCAGCCATGACGTGGTCTTTCCCGTGGCGAACCAGGAAGCGTTCTTCCGCTCCATCCTGGCCAAATCGAAGACCTACCCAACCCGCTTCGTCCGTTTCGAGACCGGCACCCACGGCACGCCAATCCGCATGGCCGACTGGCGCGAAACGCTCAATTGGATGCTGTCGAAGGCGCCTTGATCGACTGGCCTGAAGCCGTCCGGTGCTCAAGGCGCGGTGTTGTAGTCGACAACCGTCTGCGGGTTTTCCTCGCCGTCATAGGACGCGTCGACATCATACTGGACCAGCGAGAAATCGCCATTGCGGAACAGATAAGTGCCCGATGAAGAGGCATCACCGACGCCGCGCCATTTGTTGAACGTCGTGATCGTGTGGGCATTCTTGTCATAATCGGAATTGGTCGCCCACCCTGTCGTCAGGAAGCCGACGATGTGCATGGATTCGACCTTGCCTTCGCTGTCATTGTTCACGTAGCGAATGTCCATCTCGGGCTCGGTGAACTGCAACTGCCGGACCCCTGATACATCGTCGCTCATGTAGTAGACGGAGTTTTCATTGTAGGCTGCGGCCGAGCAGGAGAAATGGAAGAGGCGTGTTTCCTTGTCGGGGTCGGCGGGCTGCGCATCCTTGTCCTTGTATTTGATCGAAAAAGTCTCCGGCTCATTGGCCAGAAGCTCCTTGTCGCACTGGTCGCCGTAGGTCGCCAGGAAAGCCTTCTTGGCCTGCTCCAGCGCCGTGTCCTTCTTGGGCGGCTGCGGACCGTCGCCGCAGCTTGGCGGCACAGCTTTCTCGAAATCGGCGGTCGAAGGTTTCAACGCGCCTTTTTCGATGTGGATCGGATCAAAGGGCGGCGCCGCCTGGATCTGGGCATTCACCTGGCGCAGCGTGTAGCAGCCGGCAAAGACCTTCTCGCCGCCGCTCTTGTCCGTGGCACGAATGGCGACAGGGACGTTGTAGAAGATGCTGCCTGCAGCACCTTCGTCCGAAATGGCACCGGTCGCGACTTCCACCTTGTTGGTGCCGTCATAGCCTTTGACGAAGCTGTCGAAATCCTTGGCTGGCTTGGTATCGCCGTAGTAACCCCAGGCGCGGGCGAATTCGTGCCGGCTGATGGCGCTGTAGAGGGAGCGGATCACCGCCTCGGCGCTCGAGCGGTCGTCGACATAGGGCGCTTCGGGCACGGCGTCATCGGCGGCCAACGCCGTTTGGCCGGATATGGCAAGGGAGAGAAGGGAAGTCGCTGCGAGAAGGACGCGTCTCATCGGGAATCTCCGCTCGATAACGGAGATTCTACCACGGTGATTGCGGCGGCGTGGTGACGCGGTGCCCGCGGCGCTTGAAGAATCGTCCGCACAGGCGCTACGTCCCTTCGCCGGCACTCGGACCGGACAGGAGAGTTGACGTGACGATATCGATGTATGAGGCATCCGTGCCCGTGTTTTCAGCCAGGCTGAAAGCACTTTCCAGTGTGCTGGCGGCTGCCGAACAAAACGCGCTTGACCGCAAGATCGACCCGCAGGTGTTTTTGACGGCGCGGCTTGCGCCGGACATGTTCGCGCTGACCCGGCAGGTGCAGATTGCCACCGACCATGCCAAGGGGGCGCCGTCGCGCCTTGCCGGCCGCGAGGTGCCGAAATACGAGGACAATGAGGCAAGCTTTGCCGATCTCGAGGCGCGGATAGCCAAGACGCTAGCGCTTCTGGCAACGTTCTCGGCCGCTGATATCGACGGTTCCGACGACAAGGTGATCGAGTTGAAGCTTGGCGGGCGAGAAACGACATTGGGCGGCATGCAGTATCTGCTGCATGTGGCCATGCCCAACTTCTACTTCCACCTCACCACCGCTTACGACATCCTTCGCCACAATGGCGTGCCGCTGGGCAAGGCGACATTCCTGGGATCGCGTTGAGCGGATGAAAATTGCGAGATGTCCCGGGTCGATCCGGGGCATCTCGCAGGCTGCTTAGCGAATGGACATCTCGCGGGCGATGCGCGGAAAATCGGCGGGTTTTATGCCGATGTCGGCGCGGTCGGCATTGCTCATCGAATGAAGCAGCGCGAGCGCCGCGCGATATCTCAGATGTTCCTGTGGACGCGGCCGGGCGAACATTTCCGTGAAGAAACCCATGATTCAGGCTCCTGGTTGGTCCTCCACGGCTGCCAATATAGGTGAATCGTGACGATTGTGCAGTGCAGCATTTGCATGCCTGCTATGTCCGGATGATTTTCATCAAACTTTTTGCAGCCCAGTGAAACTTTGGGGCTGCATGAACCGTAGGCTTCGACGCTGGCTCATGGCCAGTTTTTCCTCGCCACTCCTGGCGAATTCCCGGACTGCATGAAAGTGCAGTCCGGCTTTTTGTTTGAGCGCCTTGTGCGATCCTTCGAATGGCTAAATTCATTAAGATCGGTGGCATGTATTTTTAACGAGCCGGTTCTATGTTCCTTGAACCTGACAGTCGGGCAAGGGGAGGCTGACATCGCTACCAGCGCCAGGCGCGATTTCGCTTCGCTGCTCGACGACCTCTTCGTTGCCTCCGACAAGGGCGACGGCATCGAGGGCGATGAGGCTGGTGCGCGTCCTTCCATTCCATTCGACTATCTCTCGGTTGCCGATGAACTCCATTCCGGCCGCATAAAAGTATCCGCCGCCGAATATCGCGAGGCCGGCGCTGATCTGGCGAGCGAATTCGCCGCCTTGCTCGACCACGCCAAACTGGCCCTGGGCGGCGAGGAACCCAAGCCTGAGGAAAAACTGCCGCCCATCGATCCTGAATCGATCGCGGCCGAACTCGGGCTGGACAAGCCCAAGGGCGTTGCCGATTTCGGCCGCATGCGCCGCAGCTTTGCTTTCAGCAACCATCCCGATCGCGTGGCCCCGCATCTGCGCCAGCGCGCCATGATCCGTATGCAGGTGGCCAACATGCTGATCGACGAGGCCAAGCGCCGCGCCGTGGCCGGCGCTCGCCGCTAGTCAACCAGCGCTGGTTCACGCAAAAGTCGGCCTGGCGAGGCTTGGAGAGCGCCGTCGCTTTCCCTATAGATGCAGCCTCCCGCGCACGCTTTCCCTCCGGAGCAGAATTTCATGCACAAACGCCGTCTCGGTCGGACCGATCTTCTTGTTACCCAGATCTGCCTTGGTTCGATGACCTGGGGCCAGCAGAACACCGAAGCCGAGGGCCACGCCCAGATGGATTTGGCTTTTTCGCGCGGCGTCAATTTCATCGACACCGCCGAGCTCTATCCGATCCCGCCCAAGGCGGAGACGCAAGGGCGGACGGAAAAGATCATCGGCAGCTGGATGAAGGCCAAGGGCAACCGCGACAAGGTGATCCTGGCCTCCAAGGTCGTCGGTCGCACGGCCAATAAATGGTTTCGCGGCGACAGGCCGTCGCAACTGGTGCGCGCCGATATTCTTGACGCCATCGACAAGTCGCTGGCCAAGCTCGGCACCGACTATCTCGATCTCTACCAGATCCACTGGCCGGAACGAGACATCCCCTGGGGCGCCAACCCGACGCGTGTCGGGGCGGTGGCGCGGCGCGCCGATGCCGACGGCGCACCGGCCAACGAAACGCCGATCGCCGAGACGCTTGGCGTCTTCGATGAATTGGTGAAGGCAGGAAAGATCCGCCATTTCGGCCTGTCGAACGAAAGTTCCTGGGGCGTCATGCGTTACCTGTCAGAGGCCGACAGGGGGATCGGCCCGCGCGTGGACTCGATCCAGAACGCCTACAATCTCGTCAACCGCACCTTCGAGGTGAACCTCGCCGAGGTCTGCGAGCGTGAGGATATCTCATTGCTTGCCTATTCGCCGCTGGCGCAAGGCTATTTGACTGGCAAATACGACCATGGCGCCCGACCGCAGGGCTCACGCTCGCAGCTGTTCAATCGCGGCCAGCGCTACGAGACGCCGAATGCCGCCGCGGTGCTGCTCGAATACAATGAGCTGGCGCGCTCCTTTGGCCTGGAGCCGGCCCTGTTCGCCAACGCCTATGTCTCGAGCCGGCCTTTCGTCACGTCGAATATCATTGGCGCGACAACCCTTTCGCAACTCGAAATGGCATTGTCTTCGGTGGATGTTGTCTGGACCGAAGAGATGCAGAAGGCGGTGGATGCGGTTCATCAGCGGGTCGGCAATCCCTGTCCCTGATCGGGAGGGGGCAGGATTATCGAGGAATAACAAAGGGTGGAGACGATGGTGGATTTTCCGATAGAGGCCGTGCGTGGAAAGTTCCCCGCTCTTTCCCTGAGCGACAAGGGACGCCGCCGCATCTATCTCGACAACCCGGCCGGCACGCAGGTACCCCAGGCCGTCGCCGATGCGGTATCGCGCTGCCTGCTCACGACCAATGCCAATCTCGGCGGCTATTTCGAAACGACGGTCGCCGCCCAGGCCGTGGTCGACGAGGCGCATCAGGCGATGGCCGATTTTCTTGGCGCCGCGAGCCCCGAGGAAATCATCATCGGCGCCAACATGACGACGCTGACCTATCATATGTCGCGCACGCTCGGCCGCTCACCGAAGCCCGGCGACGAGATCATCCTCACCCGCATGGATCACGAAGGCAATGTCTCGCCCTGGCTGCAACTGGCCGAGGACCTTGGCCTCGTCGTGCGCTGGCTGCCATTTGATGAACAGAGCTGGCAGGTCGAAGAGGCGGCCCTGGCTGGTCTGCTCTCCGACAAGACACGGCTGGTCGCATTGAACTACGCCAGCAACCTGACCGGCTCGATCAACCGGGTCAGGTCGCTCACTGCCATCGCAAAGCAAGCCGGCGCCCTGGTCTATGTCGACGCCGTGCAGTTCGCGCCGCATGGCCTGATTGACGTGCAGCACCTCGGCTGCGATTTTCTGATCTGCTCGGCCTACAAATTCTTCGGCCCGCATATGGGTATATTGTGGGGCAGGCTGGACGTCATCGAAGGCCTGAAACCCTACAAATGCCGCTGTTCGTCCAACGGCCTGCCGGAGCGATTCGAGCTTGGCACGCCGCAGATCGAGTTGATGGCCGGCCTCACGGCGGCGGTCGATCATTTTGCCGGGCTGGGCGCGGCGGTGGGCGAGACTGGTTCGCGCAGGCAAAAGATCGCCAAGGCGTTCGAAGTGTCCATCGCCTATGAAAACCCGCTGGCGCAAAGACTGATCGATGGCCTGTCCGGCATTTCTGGTCTGACGATCCATGGCATCACCGATCCGAAGCGGCTCGGCGATCGTGTGCCGACGGTTTCGTTCACCGTCGACGGCATCGTACCGGAGACGATCGTGCGGCAGATGAATGCCGAGAACATCTTCCTGTGGTCGGGCCACAACTACGCCTGGGAGATCGTCCACCAGCTCGGCATTCCAGCCGAACAGGGCGTCGTGCGCATCGGCATCGCCCACTACAACACGGCGGCTGAGATCGACGAGACGCTGGAGAGCGTCCACCGGGTCATCGCCATGCTCAGGCAGCAGCGTTCCTGACGCAAGCTTGAGCCGTCACCGCGCCTTGCCGTCGAAGCCGGTGAGGAAGGCGGTGAGATTGTCGCCAAGCGCGTCGCAGAGATAACCGCCTTCCTGGACGATGACCGTCGGCAGGCCAAGCTTTGCGATCGCTTCGCCGATGCGTGAGAAGCCGGGCGTCGTCACCGAAAGCCCGCCGAACGGGTCGCCCTCGAAGGCGTCGAGACCAAGCGCCACCACCAGCGCATCCGGTGAAAAGGCGCGGATACGCTGGAAGGCCACCGCCAGCGCTTCCAGAAACGCCGCGTCGGCGGATTTGCGCGGCAGCGGCAGGTTGAAATTGTAGCCGAGGCCCGCGCCTTCGCCGCGCTCGTCGGCATGACCCCAGAAGAACGGGTAGAAGCGCACCGGATCAGCATGCAGCGAGACGGTGAGCACATCGGGCCGCGCATAGAAGATGCCCTGCGTGCCGTTGCCGTGGTGCAGGTCGACATCGAGGATCGCCACGCGTGCTGCCTGCTTGCGCAGCACCTGCGCCGCCACCGCCGAATTGTTGATGAAGCAGAAGCCCCCGGCGACATCGGCAAAGGCATGATGGCCGGGCGGGCGGCACAGCGCATAGGCCGCCGGCGCGCCAGCAATTACCGTTTCAGCGGCTTCGACCGCGCTCCAGGCGCTCCACAATGCGCTTTGCCAGGTCTCGCCCGAGATCGGGCAGGCTGTGTCGGCCATGTGGTAGCCGGCCTGGCCAACCGCCGAGGCCGGATAGGAGCCGTTACGTGCGATCGGGTGGATGTTGGGGATCACTTCGGCGGACGCGCCGTCGATGCGTTGCCAGCGCTCGAAAATATGTTCGAGGAAGTCGAGATATTCGGGCGTGTGTACGGCGGCAACCGGCCCAAGTCCGTGATTGCGCGGTGGCTCGATCGTGCAGCCGGCGGATTTTGCGCCGGCTAACAATCTCTCGACGCGCTCGGGCTTTTCCGGGTTTGGCTGCGGCGCGCCGCTGGACAGAAAGGCCTTGGGGTCGTGCCGCTTCTGCTCCTCGGCATAAAAAGCTTTCATTCCGGCCCCCCATTTTCCAGCGCGTCGGCGAAGGCAAAAAAGGCTTCGCCGGTGATCTTCTGCGTTTGTTCGTAACTCGACCAGGCGATGCCAAGCTTCTCGTAGAAGGCCTTGGCACCTTCATTGTCGGTATCGACCGACAGCCTGAGATAGACGCCGCCTTCTTTCCGGCAGTCCGCGGCGACGCGCCGCAGCAGCCGTTCGCCGATCTTGCGGCCGCGAAAGCGGTGCTCGACATAGAGGTCCTGCACATAGACGCCGGGCCGCCCCATCCAGGTCGAGAAGATCGGGAAATGCAGGCAGAGACCGGCGAACTCGCCGCCAACCTCGGCAATCAGGGTCGAGAAAGCCGGCTTTTCGCCAAAGCCATAGCGGCGGAGATCATCTGATGTGGACGTGATCTCCTGATGCGCGCCGATATGGGTACCGAGTTTGAGAAGCGCGGCGTGGATGGTTTCGGCGTCTTCGATCCGTCCGGGACGGATCAGGACGTCACTGTGGGTTGGATTGGTCACGGCCTTGCCTCAAAACGCCACCCGGTCGCCGCCTTTCAGCGCCAGCATGTCGCGCGCCTCGGCCGGCGTGGCAACCTCCAGCGACAGCCCGTCGAGAATGCCACGGATGCGGCGCACCTGGTCGGCATTGGATTTCGCCAGCTGGCGGCCATCATAGAGACTGTCCTCCAGCCCGACTCGGACATTGCCGCCCATTGCCGCGGCGATCGAGATGAGCGGCATCTGGTTGCGACCCGCGGCCAGCACGGAGAACTGGTAGCTGTCGCCGAACAGCTTGTCGGCGATCCGCTTCATATGGATGAGATTGTCCGGGTCGGCGCCGATACCGCCCAGAATACCCAGCACGAACTGGATGAACAGCGGCCCCGACACCAGGCCCCGATCGCGGAAATGCGCCAGCGAATAGAGATGGCCGACATCGTAGCACTCGAATTCGAAGCGCGTGCCGCAGCCCTTGCCCAGCCTCTCGAGCACGCCCTCCATGTCGGCGAATGTGTTCTTGAAGATGGTGTCGCGGGTGGCTTCGAGCAGCTTTGGCTCCCACTCGTGCCGCCACTCCCGTGGCTTGTCGAGCATCGGGAACAGCGCGAAATTCATCGAGCCCATGTTGAGCGAGCACATTTCGGGCTCGGCTCGGAGTGGGGCCACCAGCCGCTGATCGAGTGTCATCAACGAGGAGCCGCCGGTGGTGATGTTGATCACCGCGTCGGTTGCCTGCTTGATGCGCGGCAGGAACTGCATGAACACGTCCGGATCGGCCGTCGGCCGTCCGTCCTTGGGGTCACGGGCATGCAGATGCAGGATCGAGGCGCCGGCTTCCGCTGCCGCGATCGCGTCGGCCGCGATCTGGTCCGGCGTTACCGGCAGATAGGGCGACATCGACGGCGTGTGCACCGAGCCGGTGACGGCGCAGGTGATGATGACTTTTCGCGGCGCCATTTCCTTACCCCCGGCCTTCGACCGGCAGGTCGAGCTCGGAAGCCAGAACCTCCAGCGAGTCGCCGATGATGGAGACGATCTCGCCGACCTGCTCGCTGGTGACGATCATCGGCGGCGCAACCATGAAATTGTCGCCGTCGACGCCGCCCTTGACCCTGCGGCCATAGATGATCAGCCCGCGCTCATAGGCGAGGTCGAGCAGACGCTGCGTGGCTTTTTTGCCTTGGTCGATCGGCCGCAATGTCTCCGGATCGGCCACCATCTCGGCTCCAGTCAGCAGGCCCTTGCCGCGCACGTCGGCAATGAACGGAAAGCGTTTCGCCAGCGCCTTCAGCCCGTCCATCAGCACGTCGCCCATGGCAGCGGCATTGGCGATCAGGTCGAGGCGGTCCATTTCGCCCAGCACCGCAAGACCGGCGGCGCAGGCCAACGGATTGCCCGCATAGGTGTGGCCATGCTGGAACCCGCCCGAAGCGAGCAGCGGCTGCACCAGCCGCATCGGAGCCGCCAGCGCGCCGAGCGGCGCATAGCCGGAGCCCAGCCCCTTCGACAGCGCGACGATGTCGGGCTTGCAGTTCCAATGGTCGCCGCCGAGGAATTTACCGGTGCGGCCGGCGCCGCTCATCACTTCGTCATGGATGAGCAGGATGCCGTAGCGGTCGCAGATTTCGCGGATGCGTGCGTAATAGCTGTCGGGCGCCACAAGAGCGGCGGTGGCGGCGCCGCCGATCGGCTCCATGATGAAGGCGACGACACTCTCCGGGCCTTCTGCAAGGATCTTGTCCTCCAGCATGTCGGCGTAGCGGACGCCGCGTTGCTCCATCGAAAGATTGTCGCGGTCTCGCCAGGCTGTTGGAGCGGGCACGGTCGGCATCACCCGCATCATCGGCTCAAAGGTTTCGGCCAGCGCATCGTCGCCGGTGATCGAGAGCGAACCCAGCGTGCCGCCGTGATAGGAGGGAAAACGCGTGATCACCTTCCAGCGGCTGGCCTGGCCGGTTGCGACCGCCCATTGCCTTGCCAGCTTGATGCAGGATTCCGTCGCTTCCGAGCCGCCCGAGACGAAAAAGATGCGGTCCATGCCTTCCGGCAGTTTGCCCGCAAGCTCGCGCGCCAGTTCCTCCGCCGGCTCGTTTTCGAAGTGCAGGCGATAGGCGAACGTGGCACGGTCCATCTGCCGCTTCATGGCGTCCAGGACGTTGCGGTTGGAATGGCCGATATTGGCGACCATCGGCCCGCTCGATCCGTCTATGAAACGGCGGCCGTCCTGCGTCCACATGTAGATGCCCTCGGCCCGGTCGATGAGCGGCCGGCGCAGGCTGGAGAGGTAGAACAGATGCGATTCTCGGCGCGCCTCGGTTGCTTGGGCGGCGGTCTGGGACTTCGACATGTCAGGACTTTCCAAGGTAGCGATCAAGGACATTCTGGGTGACGCGTTCGACCATCGGGTCTTGTCTTAGCAGGCCGGCGACCCATTCGCAGCTTCCGGCATGAAAGACCTCGCCCTTGCCGCGCGGGAAGTTGACGATCATGCCGTTGCCACGTTTGACTTTTTCAAGGTTGGCGTCGCTCCTGTCGCCAAACAGCGTCTCGGCGCTGAAACGGCCATCCTCGTCTGTGAGGAACTGGTCCTCGATCGGGATGTCGGCGCTCTCCTCGACCTGGGACGCCATGCCGACGGCGAGAACCTGCAGTCCATCAGGCGCGCCGCTGGTCGCGGTAGGGTAGGGCAGGCCGCCGCGGATCTCGAAATCGAGCCCGTCGACCTCGTAGCCATAGACATGGCTGTCGGCGCCGAGAAGGTCGCCATAATAGATGCCGGTGCCGGCAAACGCCCAGTGTTCGGGCCGATAGACCGGAAAGCCGCGCACGCCGCGCGGCGCGCAACCGCCCCAGCCGGCATAGAGGCCGCGTGTCGCGTCGAGCCCGAAGGTTGCTGAACCCGGCCGGCCGATTTCCGGCGCTTCCCAGGAATTGGTGGCGCGGGTGACGTCGCCGCCGCGATAGGCCGGGTCTTCGGCGCGGGCGCGGTATTTGTAGCAGACCTGCCGGCGGCCTTCGTCCTCCAGCCGCGTCTGCCACATGAAATTACCGGCAAAGCGCGCCGCATGGCCGCCGCGTTCGACGTAACTGTCGACCGCGTCGCGCATTTCCCAGGTCCAGTACTCGTCATGGCCAACGAAGACGGCGCAGTCATAGCCATCGAGAATATCGGGCGAGAAATGCAGATCGTGCTGGCTGGCGAGGTCAACCTCATAGCCGGCCCGTTCGGCAAAACGGAAGAAGTGGCTGTCGTAGCTTGCCCAGCCCGACGAGGCGTATTTCTTCGAATGGCCAGTGGCAAGCGCCCATTCCATATGGGGGTAGCGCGGCACCGTCTTCGGCGGCACGGCGACCTCCAGAGGCACGCGTGGCGCATCCTTCGGCAGCACGACGAAGCCACGGCACCAGGGTCGCTGCGTCGACACGATGGGCGAGTACTGGTCGCGATCCGGCCCGGTGATGCCCTGATAGTGGTTGGAGCCGCCCCAGGTGTTGTAGGCGAGCCAGGTACCCGTCGCCGCCACTTGCAGCACGCGGCCGGGCTTCTTGCCGGGCAGGGGGGAGACGATGAAAAGGTGGTGGCTGTGGATCGGCTTGCCGTCTCGGCCCTCGGCACTCAGCGTTATCCGATAGGCGCCGGACGGCCAGTCGCCGCCGACACGAAATTCGAAGGACGCTTCCCAGCCACAGCCCTCCGCCGAGCACTGGTCCGGACTGTACTGCCAGCGCGCCGCGATTCCCGACTTGTCGAACACCTTTGTCTCGGTGCCGCCGTCGCGGACGATGGTCATGCCGAAGGAGGGAGCCGTGGAGCTGACATGCAGTGTCACCGTTTCGCCGGCACGATAGGAGAAGCGGTCGCTATAGCACCAGATCTCGCCGCGCTCGCCATCCATGCCCGGCCATTCGTAGTAATGGCCGCGCACCGCGTGGCGGCGCTGCTCAGGCGTCAGTCCAAAATCGGGAAATTCCGTGGGCAATCCGGTCATCGTCGTACTCAGGAGGAAAGATATTTCTTGAGGAAAGTGCGGGTGCGTTCCTTCTGGGGAGCGCGAAAGATCTCGCCCGGCGGGCCTTCCTCGACCACCACGCCGCCGTCCATGAACAGCACCCTGTCGGCCACCTCGCCGGCAAAGCGCATCTCGTGCGTTACGATGAGCATGGTCATGTGTTCGGCGGCAAGCTGTTTCATCACCGCGTTGACCTCGTCGACCAACTCCGGGTCGAGGGCTGAGGTTGCCTCGTCGAACAGCATCACCTTGGGCTGCATGGCCAGCGCGCGCGCAATCGCCACGCGCTGCTTCTGGCCGCCCGAAAGCCGCGACGGATAGGCGTCGATCTTTTCGGCCAGCCCGACCTTGGACAGGAGGCCATGCGCCAAGGCGCGGGCTTCGCCTTTTGCCATGCCCTTCAGGATCACTGGCCCCATGGTGATGTTCTCGATCACGGTCAGGTGCGGGAACAGGTTGAAGTGCTGGAACACCATGCCCATGTGCTGGCGCACCTTGTTGATGTGCCGCTCGAAGGCCTGGCCGTGCAGTTTCTGGTTGACCTGCACACCGTCCAGCCACACTTCGCCGCCGTTCAAGGTTTCGAGATGGTTGATGGAGCGCAGCAGCGTGCTCTTGCCTGAACCGCTCGGTCCGATAATCGCGACGATCTGCCCCCGATCCACTGACAGGTCGATACCCCTGAGGACCTCGACCGCGCCGAACGATTTGCGCGCGCCGCGAACCTCGACCATTGGCCGCTGCGTGCTCATCGGGAAACCTCCACATGTCTTTCAAACCGATGCAAGGCCGCCTCGAGCACAAGGTTCAAGATGTAATAGAGCGCGGCGGCCGTGATGTAGAACTCGAACGGGCGGAAGGTTTCGCTGATCGCAAGTTGCGCCGAATGGACAAGCTCGGCGATGCCGATGACCGAGACGATGGAGGACTCTTTCAACAGTGCGATCAAATTGCTTCCGATCGGCGGTGCCGTGTTGCGGATGGCCTGCGGTATCACGACGTAGCGCAGCGCCTGCCACTTGCCGAAGCCGATGCTGCGCGCGCCTTCCGTCTGACCGGGATCGACCGCCACGATGCCGGCTCGGATGACATCGGCATTGTAGACGGCGAAGTGCAGGCCAAGCCCGATTATGCCGGCGGCAAGCGCGGGGATGTCGATGCCGATCTGCACAAGGCCGAAATAGATCAGGAAAAGCTGCAGCAGCAGCGGCGTGCCCATGAACAGCCACATGAAGGCACGAACGGGGTAGGCGAGGATCGCCGGCGCATAGAGCACGATGACGGCGAACAGGATGCCGAAGATGAAGCTGAGCGCCCCGGCCGAGACCGTAAGCAGCGCGGTCCACCAGGCGCCGGTCAGCAAAAGGTCCCAGTAGGGGGCGATGATGGTGAAATCCAAGCCTTGCATCGTGCTTCCTCTCAGACGATGGCGAAGCGCTTGTCGAGCATGTCGACGATGCGGGCGACGGCGTAGACCATGACCATGTAGAGCAGGGCCGCGACGCCGAAGATCTCGAACGGCTTGTAGGTCGAGCCGATGAAGCGCTGGGCGGTATAGGTCAGTTCCACGACCGAGATGGTGCAGACCAGTGCGGAACCCTTCAACAGCGCGACCGTGTTGACGCCGAGCGGGCGGATCATCAGCCGGGCGGCCTGCGGCAGCACGACCTTGCGCAAGGTCTGGAAGCGGCTGAAGCCGATCGTGCGGGCAGCTTCCGTCTGACCGCGGTCAACCGCCGTCACCGCGCCGCGGATCGATTCCGCCATATAGGCGCCGATATTGAGACCAAGCCCGATGACCCCGGCCGCGAACGGATCCAGATTGATGCCGATCTGCGGACCGCCGAAATAGAGCACGAAGAGTTGTATCAGGCAGGGCGTGCCGCGAAACAGGCTGACATAGGCCGTACCGATGGCGCGCGGGATCGCCGACCTCGACATCCTGGCGGCCGCGGCCAGTGCTGCCGCCGCCAGCCCGAGAACCAGGGCCAGCGCTGTCAGTTCCAGCGTCACCAAAGCGGCTTCCACGAAGAACGGGAAGACACGGCTCATCAAGGCGAAATCCATGGAATGACTCGGCTGGAGTGGCGATCGGCTCCAGGTGGTTTCACCGCCTGGAGCCGGGCAAGGATCAGCGGATGTCGCTGCCGACCCACTGCTTGGAGATCTTCTCGTAGGTGCCGTCGGCCAACATCCCGTCCAGCGCCTTCTGCATGGCGGCCTTGAGTTCCGGATTGTCCTTGCGGATGGCGATGCCGATGGCGACGCTGCCGCCCTCGATGTTGGGTGTGTCGAGCTTGCGGACCTTTTCGCCGGTTTCCTTGACGGCGACCATGACCGGAATGTTGTCGACGACGATGGCGTCGACGCGGCCGGCCTTCAGTTCGAGCAGCAGTTCCGGCAGGCCCTTATAGGTGCGGATATCCCAGCCGCCCTGTTCGCGCGCCCATTTCTCATGCGTCTCGCCGAGCGTCACGCCAAGCGTCTTGCCCTTGAGGTCGTCGAGGCTCTGCAACTTGGAATCCTGGCTCACGAAAACCGCGCGGCCGGCATGGTAGTAGGGGCCGACGAAATCGACCACTTTCTCTCGCTCGGGCGTGATCGTCATCGAGCCGACGACAGTGTCGTATTTGTTGGCGAGCAGGCCGGCGATGATGCCGTCCCAGGCCGTGGTGATGATGGTGCCCTTGACGCCGATGCGTTCAGCGATGGCTTTGCCGATATCGGCGTCGAAGCCGACGACCTCGTTCTGGTCGTTGACGAAGTTGAAGGGCGGATACTGCCCACTCATGGAAATCTTCAATTCGCCCGCCGCCTTGATCTTCTCGAGGTCGTCGGCCTTGGCCGGAACGGCGGTGAAGGCCGATGCAAGCAGCAGCGCGGCAACTGCAATGCCGGAAAATACCCTGTTCATCTAAATTCCTGTCCTCTGGATGGAGCGCGAAGGCTTGTTCTTGGGAGGCGTTGGGGCGCTCTCCTGATGTCAATGATTGCCTTTGCATCAGCATTGCGCAAATAGATAATGGGAATAGGGAGCATAGATATTAGGAATGGCCTTGCCTCGCCCCGAACGTCTGGTCTGGGATCTCGACTGGAACCTTCTGCGTACGTTCGTCGTCATCGCGGAAGTCAAGAGCATTACCCGCGCCGCCGAGCGCCTGAACCTCAAACAACCCAGCGTCAGCAACGCCTTGCGGCGGCTGGAGGATCGGGTTGGCAGGCGGCTGGTCGACCGCGACGCTACTCGCTTCGAGCTCACGGAGGTCGGGCGGCTGATCTATGAGCAGAGCGTCGAGGTGTTCGGCTGCCGCTCTTGATGCGGGGCATCAGCGACGATGTCACCGGCCATGTCATGATCGCCACGGCCAGCCATGTCGTCTCGCCGCTGTTCGATCGGGCGCTGGCGGAGTTTCACCGTAACTATCCGCGTGCCAGCATCACCATCTCGGTCGCGGCAAGCACGGAAGTGGCCAAGCAGGTGCGGGAGCGGCGCGCCTCCTTCGGCATCTGCCTTGTCAGCCAGCGCGATCCGGCGCTGGACTACGCGATGGTCTATCGCGAGTTCTTCGGCTTCTTCTGCGGCCCGCAGCACAGGCTTTACGGAAAGACCGGGCTGAAGCTTGCCGATCTGCGCGGCGAGCCCTCTGTATCCTTCCAGACCGACCACATTTCGGACGCGCTGCGGCCGGTCGCCCTGTTGCGCAGCGAAGCCCGGCTGAACGCCGACGTCGTCGGTGTCTCCTCGAGCCTGGAGGAAGTCAGGCGCATGATCGTCGCCGGGCTCGGCATTGGTCCGCTGCCGCTACACGTGGCGCGACGCGACGTGGCCGACGGCACGCTGTGGCGGCTGCCGCCCTACGACACGCCGCCGGCCATCGACATCTTCCTGCTCACCAATCCCGACAAGGCGATGAATCGTGCCGAGAAGGCGCTACTGTCGGGGCTGCAGGCACTGATCGCCGAGACGCCGCTGGACGAGCGCATCTACAACGGCTGATCGACGCAGGCCTATTCGACGAGGAAGGTCGCCGCGCGGCCGCGCATCGCTTCGTCCAGCGCCACCGAGGCACGCGCGGCAAGGTCGAAGTGTACGCTGGTGGTCCGGCTCGATGCATGGACGATGCCGTCGAGCGATCCCGACATGACCTGTTCGAAGGTGACGGAGGTGCGGCCGATCTTCACCACATGCGAGCGGATGGTGAGAAGCGAGCCGGCTTTTGTCTCGTGCCGGTAGTCGATTTCGGTGCGCACATCGGCCCATCCCCTTGCCGAGGCCTGGGTGCTATCCTGCCCGGCGATGTGGCCAAGAAGCTGGAAGCTGGCATCGTCGAACATCGCCGCGTAGTGGCGCACATTCATGTGTCCCATCACGTCGCACATCCAGGGATGAGCAACGCCGACAAAGGTGACGAGAGATTTACTCATGGGGATTGCTCCGTGACCGTCGTTGAGGATGGCGAGACGCCATATCGAAACGCGCGGCGAGAGGCAAACCGGCCGACCTGGACGATGGCCTTCGGACAGCGAGTGGCCTTGGGGCCGACATTCGTTAGCCGTGCCCTTGGCCCTCCGAACCAAACCGACTATCTCAGGGGTGGCGGCGTTTCCGCCACGGGGACAGGCATGCTCAGAGTGCAAAAGGTCAAGGTCGACGACATCTACGTGCCGACAGCGCGCAAGAAGACATTACACCCCGAGACCGTCCGCCATCTCGCCGAGGACATATTGGAGAACGGCATGAAGACACCGATCCAGGTCCGCCACGATGGCAAGCGCCATATCCTTGTTGAAGGCCTGCACCGGCTGGAAGCGGCCAAGTGGCTCGGCGAGACCGAGATCGACGCCTATCTGGTGCAAGCCAAGCGCCACTGACGCCCACCTGGTTCGCCGTCCTCCTGGCACAATCTCCAGAATCTTTTTTCGCCGGCCATGTCGGGTTGCGGTCTGTCGGCTCGTCCTTGGCGCGCGCAAGTCAGATCAAACCCGAGGAGACCACCTTGACCACCAAGCTCGACATCGCCCCCGCCAATGACCGTGAACTGGTTGTCGCCCGCATCATCGATGCGCCGCGCGAGAATGTCTATCGCTGCTGGACCGACGCCAAGCTTTTGACGCAGTGGTTCGCCCCGAAACCTTGGACGACGCCGCGCGCCGAAATGGATGTCCGCACTGGTGGTTCGAGCCTTGTCGTCATGGCCGGCCCCGACGGCAATGAATTCCCCAACTCCGGCGTGTTCCTGGACGTCATTCCCGGCAAGAAGATCGTCTTCACCGATGCCTATACAAAGGCTTGGGAGCCATCGGAAAAGCCGTTCATGACCGGCGTGCTGACCTTCGAGGATGAAGGCGATGGCAAGACCCGCTACATCGCGCGCGTCCGGCACTGGAGTGTCGCCGACCGCGAACAGCACGAGGCGATGGGTTTTCACGCAGGCTGGGGCCAGTGCACCGACCAGCTCGAAGACCTTGCCAGGACGCTTTGAAATCGGGCCGCCTTGACGACGGCCGCGCCCGGCTCAGGAAACCTTGGCGCGGCGCGGCTGCCTGAGATTCTTGATGCCGCTCATCTCGACGAAATTCGTCGCCGACTCCCAGAGATAGTCGCCGTAAAGAAATGGCTCGAAGGGCTCGGCGCCGCTTAGCGGCAAGGGCGCGATCTCGGCGTCGACGCGCGGTTCATAGAAAAACGGGATCGAAAACCGAGTTGTCTTTGGCGCGATCACCCGATGCCGCGTCGCCCGGACACGCCCGCCGGTCCAGCGTTCCAGCAACTGGCCGAAATTGACCGCCAGCGTGCCGTTGGCCGGCGGCACGTCGATCCACTCGTCGGCGCGGTTTTTTGCCTGCAAGCCTTCGACGCCATCTTGGGCCAACAAGGTGACGAAACCGGAATCGGCATGTTCGCGGCCGATGATCGTGCGTATTTCCCCCTTGTGGACCACCGAGAACTCCGGGCCGCCGGTGTCGATGCCGGCAGTGGCGTCGCGCAAGGGATAGCGGATCAGGCGCAACGTCGAGATGCCGTGCTCGAAATACGGATCGAAGATCGTTTCCGGCAGGCCAAGCCCGCGCGCTATCGACCGCATAAGCGCGTTTCCGACCCTCTCCATCGCGCGATAGTAATCCGCCGCGGCCGTGCGCCAGCCGGGCAAGGTGCCTTCGGCCGGCAAGGGTGTCGGCTCGCACAGCGGATCGTCGACAACCGAGACTCGCGCCGCATCGGCAATGTCCGGCCCCATGTCGATGCCTTCCTTGTAGGACACGGCTGCCGGCTGGAGGGGGAACCAGCCGCGATAAAAGTTCTTCCTGGTGCTATCGAAATTCCAGCGCAGCAATTTCTGCTTCTCGATGTCGGGGAGGGCGAAGATGCGTAGCAATTGCGCCCTTCTGTCCGGAGTCAGCCAGGCGTCGCCGGGAAAATCCCGGACCGCCATGAAGCCTATTCCCGAGGCCGCGGCCATGATGCGGCCGTCGGCGCGGTCACGGGCGGGCGAGGGTGGCCCGAACAGATCCGCAATGCCGATGGTTTCGATGTCTCGGGTCATGATGAGCCTCGCATCACGGTTATCGATGGCATCGTATCAAGGTATTTCAATTGACCCTATCGGCTGGACGACTAACCTTGACGCCTATTCTCTCCATCTTGGATCAAGGCCATGGCAAGGTATGAAGGCGGATGCCTGTGCGGAGCGGTGCGTTACAGCACCGAGGCGGCTCCCATCAACGAGCGCATCTGCCATTGCCGGCTTTGCCAGAAGGCGATTGGCGCCGCCTTCAACGCGCGCGTGCTGTTTCGCATCGACGATGTGACGGTTGAGGGGCCGCTGGCAACAGTCAACACCTCGCCCGATCTCAAGCGCGGTTTTTGCCCGAGCTGCGGCACGACGATGTTTTCGCGGCGCGACTCGGCCGGCATCATCGGCATCACCACGGGCTCGCTCGACGACCCTTCGCTGTTCCGGCCGCAGATGCATATTTTCACCGCCTCGAAGCAGCCTTGGGTGCTGCTCGACGACGACCTGCCGCAACATGAGGGCGCTCCGCCGGCCTAGTTCTTCCGTTCCGCCTTCAAGAGCGGAAGCAAGCGCCCACCATGACAAAAAATTAATCCATATCGACACGCGATAGCCGGCAAAGCGTCATTGGCGAGCCATCTTTGTCGTCCTATCTACGCTGCGCGGGCCGGCATTCGAGGAGACGACGGATGAACGACAGCATCAGCACCCTGGACGAGCTTTTGAACGATCCGATGGTCCTGCTTGTGATGGAGCGCGACCGGGTGCGCCCCGAACAGGTACGCCTCCTGCTCGAACGGGCCCGCGGCCGGGCGGCCGATGACGCATCCACGGACGTGCCGGTCGTTCCACCGGCGCATATGGTGGTCAGGAGCTGTTTCCAGCAATGGCTGCGCAATTAGCGCGGTCAGTTCGAGCTGGCTGGCAAATAGCTGTAATGGCTGCGGAAATAGGCAATCCTGAAGCCGAGGCGGGCATAGTTGCGATAGGCCGGTCCATCGCGCTCCTCGTGCGGCGCCTCGATGTCGGCGACAAACAATTTCGCGCCGGCCGCGATGCCGTCGCGCACCAGCGCTTCTCCAAGCACGGCGTCCAGGTCGAAGCTCGGCGTCATTATGCCGGGCACCGGCGCGTCGATGCCGCTCCAAGCAGCACCGTCGGCGCCGATGAACAGCGAGCGCGCCGCAGCCACCGCGCCATTTCGCTTCGCTATGTAGTGATGCCAGCCCGGCCGGCCGACCAGAGCCAGCAGCCAGGGCGAGGTTGGCAGCCGGTAGCTTCTGTCGATGAAACCGGCCCAATCGCTTGCCGTTGCCATCGTCACGCGTTCGATCGAAACGCCGTCAACCGTGAAGAGCGGCTCGGATGGCAGTGGTTCCGCCTCCCGATAAATCCGCTCCCAGCCGCCCTGGCGCTGCAGGCCACGCGCCTCGAGCCAGCATCTGAGGCGTGATGGTTCGCTGTGCGGATTGACATAGAACCAAGGCCGCGAAATGCCCGCGGCGCGGTAATGCGCCAGCAGCGCGTCGAGCTGGCTTTCGTTGGCCTCGCTGTCGACGCCGAAATTCTTCACGCAGTTGAAATGGATGAACGGGATCGTTGTGCAGGTGGTCCAGGCAAGGTCGCCCTGTCTCGCCAGCGAAAGTTCTTGCCGCGCGGCGAAATCGGCCGGCGCGGCGGCGTAGAGGTCGAGCCAGGCCTGCACTTCGGCGCGCTCGAGAATACGGCTGAGGTCGCGCGAGACATCCTCGATCGCGATGACAGGCGGATGAGGTTCAGGTGGGAGTTGCAATTCTGACAGGGCGGTCTGCATGCTCTCCTCCATCGTCAGACTTACAGTGTAAGATTAGCGAATAATAATATTGTGGCGCGACTTGTCAACGGGAAAGACGCCTTACAAATCCGTAAATTGGCTTTCAGGTGTCGCGAGTCTATTGCGAGGCGGGGATTGCCCCTTACGATTATCCGACGGAAAGGCTCGACATGGCTGACATCTGCACCCAGGGCGTGGACACCGGCTTCGTCGGCCTGGGATTTGCCAAGGTCGCCTTCCTCGGCCTGGTGCAGGGCATCACCGAATTGCTGCCGATTTCGTCGACCGCCCATATGCGCATCGTACCGGCGGTGCTCGGCTGGCAGGATCCGGGTTCCGCCTTCTCCGCCGCCATGCAGCTTGCCGCTCTTGCCGCCGTGATCAGCTATTTCTGGGGCGATGTCAGGGACCTCCTGTTCGGCTCGCTCGACGCGCTCACGCGGCGCGATTTCGCCGACCGGAGTTTCAGGCTGGCTTCCTGGATCGTGCTGGCGACGATCCCGATCATTGTCGCGGGCGTCGCGCTGTCGGGCATCCTCAACGCCTGCAATTCTCCGCTGCGCAGCCTGAGCGTGATCGGCTGGTCCTGCATCGCCATGGCGATCCTTTTGGCGCTTGCCGAGATTTTCGCCCGCCACAAGCGGACCATCGGCGAAGCGTCGCTCACCGATGCGCTGCTTGTCGGCGTTGCCCAGATCGGCGCGCTAATCCCTGGCGTCTCGCGCTCTGGCTCGACCTTGACCGCGGCGCTCGGGCTCGGCTTCAAGCGGGCAGAGGCGGCGCGTTTCTCGTTTCTGCTCGGCCTGCCGGCGATCGCGCTTGCAGGCCTCAAGGAGTTATGGGAACTGCACAAGGTTCACCTTGACGCCCATGGCTGGTCGGTTCTTGCGACCGGACTGGTCGTCGCCTCTATTTCCGCCTTCTTCGCCATATGGGGCCTGATGCGCGTGCTGGAGCGCTTTTCCGCCTGGCCCTTCGTCATCTATCGCGGCCTGCTCGGCGTCATCCTGCTGCTGAGCGTGGCGATGGGGTGGCTGGCTTAATCAGGACCGGTGTTGCGCGCGGGCAACCACTCGGATGCATGCATCGATCCGCAAAGATGTGATCGGCCGGGTTCATTGACTTCGGAATATAACAGCCCTTAACGTTCTGTTAACAAAACAGATGGGTGGGGCCGCATGGCATCCTCGATGGGTTGGCGCCGCAAGGCGAAGGGGCTGGGGCTGGCGTTTGCCCTGACAGTTTTCTGTGCGGCGGTGGGTTCGGCCCATGCCGCGCCTGCTTCCATGGTTGTCGGCGGATCGACGTCGCAGCCGATCGGCCACTATGATTTTTGCAAGATCCATCTCGACGAATGCTCGATCCGCTCGCCTGACAGCGTGCCGGAACAGATGACCAGCAAGCTGCTGCACGATATCTCGGCCGTTAATTTCTCCGTCAACGCGCGCGTCAAGCCGATGAGCGACATGGACAATTACGGCAAGGACGAGTGGTGGGCCTATCCGGACAACGGCTTCGGCGACTGCGAAGACTACGCGCTGGAAAAGCGGCGTGAGCTCAACAGCATGGGCATTGCCATAGCTAATCTGTTGATGACGGTGGTCCGCAAGCCCGATGGCGAAGGCCATGCCGTGCTGACGGTGCGCACCGACAAGGGCGACTTCATCCTCGACAATCTGACCGATAAGGTCCGCCTCTGGAACCAGACGAGCTATCGCTACCTGAAGCGGCAGGCGAGCGACAACACAGGGCACTGGGTCTCCATCCTTGGTGGCGACGAACAACTGGTCAGCGCTGTCAAATAGTCTGGTCGGCTCCGCCGCGCCCCTGGGCATGAACCTCGGCCCGATCCTTTCGTGCCGGTCTTCCATGGTGCCAGCAAGTGGTGATAACCACGAAAGCTGATTGAATCTGGCATCCGCAGGCGCATGGACTTTCTGACACTTCTCAATTCCGCGCCTCTGCTGGTGGCCCTGGTCAAGGCCGCGCTGCCGCAGGCCGTCGCCACGACGATGGTGTTCGGCCAGTGGTTCGCGTCTGCGCCGCCGTGCCGCGATCTCGCCTTCGAGGCGACCAGCTATCTGGTCTGCGAGGTGGACCCGAAACTCTATTCGATCGAACTGTTCTGGAAGGATCCGGCCGGCAAGCCCTTCCAATCGCTGCACAATCTCGACAACGCCCAGCGCGCGGCCGGCCGCACCATGCTGTTTGCCATCAACGCCGGCATGTATCACCCAGATCTCAGGCCGGTTGGTCTCTATGTCGAGCGTGGCCAGGAAATGGCCGGTGTGAAGACGGGATCGGGGAGCGGCAATTTTTCGCTGCAACCGAACGGCATCTTCTACATCAGCGGCGGCAAGGCCGCGGTTCGCGCGACTTGGGATTTCGTCAGGAAGCGGCCGTCCACCGAATATGCGACGCAATCGGGACCGATGCTGGTGATCGACGGCCAGCTGCATCCGAAGTTCCAGTCCGACGGCACCTCGCGCAAGACCCGCGACGGTGTCGGGGTGCGCAAGGATGGTGTCGCGGTCTTTGCCATTTCGAACGGCACGGTAAATTTCCATGCATTCGCCCGGCTGTTTCGCGATGCGCTAGGCTGCGACAATGCGCTTTTTCTCGACGGCACGATTTCGAGCCTGTTCGCGCCTGCCATCGGCCGCAGCGACGATTACTGGAATCTGGGGCCGATGATCGGCGTGTTCAGGAAACGTGGCTAGGCTTAGACGGTTCGCCTGCTTCGCAGCTTGAGGGCAATCACCGCCATGATGATCAGGACAACGACGCCGATCGCCGCCAACCCGAACAGGCTGGTCGCATCGAGTTCGGGGATGCTGCCGGCGCCCTTGGCCACCAGCCATCCTGGCGACAGCACGACCGGAGCCCAGATGATCGCCGACAGGATGTTGGCGATCTGGAAGCGGCGCCGGTGCATGCCCATCATGCCCGCGACCAGCGGCACCGTTGCGCGGACTGGGCCGAAGAAGCGGCCGATGAAAACCGCCGCGAAACCATAACGATGGAAGAACAGCCGCGCCCTGGCGACCTCGCGGCGATAGCGGTTGAGCGGCCATTTATGGACGACGCCGCGCCCCAGCCATCTGCCGAGGAGATAGGAGATGGTGTCGCCGAGCGCCGCCCCGATCATCGCCGCCAGGAGAACGGGCAAAGGCTGGACGATGCCGGCCCCGACCAGGCCGCCGACGATGATAAGCACCGTGGTGCCCGGCAACAGGATGCCGACCAGCACCAGCGACTCGCCAAAAGCCAGCAGCCCGACCACGAGGCCGGCCCACGCCTGATGGTTCTCGATGAAAAAAACGCTCTGGTCGATGAACGACTGCACGCAAGCTCCTGTTAAAAATGTTTCAGCTGCCGCTGTCGAGCAGGCTCCTGAGTTCGCCGAGCTTGTCGTTGACGAGCCAGCCGTAATAATTCTCGACCGGCAGCTTGCGGCCCTTGCCGCTGGTGAGCGCCGCGCGCAGATCCGCCGCCCGCTGCCGGGGCTGGCCGACATTGTAGAGCGTGGCCGTGATGCCTGGATTGCTCGATATGTCGAAGCCCTGTTCCTTGTAGGCGTCGATGGCGTCACGCACGATCGCGGCGATGTAAACGATGCTGCGGTCGGGATCCATGACATCGCGATAGATGGCCTGCGGATGATCCGGTGTGAGCTTGTCGTAGCCGCTGACCTTGTTGACCAGGTCGGTGACCTCCAGCGCGGTCAGCGGGCTGATCTGGCCGAGGCCGAATGTCTGGCCGGCGAAGAAGGGCTGGAAAAACGCCTGCTGGAAGGTCATCGCGTCATAGGTGACGCCGTCGACCGTCTTGCCGCGGAAATGGTCGACCCAGACCCTGTCGCGGCAGCTCCACAGGGCGGCACTGTCCCGGGCCCCGGCGCAGGCCGCGAACTCCGGCCGCTGGACAAAGCTCTGCACCGGCACGCCCTTGTAGCGGAAGGAGAAATCGAGGCCGGAATAGGACAGCGCTTTCACATAGTAGGTCTGGACCGAGCCGACGGCGGTCACGTTGTAGGTGTGTTCGCCGACCAGCGCGCCGACGATATGGATGGGGTCGATATCGTAAGCCGCGGCCGCCTGCTTGATATGCGCCACCAGTTTCTTCTCGCGCTTCAGGAGCGCGACGATCTTCTCGTATTTTTCCGCGTAGGTGGTCTTGAAGGCGCGGGTCCGCGTCGCCGATGCATCCGGGATCGGCGGTTGCGTCTCGGAGCGATTGCCGGCGGGGACGACGACCAGCCCGCCGGCATGCGCTGACCCGGCCAAGGGCACGCCTCCGCAGGAAAGCGCCGCGAGCAGGAGGATCGGGAGAAGCCGCTGCAACACAGTCATCGGGTGCCTTTTTCAAATAGCGGGAAATGCCGGCGCGAGAGCCGCCTCCCGTCTCAACAGCCACATCATGGCGCTGTCAAGGCTTGGCCGGCCGTCGCTGGCGAGTGTCTGAAACGGGTCACAGTCATGGTAAAAACTTGATTCAAACTTTATTGGTAATTTCTCGTTCATAACTAGCGCTGGTTGTCCGTGGGCCGTCGCCCTCGGTCTGTTGTGTTTTGAGTACAGGTCCAGATGCGGTTACCAGGCGTCATCAGTTTCGTGATCGCATCGCTGTGCCTTGCCGGCTGTTCGTCGACATCGGGCATGGACGCGCTCGACATGCAGAAGCCGTCGAATGAAACCACCAGTTCGGTGGTGCGGCCAAGCGCGCCGATCGCATCCGTTCCCGCAACCAAGGCCGGCAAAGCGCGCAAGCTGGCCGAGGCGGCGCCGGCGCAAGACACTGATCGGCCCTTCGGCCTGGCGGAAGAAGAGACGGTGGCGTTTCCGGCGCCCGAATTGCCGGACAATGTCGATCCACCCATCGAGCCCGCGGCTCTGGTCTCGCCGCCAAGGCTGTTGTCGCGGGCAGCACCGCCGATGCTTGCCGGGCCGGTCACGCGCTACGGTTTTCGCGATGCCAAGCCGATCAATTTCGGCCGCTCCTCGCCCCGTCACCTTGCCGTGCACGGGGTCGACGTCTCGCGCTGGCAGGGCGACGTGAACTGGGAAAAGCTGCGCGCCCAGGGCGCCAACTTCGCCTACATCAAGGCGACCGATGGTGGCGACCATCTTGATCCGATGTTCATGAAGAACTGGCGCAATGCCGACGCCGCCGGGCTGAAGCGTGGTGCCTATCATTTCTTCTACTGGTGCCGCACCGCCGGCGAACAGGCCGACTGGTTCATCCGCAACGTGCCGAAGGTGGATGGCGCCTTGCCGCCGGTGATCGACGTCGAATGGAACGGCGATTCCAGCTGCAAGCGGCGCCCGTCACGCGAAAAGGTGCTGGAGAAGATGCAGGTGTTCATGGACAAGCTGGAGCGTCACTACGGCCAGCGTCCCATCATCTACACCGCGCCGGATTTCTATCGCGACAATCTGCAGGGCGCTTTCCTTGACTACCCGTTCTGGCTGCGCGCGGTGGCACGGCACCCGTCCAAGGTCTATCCCGGCCGCAAATGGCTGTTCTGGCAGTATTCCGGCTCGGGCCTGTCCCATGGCGTGACCGGCCGCATCGACCTCAACGTCTTCCACGGCGACGAGCGGCAATGGCGCGCCTGGGCTGGCGGCGGCGGTCGTCAGATGATGGCCGACGCGGACTAATGCATGTCGCCCAAAAGTGAACTCGGTTTTGGGAGAACGACATGCATAAGACAAAGACCTAAAGCGCGTCGCATGAATCCGTTCCGGTGCGACGCGCTTTAGGGGTTCGCGTCGCCTTCGCTCTGGTGCTGCCGCCTACTGGAGCTGGTTGCTCCCCGCATTCTTGTCCTCGCTCAGCCGCAACTTTCTCCTCAACGCCATGATCTCGGCAATCGCGGCATCGATCATGGTGAGAAGTGTGAGCGTATCGTGCTGGGTTGGATCGGCTCTGACGTAGGCGAGTTGGTTGACGATGTCGGTGTCGTCCTCGGGGTCGTCGCTCATGGCCACTTTCCGGTTGCTATCTACCAGACGTTCTCATTCGATCCGATCCGCCGTCAAATTGAACCTATATCACTTCGTCGTGTGGATGGCCGCGGAACGCCCATCCGCCTGGTCCGATCCCCTAACCCTATCTCGCGCGACGGCGACGCGATTCGTCGAAAGTGGCAAAGGCCAGGACCCCGGAAAATGACGCGAAGCTGAGCAGGACTGCTGTGACAACCATGAGGTCGTAGGTCGACATGTTCGTTCTCCTTGGGATGATATCCGAAGAGACAGCACTGGCGATGCATCTGCGTTGATCTGGATCAACTTGCAGGGGCCGTGCGCGGAACGAGGTGATTGTGGCAGAGTCGGTGGCCGGGAGAGGCGAGGTGCATATAGCCCCTCATCCTCGGCTCTTCATGGGGGCTGCTGTCTAGGATGGAGCCGAGTGCTCGTTGATCATCGCCTCGATGTTGTATCCGTCGGGGTCCAGCACGAAGCAGGCGTAGTAATTCTCCGCATAGTTTGGACGGGGGCCGGGTACGCCATTGTCTTCGGCGCCGGCCGCCAGCGCCGACTGATGGAACGCATCGACCTCTGCCTTGCTGCCGACGCGGAAAGCGACGTGCAGATGGGTAAGCGGCGGCGTCTCGCCGGTCCGCTGGATCTCGAACAGGCAGCCATTGCCGACATCGAAGGCCCAGAACACGCCCTCCTTGCCGAAGGACAGGGAATATCCCAAGGGCGCGAAAGCGCGTTCATAGAAGAGCTTGCTCTTTTCCAGGTCGCTCACTTCGATGGTGATGTGATCGATCATGTTGTGGTTCCGCCTAGTATGTAATGCGGGCAGGATGACGGTCGCCGTGGCCGATGTCGAGGACCGGATGCTCGAGAACGGCCGCGGGGCGGTGATGCGTCTGGAAGCCTGTGTTCGCGTCATGGCGATCGATGACCGAGACGCCGGCGGACGCGCCGAGCTGTCTGCATTCGCAGGGCAGGTCGCTTCGGCGCCTTTGCGAATAAACGAGACATTGCCGCCGCCGTGCTGTCTAGTGCCGGTTCCTGCAATCCGGGGGGATCAGGGTGGAGCTGGAACTCAAATTTCTACTGATCGGATTTGCCGGCGTGGTCGCTGGCAGTCTGTCGCTCATCACCTTCGTGAAGTGGCGAGAGGTGCGACTCCGCCTGGGCGAAAGAACTGAACGCGCTGGCCAACCCCGACGAGGTTCCAGAACCGCCCTGTGGCGACTGGGGCGAAATGCCTGATGGCATCCAGTATTTCGAGGTGCCGGCGGGTGAGGGGCGGAAAGTGCTGTTGTCCGGGTGGGGCAGGACGGGCCGCTGTTTGATGAGCAGACGTTGCGGGCGTTGCCGGCGAATTGAATGACCTTTCCAGCCAAGGGGGAGGTTGCGAAAACGCCGTCATCATAACCGACCTTGATCGACAGCAGGCGCTCAAAAGGTCACGAGATCCGTGTGGCCGAAACCTTTCGAGTAGTCGAGCACGGAGATGACGGAAGGCACCACACGGAAAATACGCACCTGCTCCGGCGTCGGCATCGCGAATGGCATCGAGGCTTGTGGCGGATATTTCATCGGCATCATCCTCAAAACCTTCTCGGCCTCGGCCCTGTCCGTGACCGGCTGTGCCCGTGCCGCCATGGAAAGGCCAGTGATCTCCATCACCTGAGGCGCGTCGTGATCGATGGTCAGCGACACGCGATCGTCCCGCGCCAGATTCGCCGCCTTCTGGCTGTCGAGCCCGCAAAGAAAGTAGAGGGAAAGGCCGTCATTGACGTAACCCACGGTGGTCGCCTGGGGCCAGCCGTCCGGCCTCAGTGTTGCGACCGTCATGATGCGGTGCTGATCAAGGAGCGTCTGAATCTTGTCTCTGCTCTCTGCGTCCATCGCTCGTCTCCAAGGCCGTTCCTGACGGTGACGATAGGGAGGCGTGGATCGCCTGGCCTTGACGCACATCAAACGTATGGAGGAAAGACGCCGCTCTGCCCGGCGGACTGAGCCTCGCCTTATGCCACCCGGCGTCAAGCGCTACACGTTCAGCCCCGACGCCGCCTACGCGAAAGAACTGAAAGCACTTGCCGACCCCAACGAGGTTCCCGAGCCGCGCTACGGCGCCTGTAGCGAAATGCCTGACGGCATCCAATATTTCGAGGTGTCGGCGGGTGAGGGGCGGAAGGTGCTGTTTGTCCGGGTGGGCAGGGCGAGCCGTTGTTTGACGAGCAGACATTGCGGGTGGAGTAGGCGGGAGAATAGAGGCGCACGGCTAGCGCCAACTGACCCCCAAAATAAATCGGCCCGATCTTTTAATCGGGCCGATTATGTTGAGCTTTTTTTTGGTGCGCCACGCAAAGTTGTGTACCTGACCCCTTCGGATCTAATTGAAATTGCAGGCATATTTTTTAGGAAGATATTCCACACCCAAAGTTGTGTACCTGCCAGACCCAAAGTTGTATACCTGAGTGGGCGCTACAGGTTTTCCTGGGCGGTTTTCGGCCTTCAAGATCAAGTCCGGCGCGTTTCGGCCGGAGAAGTCTATCTCGGGTCGGACGAGGTATTCCTGGGGAACCAAGGCGCCGCCTCCGACACTGTCTATCGATCTGCGCGAGCGCCCAGAGTTAGGAAGACTTGCTCACATGAGAAGCGGTTGACGCCTTGGTAGCCTCACTCGATCCTTTCCAGATGGCATTTCTCTGGATGGGTTTCGGATGTCGCGGTACGTCATAATCAGCACAGGTAAATTACCTTCAGAAGCGGCCTTTGAGGTGGCCCGCGAGGCAGGACTGGTGAAGAACGGCGACTTGCCAGACCCGGCGCGTCAACATGTCCGCGACACGAACAAGCTCTTCGATGCATTCCAGGATGCGGCCAATGCCTTCCTTCAGGACTGGGACACCGGACATCCAGAGGACGGCGCGAGGTCTGTCGACGCGCTAGACCCGCTCTTTAGGCGCCTTGCAGAGTGGGCGGATACCCTGAACCTTCAGTGCTGGGCTTTAGAGCCTGGGCCCTATGACTACAAAGCGATGAAGAAGCATCCATTATGGAAGGATGTCTTCGTCAATCAGGGACGGTTCTCGGCATCGTTTATGAGAATCAATCACGCAGTCAACAGACTCAAGCACCATGGCGGCGAGCTCATGCCGATACGAGTCGAGACGCCGGGCGGCCGAGCCTTTGCGCATTACGCGGTCAGAATACTCAAAGGAGATATCTTTGTTCCCGATCGCCTCAGAGGGACGACGCAGTACGAAAACGGCATCATCTCCCACGAACTCAAAGAGATATTCTTCCTAGTGCACTATCTGTCGAGCCGAATTGCCGAGAAGCTTGCCTCCAAAAATGGATTCCGTCTTCTCGACCTGCCCACATCCCGTCAAAGGGTCGACATGGGGGCAGTAGGAAAACTCTTCGACATCCCGGACTTGTTTTTCGACACCTCCAAACAAGTTTATGGCAACACTTACTATGTCTTGGATGACAAAAGGAGCAGGGTCACGCAGGACCGGAGGCGAGCAGCCGGGCAGGCGCCTTCGTTCCGGGTCAGCTTCACCCACAAATCGGTGGCAAAGGGGGACAAAATCTTCATTCCTTATGCCAACGACCCTCGCAGATACGAATCCTGAGTACGACAGTCGGAGGATGAATCCCGTGATGACCCGACGACTTGTGCACACGGTCAGTGGATACGACGGAGAAGGCTCGATCACATTCGACTTATCCCATTCACCATGATGTTCTGCGGCTCCTAGGCGGGCAGGACGCCCTCTGTTAACCGTATCCTCCTCTGCTTCTTGCGAGATCCTCCGGAGCCGGCTACTCGACTAGGGCAGAACTGTCGGCTCGGCCCTATTGTGAGTTAAGGGGCAGGAGACCAAGGCACATGAATCCTCGCACATTCCATTAGGAATTCTGCAGGTATACAACTTTGGCTTCCAGGTACACAACTTTGAGTGTGGCACCATTTTTTGGTGCGCCACCCAAAGTTCTATACCTGCCCCCTCTGGAAGCCATTGAAATCATTGGTACATTTTTTAGGAAGATATTCCACACCCAAAGTTGTGTACCTGCCAGACCCAAAGTTTTATACCTGAGTGAGCGGTGCAGGTTTTTCTGGGGGCTTTCTGACCTTCAGGGACAGTGCGGTCGCCGTTTCGGTCGAAGGTTATTTCAAGCCGGACGAGGTATTCGAACTCGCACGGCGCTGTCCCGTAGAGCGTACGGCCATCGTGTTCACCCAGTCTTGGGATGATCCAGCCCCCGCGACGGGCCTTGGGTGCTGCAGGTAAGCCGGTCTTCCTAAATCGATTCTGTTTCGCTCCCGCAGGAGCGGGGTGCAGAAGTGTGAAGTCGCACGTGCTCTCCCCATTCTCACGCACCCACGCCTGGATTTCAGGCTCGCAGCTATCAGGGAAGGCGACCTTACCAGGCACCTTGCAATAGGAGGTCCCAGCTAGTCATAGCCGCTTCCTTTGCTCACTTTCCGCCGGGCGCTTAACTTCCGGTCAAGTCCAAATGTCTTACATCCGGGGAAATAGGAATCCAAAATGATGGCACCAAATCAATAGAGTCGATCGAACGCCTACTCAGCAGTCATTTCTGGGCTTGAAATCTGGTGCTCAAGAGATTGCTTCGGCCGGATCTCGGGACTTTTCCTAAGCGAAGCCGACGCTGTGGCCGCCGCCGATTTCTATAGCGCGCAGATCACGGTCACCCAGGGCGACGAACCGAATACAGGACTATGGATATTCCAAGCCGTGTATGTCGTGGCTTATCCGAACGGTACGGTTGTGACGCAGCAACGATTCACGGCCGTCGATCCACAGACCGAGGAAATCATCGAGCAAGTCTATGAGACGTTGCAGGAGCTGACATTCCAATTGATGGGCCGTCCGGCGCCGTGAGGCCTGATTGGATATCTGAACTGCTCCGGAACTGGTCTGCCGGCCTCCTTCGTGACGAAGGCCCTCACGTATGTCGGGTGTTCTTTATTCAGCAGGCTGCCCTTGCCGTGAACCATTTCGTGCAGCCTCGCCGAAGCTAGCCACGACTGCGCCTCCTCAAGGACGCGGACTGCCTCAGGGATTTCCGAGGAACGCATTCTTTCGCCGCTGAACTTAATCATCCTCTCCACGGAATCGGGCATGCCGATTTCCATGAAGAGCTTTATTGTCGGCAGTAGGTCCTGTTCGACGTTCGGAAGGCGGTGGAATTTGGTCATCTCTGTTACCCTGACAGTCTTTTCGATGAATGAATCTTGAGCGCGGAAACCTGCCGGCGCAATCGCGGTTTCAAAGATTAGAACTGCGGCGAGAGCGAACGGCCCTCGGCTATCTCGACCTCGAATTGCCTAAGGAGGGCCTCTTTCCGCTTTTCGTTCGCGACCTTGTCAGCTTTCGGGGCCGCAACAGGACGGCTCAGATCGGCGTCGGCGAAGCTTTGCCCCTTGCTGTAGGGCGATCCCGCCGGGGCGGCCAAGACCCTGTAGACGAGAACCGGAAGGACCGTCTCACCGCAGAGCCGCCTGATGTCCGGAGGCAGGGTAACTTCCACAAGAGTCCGACCGAACATGACGCCATGCCTATCAGCGTTGGGCTCTGGCAGGCGTTGGATGATCACATCCAGTTCGCCGGAAAGCGTGCCGACGATGACGGAGTATTCGTTGTGAGAACCCTTTACATCGAGTTCCCAGATGTTCGGGTTGCCCTCCACCCAATCCGGTCTGCGGCGGAAGTCTACAAGAAAGCCCGGGCCGCGTTTGGTGCCCTGTTCCCCCAATGCCTCCCGTTCTTGCCGGAAGGCTTCCTGCTTTCGGTTTCTCATGTCGGGTCTCCCGCTATCCGGGAGACAGGTTCGGGGGCGCTCTTGCAACAATCAAATGTGGTCGCACGCCAGTGCAGTCCAGGCGCGCCGAAGAAGACAAACATCAAGGTTGCGCAGCATCGCACAGTGGATGCAGCTCGGGACGAGCTGCATCCAGACGCCTAACGTCGTCCGCGGAGGTCTTCCTTTAGCAGGATGCCGATGGGTTTCCCGGTCGCGGTTCCGTCGGATGTCACGAGCATTGCCGTGGGCTTGCTTTTCGACGGGACATTTCGCTCGAAGAACCTAGCGCCGGCCTCCGAAACCGTTGTGCCTGAAGTGACAGCGATGGTCCGATGACGTGACCCCGCGCGCTCGATCATCTGCGTCAACGGCGCGTCCAGATCGACGATGCCTTGATCAGTCCAACTCGCCAGCCACCGCGCGATGTCGGGTTGGCCGAAGAGGGTAATCTCGCCATTCTGCCTCAGGATGCCCAAAGTGTCTGAGTTTGACAGCGGCCCAAGAATTTCCCTGATGGCGACTGATGGATCTGTCGCTTCCAAAACTGGATGCAGCATGCCGTTGATGGATTGGTCACCGGGTGCCTTCCAAGTTCCTGGCATCTGCTTGAAGACACTCTGGAAGGTGGAGAAGTGCTGAAGCCAGGTTTTTGTCGTCGTGCACCGGAGTCCCGTGAGTCTCAGTATCTCAGCATGGATGTCCTGGAGATCGGCGAGCTGGAAGATCGGTTCGTGGTGGGCGACCCGATTCCGAAAGTCCTTAATCCGCATGACACCGCTCCAGATTGAGCGGCGAGTGACCCTGGGATCATTTGAAAAAACGGTATGAACGGTACCATGCCACTGTGATTCAAATTGGGGACCCAGCAGACGAGCCCAGAAATCAAAGGACATGTTCGCGATCACGTCGTTGGTGGTGATGCGCCCGTAAGATGCGATATCCTGCGCGTCTGGGATTGCCCGAAGTTGCGTGACCTCCCGCCGAGGCAGCGTTTTGGAGAGGAGCTGCCGCTTGCTTTTGTTAAGAAGGTCCCGGATTCCGGGGTCGGACTTTTCAAGCCGGTCAATGGTTGGCTGATCGAACGCCCACTCCTCAGGAGCGCCTCCCCGGTGTAGATGCTCGACTACGGCGTTTCTGAGGGTGACCTCGAGAACTTGGAGCGGGTACTGAAATGCCTTTGCTAAGCGGGCATTCCAGAGGTACCACTGCATCGTAAAGTGGAACTTGTGTCCGCTTCGGGTTAGATATTTCCCTAGCCGAGGCTCAGTCAGCGATTTCCGGATCGCGGCCTCTTGGGCGTGGGCATAGTCGAATGCGGATTGACTTTCAGCCATCGGTCCTACATTATCCTTTCAATTGCGTATCCCTGCCGCCTCTGTCCGTCCCTGACGGTTATGCGCTGCGGTGAGCACTAGGAAACCCCCGGACCTGACGTCGCGTCGGCCGGGGGTTCTGCTTTTCTGGAGAGGAGTACAGAATTGGCCCTCCGCACGTCCGCCTTTTCCTTCCTGATCATTTTCAGAACTGCTGCCTTATCGTAGACCCAAGCGTCCGCACTTTGGGCCTCGAAATGCTCGACGGATTGTCTGTCGTAGAAGAACGCGCCGACCGTTTCCGGGAGCAGCGTAGGAACGATTCCGGCGAGCCTAAGAAGGGCACGGACTTGCTTGTGATGCATCAAAGCCTTTTGGCAGAGCTCGCCAAGCGAAACGAAGCGCGCCCTGAACGTCTCCGCGCTCTCCAGTGAAACGACCGGGATCATCCGCCTCGCGTCAGGGCTGAATTCCTCAACCAGCGTCAGGTAGTCCGACGCGATCAACGCGTTCACGACGCGATCATGCGTCCCCGGAAGGAAAGCTTCTGTCTCCTCCTTGGTAAGATTTGTGCGCGTCTCGCGCGAACGCACGATCCGCGTCATCTCGTCGGCGTCCAGCAGCAGTGCCATGTAGTCCATCCTGCCAACAAGCCTGCCTTTCCAGCTCAGCTTCCCCGTGAAGACCATGTCGAGAAGGTCTGGAATGCCGCAGGAGGACGCACGCCGCGCGCCGATAACATTGACCTGGCGCTCGGTTGGCTCTGACACTTCGCAGGCGCCGTCGAAAAGGCGGAGCCGAAGCTCTTCGACTGCTTCTGTTGAAAAACGTCGCTTCGCATTCCTTCGAGAGCCTGTATCTGCCAATGCAGAAAGGTGTCCGCCGGCGACCAACGCCTTCAGGTGCAGGCGGGGAACGCCGAGAAGCTTCTCGACCTGCGGAGCAGTGATCGCATCCTTGAGCTCCGAAACGACACGATGGACCTCGTCGGACGTGACGAGGATGCGATGGTCCATGACCCCGGATCGCTCTCCCGCGCCGTCGACGCCCATCCGTTTGAACAGCCGACGGATGGTGAGGGCATGCACGCCGGAGTCACGGGCCGCGGTGCGAACCGTGTGGACCTTGCGGCCGCCCGCTGGTTCTCCGAGCACGTCGGTCCCAGGTTCGATCGGCATGGTCTCCAGGGCGAACCTACGCACAGCGTCGCGTAGCTTGGCGTAGGCCGGATCGTCCACTGTCTTTTGGAGCAGCCCGTATGCATAGCCGTAAGTGTCCCGCGGACCCCAGAAACCGCGCGTCGAAGACTGCGCGTCGTTGAGCCTTCCGAGAAACGTGCGAAGGGATACCTCACCGGCGCTGGCAATGCGGAATCCTTCATCGGCGGCCGCGGCCCAGTCGGAGGCGATGAACTGCGCGACCTTGACCTTGGGCTCATGCAGCGACGAAACGCCGAGGGCCTCGCAGAATGGCCCCGACACGGACAGCGGGAGGTCGTCAAGCCAATTCTCCTCAGACCGAACTCCGCGCAGCCGATTCTGAAGCCAAGCCTGGAAAGGGGAGGCGCGCGCAGGGATCGCCGCGTCAGCAATCTGGTGAAGGCTCGGAATCAGCCCATGCATCGTGCCGCTGAAATCGAATGGAGCGAAGGGCGTTCGGATGGGGTTCGTCGCGGTAAGAAGGACATTGTGGCGGTCGCAGGACCGAAAATGAGACAGGGTCCATTGAAGCCGGAGCCACGGTCTACTGGACGACGGACCATCATAGTGATCCATGTCTTCCCGTGCGCAGCGGGCACAGAACCGGAAATACGTCCGGTTGACCGCAAGCCGGACGACTGTCTCGTCGGCTACCTCGTAAAATCTGCCGCTCTTGGGAATAGGCGTAAATCTCAACAGGGTTTCCGGGTCTGCCCGACCAAGCGTGGCGATGTCTCGCACTGCCGACGGGACACCCTTGTCGAGGCTCCGCTGATGGATGCTCATGTCGCGGAGGAGATCCTTCAGCGAGCGGCCATTCAGGGCCGCCAGGCGGGACGCGAAGCCCGCCGCCGGTTCCTGAGCCTCGAGCGGATAGGCAAACGCAAGCGGTTCGAGAATCCGCCCGTTCGTTCTCATGATCAGTGGTCCTCGATCATGAATAGGCCGGGCTCCAATCGAATCCAGTCGTCTACGAGGAAGGGGTTCATTTCGTCATGGCCACGGGCCTGGGAATGTTCGATGTAGGCTAGGGCGAAATGATCTCGTGTCAGAATGGCAGCGTTTTGCGGCGCCGCTTGCTCAATTGCGGCAAGGATCACCTGAGCGATGCGTCCGTACCGATACCTGGCCGCATGCGCGATACGGTCCGGGAGGTCGCTTTCCAGCACCTTGCTGGGGTTCAGCCCGGCCGCTTCGCACATAGCGGCCACGACATTGAGGATGAGGATGCGCTCCTCTGGAAGAACAACATCCGGCAGGTGCAAGTGCCGCGCTCGCCGCTCGATCTGCTCGTCAAGCTTCGCGAGGGAGGTGATGCTCGGCATGCCGGACATGATAAAGCTGACAGGCCAGGGCGTGTAGTTCATGACGCCCTTGAGCGCCTTCCTGACGGAGTCCCGCTCCTTGTCGGATTCGGTCAGTTTCAACAGGTGCTGCGTTTCGTCGATATGAATGACAAGAACCTTCCGCAGATGGAGCTGCTCGGGGAGGATGTCCCACACCTCGCCTTGCTCGTACTTGCGGGTGATCTTGTAACCCGCCTTCCGCAGGATATTCAGCCCCAGGAACTTGAGGGTCGAAGGCCCCATCAGCGTAAGGGAAATCACGGGTTCGATGGTGCCATACGACTTCTTGATCGGGGCCAGCGTGAGGTTTTCCTCAAGCATGCGCTCCACCAAGGTGGTTTTTCCCGCGCCGCTTTCGCCGGTGACGAACAGGATGCGGCCGTCGTCTCTCCGATTGTTTTTCTTCGCTAGCATCATCGCGACAAAGCGGGAGAGAGTCTTTTTGGCGACGTCGTCCCGTCCGCAGCGCACGTAAACGCTCTTCGCGCGTTCCAGCATCTCCTTGACGCGTTTGTCCTTCTCGCTCAGTCGGCCCTCGATCGTATCGAGAAAGTCGTCGTCGGACATGGCATCGTCCCAGTCCGTCGGGAGCGTACCGCCGGCACGCTCGTGATCTGCACGGAGCCCCTGATCGGCAAGTTGACGCGTCATTCGTCGTCTCCGTCGTAAAGGTTCATGCTTCCGCCGAACGGCTTCGGCTTTGGTGAGCTTTGTTCGTGGGGCGATTCCGGAGACGGGAGGGCCTTCTGCCCGGCATCGACACGGCGTCGTGTCGAGAGCGCGACGATTGTACCCAAACCGTCGCCCTCGGGTTCCTCGGCCGCATGTTCAACAGACCCAAGTCCTGCCCTGCCGGAGAACGCGATCCGAGCTTCGATCAGATCCAGCGTCTTTTCCGTGATTTCGTGGGTCGCGATGGCGGCCCTCCTGCGGACGTTTTCGGCCAGATCTAGGAAGTGCCGATGGGCATCGATGCGGATCGTTCGCCCTGCTGCCTGCTCGGCTTTAACGAACTCGCGGACCGCCTGCTTCGCCAGGAGCGTTTCAGCGAGCGTCTTCCCGTTGCCTGTGCCATCCACACTGGGAACCGTGAGGAACGCATGGTCTTCGGGGACACCTTTGATCCGCCCCCTGAACTCCTTGGGAATCCGGACGAATACGTAGCCGAGGTCCTCAGGCTCGATGATGACGTCGACCTTCCTCTGACCCAAGAGAGCGAAGAGACGGGCAAGTTCCAGCGAGTTGTATGAAATTCCCAGGAACTCGACGCCGTGCTTGCTGATGCTGCGGTCTTTGCGTCGCAGCCCGAAGGCAATTGCCAGTTGTTGCGCAGCCGGCGCAGGCGGCAGGCCAGCTTTTTCAAGCTCCATCCATTTGCCGTACGGCGTCCGGCCCTCGAGGCCACGATGAGGGCGGAGATGGTAATAGTCGACGATGAACACGATCAGGGTCTTGTAGAATTCTCCGACCGTCAACGCCGCGAGCTGTTCCGCCGAATAGTCTCCCCGTTCGACAACGTTCGCGAACGCTCGTCCAGCGAAGTAGCGGCAAAGACGCTTCATGTAGCGGAAAAAGGCTTCGACCGTGCCGCGCATACGGGGGTCTTGCTCCGGGATCAAACGACCAACGTTGGCACGTGCCGCTGCGTCATCGAATTCGCTGCCGTACGCCGGTCCCCCGTCAGTCGCCACATAGGTGGGGCGGCCATGCATATGCCAAGAAGCTTTTGCTCCCGCCGCAGCCGCTAGTTCGGTCTTGTCGACCATGACCGATCTGAGCGCGGGCTTCGTCGTTGCAGTCGAGGGACTGTTGATGGAGAGGTTGAAGCCTACGATGCATCGGGAAGCGCAGTCGATGGCCGCAGTGAACGCCATCCTGACGCGCGGCACGAGGCTCCGCTGCTTGGGCGTCAGGGCCTTCCAGATCGCGGACCGCTCGATGAGTGTGTGGAGGTCAACTTCCCAGTCGTCCATTTCGACCCGGCCCAACGCCGTGGTGACCAAAAGCCCCTTGCCGACCGGCGTGTATTTCCGAAGAGCGTAGTCACTGTCCTCACGGCCGGCGTCGACCATAAAGGGATCGAGCGCATGAATCCTGCGACGAATGGCGTTGTGGCTGGCGTAGACAGGCTGGTGATCCGGGAACCTCTTGTTGATTTCGTGGAAGGCCAGCTCAACGTTCTCGCAGATGTCCGCCATCTTGGGCTTCAGGATGCTGGCGAATTTTTGGACTTCGACTGCAATCACCTCGGCGGCGCGCGGATCGAGCTGGTTCCGATTTCCGCTGTTCGAATAGCGCGGACGGAAGCTGTTCATGCGGCAGTTCCCCGCTACGAACTGTGCCATCCAATTCTTTAGAGAAGCAGGGCTTGGGTAGTCGAACGCCTTGCGCACCTCTCCAGGGAGCCGTCGGCCGGGCCGCCTCCGTTCCTGGAATGTGTCGAGGTACCAGCGATCCATGCGGTCAGCGCTCTCCTCAATGAAACGCGCGCAGTCGTCGAGAGTGCGGCGAGGCCGCCAACGCCCTTCGACATTTGCCGCGGCGTCCAAGAAACGAACGCACCACTCCTTCTTCCAGGCGACGGTCTTGAGATCCGCTTCCGAAAGATCGCTGAGGTCGGAGTCGTCGAACCGTACCCGCAGGATGCCGAGGGCCTTAGAATAGTAGCCTTCGTCGATGCGAATGCGCTTCGAACGGATCAGGCCGTTGATCTCCTTGTCCGTCTTTACGACGAAGAAGTCCTCGGCGATCAGGTCGCCGGTCACGGGCTGCAGCACGTGCGAGTCCTTGACTTTGCGCTCGACCCTAAAGGACTGACCGTCGATGACGAGCCTGTCGTGGCGGCCAAATAGGTGAGATCTTTCGTAGCTTCCCGCCAACACCGCCGGATTCATCAGTTTCAAGCACGCCCCCATTCTCTTGTTTTCCTTTGCCTTTACTGGGTTCCCGTAAGGATTGAATTAACGGAGTACTTCGCGCGCCGCGATATTGACGAGGAGTGCATTGCTAGCCAGCCGGACGTTTGCCGGAACCTTCAGGAGTCCTTTCTGGACAAGGGTCACGGCGGCGCGTCGCCCGCGGTCGCCCAAGCCTGTTGCCCGGACAATGTGCGAGAGCAGGACGCGCGCGGGAAGCCCTTGCAGCGCGGCGGCCACGAGCGCCTGGCCTTCGAAGTCGAAGTCGGACGCATACGCCAAGATTTCCTTGGCGTTCTCGATCTGCGTCAGCGTCAGGTCCTTCTCGGTCAGGATCCGGAACTCGTCGGCGAACCGGTCGCCCTGCTGTTCAGAGGTGAGCCGGAGCGTTTCTCGGAGGTCGTCATCCACGTCCTGCTCGTACTTGACGGCGTAGGCGATCCTGCTTGATGCCGTTTGCTGCACGAAGTCGAAGTAGTGTTTTCGCTTCTCGCCGTGCTGGATGTACTCCGCTTTCTGCTGTTCGCGGACTTCCACGGTTTGGGGCAGGGTGACGAGGACCATAAGTACGGACTCTTCCAGGCCGCTGTCGAACCGAATGGTCCTGCAACGGAATGGATCGACCACGGCGCCCACCTTGGAGCCGCGCTTCCTTGGTCGCGGAACCCGGTTGGCCACGCTGTCCTCGACATCTACCGCTGGGGCGTTCCGGCCCCAATCACGTGGAGCGGCATCGGTATAGACCAGCCCCCAGACGAGCTGCGGATCTTGGCCACCTGATGGTTGGCGAGCGTGTCAGAACGGAAGTCGAACGCGGTGGCGGACGCCTTCAAAGCTTCGGCGAGCAGGAGGTTGTGGCAGCGCATGTTCGTTTCCCTTTGCGACAACTGCAGCGCATCGCCGACAGGCGATGAAATGCATCGATAGGCCGAGCAGGAGACGGGAAGGTTTCGGACAGCAGGCGGGAACGAAGCCAACCTTTCGGTCGCGGACCCGTTCACGCGTGCCGTCGCGGGTAACCCCCACGTCATCCATCGATCAGGGAAGGGTCGAAAAGCCGGATTTGAATCCCCGGCGGAACATACCGGGGCCTCAGCCCTGAGCTTCGCGGACTTCCCGCACAGCTATCGATATGCACTTCATTGTTATTCTCGTTCGGTCCTCTGTGCCCGGTGTTAGTCGGGGAAGGCCGCATTTACCCGGGAGGTCCTGCGATATAGTGAACAGGACTCGTAAAATTGTTCAGATCTGAAGAATCCGATCGCAGTCCGGTAACCATTTGCCGATGCCAAGGCTGGCAAGACGGCGTCGGCGGAATAAGGATTCAGCCAAAGCTTCGCTAGCCGATGGATCGAAGGCCCTGCGGCGGCGTAGATGCGATTCCTGGAATGAATCTAGATGGGGTTGACGACATGACGCTTTCGGTCACCGCGAACATGCTTCCCAACAACAAAGCAACCAAGCTCACTAATGTTACCTGCGTCTACTGTGGCTGCGAGGAAACCGCCGAGAGCCTGCTCACCGACGAGCACGTGGTTGGTCGCCGGTTCGTGCCCAAGGGCTCCTTTGCAACCGGGTGGTCGTTGATCGTGCGTTCCTGCACAGGCTGCAACGGCGAGAAGGCTGACCTTGAGGACGAGATTTCGGCAATTACGTTGCTTCCCGATCTTGGCACAGTGCACGAAAGAACGGACTTGGCAGAGATCGCCGCAAGAAAAGCGGCCAAATCGCGAAGTCGGCGAACGAAGAAGATGATCGGGGACAGCTACGAAGAGAGCAGGATTGAGGGCAAGCTGATGTCAGTCGCCGACGTCAGTTTCGGCTTCGTGGCTCCGCCCCAACTCGTTCCTGAGCGCGTACGTCGATTAGCTTGGTTTCATATCCAAGGCTTCTTTTATTTGATCACCTATGACGAGGCGAAACAGGCGGGAAGTTTTCTCCCAGGCGAGTACCGCTGGGTAAACGATGCTCGGCGCCCCGACTGGGGCAACCCGCTTCAGCGCAGCTTCGCCGACCTCACCGCAGGCTGGAATACGCGAGTCGAAGGCGAGGGGGCAGACGGGTACTTTAAGATCGCTATCCGCCGGGACCCATCTGGCGCCGAGACCTGGTCGTTTGCCTTGGAGTGGAACCGATGCCTGCGGAGCATCGGCTTCTTCGGAGATATTGATGCAGCCCAACGTCACGTCGATGGGCTGCATCCGCTTCAGTTCAAACGAATCGATGCAACTCGAAGAATGCGCCTGGAGACAGCGCTTGAAGAGAGTGAAGATCACTTATTCAAAAGAAATATTGTCGAATAGCGAGCGTGGTTTGGATAAGCTTGATCTGGATTTCATGAGCTTGTTGGTGATCGCGCGGCTCCGCGAGAACATTGTCTGCCTGACGCCAAGAATCCGATCTTCACCGTCAGATTTCCGCCGAATCCATGGCCTTGCGCGCAGCTGGCGCGCTGGCCTGCATAGGACAGGCTGAGCATCGCGGCGGGCCGATGGAGAGATCAAGCCCGATCATGGGCCAGCAGAATCTGGCCATCCCAAGGGGGTTGGAAGAGGATCGCGTCGGGTCACAGGCGGCCGGCGTCGAGAGACGCAGCAAGAAGGTGGCGGAGTCCGTTCGCGTCGGGCTGCGCTTGCGATCGTGTGAAGAGCGAGAAGCGATAACCCAGCTGTTCCTTGACAACGGACCCGATCCAGATTTTCGTCAGATGGCCGTTTCGCAGATCAATGTCGCTCGCCCACATGCGAAGTGCGAACTGGACCCGCCAAATTCGCCATGCGGATGGGAAGCGCGAGGCTCGGTAAGCGCCCGCGCTCCATGTAGGGCGATGTCGGAAGGTCCATCGGACCAGGCGCGGCGTGAACCAAGCGAGAGCGCCGGCCAAGCGGCATTTGCAAGCCCAATTTCGGGACCGTGATCATCGGCCACACGAACATTGGGAACAAGCGCAAGGCGAAGATCGGTCAGAATCTCGGCACCGTGCGTACGGAGGACCGCGCCTCGGACTTTGGTGGCGCTGGACGAAAGCTTCGTGGCGAAGATAGGGTCACCCTCGATGAAACCGTATTTTCGGTGCGGCACCGCAAGACTCTCATTTGACATATCTGAACGCCGGCAGAAGGACAACCGAGCGGCCGCTTCCCACCTCATCCATGCCAAGAGTGACCTCGGTGCCCGCCCATTTGCTGCGTATCGTTCTCGCCATCGCCATGATCGCGTGAGCCGTTAGAGGGCCGTCTTGCGTGCGGCCAATTTGTCTTCGCGCCGACGGCGTTCAGCGAGAATCTGTCGGCGTCTGTGGTCGGTGAATTTCCGCCATTGTCGGATTTCGACCGTCGTGCGGAAGCACCCGACACACAGGTCGGCCTTGCGGTCGAATTTGCAGATATCGAGACAAGGCGATTCCAGAGCCACGGCTTATGCCTTCGTGGGTTCGGGTTTGAGTTCGGGCGCCACCGCGACCGTCTTTTCGGGCGTCGGCAAGAGGCGGGCCGAGTTGAGGATGAACACCAGTTCCGAGACGACATGGATGCCAGCGGCGAGCAACGGATTGAGGAATCCGAAAGCGGCAAGCGCGATGCCTAGCGCATCGACGCCGATGGTGCCTGCGAAGTTCTGCCAAATGATGCCTCGCGTTCGTCTGGCGACCTTGAGCGTTTCGACGAAGCGCGCAAGGTCGTTGCCAAGCAGGACGACGTCTGCGCTCTCCTGCGCCACGTCGGTACCCGAGCCCATGGCGACGCCAACGCTGGCTTCAGCAAGCGCCGGTGCGTCATTCACGCCATCGCCCACCATGGCAACGATGCGCTTTTGCGCCACCAGCGCCTGGATGCGGGTGAGCTTGTCCTCTGGCAGCAGTTCCGCCTCGATCTCCTTGATGCCTAGCGCTCCGCCGACGGCGGCTGCGATAGGGCGTGCGTCTCCTGTAAGCAGGACGGTTTTGATACCCATCCGGTGCAAAGCATCAATCGCGCGCTTGGCTTCAGGCCGGACGGTGTCAGCCACCGCAATCGAGCCAAGCAGCCGTCCGTCGCGGGCGGCAAAAACCTCGGAACCGCCCGCAACGTTCTGGCCGGAGGCCGGTACCCCGATCCCGTTGTCCGTCATCCAGGCCCGGTTGCCGACGAGGATAGCGCTTCCGCCCACGTAGGTCGCGATGCCACGGCCCGGTGTGTAGGCGAAACTTGTCGGCTCGACAATCTCGCGTCCCTGGCTGCGGGCGTAGGCAACGATCGCTTTGCCGAGCGGATGCTCGGAGCGAAGCTCTGCCGCCGCGGCGGCGCCGAGAAGTTCATCGTCGGTCGTGCCGGGAGAAGGCACGACCTGCTGTACCTCCGGGCGGCCGAAGGTCAGCGTGCCGGTCTTGTCTAGCACGACGGTATCGACCTTGCCCAAGGTCTCGAGGTGCACGCCGCCTTTGACGATAGCGCCCAGGCGCGCGGATCGGCCGATGCCCCCGAGAATGGCAAGTGGCGTGCCCGCGGCAATGCCGCAGGCGCCAGCGACGATGATGACCGAGATCGTTGAGTAGATGTCGCGTGTGATCAGGAATGTCAGGACGGCGGCGCCGAGCGCGAAATAGACGAGGTAGCCGGCCAGGCGGTCGGCGAGACGCTGCACCGGGGCGCGTGATTTCTCGGCCCGTTCGACCGCCTCGATGATCTTGCCGTAGCTCGTGTCACGGCCGATCCGCTCTGCGGCGACCTCCAATGCGCCGGACTGGTTGATGGAGCCGGCGAAGACTTGGGTGCCCGCCGTCTTCTCGACTGGCATGGATTCGCCAGTGATGCGGGACTCGTCGACGAAGGAATGACCGGATAGCACCGCCCCGTCGACCGGGATTCTTCCGCCGGGCGCCACAAGTATGGCGTCGCCAACCGACAGTTCCTCCGCAGGGACGGACCGGATCGAGCCGGATCGGCGGACCGAGACCTCGCGCGGCAGGAATTCGAGCAGGTCGCTGATCGCCTTGCGGCCACGGCCGACGGTCAATCCTTCCAGCACCTCGGCCACAAGAACGAACAAGGTGATGACCAGCGCCGTGAAGAACTCGCCGATAGCGGCCGCCGCAGCGATGGCGATCGTCATCGACAGCTCCATGGTCATGCGGCGCTCGACGACGTTCTCGAAGGCCTCCTTGAGGATCGGCCAGCCGCCGATCAGAAGGCCGGCGACGCCGATGATGCTGACCGCCGGGAACGGCTCCCAGATGCGGAACCACACTGCGGCCGCCGCAACCGCGACAAGGGCGATACGTGCGGCCTCCGTCCATTCAAAGGGGTGGTCGTGGTCATGCCCGTGTTCATGGTCTTCGTGGTCATGCTCATGGGGATCATGATCGTGATGAGCAGGCGCGGGGGCTGGGGCGACGGTGCGAGCTTCTGCATTGTCGGCCAGCGTCCGGCGATGGGTGGCGTCCTGGGTAGCCATGACGGCGAACTCCGTTGTTACTTAAGGTAGGCGCGCACGACATCGATGAGTTCGGCGGCGCCTTCATTGCGTTCCTCCTGCGCCAGGTCGCCGTCAGCGACGTGCAGCAGGATGTGATCCTCGACCACTTCGGCCATCAGGCCGTTGATGGCGCCGCGCACGCCGGCGATCAGTTGCAGCACGTCGGCGCAGCCCTTTTCGTCTTCGAGTGCCCGCTCGACGGCCTCCATCTGCCCGCGGATGCGGCGCACGCGGTTGATGAGCTTCGTTTTCTTCCGGGTCGTGTGCGACATACGGGTCTCCTCTCTACAATCAGCGTAATATAGGGGGGTATACTATATAGATCAAGTGCGACCCAACCGTTGCGCGACGCATGAGGCGCTCGTCCATGCTTCTGAATCGATTTCAGTTGATCCCGTCGACGGCCGTCACAAGAACGAGCTGCGAGCTGCTGATTCCCACTGCCCCGCTATCGACGATGTTCAGGTCCGCCCAGTTGAGCACCGCGACCATCCCGGTGGAATAGGCAGACGTTGGCTCGCTGCGATCGGCGCCGTGACGGCGAAGAGAAAAGACGCCGTCATCATCGAGGCTCCTGCAAGATGTTCGTAAACCTGCCCGCATCCCACTCTGTCGAGAGAGCCGACACGCGCGGCGATCACGATCCCAGTCATAGGACCACCGATTGCAGCCCGGCTGCTCCCACTGGGTCGTTGAAGCGCAACTGGGCCAGCAACCCCTTGCCGTCCGGACCGCTGTCCAGCACCAAGCGCGCGCCATGCCGTTCGGCGATGCGCTGGACGATCGACAACCCCAAGCCGCTGCCCGGGATATTTTGGTTGCTGCCGCGGTAGAACCGTTCCAGCACGTGCGCCCGTTCGGCCTCCGGAATGCCAGGGCCATTGTCGCATACTTCGAGCACGACTTCATTTCCTTTCCGTCGCACGGCGACGTCAACCGTGCCATAAGCCGAGGTATAGCGGATCGCGTTGTCGACCAGGTTGTTAAGCAGAATGCGCAGCATTTCCGTGCCACCCAGGACCACGACCTTGTCCTGCGTGACGAGGCCGAGGTCTATATGTTTGGCTTCAGCCAGCCGGATCTGGTCCAAGATCACCGACTTGCACAGAGCCGAAAGCTCGACCGACTGCGACGCGGCGGCTTGCTCTTGTGGTTCGAGCCGGGCCAGCGTCAGCAATTGCTGCGCCAGATGGGTGAGCCGGGTAACGCCGGCTTCCAACTGCGCTAGCGCCTCCTGGCGTTCTTCTTCAGCGTCGGCACTTTGCGCCAACTGCGTCTGTATCCTAAGTGCCATCATCGGCGTGCGCAGCTCGTGCGCGGCGTCGGCGATGAAGTCCTTTTGCATTGTAAATGCCCGATTCAGCCGCCGTAGCAAGTCGTTGAGGCCGTCCACCAGCGGCTTGACCTCGTTCGGCAGCACGTCATGAGCGATAGGCGCCAAGCTTTCGGCGTCGCGCCGCGACAACTCGCCGGCGATCCGGCGCAGCGGTTTCAGCCCGCGGCCGATGCCGAACCAAAGAAACAATGCTACCACTGGCAGCAGCGACAGCACTGGCCAGAAGAGATGTACCGACAGTCCGGCTAGCTCCTCCCAGCGTGCGTCCTGCGCCTGCCCGACGCGGATCAGCCGATCACCACGCTGGTCGACGAAGGTATGCCAAGTCTGGCCATTGAACGAGACATCGCTCAGCCCGGACCGCCCCGGCGGCGGCAGTGACAGCGTTGCGTCGGTGGTGAAATCCAGCTTGCCACCACGCCATACCTCCAGCAGCACCTCGTCGGCTTTTTCCTCGTCGAGTTGTTCACTGTGCTTGCCGTCATTGACCAACGACACGCGGACGCCATTGGCCACGTCGACGTGCTCGGCAATATAGCGCATCTGGTCGTTGAGAAGGTCGCCCAGCTCGAGAAAGGCTCCCCAGTAGGTGCCAACGCTCGCCAAGATCCCGGCAAGGAAAGTCACCGGCAGCATCCACAACAGCAAGCGCCGCCGCAGCGAGCCCATGAACCACAGGCGCAAGCGGCGATACCGCATGCTCATGCGTCCTCCCCTATACGATAGCCGACGCCACGCACGGTGCGGATCACTTCGGCGCCAAGTTTCTTACGCAGGTTGTAGATGTGTACCTCGATCGCGTTGCTGCCGACGTCCTTGTCCCAGCCGTACAAACGGTCCTCCAGCTGCTCGCGCGAGAGCACCGCGCCTGGTTCGCGCATCAACACATGGAGCAATCCAAATTCCTTGGCCGACACGCTGGTCGGCTCATCGCGCAACCACAAAAGATGGCGCGCTACGTCGAGCCGCAGTGGGCCGGCACGCAGTTCGATCTGAGCGCGGCCTGCCTGACGACGGCTGACGGCGTGAATGCGCGCTATCAGTTCTTCGAGCGCGAACGGCTTGACAAGATAGTCGTCCGCGCCGCTGTCCAGCCCGCTCACTCGATCCGCCAGTGCGTCCCGCGCAGTGATGATGATGGCTGGCAGCGTCTCATCGCGCAGACGCAATGCCTTCAGAACGTTCATCCCGTTCTGCTGGGGCAGGCCGAGATCGAGCAGCAGCAGCGCGTAGGGAGTGGTTTCCAGTGCGAGCAGGGCCGAGTTACCGTCCTGTACCCAATCCACCGTAAATCCTTTCTTGCGCAGCCCCTGCTGAAGGCCGCTGCCGATCATTGGATCGTCTTCCGCTAGTAGCAAGCGCACGTATTTTTCCGCCTGTTGATTGACCACTTGCATCAGGGCCGAACCAGTGCTCGGGGCTATTCTAGTCCTTATTTTCCGACATCGCGATTTTCGGACATCGCGCCCGTTTGCCCATCGATCTTGACCTTAATGTGCCGTTCACCATGCACGATGGCGCCTTTCTACTCCCGCAGATTATCCTCGGCAGTCAGCTTGATCGACGCGGTCTTACCGCCAGCACCAGCCTATGCTTGGCCCCATGGAGGCATATTGTGCGATCCAAGATGAAGTCTGGCTGAAAAAATGACCCAGCTGGCCAATCATCATCGGGGCAGGGCGCCTGCGAGGACTTTTCAGGTGGGCTTAAGCAAGCCTTTGATAAACCTGTATCCGGATCGCTGGAACAGCCTGTTCTCAATCTTCGAGAGGTCAACATTTGGAAGCCCTGAACCAATCGCTTTTTCCGCTGGTCAAAACCAGTGCGCATCCGCCGGCCCTGCAAAGCACCCTCCCAGTCGGCTGATTGACGGCATTCCGCAGATCTTTGACCCGGCTGCGGCTGTATAGGAGCAGCACCAAGCGAGGTGCGGCGGGATCGCCATGTTGTTTAATTGCAACGAGGTTGAGGGCTGTGGGCCGGCCGACCGCCAGGTGCCGCTGCGGGTCAACACTCCGTCCGTGCCGACGCGGCAACTGAAACTCGACGCGAGCGTCTAGGAACAGCAGGCGATCGGCCAACTCGAAACCATCCGGGGCCGCTAGATGGCGTCGCGCCGCCCACCCATCTAACAAGAAAGTTACCCAAGCATGAGCACATTCCGTAAACCGCTGCTCTTCGCGCTCGCGTCGGCCGGCGTCACCGCACTGGCGATCTGGGGCCTCCCATACCAGTCGGCGCAGAGCGCGGCGTCGCCGGCTGCTGCCCCGGCCAGCCGAGCCAGCAGGGAAGGCGGGCAGACCATCGTTACGCTGGACGAGGCGACGCAGAAGCTCAGCGGGATCGAGAGCGACGTCCTGACAGCGACGAACCAGCAGGCCGAACACTTGGCTTACGGCAGCGTGCTCGATCTGCAGCTCTTGATCGACCTGCGTGCGCGCTACCTCACCGCGGCCGCCGATGTCGCCAGCGCGCAGGCGGCCGTCGACGCCTCGGGCCAGGATGCCGAACGTAACCGTGTGCTGTTTCAAGACCACATGAGCGTGTCGCAGAAGACCATGCAGGCGGCGAAGGCGGCCTGGTCGGCCGACCAGGCCAAGTTGCAGGCGGCCCAGGCCAACGTGCAAGCAGTACGTGCGAGCGCACTGCAGCAGTTCGGTGCGCCGCTGGCCTCGCTGATCGCTGGCACGGATACGGCGCTCACCGTGCTCCTGGAGCGGCAAGACATGGTGCTGCGGATGGCATTGCCGATCGATAGCGGAACCACGGCACCCGAGCAAATAGCGTTCAGTGGCGGCGCATATGGTCGGATCGCCGCCAGCCTGGTCTCGGCGTCACCGCAAAGCGATCCGATCGCGGAAGGCCCAACCTTTTTGTACCGCGCACCTGCCAGCCTGCCAGTTGGCAGCAAGGTGATCGCCTACCTGCCGTCTGGTCAGCAGACGGCCTTGGGAGTGGTCATCCCCGAGCCGGCGGTCTTATGGTTCGGCGGCCAGCCGTGGGCCTATGTACGGCAGGGCAAGGACCAGTTCGTGCGCCGCCTTGTGTCCGACAAGTCGCCTCACGATGGTGGCTACTTTGTCGACGCCGGCTTCAAGCCCGGCGAACGGGTGGTGACGCGCGGCGCGCAACTGTTGCTGTCAGAGGAGCAGCGCCCACCGATCAGCTCGGCGGCCGCCTGCAAAGACCCCGAGTGTGACGACTAACCGGACCCGGGCCCTATCATGTTGAACTCCACCATTCGCTTTGCCATTCGCTTCCGCGGCGTGGTAATCGCGCTGGCCTGCCTGTTGGCCGGCTACGGTATCTATACATTGACGCAGGCGCGCCAGGATGTTTTTCCCGAGTTCGCGCCGCCGTTAGCTGTGGTCCAAACCGAAGCGCCCGGTCTCACCTCGGAACAAGTCGAGGCGCTGGTCACCCAGCCGATAGAGAACGCAATGGGTGGCACGCTCGGCCTCGCCAGCATGCGCTCCAAGTCGCTGCAGGGGCTATCGATGGTGACGCTCACCTTCCAGGATGGCGCCGATATCTATAGGGCCCGGCAACTGGCGGCCGAACGGCTCAATGCGCTGAGTGGGGCGTTGCCGCACGGCGTCAAACCGCCAGCGCTCCTGCCGCTGACGTCTTCGACCAACGTGACCCTGGTTGCGGGCCTGACTTCCGATCGCCTTTCGCTGCTAGAGCTGCGGACGCTGGCGGACTGGACCGTCAAGCCGCAGTTGCTGCGTGTGCCTGGCGTCGCCGACGTGATCGTGTTCGGCGGCGACGTCAAGCAGTTCCAGATCCAGGCCGACCCAAACAAGCTGGTGCAGCACGGCGTGGCGCTGCAGGATCTGCTGAATGTAGCGCAGCGCGCGACAGGGGTACGTGGCGCCGGCTATGTAGAGAACGCCAACCAGCGCATCGTGCTAAGCACAGAAGGCCAGGCGCTGACGCCGGAGCAGCTGTCGCAGGTGGTGCTGCGCTACCAGAACGGCGTCGCGCTGCGATTAGCCGACGTCGCCAACGTGGCGATCGGAGCGGCGCCGGCAGTCGGCGCAGCGTCGATCGACGGCAAGCCGGCGGTTTCGCTGATGGTGGAAAGCCAGTACGGCGCAGACATGATGTCGGTGTCGCGCCGGGTCGAACAGACACTGAGCGCGCTTCAGCCGGCGCTGGCCGCCCAACAGGTGACACTGCATTCTGATATCTTCCGGCCGGCTGGTTTCATCGAGACTGCCATCGGCCATCTTCGCACCGCGCTGGTCCTTGGCGGCGTCTTGGTGGTCGGCGTGCTGTTTCTGTTCCTGTTCAACGTACGCACCGCGCTCATCTCGGCCACGGCTATCCCGCTGTCATTGCTGACCACGGTGATCGTGCTCTCTCACTTTGGGGTCAGCCTCAATACGATGACGCTCGGCGGGCTGGCGATCGCGCTCGGCGAGGTGGTGGACGACGCGGTTGTCGACGTCGAGAACATATTCCGCCGCCTACGCCAGAACCAACAACTGGCCAAACCGCTACCTCCGGCGCAGGTGGTGCTGAGCGCCTCGCTTGAGGTTCGCAGCGCTGTGGTCTACGCGACGCTGATCGTAGCCTTGGTGTTCTTGCCAGTGCTGTCGCTCTCGGGTGTCGCCGGCAAGCTTTTCGCGCCACTAGGCCTCTCGTATATCCTGGCAATCCTGGCCTCGTTGCTAGTGGCGTTGACGGTGACTCCGGCGCTCGCATTCATGCTGCTGACGGGCAAGCCGCTAAAGGAGGAAGAACCGAAGCTGGTGCAGGCGCTGAAGGCGCGCTATCTCGCTTTGCTATCGTCCATCGAGTCGCACTACCGAACCATCATTTGGACGATTGGGGTGCTGTGCGTCGGCGCGCTCGGCGCGCTGCCGTTCTTCGGCGGCAATTTCATCCCGGAGCTCAAGGAAGGCCACTACCTGGTGCATATGGCGCTCGCGCCTGGCTCGTCGCTGGCCGAGTCGATGCGAATAGGCAACCAAGTGACCGCCGCGCTGCACCAGATTCCGGGCATCCGCCTGGTGGCCCAGCGTGCTGGCCGAGCCAGCGAGGTGGTCGATCCCACCGGCGTCAACATCAGTGAGTTCGAGGTCGACCTGAAGCCGCTGTCGCCGGGCGAGCACCGGCGTACGCTGTTCGACATCCAGCAGACGCTGGCCAGCTTCCCCGGACTGATCACTTCGGTCAACACGTTCCTGGCTGAGCGCATTGACGAGAGCATCTCCGGCGTGACCGCGCCGGTAGTGATCAATGTGTTCGGCCCGGACCTCGACGTGATTGACAGCAAGGCGGCCGAAATCGCCCAGTTGGTCGGCCAGATTCCGGGCGCGATCGGCGTCCGTGTCGAATCCGCGCAGCACGTGCCTCAGCTGACGATGCGGCTGAAGCCAGAGCAGCTGACCCGCTGGGGCTTTACCCCGGTCGACGTGCTGGAGGCGATCCAGACTGCGTACGAGGGCGTGGCTGCCAGCCAGGTCTACGTGGGCAACCAGGTGTATGACGTCAACGTGTCGTTGGCGCCGGCGGCGCACCGGGATCTGGCGGCGATCGGCTCGTTGTTGCTGCGCAGCCCGGCAGGCGTGACGGTGCCGCTTAGCCAGCTGGCCGACATCAGCCAGACCACCAGCCGATATCAAATCCTGCACACCGATGGTCAACGTCTGCAAACGGTGACGTCGGCGGTGCGCGGCCGCGCGGTGAGTGACTTCGTCAACGAAGCCCAGCAGCGCATCGACAAGGAAGTCAGCCTGCCTAAAGGCACCTATTTGCTGTTTGCCGGCGAGGAACAGGCGCGCGCACAGTCGCAGCAGGATCTGCTGATCTATACCGTGGCAGCCAATGTCGGCATCGTGCTGCTGTTGTTCCTGGCGCTGAAGAGCGTGCGGGCACTGCTCCTTGTGCTGGTCAACCTGCCGTTCGCGCTGGTCGGTGGGGTGCTTATGGTACTGACGAGCGGCGGCGACCTGTCGCTCGGTTCGCTGGTCGGCTTCATCACTCTGTTCGGCATCACGCTGCGCAACTCGATCATGTTGATCTCTCACTACGAGCACCTGGTGAACAGGGAAGGGATGGTGTGGGGGCCAGATGCCGCGCGCAAGGGCGCAGCCGAAAGGCTGGTGCCGATCCTGATGACGGCGGTAGTTACCGCCCTCGGCCTACTACCGCTGGCCTGGGCCAGTGGCGCGGCCGGCAACGAGATCGAGGGGCCAATGGCGATCGTGATCCTCGGCGGGCTGGTGACCTCGACCGTGCTGAACTTGCTGGTGCTGCCAACAATGGCTTTGCACTTCGGCCGCTTCCGCAAGCGGGTGGAAGAGTTTCCGCTCGGGGCTGCGGAAGTCGTGATGGGGTGACACGGTCACCAACTCGTACGGGTCACTCCGGCTGGGAAGGGAAGTGAACAATAGGCATCGGTCAGTTGGTTTCACATCAAAGAGTTCACTTCGCGGTTTCTCGACGTGGCTGCTCCGTGCGCCCCGATGGAAGCGCGCCGACGGCCACCGTCGTGCGGAGAAAGTCGAGATTGGAGTAGTTCGGACTTGAAGTGATGGAGCAACGCAACACAACATTGATGCGGCATCTGGGGTTCGGCTTCCTGGCGACCGCCCTGTTGGTGGCATTGGTCGCGTCGGCTCGGCCACAGACCCGGGCAGGCTCGCGCGCCGCTTCACTGCGCCTCAACAAGCAGCAATATGCAGGACAGTTGCTACCTGCCAATTTCATCCTTCAAAGCCATGACGAGCTTTCGAGCGGTGACTTTCGAAAGAGATTTGTCACCTTCAATTTGACCAACGCACGGCATGCCGGGTTCTCGGCCAAGGAATTCAACACGATTGTTTCGTCCGGAGTTCGTGTCTCCTGCGAGAAATATGGCGACCAGAGTCATTATCGAGGCGGGGCCGGCTGGTTTATCGGCAGCAAGAGCTGTCTCGTCGCTAACGCTCATGTCGTCATAGATGAGAAGGATCGAATCCTTCTCCATGAAAAAGCGAAAAGTGGCAGCAGCACCTGTTTCTTCACCACGTTCCCCGAACTGAGCTCAACGCCACCTGTATTGGCACACCATCCGATCAATCCTCTCGAGACCTCCTACAGCCTGGGCCAGCGATCTTCGGCAAAAACCTCCATTGCTGATGATCGGGCCGTGTTCCAGCCTGTAGACCGTCCCAAGGGCATGAAATACCTCGACCCGGATCTCGATCACCCGGATCTGGCCGAAGGCTCCCAGCTGTACATGATAACGGTAAAGCCGCCGATGGACTTCGGGATCGAGGCTGCCGGGCCCATAATCATGGAAAAGATTACGGTAAAGATGATGCTCCATCCGGGGGATGGTTTGAGCGTTATTTTTACGGACGGGGACAATTTCCCTGGGACATCCGGTTCGATCATTGTTCGGCATAACGCGCAAGGCAGGCTGGTTGCCGCAGGGCTGCATGTCGCTGGACGTGGTCCGAATCCGGGGGAGCCGCCGAAGGAATGGAGCCTGGAGAATACTACTGCGGACATCGTCACCGACGGGTCGTTCTTTGCGGCACCAATCTCGTTGGAAGCATTTCCGGATGGCTGTGGATTGACGCGATCCTCAGCCAATTGAACGCGGACACCCTAGATCACGTCGCCATGCTGCGTGGAAAATAAGCGGCCCGCACGGTCAACGGTAAGCCAAGCCAATCAGAGCAGCCCGGCAGCGGTCAAGAGATCCGTCACTTTCTTGCTGTTCAAATGCGACGGCTCGACTTTCGGAGCCTGCAAGTCCTTTAGCGGAACTAGAGCCGGATTGCTGTCGGCGCCGCCGCCGACGGCATATTCGAATGACGTGCCGGTCTTAAGGTCGTCCTGGCCACCCTTGCCGGTGATCCATTTCAGGAAGGCCTGTGCCTCCTTGGGATGCTTACTCGAAGCTAGGACACCACCGCCGGAAATGCTGACGAACGCGCCTGGATCCTGATTCTTGAAATAGAGCAACCCGACGTTCTTGCTATTCTCGCCCGTCTTCGCCTGATCGCCGTAGTAGTAATAGTGAAAGATCACCGCACCTTCGATCTGACCGGAATTGACCGCCTTCATGGCGGCGCTGTTGCCGCGGTATGTGGTGACGTTGGTCTTCATCGCCTTCAGCCATTGCGCTGTATCGGCTTCGCCCTTGATCTCGAGCAGGGCCCCGACGATCGACTGGAAATCGGCCCCTGACGGAGAAGCGGCCCACCGACCCTTCCAGCTCGTGTCGGCTAGATCTAGCAGCGACTTCGGCAGCTTGTCGGCAGTCAGCCTGGTTTTGTCGTAAGCAAAGACGGTGCTGCGCGCGGCAATACCGACCCAATGACCGTTGGCGGGCCGGAATTCCTCCGGCACCTGCGCCAGAGTGGCTGCATCGACTGGCGCGAAAAGGCCGGCCGCGTCGACCAGCGCGATGGCGGGTGAGTTCTCGGTCAGAAACACATCGGCCGGCGAGGCAGCGCCTTCGCCGACGATCTGGTTGGCGAATTCAGGGTCTTCGCCGTTACGTATGGTGACCTTGATGCCGGTATCCTTGGTGAAGCCTTTCACCCATTCGTTGGTAAGGCTCTCGTGTTGCGCATTGTAGACAATGATCTCGCCGCTTGCGTCCTGGGCTATGGCGTGCCCGACAACCAAGAGAGAGGAAAGCGCCATGGCGCTCGCGAACAGTGACAGTGCAGATTTCATACCAATCTCCGACCCCTTAAGCGCCCGCAATTAGCAATACTTGAATGTCCTTGTCAACATATGAGAGCAGCAATTGAGAACGCAAAGATCGGTCGTCAATCGCCTGCACATTGCATCAGCGTGGGCAGGCGGACGCTACCCGTGTCTGCAATCCAGGAAGGCGACAATGGCCTTGCCGTCCGTGAAGAACGGATTTCCTATGGCATTTTTGCCTGTCATCGGCTCGGTCACGACCGCCTCATCTATCTTCCCGGCGCACTTCGGCTGAAGGAGGACGGCGCGCAACGCATCCCGCTCCTTGTCGATGTCCGGATCCACCTGATGGATAAGCAGACCTCTTCCGCTTTTGGTCTTGGCCTCCTTGTCGAAATGAACCGTGCCAAGCCAAACCGAATTGCCGGAGACGCGAAAGTCCGTGTCCCACAAATGGAGGTGGTGTCGCTCACGCGGCGAGCCGCCAGAGTCCACATGTTGAAAGCCCCGTTGATTGGGCTGCCCGTTCCAGAATGTCGGAAGCCCCGGCGCACGCGGAGGAGGCCGGTTGCGAAGCTCCGCGACAAGCAAGTGCCAGCTGCTTAAGATCGAAATCTTGTCCGTCGGTTCCCATCCGGCCTGACCAAAGGCGTTCTCGAGATCAGCCTCGCTCCCTATCAGGATGACATTGATTGGCTCCATCGGCCTTCCGGTTATGTCTTCGCTGAACCGCGGGGCCAAGGCGAACATCGCCGCCGGGAAGTTCGTTTCGGGCAGGTCGATCGGCGCGTTCCTGGGCGGGCTTTTGTCGACAAACGGGTGCATGTAATTGAACGCGGCTACGATGCCCGCCCAGGCTACGACGAGACATACCGCCATGGCTCTTGGCCAGGCACCCGTGGGGCAGGAAGTGCCATCGGCGGCCGACGCTCGCGCAACGCTGAAAAAGGTGATTGTCGCTGTGAGCCAGGCTGCGCCCAGGCCAAAGCTTGCGATCACGTCGGATGGCCAATGGACTCCGAGATAGATTCGCGAAAAGCCGATGGCCAATACGGTGGCTATCGTCATGGCTGCGATTGCGGCCTTCGCTTTCCATGTCTCCACTCGATCGATCGCGAACCATCCGACCAGGCCGTAGAAACATATCGCCACAAAGGCGTGACCGCTCGGAAAGCTCGGGCCTTGAGCTGGGATCAAGGCATTGACGAGATCGGGACGGGCACGGCCAAAGCCCACCTTTCCCAACTGCACAAGAATTTCGCCGCCGCCAATCGAGATGAGCAGCGCCAGAATCCAGAGCCATCGGCGAGTGAGCGCAAGATAAAGGACAAGCAAGCTGGCGCCAGCGGTGACGATCTGCCAGTTTCCCAGATAGGTCAGGAAGAGCATACCCTTGTTCAGGCCGGGCGTGCGATACATTTGAACCAAGGATAGCAGGCGCAGATCGGCGAGAACGACGGCCTCGTTGGCGATCAAATCCTGAACAACCGAGAGGAAAAAGAACAGGCAGGCGGACGCCAGCGCTGCGCCAACGGTCAGGCGCAGGCCAAATGGTTCGGAGGTGAATCGCTTGGCAAGCCAGCCCCAAAAACGCGGGTGGGATGCGATGTGGCGCTGAAGTGCCGGATTTGTCTGGATTGCCTTTCGGATGGACTGAAGCATTGTGTTCGCCAGGTGCCGCATTGAGCCCACTCCGTTGCAATTTGCTGGAACACCGTGTGTTGCAGCGAGCCTTTAAGTGGCATGGTTTTTCAAGGGAGGCGCGAGCACTCGCAAAGAGCGCGGCCTTATGCGGTAGAGCAATGGAGGTATCGCCTCGACAGTTTCGCCGTCCATCGCGATGCGCAGGTGTCGGCGGCGCGCACTGACCTCCAGATTTTGAACCCGGAAGAGCTCGACATCGCGGACTGGGTCGATCAACCCGAGCGCGGCCTTGAACGGGAGCAGCGCGAGCCCCAGCCAGGACTGCTGCCTCACTACGTAGACACACAGCTCTCCGGACGTAAGACTGTCGCGATGGCCAAGCGCGCGCAGATCGTAGAAATTGTTGCCAACGAACACGCAAAGCGTCTTCTGGCTTCGCTCGTTGCCGATAGAAATCCGTACCCTCTTCCAAGATGAAGCCCTGAGCGTCCGGATAAGCGCCGGGCCGAGAGCGGCAAGCTTTCCCACGCCCAGCCGCTTCTGCTCGGCGGTTCGTTCGGCGACGAGAAACGGATAAACGCCGATGGACGAATTGTTGAGGAAGACCCGGCCGTTCACCTCCGCGACATCGATCTGCTCGACATGGCCGGCGGCGATGATGTCCATGGCCGCGCCCAGATCATTCGACAAACCGAGATCCCTGGCGAAATGATTGAGGGTACCGAGCGGCAGAACGCCCATCACGACATCCGTTCCCACTACCGCCGACGCTGCGGAGCCGAGGGTGCCATCGCCGCCGCCGACCACCAGGGTCCTTGGTTTGCCGCCGGGTGATTTCGCCGAGACGAAGCTGTGGGCCATCTCCGCGATCTGGCTCCCGCCCGCCATTCGCACCTCGGCTTCCAATCCGCGCGCTTGCAACCCGTGTCGAACGAATGCTTCGACATCGTAGTTGGCGCGCTGAATGGTACCGGCGCTTGCGTTGAGGAGGACCAGGACTGTCATGTGCGCGCCATTTGAGAAAGGGTGAGAAGATCCCTTGGTTGCAGTTCTGTGGCCGTCTCACTGCCCAAAGCGCCGCGTCCGCTGCTGGAACGACCGGATCGCGCGCAAGAAGTCGATCTTGCGGAACGCCGGCCAGTACACGTCCGTGAAGTAGAATTCGGAGTGCACACTCTGCCAAAGCAGAAATCCGGATAAACGCACCTCGCCGCTGGTGCGGATGATGAGGTCTGGATCGGGTAGATCAGCCGCGTAAAGGTGGCGAGCAATGGCTTCGGGGGTGACGCGCTCAATGATGTTCGGCAACGCGATCCCCTGAGCCGCCTCGTCTCGAAGCAGCGAGCGGACTGCGTCGGCGATCTCTTCGCGCCCGCCGTAAGCGACCGCAATCGTCAGCGTCAGGGAATCGTATTGCGCAGTCGCCGCTTCCGCCATTCGAATGACCGCGATGACCGATGCCGGTAGGATATCAAGTCTGCCGATCGCCCGCACCCGGATACGTTGTCGATGCGTGAGTGGATCGCTGGCAAGAGCGGCGATCTTGGACTCGACTGCCGCGAGAATTCCAGAAATTTCCTCGGGCGAGCGTTTGAGGTTCTCCGTGGAGAATACCCAGAGCGTGACAGCAGGGATCTGCAACTCGGCGCACCAACTAAGCACGTCGTCGAGCTTCTCGGCGCCACGCCGATAAATCTCGTTGAAATCTTGCAATCCTCGTTGACGTCCATGGCGCCTGTTGCCGTCCAGGATGAAACCGACATGGCGTGGGAATACCCGTCCGCGAATCTGACGTAGCAGCCGACGCTCGTAGACCCAGTACAGCAGCTTAGCAAATCGCCACCTGCCACTACTTTCCTCGGACCTGGCATTTTGCTCCGCGGCGGTCATGTGCGGGTTATCCACCTTTCTCTGCTGGACCGTACCCCACAGCCAAGGGATCCCAACGTAGCTCCTGTCGCACCGCCCGACCGAGCCCAATCAATCAACCGGGCAGCATCATTGAAACTACCGTTTGGCAGAACCGTTCGGCAGTGTTCCGCCATCTTGATCAACTTGAATGCTTCTGTCGAAGGCCAGCAGAACCTGGCCATCCCAAATGTGGGTCGAACTCCGATCGGGCCGAGGTACGAGGCGGCCAGCGTCGAGAGACGCAGCCAGCAGGTTGCGGGGCGCGTTCGCATCGGGCTGCGCCTGCGCCACCGTGAAGAGCGGGAAGCGGTTACCCAGCCGTTCCTCGACAACCGACCCGATCCAGAGTTCCGTCAGGTGGCCATTTCGCAAATCAATGTCGGTGGCCCACATCCGGAGCACTAAACGTGAGCTGGTGCCGCCTACCTCGTCATTGGGATGGACCAGTGTTAGGCTCGGTAGGCGTCCGCGCTCCATATAGGGCGACGTTGGAAGTTCCATCGGACCAGGGTGCGGCGTGAACCACGCGAGAGCGCCGGCCAACGTCCATGGAGATGGCGCGCGCCAGCCTTTTTGCGCCAAATCTGCTTCGAGACGTTCCAGGCTTCCGGCCCATTGGAATGTCAGCGGTTCCTCGATCTCGCCTGCGAGATCGATCCGTTGCACAGGCATTTGCTGCCAATCCCGCGCCCACCAATCCGCCGTGAGGATCGACGGTGCCTCGTATTGGACTGCGTAACGCTCCATGTCCTTGGTGTGGTTGCGATAGACATGATATCCGCCTGCGACGACCAGGCCGGCGCAGGCCACCGCTAGGAGACCTCCGGCGCCTTTTTCGGACGGTTGATGATGCAAGTAGGCGATGCAGAGCAGGGCCAGCCATGCCGTCGCGAAGGCCAATCCGCCCGCCACGTCGGAGAACCAGTGGGCACCGAGGTAGAGCCGGGAGAAGGCGATCAAGGCCACCAAAACGGCCGCAGCTAGCGCAACCGGGAGACCCCAAGTTGGCCGGACGCGCCGAGCGATCAGGAAAGCCAGAAAACCATACAGGACGGCGTTCTCCGTGCTGTGGCCACTGGGAAAAGAAAAATCGCTCCAACCGGAATAGAGGTTCTCGGTCGGACGCGCGCGATGGAGGGCAACCTTGATGCCCGTGTTGATGGCTGCCGCGCCGCCGATGGCGGCCACCCAGTAAGCGGCGGTGCGCCAGGCGCGCGTCCAGGCCAGCCACAGGAACACGAGGACGGCAATCGCAATCACCACCGTCGTGTCGCCGAGTTCCGTGAAGCCGACCATCAAGGAATCGCCCAACGGCGTCCGGAGATCCTGAAGAATTTGATAGACTGCGGCATCGGTGCGTACCAGCGGATCGCCGCTGACGACATCCTCGAGGATGCCGAAGAAGATCCAGGCGGCGGCGACGAGCAACAGTGCCAGCGCCGCGAGGATTTTCGTTTCCTTCTGGGCCGGATCGAGCAAGGAACGGATTTGGCGCATCGCCCAGGTATCCCCAGTATCCGCCCAGCCTCGCAGCTGCTCCACATTGGCCAGAAGGAGGGGAATGCCCCGGCGTACCGTGTGACGCACAACCCAAACGATGACCCACAGGATAATAATCAGGGCGATAAGGAGCACCGCGAGCCGGCCCGCGGCAGCGCCGGCAACGCTGAAATATGCGCCGACGAACACACCAGGCAGGATGTGCGACGGCGCCCAGACGAATGCCGAGAGAATGTTGGCGTAATAAAATCGGCGGGCCGGCATTCGCAACATGCCTGCCACGAGCGGGATGAAGGCGCGGACGCCTGGCGTGAAGCGCGCCAGAAAGACGCTCTTGCCGCCGTGCCGCTCGAAGAACGCCTCGCTGCGGGCGATGAGTTCGGGATAACGGTTCAACGGCCACCGCAGAAGGATTTCATGGTGGTAACGGTGGCCAAGCCAGAAAGACAGCCCGTCGCCGACGATCGCGCCCAGAAAGGCTGCAATCAACATCGGCCAGAGCATCAGCACGCCGCTCGGGACAAGAGCGGCGAGGCCAACGATGATGGCCGTTCCCGGAACGATCGCGCCGATGACCGGAATGGACTCCGACAGGGCCAGCAGAAAGATCGCGGCATAGGCCAGATGCGGATGCGAAGCGATGTAGTCTGTGAGCGCCGAGAAAAAGGACATTTATGGTCCCCCGTTTTGTCGGAAGCTCCGGAGCGCCCGGCGAAGGCTTTGTACTGGGGAGGGGCTCATTGGGAGTTCGCTCCCTTGATCAGTCCCGGCGGCTTTGCGAAATCTTCGTGAATGAGCTGCTCCGAGCCCGGAATGAACCTCCCGTTGTGGTCGTAGCGAAGCGCCACGACGGCGTCGAAGACGCCTTCGGGCCAGTAGCCGTCGGGCAGGACCGCGTGCGGGTCGCCGCCCAGCGCCTCAATGATCTGCGGCAACGTGCCGTGATGCCAGGCAATAAGCACGGACTTTCCGTGGGCTTCGTTCGTCAAGGCGTGAACAAGGCCTGCGATATCCTTGTTGCTGAATCTCAGATCCAGAGGAATCCCAAGCGCCTGGCTCAAGGGCGTAAGCGTCAGACGCTCGCGCGCACTGTTTTTGGAATCTGCGGTCGCTATCAGCGTATCAGGGCGAAATGCTGCACCATTCAGCGTGAGATGTTGAAAATATCCGACATAGGCCTGCGCGCGTGCCTCCCCCGCAGGCGATAGCCCAGTCCCGCTGTCGGGCTTTTCGGCATGACGTATGATCAGCACCGTCGCATCCGCGAGTCCCGCCATTTTAGCTTCGAGAGCGGCGCTGGCGGATACCGGAGTCACGGGCGACATGACCAGCAAGAGATAGGCAAGGGCAAGCAAGCGGGAGCGATTGATCCGGTTCGGTGAAAAGGATTCGTGCGCCATTTTTGAGCCCTCTGGGTTTTTGAGCTGCGGCATCTGCCCGACATCACGGTTTCCACCGACGCCCACTTACAGAATTCCGGTCACCCATCGATCGATGCGGGTGTCCTCCCGATAAGCGATCCGGACCAGCCCGGCGGCGACAAGCGCGGTCGCGACACCGCCCAGGATGTCGCTAACGTAATGGGTCCCGACATAGACACGGGAAATCACGACGAGCAGGGCGGCCGCGAAGAACCACAATGCCTTTTGGACACGGGTGCTGAAAGCATAGCTGAAGACGATGGCAAAGCTGGCGGTGGCATGATCCGAAGGAAACGACGGATCGGCGCTACGCGCGATCAGCAGGTGTGACACGCCGGCGTCGTAGGGGCGTATGCGATGGACCAGAAGCAGAATGATCTGGTTGAGAGCCAGCCCAAGCAGGAACGACAGGCCGCAGGCAACCGCAACATGCCTTTCGGAGCGACCGCCGCCACCCCACCACCAGGACGCCACCACGGCCAAGATCAACAGTGGCACGCCCACCTGTGTGACGGCGATCATGAGCAAATCGATCAGGTTGTTGTGTCCTGAAGGGTTGTTGATCCAGCCCGTCACCTGCGCATCCAGATTTTCCATTCCATCACCATTCCATTTCGAAAAGAAACCGCGAGAGACGGCCCACTTTCAGGACGCCTCCCGCTTACCCAACCGCGTTCGAACAGGGAGCAGGCCTACCAAGGTCAACACGGTGAAGACAGCGCCTGCAAGGAAAGTGCCTTGCGGCCCGGTCGCATCCCAGAGAGCCCCTGCGACCACGCTTGCGATGAGGAGCGCCAACCCGGTGACGAGGTTGAACATGCCGAAGGCGGTCCCGCGCAATTCCGCCGGGGCCGCATCGGCTATCAACGTCGCCAGCAATCCTTGGGTGAAGCCCATGTGCAGCCCCCAGAGGACCACTCCGAGCACAAGTCCGATTGTCCCCGGCGCAAAAGCGAGAACCAGATCGGCTGCGAGGAGCAGAAACAGACCAACGATCAGGATTGTCAGGCGGTTCACACGATCAGACAGCACTCCGACAGGATAGGCCGACATGAAGTAGGCGAGGCTCATGATCACTAGGACCATCGGGGCCAGCACCATCGGCAGACCGATGGATTGCGCACGCAAAATGAGGAATGCTTCGCTGAACCGAGCAAGAGTGAAAACCGTCGCAATCGCCACGACCCACCAATAGGTCGCCCCCAGATGGCGTAGCTCGTCGCGATGCAGCGGCATGCGGACACGGCGCTGCTCCTTCGGGCGCTCCGGTTCTTTCACGGCGACGAGGAGCAGTCCGACGGACAGGAATGCCGGGATGATGGCAAACCAGAATACCGTCTTAAAATGAAAAGCTGTCAGCCACATCAAGCCAATGGCAATGAGAGGCCCGAGAAACGAACCGATCGTGTCGAGCGACTGGCGCAGGCCAAAACTTGCTCCGCGCAGATGCGGCGGGGCAATGTCGGCGACAAGCGCGTCCCGCGGCGCGCCGCGAATGCCTTTGCCGACACGGTCGATGAAACGCGCCGCGATGAGCCAGTCGATCGAGGACGCCAATGGGAAGATCGGCCTGGTGAAGGCCGCCAGGCCATAACCGAGCACGGCGAGGAGTTTGCGCTTGCCGAGCCAGTCGCTCAATGCTCCGGAAAAGACCTTGGTGATCGAGGCGGTCGCTTCGGCGATGCCCTCGATGACGCCGACGGTAAGGGCCGAAGTGCCAAGCACCGTCACCATGTAGATGGGCAGCAGCGCGTGGATCATCTCCGATGAGATGTCCATCAGCATCGAGACAAAACCGAGGACCCAAATGCCGGCCGGAATCCGCTGCCTGGATGTGGGGCGTTCCATGATCTCGGTTGTCATCGCGCCTGTTCCGTCATACTGACCGCTCACCTCACCGATTTTCGTCGTGTGCGTCGAAGACCCGTTGAGCGTAACTGTCGAGCAACGCCTCGCAGGCCCGCAGCCGTTCGGCTGCTTCATCCGCAAGTGATGCACCGTAGAAATCGAGCTTCTTGATCTTCTCCAGCCAGCCTTGGAGCTTCTTCAGATCGGTGTCTTCTTCTTCGAGCTCGGCATAGGTGAACTTGTTGATCGTGATCTCCTTGGCGATCTCGACCTCGAAGCCGGCGCACCGCCCGAGAAACTCGCGGTACTGGTCGTCGCGATCCGCCTTGAAGCGGGCGACCACCTTGTCCTCTTGAGCGCGATCAAGGGCGACCGTCTCCAGGATGACGGATTCGCCGCCCATCTTGGAAACATCGTTCTCCAGCATTTTCAGCCGGCGCACATGATCGTCGGTCTTCGGCAGCAGGCAGACACCGTTCTGCAGGTAAATCGCGCCCATGCCCTTCAGCCGCCGCCATAGCGCAACGCGCTTGGTGCCGGGCTCTGGAGGCACTTTGTATGTCAAAAGAAGCCACGTCAGGACAACCATCGCATCAGCATGATGTAACGGCCGTAACAAGTCAACGACAACGACGACGCCTTGAGCAACCTATTTGAGGCGTTTTGGAATCCCGTGAGGCCCGACGCATCAGATACCCGTTCTATCGTTCGCAAGCCCATATTACCACGTCGCAAAGAGGCCAACTGCGGCCACGGCCATGACCGCAGTGGCAAGCCAGCCGACAATTTTGAGCCCTGTCGGCAGCTGAAAGTCTCCCATTGCCGCGCGCTTGCTCGAGAGATGCATCATCATACCCATGACTGGCACAGCCACGACGCCATTGATAACCGCGCTCCAGAACAGAGCCTTTATCGGATCGATCGGGGTGAAATTAAGGGCGATCCCGACCAGGGTCGCCACAGCGATCGTGCTGTAGAAGGCTTTAGCCCGGTGCGGTTTTTTGGCTAATCCCACGTTCCAGCCGAGCGTCTCTCCCAACGCATAGGCGGACGATCCGGCGAGCACGGGCAAGGCCAGCAAGCCTGTGCCAATTATTCCAAGCGCAAAGACGAAGAACGCAAACTGGCCGGCGATCGGACGAAGCGCTTCGGCCGCCTGCGAAGAGGTCTGAATGTCGGTCACACCGTTGGCATTGAGCGTGGCCGCCGTTGTCACGATAATGAAAAGGGCGACGGCGTTGGAGATGGCCATGCCAAAATAGGTATCGATGCGGATGCGTGTCAGTTCTTCCGGCGCCTGTCTGGGAGCGACTTTGAGCGGCGATGCCTCCTTGCGCTCCTTGACCTCCTCTACCTCTTGTCCGGCCTGCCAGAAAAAAGATAGGGACTGATCGTCGTCCCAAGGATGGCTACGACGGAGGTGATATATTGGCCCTCAAAACTGATGTGAGGCACAATGAGGTTGTAGCCGACCGTCGCCCAGGGGACTTTCGCCACGAAGGCCACGGCGACATACGCCAGAAGTGACAGCGTCAGCCACTTCAGTACAGACACATAGCGGGAGTAACGGGAAAAGATTTCAAGCAGGACGGTCACGACGCCAAACGCCGCAACGTAAAGCAGCTGCGGCCCGCCAATAATTAGCTTTAGCGCAGCTCCCATTGCTCCCAGGTCGGCGCCGATGTTGATGATATTGGCGACCATGAGCAACGAAACGATGGAAATTCCGACGCTGGCCGGATAGTGCTTTCGCAGATTGCCCGCGATACCTCGACCGGTGACACGGCCGATCCTGGCGCTGATCTCCTGGATAGCGCACATCAGAGGCCAGCTGAACAACATGACCCAGCCCATGCCGTAACCGAACTGGGCACCGACCTGAGAATACGTTGCAATGCCGCTTGGATCGTCGTCCGAGGCTCCGGTGATCAGGCCGGGTCCAAGGATGCTGAGCAGTCCCGGCTTGGATGGCCCGACAACCGGGTTTGCTGCATTTGCGTCCACGATTAAACCCCGCCCAATGTAAAAATCCGCCAGCTAACGTGCGGATTGCTAAAGGTCCCGATCTAAGATCGGCGGTGGTAATATTTACTGAATATGAGGCCGATGCTGAGGAGGGTCGCGCCGACTACGAAGACAGTCTTCTGAAGAGGTGACGGTTATTATTCAGACCCCAAAGAAAATTGATCGCACTTGTGCTCATCCAAACCAGCCAAACGTAAGGCTAACCATTAACACCGCGACCAGGATTGAGAGCGGCACAGCGACGAACAGCCCTGCCTCTAAAAATCGTGATTCCCTGTCGTTGAACATTGGTGTGCCTTATGCATCCTCCGTTGAAACTAGGAAGCTGCAAACCCCCGCTTCGGTTCCGCGCGCCTACCTTACAAATTAGTATGAATGGTATGGCCGCCCCCCTTGAACAGATGATGGAAGGGCAGGGCTACCAGGTTTTGACAAGTGGTCGAGAGAAGCCTCAATTCACCGCGGGCCCCTCTCCGGTGAATGTTCGGCCCGAATGCCGGAAATGCTCTCTAAAGTCTCAGTAGCGCGATCAATTAGTCCTTCCTGAACTCCATCTGAACGCCGCCTTCAGCATCGGTTCGAACGGCAGCTCCTAAAAAGAAGCCGTTCAACTCGCGGTCCCGTCCGCCAAAGGAGACGCTCTCATGATCCGCAATTCTTTCATCGCAACCGCGCTCGCCGCTCTTGTCGGTATTGCCGCCGCCGCCCCGGCCATGGCCAACGACGTGAGCATCGAGCAATATGGCTGGTCGAACTCGGCTGGCGGCGCCCAGAACGGCTTCAAGAACCGTATCCGGGTCTACCAGAACGGCCGCTTCAACACAGTGATCGGCCAGCAGCGTGGGCGCCACAACCTTTCGGCCATCGGCCAGCAAGGGGTCGGCAACTACGGCGCCACCTATCAGAACGGCAACCGCAACGTGGCCGGCGTCGGCCAGTTCGGCTCCAACCACACCACCATCCTGACTCAGGACGGCAACGGCAACATCGCTGCCGGCGTGCAGGTGGGCCACGGCTGCGATGCCAACGTCAGCCAGGGCGGCAGCGGCAACGTCGCCGCTTTCGTCCAGGCCTGCCCATAAACACGGCAACGGCCGGGCGGCCGTGGAAAGAGTCCGAGGCCACCCAACGAACGCCAAGGAGACGAACCATGCCACACATCGTCAAGCATCCCCGCCGCGTCATGGCCGCACTCGCCCTGGTTCTGATCCCGGTCGGCGCGCAGGCGGCCATGGCCACCGCCGACCAGTCCATTGGTCCGGTGCGCTGCGAGATCCGCGTCACGCCGGAAGGCGACATGGTCTTGCTTGAGGCGCTCGCCCATGCCGACAGAAACGTGAGCGGCACCTATTCCTTCCATATAGAAAGTGCCGGTCGCACCGGCGGCACCAATATCGAGCAGGGCGGCGCTTTCAGCGCTACACTTGGCAAGCCGGCGACGCTCGGCGTCGTCACGCTTGGCGCGAAAGGCGCCGTCTACGACGCCAGGCTCGAGATTACGGTCGATGGCAAGAACATCGGCTGCGCCGAACGGGTTGGTGGCGCAACCTGATCGCATCGCCATATCTACGAAAGAAGGGCGTCGGCATTCGGCGCCCTTTTCCATGTGCGCCAGGCCAGGGGAAAATGACTGAACGACAGCTGAACGAGGGATTCCAAGAGTGTTCAGCCACGAAATGAGAAGGTTGGCCATAGGCTGAGGCAATCGGAAATGGAGACCAAGATGACGCTCAACATGTTCAAGACCCTTACCGCCGCTCTCGTTGCCGGCGGAGTCGGCCAAGCGGCGTTGTCCGCACCGGCCTACGCAGGGAGCTGGGTTTCGGTGACATTTGCTCCTGACAACACCCGCGACGCCGGGGCCTTGTCTACTGGATTGCGCTTCTATTCGCTGTATCGCGGCCTGCATGGTGCCAGCATCCGTCAGTCCGGACACGGAAACGCAGCAGGAATTAGCCAGAACGGTCGCGGCAATCTGGGCATCATCCAACAGGAGGGCAACGGTCACTCCGCCACCCTGCGGCAAAACGGCAATGACAACGCCTACGGCATTTTCCAGTTCGGAAGGAATACCAACGCCAACGTCGCGCAGAACGGCAATGGCGGTGGCGGCGCCACCTTTAGCTACGGTTGGTAGCAGGCGAAGACCGATCGAGACTCGGGCCCGGAGATAATCGTTGCGCGTCGCCAGCGGCTCGCTTGCACGGTAGCCATTCAGCGCCGACCTCAAGAGCGGCTATCCAACTTGGAGCACGAAGGCGCGCCTGTTGAAGCCCTCGGAATTGCTCGAACGGGGGTTATAGCTTTTGCGGATTCTTGGTGCGCTTCATCCATGCCGCGCAAGCGCGATTGGGCGCAAACGCGTCGAGCAGTCCAGCAAAGTCTTGTCGGAAAAGAGACATTTGCCGCAATAGCATTTCAATGATGTGTCGATTTGTGAAGCGACATCCTAATATTCGCCATTATTTAGGAGTCACTTATGTGTCGTTAGAATCCGCACCTGATCGCAAACGACGGTCGGGGCAAATGAGTAGGGAAGGATAATTCCATGAGCTTCAAAACTGCGTGTTTCGGCGCACTTGCGTTCACCATTGTGGGCGGCGCGGCGCTTGCCGGCGCGCTCGACGAACCCAAGATGATGGCGCCGTTCTTCACCGATGCAAGCATGAAGACGATGAAGCCGGACGCCGATATGAAAAAGGCCTGGGCCGGCATGGCCAAGGCCGATCAGGACAAGATGATGAAGGAATGCAACGACGCGGCAATGAGCAAGCCGCATGCTCAGTTCTGCGAGAAACTCAAGGCACTCGGCGGCTCCAAATAAGCCACGGCATTCTCTAACAGTTTGGTGGCGGGCTATGTCCCGCCACCATCACGTAAGGTCGATTTTTTTCTGACGTCCGTTCGACACCGTTTAATAGATCATCGCCTCATTTGGCGGCACTGGGCTGCTCGACCGGGCTCTTCGTCCTCGCGAGGTCGGTCGCGCTCAGGAAGACCTGATCTCCGATCTGCACCAGCCTGTTGGCGATTTGTAAAATCATTTTACCGATCGCTGATTTCAGCCTCCGGATAAGTCGAAACATCCTAATAGCGGCTCGATCATGCTGAACACCCAAAAGCTTCGAAATTCAATCTACCGGATTGTGACAAGGCGCTGCACAGGGAGGACGCTAGGAAGATGAAGGACCGTGAAGACTTCTTGGCGTGGGTGAAGACCTCGCTGTACCAAGCCGAGCTTGCCCTCCACAATGGTGACCCGGCGCCACGCCGGGCGCTCTGGTCCGATCGTGATCCGGTCAGCGTTCTCGGTGCGTGGCGCAACGCCAACGGTCAAGCCGAGGTTGATGACCTCTTCGCCTATCTGGGAAAGAGCTTCTCGAACTGCGCGTCCTTCGTCTTCGAGGTGCAGGCGTACGACGTGATCGGCGATATGGCCTACACAACTGGACTAGAGCGCACGTCCGTCTCGGTCGACGGTAAGCCGCGCACATACACGTTGCGCGTCACTCAGGTCTATCGCCGGGAGGACGGCCAGTGGAGGGTCGTCCACCGCCATGGCGACACCGTGACCGAATGATGGCAGATGGCTTCCCATGGTGCTGGAGGTCTGACGAGGTCTTGGGTTTGGCCAGTGGCGCGACGTCGACCATGCCGCGTTAGGCTGGGCAGCCCTCAAGGATGGAAATGGGTCCCCGAATCTGAATCACTCGCTCAAGGCGCAGCCCAGCGGCGCCGAACAAGCTTGCGTATTGGGCCTGCGTTCTCTCCAGGCCGCCAGTCACGGCGAGCATGACCACGTCGATACCCTTGATCTGGTTCGGTTCGTCACCTGGCGGCACGAGGGTTTCGGCCACAAGCACCTTCCCGTTCGGCAGCATTGCCTTGCGGCAATTTCGCAGGATCTCCGCAGCACGCCCATCGTCCCAATCGTGAACGACCTTCTTGATGACGTAGGCATCACCGGTGGGAACGCTTTCAAAAAAATTGCCGGCGACAAATTCGGTACGCGGCAGGTCGCCTCCGGCACCCTGGCGTGCTGCCGTGACGCCTGAAGACAGATCGAAAAGCACGCCGCTCAAATGAGGGTTGCGGGCCAGGATCGCAGAGAGAAGCTGACCATGCCCGCCGCCAACGTCGACGATGCGCGTGAACGGCTTGAAGTCATAAGCTTCGGCAACGGGCTCGTTACTGCCTTGGCTCAAGGCGACCATGGCGCGCTGAAACAAGGCAGGCCTGCTCCGGGTGTTCCGACAGCCAGTCAAACCTTGGGCTCCCGAACACCTTGTCGAAGGCCGGCTTTCCGGTGCCGACAGAATGCAGGAGCTGCTCGAAGGCAAGATAGGCCTCGCTGTTAATCATACGGACGAAGTCACGGGGACCCTGCCGATCGGAGCGCAGCACCGCACCAACCTCCGTCAACTCGAAATGACGGGGCAGTACTTCCCTGAACACCCCTTCAGGCGAGAGAAGTCGCATTACACGGTAAAGCGAGTCAGCATCTGATTGAGTGGCAGCCGCTAGTTCATCCACCGACCGCTCGCTGGCAGCCAGGAGATCGGGGATGCCGAGTTCGACAATGACGCGCAGCGCCTGTGACACTGCGAATCAGAATCCTAGCCTCATGATCTGTTGCGAAGGATTGACCATGGCTTGTCCCCGATATGCGCGTAGTTTAGCAGGCTCTGAATGATGAGTCCTGCATGCCCTGCTTGGATGTCGGGTAGTCGGAGCCAGTTACGCTCAGGACTTCTGTTACCGTCGCCGTGTCCGATACGCCGATAGCCACGTCCACATGCAGGGCGACGCCCGATCCGGCGCACCTGCAGATCGCATCGTGCCGGGGTAACCGAAAAGCGCTTTTTGGACGGAATTGTGCCGCAAAGCCGCGCGAGATTCTGCTTGGCACTGTCCGCGGAATATTTCCGTCTCTGCAGCGTTGTTGTTCGTATGGATGGCGGATTGTAATGCGGACGCCCCAAAAGCTCCTCGGTTTCCTTGTCGCGCTCGCTGTTTTTGCGGTCTGTTTCGCGACGGGGGCGCTCGCGCAAAGTGAAAAGCGCCTGGCCTTTGTCATCGGCAATGCCGGCTATCAATCCGGCGAGTTGACGACGCCCGCAAACGACGCAGGCCTGATCGCACAGACATTGCAGGCGGCCGGGTTCGATGTTGTCGGTGCGCGCGATGTCGACCAGGAATCGTTACGCGGCTCATTCCGTGATTTCTTAGGCAAAGTCTCGGCCGCCGGTCCTGATGCGGTCGTCTTTGTCTATCTCGCTGGCCATGGCGTGCAGTTCGAAGGCGAGAACTATTTCCTGCCGGTTGACGCCCGGATTTCGAACGCAGCCGACGTGCCGATAGCGGCGGTGCGGGTTTCCGATCTCACCAAGCCACTGGCCGCGCTGCCGACGAAGGTCAACATTATCGTGCTCGATGCGGCGCGACCGAATTCCTTCGCACAGTCGAATCAGCCACTTGCCGGCGGCCTCGCGCTGGTCGATCCCGACCCGAACATGCTCATCGCCTTCAATGCCGCTCCTGGCACGGTCGCGCCGGAGGGCAAGGGCCCGTACGGCGCCTATGCCCAGGCGCTCGCCGAGATGATGCGCGAAGGTGGCCTACAACTGGGCGACGTGTTCGACCGGACGCGGTTGCGCGTCAACGAAGTGACTGCAGGAGCGGAAGTTCCCTGGAACGCCTCGAAGATCACCGAGCCGTTCGTCTTCTTCGATCGTTCTCCGGATGCTCCTGCGCCCCAGGTTTCGGAGTCGGAGAGCCACACGATGCGGACCAAGCCGATCCGCGACTTCGACGCGCGCGACGCTTACGTCGCCGCCCTCGATCGCGATACGATGCGCGGCTACGAGGATTTTCTCGGCGCCTATCCGCACGACCCGATGGCCAAGCGCGTGCGCGCAATCCTGGCGGCGCGGCGCGAGGCGATCACCTGGCGCCAGACCTGGCTCAGGGATACCCCGGAAGCCTACTGGTCCTACCTCGATCGCTATCCGCACGGGCCGCACGCCTGGGATGCCCGTCGCCGGCTGGAGCATTTCGATGCCGCGCTGGAGCCGCCGGAGGATTTTACCGTCTATGACTACGACGTGCCGCCGCCGCCGGAGGAAGAGATCATCTACGTCGACCGGCCCGTGCTCTATTTCGACGACCCCGAGTTCGACTTCGATCCGCCGCCGCCGGTCGCGGTGATCTTCCTGCCGCCGCCTCCGCCGGATTTCATCGTGTTGGCGCCCCCGCAGCCGGCAGTCGATATCTTCGTTCTGCCGGTGCCGGTCTTCGTGCCGGTGCCGGTGTGGGTCAACCCACCGCACAACATTGTGCCGCCGCGCGACAACATCGTCTTCAACAACATCCACAACACCACGATCATCAACAACACGACGATCAACAACGAGACCAACAGTCAGACCGGGCAGGGCAATGGCAACGCGCCGGGCGGTCTCACCACGGGCCAGAAGATGACAGGCGCCGCAGTGGGCATGGGCACCGCCGCACTCGCCGCCAAGGTCGCGCTGCCGCCGCTGCTGCAGAAGAAAGCCGCCCAGTCCAACCAGAATCCGGGCGGACTGCCAGCCAAGCTCGGCCAGGGTGCGACGCAGGGTCAGCAGCCCGGCGGTCGAGCGACACCGCTGTCGAAAAAGTTGCCGGCTGACAGGCTGACCGGTCACGCTTTGCCCGGAGCAAATGGCAGGGCGCTGCCGCTCGTCAACGGTAAGCCGCCGGTGCTCAACAGCCAGACTTTGCCCAATAACGACAAGTCCAAGAAGTTGCTGGGCAAGCAAGGCACGGCAGGCGGCAACAACCAACAAGCTACCGGAAATCCCGGCGTCTCTGCTACGGGACAGGGCATGCGCCAGCAGAACGAAACCGGGAAGGGGAAGGGCAAGCTCCGCAGGCTTCCAACCGTCAACGGCGCGCCGGCAGGGAACGGTCTGAGCGCCCAGGAGAGGTTCAAAAAGAACAATCCGACGGTGTTCCCCGACCAGAACAACGGCAAACCCAGGAAGCTGGTGCGCAAGGAACTGTCGCCTGGCCCGGCTGTGGTCATAAGCCCGAACGGACAGGGCTCCGCGAACGGGAACGACAAGGGCAAGAAGTTCCGGAAGTTGCCGAACGCCGATGGCGGTTCCGGTGGCGGTGACGTCAACGTCCAGCGAAACTTCAAGGTCAACAAGCCGAATGGGAATGCGCAGCGCCAACTCAAGCAGGAAAAGCCGAACGTCCAGGTGTTCTCCAAGCCGCAGAGGCCGGAGTTCCATGCGCAGCCGAAACCCCAATTCCAAGAACGGCGTCTGCCGCAGCAGCCCAAGCCGGAGTTCCATGCGCAGCCGAAGCCCCAGATGCAAGAGCGACTTATGCCACAGCAGCCCAAGCCTCAGCCGCAGCCAGGTAAGAAGCCGTCCTGCGGGCATCCCGGCGAGCCTGCCTGCGGCAAGTAGGAGCGTGGAAGGCAGGGGCGCCGCACCCACGCGAGGTGGATCGGTGAGGGCTCGAGATGGGCGGGACAGTCCGCCTTATGATCTGGTTCGCGAGGGCAAGACGGACAAGGAGCTTGTCTCCTCCCATTCGTCGGACGCGTTCCCCCTCTGGAGCTTTTGGCATTCATAATAGGTTGGGCGATCTATCCGCCCATGACGCCGAAAGCCTTGCCGAGGGTTCCTTCGATGACAGTAATCCGGTCCATGAGGCTCTCTTGTTCGGCGATGCCGCCGCCCCAGGGCCCGCAGACGCCAACGGCATGGACCTCGTCGAGATAGGTCATGGCTCAGGTCGACTACTTGCGGTATTTCTCGCAGACATTCAGCCTGTGAGGATCACCGTCTTCCTCACAATTGTAGCCGCATTCATAATCGCCGCTGCCGTTGATCTGAACCTCATTCATCTTTTCTTTTGCATTTTCCAGGCAGTACGACGCGCTTTTAAAACGCGGCGTCACAATGAATTTTGTGCGGTCGGTTCGATTCGGATAGACAATCGCAGACCAGCGGCCTGGGCTGTCATCACAGCCCGACATAGCGAGCACTGCCATCGCAAGCGCCAGCAACGTTCGCATCAGCCAAAGCCCTCCCTGAGCCGCTTTTAGGATCGCGCCGGCGAGGGCTGGTCGTCAATCCCAGCGGGCCTTCGCTGGGTTCGTTTGCGGCATTAAAAGCACCTGGTCTCATCGTGCCTGTCCGCCCCTCGCTGGTGTGGCCAAATTGGCCACTCGACACCGTGCCTCCCTGTTTCGAAATGCAAATCACTCCGGCCCTTAGGCGACTTATCAAGCCCCGCCGCACGAATGATTTGAGTCCCAGAGCTCCCACTTCACTTTGCTCCGCAGGCCGAAACCGAAGTACTCGCGGCCACGGTCATCCCCTTTGGGGCAGTCACGGGGGATGTAAACCAGGCACATCACGACGGGATCGCCAACCTTGGAGGCCGCAAGGCCGGCCCGATCGAGTGACCTGCTGGACATGTCGTTACTGAAAGTCGTGAAGCTTCCGTCATCCGCGTTGGTGGTCAATGCGGTGATGTGAACCGAGACGCATTGGCCCAACTGCTTCGGCACTTCCGTTCCGGTGCTGTCTGGCTCTTTTGTTCCGTAGTTGATGGCTTTCTTCCCGATCAATCCATCCACGTAGGAATCGACCCAGCGGGGGGCTATCGGCTCCATAGGTCTCAAGAGCGTTGGACATCGCCAGCGCGATGCAGGGCACGTCTTTCCCGCAGGCATTTCTGGCCTCAACCAGACCCTTGGCTATCGCGAGCTTACTTCTATCATACTCAGGCTCGAACTTCTCAAATGCCTTGTTTATGAGCAGGTCCATCTCCGACAGTTTGGGATCGGAACAGATAGTTTTCTCGCTCACCGATGCCGCTTTTTTGCAGTCGAACGATGGCCCCTTAGCTTGCGCTCCCGCAGTCATCCAAACTGTTGCGAGTACACCAAAACCCAAGATTCTAACCAGTTGAGTCATTGTCCCTCCCACTATTGCACCGAGACTGTGAATCGGCATGGCATCGGGCCTTCGCCGTCCCTATGATATCAACGAATTGGGATGGTGCGTTCGCCTTCGACGATGCGCGCTGACCCCTTAGTGACAATCCTTCAATATTTCCTTCGCATTCGCCGAAATGATGTTTGCGCGATCGGCGAGGATGAGCTCGCAGGATGACTCCACACCTTGATATCGATCGGTTTCATCGCCTGTTTTATAATCGTCATCAGGCCCTGTGAGAATTGAGCCTAGAAGCTTCACATCTTTGGCGGTAACGCAGCCGCCGCCGTGCACGCAATAGGTTCCTGCGTCCGGCCAGTATTGCGTAATGCCCTCGATCAACTCGCCTTTTTTCGTGCTCACGACAGGATTCTCCGGATCCTCTTTGGCGGCGCCATCTCTAATTGCGACTCCCCAACCTTCTCGGATGAACTTCATGTGACACTTGCCCCGTGCCCACCAATAATTGTAGTCGTGTCGCATAGCAGCGGTACATTCTGCTTTGGTCAGCTCGTCTTGTGGTTTAACGAGCCACGGGTATCTGGTCGTAAGCTCTTCGGCATAGGCAGCTATCACAAATAGCCCGACGCCAATAACAGCCAGCAAAAGCTTCTGAATTTGTCGATCAGTCATATCAATTCGCGCCTCTCACTCCCAGCGGAAGGAACAGGTGCGCCGTCATTGAGCTGCGCCCTTCGCCTGCAGGCGCGCGGAGCGTAACTCGCGAAGTCATGAAGAGGAAGGCAAGTTTTCTACAGCGTGACCGCGATTGGCGCCGTGCCGTGTTTTTATGTGTGCTCGGCCTGAGTGGCCGGAGTGATTTGCATTTCGAAACAGGCACTCAACAGTCCGGCCTTTTATTGAACTTATGAGCCCAGTACGACTACGCCACTTGGCGCGCTCGCGCAGTCTTGCGGCGCTGAGCCGAGTCCCGTGCTTCATAACTCCGTTATGGCGGTTCCTTACACGGCGACGGGTATTGTATCTTCTTTGCTCGTAGCCTTTGGACTGTTCGCTGGCTAATCGGTCGCAAACGCCGCTTGGCGCGAAGAGCGATGGCCGAAGCAACTCTAGCCGCTAGACGTCATGTTCCGAGGCGGAGAACGGTGGCCCGCCCTTTCGTGCGATTAAAAGACGAGGGTTGCTCGGATGGGCCGAGCCGATCCTCACGCACGGAGAGCGAGCCATGGGAGAGTATAGCGAAGCATTTGTCGCGTTTGATGTAGCCAAGAAGAAGCACGCGGTTGCGATCGCGGAGGGCGGCCGCACCGGCGAGGTCCGGTTCGTCGGCGAGGTCGAGAATAGTCCGGCGGCGATAGAGCGGACGATCAAGAAGCTGGGAAAAAAGTATGATCGACTGCACGTCTGCTTCGAGGCTGGGCCGACGGGATATGGGTTGTGCCGGCAGGTTCGCGATCTTGGTCACGACTGCATGGTGGTTGCGCCGGCCCTGATCCCGAAGCGGCCGGGCGAGCGCGTCAAGACCAACCGGCGGGACGCGGTCACGCTGGCGCGACTGCATCGGGCGGGCGAACTGATCGGGGTGTGGGTGCCGGACGTAGTCCACGAGGCTGTCCGCGATCTCGTCCGGGCCCGCGAAGCCGCAGCCGACGACCTGCGCCGCAAACGTCAGCAGCTGCTCTCATTCCTTCTGCGCCATGGGCGGATCTACGAGGGCGGCGGTCATTGGACATTGGCGCACCGGCGCTGGCTTGCCCACCAGAGCTTCGAGCATACCGCGCAGCAGATCGTGTTCCAGGAGAAGATCGACGCGATCGAGGACGCGGCTCAGCGACTACACCGCCTGGATGAGCAGTTGCGCGCCGTCGTGCCAACTTGGTCCATGGCGCGGGTCGTCGAGGCCTATCAGGCCATGCGCGGCGCCTCGTTCCTGGTCGCAGTGATATTTGCGGCCGAGATTGGGGATGTGCGTCGCTTCGATACGCCGCCGCAGTTGATGGCCTTTCTCGGCCTTGTCCCGGGGGAGCGCTCGACCGGTGACACGGTTCGCCGGTCGAGCCTTACGCTCGCCGGCAATCGACGCGCCCGCCGCGCCCTGGTCGAAGCGGCATGGACTTACCGCTATCCTGCCAGGGTCAGTGAGACCCTGAGGGTGCGGCTCGAGGGGCTGCCCAAGGCCGTCCGCGATATTGCCTGGAAGGGGCAGCTCCGGCTCTGCGCCCGCTATCGTCGCCTCAGCGCCACCGGCAAGAAGCCGCCGGTGGTCGTGGCTGCGATCGCACGCGAGATGGCCGCCTTCTTGTGGGCCATCGGTCGGGAGGTCGCGCCGTCATAGCCGGTCTCGACCCACCCCGCTGCACAGTGTTGGGGGTGGGGCCACGGTGGGGAACTCCCGTCGCTAGTTATGTGGCCGAGCCGATGCGCCCGACGCCCGCCCTCTAGACCGAGGACAGCCCCGAGACGAAGACACGGAAGGCCGGTACCCAACCCGCGGATGAGAGTCTGATCAACCGTCGTCTCTGAGCTCCACCCCCAGCCCTGTGCAGCTTCAGCCGATCCGACTGCTTCGCAAACCTGCCAAGCAGGCGAGCCTTCTTGCCGTCAACCTTGACAGGGAACATGAGAGACTAGATGAAACGGTGGCCTGTGCCATCTGATCTGGTCGACGCTAGAGGCGCGCGATGATGAAGTACCAATGCATGTTCCGGCAACTTTCAGGTGGTGGGCGAGCAGGGCGGTTTCAGACGATCCCTCACAGACAAATCGGCATGCCTTGAGAATGGGGGCGATTTCAGGGATGCAATCGGTGCTGAGGTGCCTTGCATCGACCCTCGTGGGGGACGTTTCATGTCCGCCCAGGAAGGCCATGCGCCTTTGCGGCCTGCAACGAAGAGACGGTATTTCCTCATGGACGTAGGCGGCCCTCAGCGATCGAGCCGCATAGCGCTCACGACCTTCCGGTGTTTTTCGTCAGTCAGAAATGCGTCGTGAGCCGAGTGAGCCACGCGGGCGAGACGTCGACCAGGAACGTCTCCAGCCTCTTGTCAAAGCCGGTCAGGATAAAAAATCCAATAGCGAAGAGCAGGCTGCCCAGCATCGCCTTGCCGCCTTGACCGGCGCGCAGGAGCTTGTCGCGCCATCGGAACATCACGTCTCGAGAGACAAGGCCCAGAAGGAGCAGAGGCAGGGCTGCGCCCACGCCAAAGGCGGCCATCACGGTCGCCACCTGACCGAGATCCTTGCCTTGAGCCGCAAGGACCGATGCAGCGCCAAGTGTCGGACCGACGCAAGGGCTCCAGACGGTGCCGAGCAGCAGGCCGACAGCGAACTGGCCCTTCAAGCCGGTTGCGGCGAAACCACCGAAGCGGCGATCGGCCCAGTCGCTGACAGGTCCCCCTGCGACGGCCAGTTGAGCCTGTAGACGGGGGAGCATGAGGACCAACCCGAGCGCCAGCAAGAGCAGCGCGGCAATGCCCCGGAAGACGCCTGCATCCAGTCCAATCGAGAACCCGATCGTTGCGACAAACAGCCCAATAGCGACGAATGAGATGGCGAGGCCCGTCGCCAACGCCGCCGGCCCCAATCTGTGCTGGGAGACCGCGGCGCCGAGAACCAGCGGCAAGAGCGGCAGGACGCACGGCGATAGCGTCGAGAGGATGCCAGCCAGGAGCGCGAACAGGCTGCTGCCAATTGCCATCACGCCGCCCTCAGTTCGTCACGGTCGACCGGACCAGGGCCGCGATCGAGCCAGGGTCGGTGTCGCCGATCGAGCGGGCGGTCTCGGTCGTGCCGCTGAACGCGATCAGGGTGCTTTGGCTCTGCGCGTGGAATTCCCGGACCACAGATTTCTGGCTGTCGAAATCGACCGCGAAAATCACCAGGTCCTTGTTCGCCGGCTGCTCGGCAAGCGCGTCGATGATCGGCTTTTGGGCTTTGCAGGTTGGGCACCAAGGCGCTGAAATATCCACGAGGATGCGCGCGCCGCGCCGCTGCGCCGCTTCGAAGCTTGCCGAATCGAAGGTCTTCCGTTCTGCCGCGCTCGCTACCGATGTCACCACCCACGAAGCCAATGAGCCGGCAAGCACGGAAGTAAGAAACAGTCGTCGTTGCATGATTATCTCCTGGTTGTGGGGTGGGATCTGCAGCCTTAAAACGAGGCAGCGCCCTCGTCTGAGGAACAAGAGAGAAACTCGCCTGGAAGCTTTCGCCGATGGGTACATTTTTGTTACCGCCCGGGCTTCAATCTCGGGCCGACAATGTCCTCGGTGCGACCCACCGGAACATTCTCCGACCGAACAGCCCTCCCAGCCCGACAAGCAGGACCACGGTGCCGACATTCCACATCAGAATCATCACGCTGGCATCCATGGCGTGAAACAGCGACAGGGCCGTCGCTGTTATCGCGGCGACGGCCAGGCTGCCCATCAAGGTCGCAGCCGTCGGCCGGAGCGGAGCCGCGTGGCGCAGCATCACGAGCATCGCCAGCGACAAAGGCAGACTGGTCAGGACCAGGGTCGCGAAGCAGTTCGCCGCTTCTCCAAAGCCGACGCCGTCGGGGCCGATACTGATCCATTGGACAAGGCACTGATAGCCAATGTTCGACAGCCAAGTGACCAGGGTCGGCATGGGAAGAAGAAGCCAAAGCCGCGATCGGTCCGGCAGGCTGACCAGGAAGGCTGCAACCGCCGCAAAAATGCCTGTCAAAAGCGAGGCCGCCATGCTGACGGCAAAGGCAGGCTCACGAAGACGCTGAATGAGGTCGGGATGAATTTCCTGACTGATGGCGAGCAATGTCAGCACCACAGCCGCGAGCAAAAGCCAGCAGGCCGCGCGGATCGCTGGCGGCCGCAAGCGCCGGACCGGGGTGACGTTCGCGGCAAGTGATGCGATGAGATCGGTTGTCTTGATCACGTGTTGCTCCGATCGGTCAGCATTTTCCGAAGGCTTACCAAAGCGCGGTGTGTCGCGACCTTGAGAGATGCAATGGACATTCCGCTTGCCGTCGCGGCCTCCATCAACGACATCTCCTTGAGCTTGAGCAGCCGGATGGCCTGCCGTTGCATCGGAGGGAGACCGTCAATGGCGCCCTCCAGTCGACGCCGATCCGATCTCTCTTCTATGTTCGCTTGAGGGTCGAGAAAGGTTTCGTGCTCCTCGGTGAGAGGTCTTTCGCGGGCTCTCATGCGACCCTGACGGCGTAGCCGATCGACAAAACGGCGGTTTGCAATCGCAACCAGCCACGGTCCGAACGGCCGAGCTGGATCATAGGTATGTCGAATGGAATGCACGGTCAGCAGCACGTCTTGGACGGCGTCTTCGATGTCGCCTTGATCGCTATGCCGTCGAGCCGCAAGTGAGCGAAGATAGGGCGTTATCTGCTCAAGGAGCCGAAGATAGGCGGCTGCGTCACCGTCCTGGGCGCGCGCCATAAGAATGGTCCAATCGATTTCAGGGATAGCTGGCTCCGCTTGACCGCCGCTGCCTGCGGCGTCGCCGTTGGGCCGCTCCTGGTGCTCATTTCGCACCACGAGTTTGAGCGGTGGCACTCTGCCGCGCGGCTCCTGGGTCATCTGCGCACTCGCTGTGCGGAAGCGGCCGCGAAGTTTGCCGTCTGACGGTCAAGGCGTCGTCCAATCGAGCGAGCCATCAAGCGACTCCTGGAGGCGTCTGTGGGCGGCGAAGCCTGTCGATCAGATGGTCGAATGACAGTAGCCCAGGACCGAGGGCGATGATGGCGATTGCCATGGATGCCCAAGGCAGATGGAAGTTCGCCCAACCGTCTGGGACAACGAGCTGGATCACACCCGTCATGGCGAGGAGGGCGAACGCGGCGAACCGCGTCGCAAGGCCCAGCACCAGCAGGATGGGCAGTGTGATCTCAGCCATGCCGACAAGATGGGCGATCACGTCCGGCGCCGGAAAATCATAGAGATCGCCGAAGATATGGAGCTTGAACTCCTCCTCGAAGAGATAGGCCGCGCTTGGCGACAACGATAGAAAACCGTCCCAGCGGGTGAGGCCGGATCGAAAGAACGGGACGGCGAGCGCGATGCGAAGGACCGGCGGCGCCACCACAAAGGCCACGCTGGCGAGCCCGGCGGCGATATTTCGAACGATCCGTTCGATGTCAGCGAGGTAGGACTGCGTTTTGGCCACGGTCATGTTCGCCTCGCCGAGCTTTGCGCGGCCGTTTCCGGCGCGGGACGGCAGCCAACAAGGACACCTGACTGCACGAGCCACGCAAGATTGACCAACAGGTCGAAGCGGCAGTCGGCCGCCATTGCTGTCTTCAGCGCAGCAAGCACCGACATCCCGTCAACGAGCGCTTGCACGAAATCCATACCGCCCTCCGGCAGCAGCCGGACCTCGACATCGGCCATCGGCCGAGCGATGAGTACGTCCTCGCCGACAGCAAGGTCGACAGGCGCCGGGACCCCGTCTGCGACGTTCATCCGCCAGATCGTCGAAGCTGGGAATTGCGATCGGACGAGACGAACCGAAGGGTGAAGAAGAAGACGAACCTCCGGAAACCGATCTGGCTCGATCGTCGCCAGCACCGAAGGATCGAGGGGCGCGGCCTCGGGTGCATGGTAAGCCTCCGTCCACGCGCGCTCGAGGCGGGCGACGTCAGTCAGGTAGGGAAGCGCCGCCACTGGTGCGAAGTCATGTATGAAGTCGGGGAAACTGACCCCGTAATCGAGAAGAATCGGCGAGCTCGGCGGCTCTGCAACCACATAGCTGCGCGCCATCGCCTGGAAGAACTCTGTGCCGACGATGCGGCAAACTGCTGGGAATGCCGCCTTCAACGTGTCGATCAGGCCGGCCACGACATTGTTGCGGTAGACAGCAAACCGCCGTGCGCTGGGCTCGCCGTCAGGCCCGACGAGGCCGGGCGGGGCTGGCAACTCTGGATCGAGCAGCGCCGCGGCGAATTCCCGTTGCCGTTCAGCAAGCTGCGGCATGGTGCCATTCCATCGGCTGCGCGGCGAGCATGATTGCTTCGGCGCGTTCAGCCTCCGCCTTGAGCACTGGCCAGGTAGGCACATCTGCGTCCCATTCGATCAGCGCCGGCACGGGGCCGGTGCGCTTCACCGCATGCTCAAAGAGGCCCCAGACGATCTGATCCACGCGGCGATCATGCGTATCAACGAGCAGTGGCCGCCCTTTGTCGTCGGCCTCCTTCGCATAGCCCGCAAGATGGATCTCTTGCACGTGGGCGAGGGGATAGGCATCGACATAGGCTATGGGGTCCCATTCCTGGTTGGTCGATGCGACGTAGACATTGTTAACGTCAAGAAGGAGACCGCAACCTGTTCGCCGCACAGTTTCGGCAATGAAGTCGATTTCCGAATAGGTGCTCTCCGTGAAGGCGAGATAGGTCGACGGGTTCTCCAGCAACATCTGAAGCCCGAGCGTGTCCTGAATCTGGTCGATATGCTCGCAAACACGGCCGAGCGTCTCGCAGGTGTAGGGCACCGGCAGCAGATCGTTGAGGAAGCCTGTGTCGTGCGATGACCATGCCAGGTGTTCCGAGAACAGGCCGGGGCGGTAACGTTCGATCAGTGCCTTGATGCGTTGAAGGTGGTCTCTATCGAGCGGCCGGTCGGCCCCGATCGACAAACCGACGCCATGGAGCGACACCGGATAGCGGTCACGGATGGCAGACAGGTAGCGGTGCGGCGGACCGCCGGCGCCCATATAGTTTTCCGCATGGACTTCGAAAAAGCCGATGTCGGGCCTGGTCTCGACAATCGTGCGGTAGTGCTCCGCTTTGAGGCCGACACCAGAACGCGAGGGAACAATATCCTGGGTGGCAGACAGCGATCTGTTGGGCATGGCGACCTCTAGCCGTGAAGATGGTCCGGACGAGCGCGATGAATGCCCGCCCGGCTTGGCTTGTCTCAAGCTTTTGGCGTCAGGCTTCCTGTGCCTTGCGGCGTGTGCATGGTCGTGCACGTGCCCTTGGGCTCGAGCTTGAAAGCATTCCCCTGGTAGTCGACCGTGCTTGTCCCGGCGCAGGTGGTGCCAGCACCGGCGTAGCAGTCGTTATGGCCCTTGAGGGCCACGCCGAAACACTTCTCCATCTTGCCGGATTTGACTTCCTTTTCGGTCATCTTCCGCATCTTCATCATCTCGGCCTTGCTCATCGGCTTCATCATGTCCTCCGCGCTAGCGGAAGAAATGGCAATCGAACCGAGGGCCGTAGCGAACGCGCCGGCGACCAGAGCGGATAGCATGCGATTGGACATTTCTGTTCCTCCGATTGTGGGTTGGCAGTTCGACAATACGCAGTCGCCCCTGTGAGGGCCGATCGCGGCTCGTCTGACAGGAAGTTCGTTTGGGAAGTGAAAAGGTTACTATGGAACCAAGGGGCGTGCCGCGAGGAGCTTGGTGAGCGCACTGGTGTCGCGAGTGGCAGGCACCCTCGGCGTCTAGTCGGCGCTGAATGTCGTGTTTGGCCACTGCGTGCGACCGTGACCGGAATCCCGTCTTCGGTTTTACGGTTCGATGGGCTCGCGCGTGAAGGCAACAGCTCGTGAAGAGACGTCAACCAGGATTGGTTACGGTGACGAGATCTTTGCCTCGCTGGCATTGCGATGACGAGGGGCGCCTACGGGCCGCATCTCGAACAGCGCATCGATGATTGGACATTCCGGAACCTGATCCGCGGTGCATCGCGCAGCCATATCCGACATCACGCGTTCCAGGCGTCGCAGGTCGGCGATCTTTTGGCGAATATCCCTGAGATGCCCGACGGTGAGCGCATGCACCTCGCCGCACGTGTAGGCGTGCCCATCGACCAGGTGAAGCAGGCCACGCAGCTCGTCGAGGCTGAAGCCAAGTTCCCGACCCCGGCGGACGAAATGCAGACGCCTTACATGTTCCGCTTCGTAGATCCGGTAGCCGCCTGCGCTGCGCGCGGGCGACGGCATGACGCCGATCTTCTCGTAGTAGCGGATCGTCTCGATGTTCACGCCGCTGCGCTCTGACAGAACTCCGATGGAGAGTCCGTCGGTCATCTTCATCATTGGCCTCGCAAACACGTGATGAATTCACGCTTGACCCTGTAGTCACTACAGACAGTAGGGTCACCATAGACCAACTTTGGGAGGAGCGAATTCAATGACAGTCCGGGACGAGACATCGGTGCCGCCTGGCATGGTCATGACATCGGCGCGAAAGCGCTTTGACGGCGCGGCATTGCTGTCTATTGGCGGCATTCTGGCGGCGCTTGGCGCGGCAAGCTGTTGCGTGGTGCCGTTCGCCCTGTTTCTTGCCGGCATCAGTGGGGCGTGGATCGGCAATCTGACCGCGCTTGAGCCCTACCAGCCAATCTTCGCTGCGGTTTCGTTGGGCTTTATCGGTTTCGGGGCCTGGCGTGTTTATCGGAAACCCGAAGTCGCCTGCGGCGACGGCTACTGCGCCACGCCGCGTTCGGATCGGATCGCAAAGATCGGCCTCTGGACCGCAGGCGTCATGGTCGTGGTCGCGGTCGGCTTCCCGTACGCCGTCCGTTATTTCCTCGTTTCCTGAGAATCCTACCGATGACCTCACTTGAAAGGATTTTAGCAATGAAACCTTACCTCGGCGCCATTCTCGGGCTCGGCCTGTTGTTCTCGCCAATCGCCGCCCAGGCAGCAGAGGCCAAGGTCGTGCTCGCCGTTCACCACGCTGGCTGCGTGTTGTGCGGTCCGATCGTCAAAAGTACGTTGGAGCACGTCAACGGGGTGTCCTCGGTGTCGGTCAGTCAGCCCGATGAAATGGCCGACGTAACAGCTGTGGTGACCTATAACGACGGGCAGACCTCGCCCCAGACGCTGATCAAGGCCACCACCGCTCAGGGCTATCCTGCCGACATTTCGAAAAGGACGAGTGGCTGATGTGCACTAGTCGATCGCCATCGGGGTCTCAGGCTGGCTCTATCGACGCAACCGTTCCACCTGTTCGTCCGCCGCTGATTGCTGCGAGGGGGGCAACAACTCACGAAAGTTGAAGTCATGAGCGACTGCTGCACGCCAGGCGCAAACAATAGAAACGGCCGCTACGACCTCGTGGTCGTCGGGACCGGCTCGGCCGGCTTCTCGGCCGCAATCACGGCCGCCGAGCAAGGCGCGCAAGTGGCTCTCGTCGGGCACGGCATGATCGGCGGCACCTGCGTAAACATTGGCTGCGTACCCTCGAAAACTCTGATCCGTGTTACGGAAGCCGTCCATCGTGCCAATACCGCGCCAGTTCGGTTTGCTGGCATTGAAAGCGGAGCGCGCGTGGTGGATTGGGCCGCACAGATCGCCCAGAAGGACGCTCTGGTTGCCGGCCTGCGCCAGGCGAAATACGCTGACCTCCTGCCGGAATACAACAATTTGGTCTACCGGGAAGGTCGGGCGCGGCTCGTCGACGGCGGCGTCGATGTGGAGGGGCAGCACCTCGCCTCGGAGCGCATCGTTATTGCAACGGGCGCGCGGCCGGCGCTGCCAGACATTCCAGGCGTTGAGGCCGTTGCAGCTCTCGACAGTACGACAGCATTGTCCCTGACCCACCTGCCGCGTTCGATGATCGTGATCGGCGGCGGCTATATCGGGGCCGAACTCGCCCAAACCTTCGCACGCGCTGGTGTCGCGGTGACGCTCGTCTTTCGAAGTCGGCTTCTGCCAGAAGCCGAACCGGAGATCGGGCGGGCGCTGGCGGGCTGTCTGGCCGATGAATGGATCACGGTCGTCAGCGGCGTGACCTACGAGTCCGTTCGCGGAACCGAAGATGGCGGTGTGGCGCTCGCGATTACCCGGAACGGCCGTCCGGACATATTACCGCTGAACGAATCCTCGTGGCGACGGGGCGAACGCCGAACACCGAAGGTCTTGGACTTTTCGAGGCGGGTGTCACGCAAACATCTTTCGGCGCAATCGTCGTCGACGATCGTATGCGCACGTCGAAGACAGGTGTCTATGCTGCCGGCGACGTGACGGGGAAGGACCAGTTCGTCTACATGGCGGCTTATGGCGCGAAACTTGCGGCCAAGAATGCTCTGAACGGCAACAGCCTCCGCTATGACAACGCCGCGATGCCGGCCGTGGTGTTTACCGATCCGCAGGTTGCGAGCGTCGGTTTGACCGAGGCGCGAGCCCGTGCTGCCGGGCACGTTGTGCGGACCTCGGTGCTCTCGCTCGACAATTTGCCGCGCGCGCTCGCGGCTCGCGATACAAGGGGGCTGATCAAGCTCGTTGCGGATGGGACTACCCGCAAGCTGCTTGGCGCGCATATTCTCGCGCCGGAGGGTGCCGACAGCATTCAGACGGCGGCCCTGGCCATCCGCTGCGGCCTCACGATCGATGACCTGTCGGAGACGATCTTCCCCTACCTGACCACCGTCGAGGGCCTGAAGCTCGCAGCTCAGGCGTTCGACAGGGACGTGAAGAAACTGTCCTGCTGCGCAGGGTAACGGGAACACGGCCCAAAAAGTGCCGACCGGAGGGAACCATGACAGTGACGCCGAAAGTCCCCGCGCCGGAGGAGTACTGGCAGGGCTTGGAAACCCATCTGCGGCACTTCTCACCTGAGGAACAACGCGCCGCAGTCGCATTATACCGCGAACTTGCAAAGGGTCGCGCGGTCGATGCCGCGCAGTTGGGCCGGGCGCTCGGAATCTCTGGCGCGAGGAGCCATGCGCTTCTCCAGCGCGACTCCATCAAGCCTTTCGTCTACTTTGACGATCAGGGACGCGTACTCGGCTTTGGCGGGCTGGCGACGGCGCCGATGCATCATCGCTTCGAGGTAGACGGTCGCACTCTATCGACTTGGTGTGCCTGGGACAGTCTGTTTATTCCCGAAATCCTCGACCGTCCGGCACGCGTCACGTCATCCGATCCGGAAAGCGGCGAGGTCCTGCGCCTTGTCGTGACGCCAGACAGGATCGAATCCGTCGCGCCCGACAAAGCCGTTATCTCCTTCGTTCTGCCCGATGCGGAGGTTTTCGGCATGTCCGCCGCCAATGTGATGGCGAAGTTTTGCCATTTCATCTTCTATTTCGCGTCGCGCTCATCCGGTGACCGCTGGGTCGCCAAGCACCCAGGTACATTTCTGTATTCTCTTGACGATGCCTTCGCCCTGGCAAAGCGGCTCAACACCAGAAACTTCGGGCCGGAGTTGGCGCGACTGGCATAAGGTGCGGCGCGAATATTCCGGCTTCAGTTCCTTTGCCGTCACTGCGGATCGATCGATGTGACGGCGATCTCGGACGGTCGCGCCAGCGACGATCATCAACGGGCGCAGGTCAAAGCGGATATAGCAAAGGCGTCTTTCGCCGCCTCTGTCAGTCATCCCCACCGTCGTCCCACCCGTTGTCGTATTGAGGTGGATATTCCGGGTAGTATTGTGGCGGATATGCCGGCACGATCTGAACGATCGGTCCCCGATGCTTATACCATCCACGGTGCAAACCACGGTCGTGATGATTGCGATAGACGTGCCGGTAATAACCCTGGTGCCTATGAATGCTGCGAGGGCGGACACAATATCCATCACGGGTAAGGTAAGCGCATGTGACGCGCGCCTGTTGAACCAGACTACTGGCCGCAGGTGGCTTGTTCATTATCACTGGCGCTGCCTGGGCACCAAATGCCATAGCGCACAATGCGCTCGCTAAAGCGAGGGCCGTCAGTTTCACTCGATTCTCCATCGTCATGGGATTAACTGGATCAACTTGGGCAGTGGGAAATCAATTTGTCTGTCCGTCCCAGCAGGTGCCGATGGCTTCTACGGCTCGTCGCGTGTCTCGCGGCCGTTGCCCAGGCAACGAGCCGCGTAGCGCTTTCACCTGGGCAACGCCGTCGTCGATCCTCAGACCGCGCCGTCGATTGCCGTCGCCAGCCCGGTGGCGCCGCCTGCATACGCTGCGATCGCCGTCGACAGAGACGGATTGGTCGCCGCCAACTTGGCATTTACGGCTCCGATGATGGCCGCTGAAAGCGGTTTGTTCGCCGCTGTCTTCAGCGCAGCTGCGAGTTGCGCCAGTGTCGGCGGGGTGGTGCCCTTCTGCGGCGTCAGGAAGCTTCCGAGAAGGTTGCCGTAGGCTTCCACCTTGCCAATCTCCGACTTGGGCGAGGCATGAGCCAGCGCCTTCGGCGAGGCATGGAAGAAGCCGTTTAGGGCTCCAAGGTCGCTGGCGGAAATGCCGCTTGACGGATTGGATTTGTCAGCAGCGTTGGCCGCGCTCTTTCCGCCGGCGTTTCCGTTTCCGTTACCATTGCCGCTCTTGGCCATGGCGGGAGAGAAAACAAGACCAGCAGCGACTATCGCCGCGGCGGTCGATCGAATGAAATTTTGCCGGGTGGGCATGGTCCGCATTTCATATTCCTAATTTAGATTCACCCACTCCCGCGCGGAACCTATCACAAGTGCCCGTCAAGCACCGCGCGCAACGCAATCACATATGGGAATCTGCTTAGCCCTTGTCGCCACGGGGCTTTTTGCGCCCAGTCATCCTGTATGTGAGACGCTGCAACGGAATGTTACCCGCCGTGATTGCTGATCCGCGAGGCCCGACTGGTGCACGACGGCACGCTCGATCGCATTCATCACGCGCTCCATGTAGAGTGCCGAGAGCAAGACGAACGCGAAGCCAGCCCCACCGCTGCGATCATCGACAAGCGCATCTACGCCTATGACCACTTCTCCCTTTTTCAACCGAACTCAAGAGTCCACTCGGTTCAGACCGACCACTGCCTACTGACTTCCCAGCCGAGGCAGGCCTGCTCAGGATCGCGCTCGCCCAGTTTGGAGAACGGACTCGATGGTTGATTCGGGAATGCGGGCTTCCTTGAGCGATCGGCGGAGGATGGTCGCTGCCAGTGGGTGGTGTGCGGCTTGGGCGGCAAATCGCTCGAGGGATTCGAGGGAGGTGAAATCGCTCAAGGCGAACTCGCGGAGGACGGGGTCGGTGGCGATCTGCTCGTAAGAGAGGCCGAGCAAGCCGGAGACGGGGTCGCCGGGAGGCTGGGGTCGCCCGGGGACGTCTCCGACAGAATGCGCATAGTGGTTGGCAAAGTCGCGCATGGTCTTGTCGAGGAGGGCGATGGCGGCCGCTTCCTGGTCGAAGAAGGTCTGGGGTACGTAGGTGAGCTGCCCTATGACAGGGATGCGCTGGGCGGTATGGAGCACCTGGCCGCTGCCCAGGGTTTCCTCGACGACAACATAGACGACGTAGTTGCGGTCGGCGGGGTGGTTCCGGAGGGTGACGGTCATCTGGTCGGCTTCCCAGTCAAGGGTGTAGTCGAGATGAATCAGGTTTTGTGCAGCTTTGCGGTGTTGTCCGGTGGCGGGCTCGACGGAATCGATCCATCCGAGGAGATCCAAGAATGAGACCTGGTCGTGCAGGGAGATGTCATCGTGGAGCAGATGAAGAGCGGATGACGGGGAAGGCTGCGGGCCGGAAGGAAGCGAAGCGGGAGCGGTGGGTGTGGCGGGAGAGGCGCTGGATTCCCAGCCCAGGCCGCGGAGGGAGACGAGGTTCTTTGCCCCGATGCGATCGACAATCGGTCGACCCAACGGTTTCACCGGCACCCACCAATCGTGAGTGATGGCCTGGAGCGCCGCGGTGCCGCTGGCATTGCGCGGGCTGGCGATGGAGACTCCTTCGGAGATCAAGATCTGATCGAGCGGCAGGCCAGTGGAGGTGACGAGGGTCTTGCAGCCGGGGTGGGCAGCATCGTCGACGTAATCCGTCTGGTGGAAGATGCCATAGTCTTGCTCGTTCCAGCGGGTGCCGCCGGGGGAGAAGCTCACGTAGAGGGTGCGGAGCCAGACTTTGTAGTTCAGCTTGCGATCGCGGCCGAGCGGTTGGGTGGTGAGGAAAACGGTGCCTTTGTATTCCTGGGGCTCCTGCTGCGCAGGGGAGGAGATGACGCCAGTCATCAAGATGGGCTCGCTCTTTACCGCAACCGGAACAGCGGTGCCAGGCTTGCGCTGGAGCAAGGCATCTGCGCGGACGGTTTGGCTGGCGCTGGGGTCGGTGGCCTCATTGCGCAAGACGGCGACGAGGTGGACGAGATTGAGATATCCGCTGCTATAAAGAAGATCCGCATAATCCAGCTCAGCCTGGGCATTAGCCGCGGTGGCGCACTCTTCGGGATTGGTAATGCGATAGCGGGTGCGGGTAGCCGCCGGCTGATTCGGCGGCTCCCAGCCGAGACTCGCGATCGGTTCTTGATAACTCTCCAGCTTGGCGGGTGGTGTCCAGCGAACATTGAGCAATCCCTGTTTGGCGTATTGATCGCCGGGAAGCTGGATGTGGCCGGCGCGGAAGCCAGGTGTGAAATACGTGTCGCTATAGACGCGCAAATCCATTGCGCCGACGGAGAAACGGGTGGAGCCCGCCTTGAGGAAAGGGGGGATGCCGATGGCGGAAAGATCGATCACTTCCTCGGGGCCGAGGCCCCAAGGGATGCCGCCGCCGGCGCCGTGCTGGAAATCCGCAGTGGTGTAGAGCGTGCGGGAGAGGCCTTCGGCGCGCATGTTTTCGACGAGGACTTCGAGGGCGGCGGCAAAATCCCAGAGGTCTTCGCGGTGCTCGCGGGTCGAGCGAAATTCGGGAGCCAGCCCGCGCAGGACGGTAAGATAGGAGGTGACGGCAAACGCGCTGAGCGGGACCATCAGCGAATGATTGAAGACATTAGCGCCGGGGGCGGGCATGAGTGCGCGCACCTGTGCGCCAGTCCGCGGGAAGGTGTGAAGCCAAGACTGAAGAAATGGCCAGACCGCGTTGTATTCGTTCGGGCTGAAACTGGCGAGCCAGGTGCTGGCATCGAGGAGATTTCGGACAGCGATGCCGGCGTCATTGACCTGGGTGCGCATGTCCTGCTGGCGCAGGAGGAGAACGGACGCATCGGGCGGCGTGTTCTTGAGTTCGTAGACGTAGTTGGCGAAGGCGGCGACAGCGGCGGAGATGAGGCTGCGCTGGCCGCGCAGGTCGCGCTGCGTGATCTGAGTTTCCAACGATGTTATCTGGCGAACCAGATCATCGAAGCGGCGATTGATGAGGACCTCGAGGGGGGAGGGGCCATCTTTGAACAGCCCGAGCAACAAGGTGAGGACGGCCAAGGCCGCGCCGACGATTGGAACCACACTGCCGATGACGCTGGCGACAGCCCCGATGGCCTGGAGAGCATTGATGAGATTTTCCTTGTCCGACGCCAACATGCCAATGGCGTCCAGGACCTTGTCGAATTTCTCGCGGCTCTTCGGGTCGTCCTCGTCCGGAAGGGCTTTGGCGAGGCCGCTGAACGTCTTTGCCAGGGTATCGAAGTTGACGGGGAGCCCACCGCCCGGGGTGCCATACACAGGCTTGCCCGGCACGGGACCGTGGGACAGCACACCGTTGCTGTCCATGTAAAGACCACCACCCAAATTCACGCTGAATTCGGCCATGACGAAGACTTATCCGACATACCCCCGATAGTCCATCTGGAGGGCCCGAAAACGCCGCGACAGCTCCATCGACTCTTCGAAGAATGCGAACGCTTCCGCCGGGTCTTCGGCAATTATCCTGACGTAGTCATCACTGTGCGAAAAGGTCTCGCGTGCGAACCTGCCGATCGCGATAAAGCAGGCAGCCGCATTCGAGCGGCTGATACAGCCATTTGTTCGCGTCGAGCGACACAGAGTTTGCCTGATCGAAGTCGAGGAACTTCTCAGGCACGGCAATGGCCGCAAGCCCTCCATATGCGCCATCGACGTGGAGCCAGAGAGCTTCACGCATTGGGATATCGGCGATTTCCGGACGCGGATCGATAGCGCCGATATTGACGGTGCCGACCCGTTGCCACGATCTCGATCGGCTTGTTTCCCGCCTTTCGGTCGGCAGTGACGGCCGCCTCAAGCACATCCGTCCGCATCCGCATGCCGTCATCGACGGGGATCAGGCGAAGGTTGGCGCGACCGACGCCCAGCTGCGCTACCGCCTTGGGAATCGACATGTGAACCTGCTCCGAAGCATAGACCGTGCACGGACGCGCGCCTGCTTCAAGTTCGTCTTCACGCCGATCTTGCGGCACCCTCTCGCTTATCACTACGGTCCTTTTGGCAGGCATCGTCCTTGCCCAAGTCAACCCCGTCGACGGCGCTCTTGTTGTAGAAAAAGGCTCAGGCCGGATCGGTCGAGCCACCTTCGCGGGTCGCCCACTCGGCCAAACACGGCGTCCTTGGCTCGATCAGATTGGCTAGTTTGCGGCCACCCAATGGCACACCAAAAAAGGCAGCTCGGGAGGATCACCATGCATCTGTCGAACGAGAGCATCATTGTCATATTGGTAGTCGGACTTGTCGCGGGATGGTTGGCCGGGAAGATCGTGCGGGGAGCCGGCTTTGGTCTGATCGGAGACATAGCAATCGGGATCATCGGCGCGTTCATCGGTGACTGGCTGCTGCCTCGTGTAGGCATTCATCTTGGGAGCGGAACGATCAGCTTGATCATCAACGCCACTGTCGGCGCAATTGTACTTCTCCTGATCATCCGGTTGGTTGCCGGTGGCGGTCGTTTCGGCGGTGGATGGAGCGGTCGATTTGGTCGTCGGTGGCGGTAGCCCGGGGTTGCCTATTCCTATTGACCGAGATCATCCCATATATTCACTTGCGCTAATATAAAAGTGACGTAACGTTAGTCCCCCGCATCTTTGGGAATGCGCAACCGTGGGGAATTCCAATGAGAGTGGCAATATTTTGCGTGGCGATCGTGATCGGTGTGACTGGTATCGCTGTTGCCAAGGAGAAGAAGGTGGTGGTGAGTGACGCTGCAGCCCTGTGCTCTACCAAGCATTCGGCCAAGAAGCCGGTGCCAGAGCTGGACTGCAGTTTAACCGGAACGGCCAAATTGCCGGATGGAGCAACGCCGGAAAAGCCGCGCCTCGGATACGACACCAATCCGTGGATCCCAATTGGCTTTTAGAGCGGGGTGGCCTAGCCGCCGGCTCAGCGAGTCCGATAGCGATACCAAGGCCGATCGCAAGGCCTGTGGGCACCTTGCCTGCAAGGTCCAGGGCAATGGCGCGGAACGGGCTCCAAGCGTCCTACGCGTGTCCACCGCACCGCATCCGCCCTTTAGCAGAGCAACATTGAAGGAGCCTGCCTTCAGGATGGACAGGTTTTTGAGCCTTTGGGCCGGCCAGGCGCTCGGTACTCAGTCCATATTGAGCGGTTGCAGATACGCCTCTAGATTGCCTCCGCGCAAAGCGCTTGGGAAATTTGGGGGGCGAACCGCCTATGCCTGTCATGATCGATCTCTTGTTTTGGCTGCACCTCATGGCTTTGGCGATGGGAATTGGCGGCGGCATAGCCATGTCGCAAGTCGGCCCGCGCCTGGTAGCGGCGACGCCGGACCAGCGTGCGCCTTGGTGGCCGCTGGCCACGGCCTACAGTCGGATCGCGGGCACAGGCCTAATCCTGCTCCTGATCACTGGGCCGCTCCTGGTGTGGCTGAGGTACGGCGGCATCGAGGGTCTGAACGGCTGGTTTAAGCTCAAGATGGCGCTCGTCGCCGTCATAGTGCTGACCGTCGGCCTGAGCATGCGGGGCATGGCGCGGCTGAGGCGCGGCGACGAAGGTGGCGGCAAGCTGATGAAGGTGGCGGGACCCCTGACAACGCTGACCGCGGCAGCGATCACCTTGGCCGCTGTTTTCAGCTTCCACTGATCTCCGGTGAGGCTGGGGGGTAGCTTCGCTTCACCGAGACAGCCGACCCTCATCGTCAATAAGAGTCAGGCGCGAGGGTCGTCCGCAGTTGCACAGGCGCGTGTTCAGCCTTTGGAGCTATCTCAGCCCTGCGATGCATAACCCCTCGATGTACAGGGCCCTATCCCATTCGTGTACGATAGGGTGATATTTCTCGATCCACTCAACGGAAAGGGAGGGATGCAGCCGCAGAGCCTGCGAAAGCGCTTGGCCAGCGAGGGCACGGTCGCCCGCCATGCCCGCCGACGCCGCGAGCGTACGCCAGGCGGTCCCGAAATGGGGCCGAAGCTCCACCGCCCGGCGCTCGTATTCCGCCGCCTCGGCGAAGCGTTTAGCCACGAAATGGCACAGCCCGGCCGTCGAGAGGTTCGCCGCCTGCATGAAGTCTCGGGGGCTAAGCCGCTCTGCGATAGCAAGGTGGTGCAGGCCGTCATCAGGCATGCCGCCATAGCCATAGGTGCATCCCAGGAATACGTGAGCGAAGGCAAAGCTCGGGTTGAGGACAATCGCCTCGGTCAGTGCTGCCACAGCCTGGTCGAAATGACGCGATGCCATGTGCACAAAACCCGCGGCGAAGTGCGTCCAGGGGTCTTCCGGGTCGCTGCGGATCGCCCGTTGGGCCATAGCGCGGGCCGTCGGAAGAGCGTCTGCAGGGTCGGCCAGTCCGAGCATCACGCGCGCTGCGAGCGCCCAAGCAAGCAGGCAGTTCGCACGGGGATAGTCGGGGTCGATGTCTGTGGCCTTAGTCAGCAGCCGCTCGGCGAGCTCAAGCTCCGCGGCGGAACCCCATGTCCAGACATAGGGCATCGCCTTCATCGCGAAGCCCCAGGCGTTAAGACTGCCAGGCGCCCGGCTCTGGAAACGTTCGTGCTCGGCTGCATAGAGCCTCGGCTCAATCGCGCCGATCACGCTTTGCGCTATCTGGTCCTGGAGTGCGAAGAAATCCGCCATCTCCACATCGTAGCGTTCAGCCCATATCTGGCCCCCGTTATAGGCGTCGCTCGCCCTGGCAGTTATCCTCAGACGCTGTCCGGAGCGGCGTACGCTTCCATCGAGCACATAGCGGACGCCGAGCTCGCGCCCGACCTGCTTCACGTCCACTGCCTTGGCGCCATATGTGAAGGATGAATTGCGGGCGGAGACAAACAGCCAGCGCAAGCGCGCAAGACGCGTGATGATGTCTTCCGCAAGGCCGTCACCGAAATATTGCTGATGGACGTCGTCGCTGAGGTTGGCGAACGGGAGGACGGCAATGGAAGGGCCGGGCTCGACCGCCTCGCGATGATGGGTAGCGCCGTCTAGCCTCTCGATCTCCCCGGTGAAACGATAGCCGACCCGAGGAACCGTCGCTATCCAGTCCTCGCCGTCGGCGGTGGGGCCGAGAAGTTTTCTGAGCGATGCGATCTGCACCGACAGGTTACCCTCCTCGACCGCCGTCCCTGGCCATGCCGCATCGATCAGATCTGATTTGGTGAGCACTTCGCCGGGCCGCTTCACCAATGCCTCAAGCAAGAGCAGCGCGCGATAACCGACGGGAACCGGAAGCTTTTGCCGAAGCAGCGTTCCTGTCTCAGCATTGAGGACGAAAGAACCGAAGACGAAACGACATCCTTGCATACGACGAATTTTATAGTCGCCTTGAGACTTTTTGTAACTCTTAAGCTGAGCTTAGGGACGCCGCGCGCCGATTCCTTCAACGTCGTTCGAGCCACGTCAGGAGGAGACAATGAGTGCAAGTGTTAAATCGACGGCCCGCTCCGATCTCGAACGCGCCAAGAAGGACGCCTATGACCCGATCTTCAGGCGCATCGCCGTCCCGAGCTTTGCCAGCCTTTCCGAGGAGCGACAGCACCGCAAAGAGCGCCTCGCAGGCGGTTTCCGCATCTTCGCCGCGCTCGGCTTCAGTGAAGGCGTCGCAGGCCACATCACCGCGCGCGATCCAGAGTTCACCGACACGTTCTGGGTCAATCCCTTCGGAATGCATTTTGGGCAAATCAGGGCCCGCGACCTGATCCGGGTTGACCGCGAGGGCAACGTGGTCGAGGGCGAAAGCCCGGTCAATATCTCCGCCTTCGCCATCCACGCAGCAATTCACGAGGCCCGCCCGGAGGTTGTCGCCGCGGCGCATGCCCATTCTATCTATGGTAAGGCCTGGTCTGCGGTCGGCCGCCTGCTCGATCCGATTACCCAGGATGCCTGCGCCTTTTACGAGGACCACATTTTCTACGACGATGCGCGAGTGCTCATTACAGAGGCGAGCGAAGGTGTCGAACTCGCGCGCTGCCTCGGTCCGCACAAGGCTGCGATTCTGCGTAACCACGGCCTGCTAACCGTCGGCCAGACGATCGAGGAGGCTGTCTGGTGGTTCGTCGCGATGGAGCGCTGCTGTCAGGCGCAGTTTCTTGCCGAGTCGGTCGGCCAGCCGCTTCAGATCGACCGCTCGAACGCTCGCGCCGCCCGGGCTGTGAACGGAACTCCCTTCACCGGGTGGTTCCAGTGCCAGCCGCTATGGGACCAAGTCGTGAGAATACAGCCGGACCTGCTGAAGTAGCTACGGCAAATCCGTGAGAGGCCAAATGATGTCCGCGAACACCGCGTGCGACAACAATACGTCAGCGACCATGGCGCTGCTTCACATGGCTGCCGGAGGATGGATCGGCCAGTCGGTGCATGTCGCCGCGAAGCTTGGGATTGCGGATATTCTGGAGAGCGGACCCAAAACTCCATCTGAGATCGCAACGACTACGGGGTCCCACCCTGAGGCTCTCCATCGGCTCCTGCGGACGTTGGCGAGTCTGGGCATCTTTGCGGAGGATGAGGAGGGCCGTTTCGGCCTTACTGCGCTCGCCGATGGGTTGCGGTCACAGGCGCCCGTTTCCCTGCGTACCTTTGCGATCATGCTGGGCGAGGAGGTGCTTTGGCGCCCTTGGGGCGCGCTTCACCATGCCGTGCAGACCGGTGAAGCGGCCTTCGCTCATGTTTTTGGCGGAGGACTGTACGGATACCTCAGCACGCACCCGGCAGCAGCGGCCATTTTCGACGCGGCAATCACCGATCGCGCCCGCCAGGAGAATAGGGCGGTCGTCGATGCCTACGACTGGTGGCCGGAAACGATCGTAGATGTCGGAGGTGGGCAGGGTTCGCTGCTCGCCATGATCCTAGCTCAGGCCCCGAACGCCCGTGGCGTGCTCTTCGAGACGCCATGTGGTCGAAGGCGCGAAAACAATGATCGAGAAGGCTGGCCTCGCGCACAGATGTGCGGTGGTCGGCGGCGACTTTTTTCAAAGCGTGCCCACAGCGGGCGATCTCTACCTGATGCGGCGTGTGATGCACGGCTGGAGCGATGAAAGTGTAATTGTCATCCTGCGGAATTGCCGCAAGGCCACGAGGCAAAACAGCCGACTTCTCATCGTCGAGGATGTCCTTGCTCGGGGAAATGCGCTGTCCTGGGGAAAAATGCTGGATCTGCAACAGCTAGTTATGAGTGCCGGAGGACGCGAGCGGACCGAAGAGGAATATGCGCGTCTGCTTGCCGCAGCGGGGTTCAAGCTGGAACGCGTGACCCCGACGTCCTCGACGGCGAGCCTCATCGAGGCGGTCCCCGTTGTGGAAGCCAACTGATCCATCGTTGCTATTGGTCCGCACTCCGTCCGATCCGGACTTCCAAGGTGGTTCCGTGGAACGGCAGCGGCCAGCTAAGTGTGAAGCCCGGCGTTTGACTGGCACGATTGGGTCGATTGGGCGATCGTCCTCCGCCTTCGGCCATTCCCGTGGCCGCGCCTGTGCATCATTTCGTGCTGAAGGAACTGCTGCTCGAACGCGTGCTAGGCAGCAATAGGCGCACCCCGGGGGATTGCCGCATTAGCCCGGTTCATTCAGGGCAGCAACAAGACCTAGATCAGCAGCAGGCCCTTCATGTTGGAATGGCCTTTCCGCCCGATGATGATGTGGTCGTGCACCGCGATGCCCAGCCGCTTGCCCGCGTCGATGATCTCTTTCGTCATCTCGATGTCGGCGCGCGATGGCGTCTGGTCGCCGGAGGGATGCGGTGAGGCTACGAAAGGGTGGCGGCGTAGACAGCGGCGGTCAAAGGCGAAGCTTGCCTCCTGTTGGCGGTTGTGGCGCTGAGATGTCGAGCCGCTTCCTCATTCTTGTGAGAGGAACAACTGCGCCGCCGCGCGAGTCTTCCACCCGTTCAATGGGTCGATATCCGCAAGCCAGGTAGAGCGGTTCACCCGACAACGTGGCCATCAACTCGATTTCCCGAAAGCCCGCGTTGTGCGCTGCCTCCTCACACAGCTTCATGATCAGCCGCCCTACGCCATGGCGGGTAAAGTTCGGGTGAGTGTACATCGCTCTCACGCGAGCCGCGTCCTTCGCAGGGTCAAGCAGAGCAGCATCGCGACCGGTGGTACTGTCGCCACCATAAAGTGTCGCGCGGCGGCTCCATCCGCCACAGCCAGCCAGGGCACCGTCGATCTCGATGACAAAGTAGGTGCCGTCTTCGATCAGCTGGCTATCCAATCCCATGATCGCGCGACTTGAAGCGATCTGCTCGCTGCTCAAGAACGGTTTTTGGTTCTCCGAGATGGCCGCATCCATCAGCGTTTTGAGGTTGGCCAAATCACTGTGGCTTGCAAGTCGATACCTGAGTTGCTTTTGTCCCATTTCCCCACACCGGCTTGTTGGGTTATCGACTGGCCGTGCGTTCCTTCGTTCGCATGTTTCGCTGATATTAGCAGGGTTGCATATATCTTAGCCAGCCGGCGCCGACCGCCTCAACGCCCCGCCGGTCAGGCCCAGCGGCCTTCCGCTGCCAGTCCCGCTCGCAACCAAGCCGCTGGGCCGCCGGTTAACGCCGTTGCCCTGGTGTCTGCGAGATGTCATCGAAAGTCGGTCTCCAGTCGCGATTGCGTGCCTGCCGCTGGCTCTCATAGTCGTCGACCGGTTAAAAACTAACCATGTTTGTTAATCCGCAAGAAATTAGCTGTTGCTAATTTACGATCAACAGTCGGGGCTTGAAAAAATGGAACTGGTAGCCAAATTTCTGCGTGACGAATCCGGCGCAACAGCCATAGAGTATGGTTTGATCGCGGCGCTCATTGCCCTGGGAATTGTGGTTGGAGCGGGCTCGTTAGGCAACGCGATTAATGCCGAGTTCACGACGATTGGCACCACCCTAAACAACGCTCCGTAACCGTCCGGGCGATCTCCTAGAAGGGGTTTGATCCCCGCCTTCGGTGTTCTGGCTTGACCGGGCTTTCCTTTAGCTCCCAGGGGCGAGCTTCGAGCGGATTTCTTTGACGGCGCCCAAGCGGCGACAATCGCGCACCAAGGTTACCATTTCAAGGGGGGCTAGAGGCTACCGAGCGGCAGGGAAAGAATGGCCGGTGCTGGGATGCTTGGGTTAGAAGCGACAGGCACCGGCCATCGCGGGATAAGGCTTCGATTGTGATCGTCCCCCGCATTGCCTAAGTTATAGGCATATTAGCGAATACTCAACTAAGACTGAAGTCTCTACTTAGCTACCCAGCTGTACGGGGCAAAACCGGTCCTGTCCCGTTCCACTGGATGAAGGCGACTTCCTTGCCGCCCGATCGAGGCGGTTCGCTATTATCTGGCTTTGCGTGTGGCCGACAAAGGCCTGATTTAAGCGCCCAACGCTGCGGCCGGCGTGCCCTTCAACATAAGCGGTCAGCCCACGGGCTTCTATCCGCTGGGCGACGAGGTGGGCGCCACAAGATGAGCGCTTCTACGAGGTCGGACCGCTCGCAACGGTCGGGATCGTGTGTGGCCGATCGACAGTCACACGTTCATGGGCAGGCGGAACGCTGCCAGTTCCCTGCGTCGACTGTACACCGCCACGCCTGAGGTCGACTACCTGAAGGGCGGCATGCCGAACTGAGCCTGAGCCCAAGCGTGGCATGCTTTGTATCGGGTTCTGGACGGCCGCCGGTCTGTCCCACCGTTCCTCGCAACAGATTGGATAGGGGTAGCGAGCTTTCCAGGTTGCTGGCGGCAGTTGACGCCTTCAATTTTGTTCTATATTTGTTCCCGTCACCATGAAACAGGCATCGCTCCTCATACGCTGATCGCGCACCAACGCTGCACCTCGCAGCGGCCGATCATTCTTGCGTATGCGTAGGAGCGTCCCGTGACCGCCCACCCTGAAATCGAAACCGACCAACTCGCGTCAGTCCGCGCCGATGCCGCGTGTCTTCATTTTCATCCACGCGGAACCGTTCGTTGTGTCGGCGCGCCTCTGTTCAGGAACCAAGCCGCGCGTGACCTCGGATGCCTGCTCGACGTCGACCCGGCGGTGGTCGAATGGTCATGCCTCCCGCTCGTCCTGCATCGAGAGGGCGACAGCCACGTCCCGGATTTCCTTGTCGTCCAGGAGGAGGGGACTTCGATCGTCGATGCAGTGTCGGCAAGTGGTCGTCTGGAGCCATGGATCGAGGATGCTGCCGCTCAGGCGGGTTATCGATATGATCTCCAATCGACGATCATTGCAGGGCACAGGCTGGCCAATTCCATGGATCTGCTTCGGTACGCCCGTTGGCAGTGTCCGCTGGGCGACCGAGTCCGCGTGCTAGCGGCGTTGGACGAGCACGGCTCCCTCACCATCGCCGAATGCCTGACTGCCTTCCATGAGACAGTCCCGATAGCAGGACTTTCCTCGCTGGTCCTGCGCCGCTTCGTCGAGATCGATCTCGACGAAGCCAGGATCGGGCCCGAGACAGCCGTTCGCCGCATTCGCGGCTGAATGCGGCTTCCGAACATCGCTGCTGCGCCGCCAAGCGCGCAAAACCATTAAGTCAGTCAGGGCATCCAATGAAACGCATGTCGAAAGCGCTGAGCATCAAGCTCGCCTCGAGCGCGACGCGGTTCGCCGCTTATTGCTCGGTAATGCGTGCACTCCGGTATCAACGGGACTTCCTGTCGGGAGGACCGGCCGTGATCGTCCTGATCGCACCGAGGGAAGAGGACGTGGAAATTTACGAGGGCGCGTCCAAATTCCCGGCGCAGGGGGAATCGCTCATCACCGGAAGGGTGTACGGTCGCGACCGGACGCTCGTCATGGCGGTCAAACCGGAGGGACGGAAAAAGTCCGAACGGTTCGACCTACTCGGGATCATGGGTTCCAACGACCGCATCATCGTCGTTACGCATGCCCGCGACCTTCTCCAGGAAAATGTCGACGCGGTTGCAGATGCAGTACTGGTGCTTCCAGCCCTTCAGCCCCGATATCTCAAAGCGGCCGCCCGTTTCTGTCGCGGTCAGATCCTGTCCGACGAGGACGCCTCATTCCTGGCGACGGTCCCGCTGCACGTTCTCGCCGCGATCTGGCGCAAGGGCAGGGGGCTGGACAAGGTCCTGCAAGCGGCTCGCGCCACCACCCTGACCGCTCCAAAGACGAGCCTAGGGCAGGGACCGACACTGGACGATCTCCATGGACTGGGCGCCGCTGCCCACTGGGGAAGGGAGCTTGCCGTCGACTTGAAGGACTGGCGCGCAGGCAAGATTGGGTGGTCGGAAGTCGACAGGGGAATCCTGCTGAGCGGGCCGCCGGGATCGGGCAAGACGATGTTCGCGGCGGCGCTCGCGCGAACCTGTGGCGTCCATCTTGTCTTGGGTTCGCTGGCACGCTGGCAGGCAATGGGCCATTTGGGAGATCTTTTGAAGGCTATGAGAGGCGCGTTCGCGGAAGGCATGAAGAATGCGCCTTCAATCGTGTTCATTGACGAAATCGATTCCGTTGGGGACAGGAAAACCTTCTCCGGGCACAACGCACAATATAGCCGCGAGGTCGTCAACGGCCTGCTGGAATGCCTCGATGGATCCGGTGGCCGGGAAGGCGTCGTCGTGGTCGGGGCGACGAACTTCCCCCACATGCTGGATGCGGCGCTGACCCGTCCGGGCCGCCTAGACAGGCATGTGAACATTCCGCTGCCGGACATGGCGGGACGACAAGGAATTCTCGGTTGGCATCTCGCCGAGGCGTCGTCTGCTCTGGACCTGACTTCCGTCGCCGCTCGCACGAACGGTTGGACGGGGGCGGCCCTGGAACAACTCACCAGGCAGGCGCGTCGCCGTGCACGCCGTGCGCGACGCGACCTCGAAACCGCGGACTTGCTCGCCGAGTTGCCCGAGCTGGTGCCCCTCCCTGAAGCCATGCTGTGGCGAAACGCGATCCACGAGGCCGGTCACGTTGTCGTCGGCCTGACGCTGGGCGTCGGCGATTTCAGGAGCGTGGAGATCATCGACACCTTCGATCCCACAGGCGAAACCACACAGCGGGGAGGAGGGGCGCGTTTCGACGAGCAGGTCTTTCCGGAGCGGACCAAAAGGGGATTCCTCGACCGGATCGCCGTCGCGCTCGCAGGACTGGCAGCCGAGGAGGTTGTGTTCGGCTCGAGGTCTGCCGGAGGAGGGGGAAGGAAAGGTTCGGACCTTCACATCGCCACCGTGACCGCTCTGCAGGTGGAGGCCGCTTACGGGCTGGGTGCAGGATTCACGTTCCTGTCCGGGGCTAGCGAGGAGGAACTGCTGGTGACGCTGCACATGAACGGCGGCCTGCAGGCCAGGGTGGAAAACGTCCTTGCCGCGGAATTTCGTCGCGCGAAGGCGCTCGTTGAGGGGATGAGACCTGAGCTTGAAAACATTGCGGCGGCGCTGCTTCGTGATCGACGTCTGTCGGCAGAAACTGTCGAGGAGCTAATTTCGCGCCAGCCACGGCTCAAACTGCGCGACGGATCCGGGAGCGAAACTACGGCATTATGAATGCGATTGCCGCGTTCACGATCTGCGACATAGCCGGATTTCCGATGTCACCCGTTTCAGACATCGCCACCTCCAATCGCCCGTCTCCGAAGGCTTTTCGACTGCTTTCGTCGTGCCTTTTCTGGTCATGCCGACGACTTCTGGCGAGGTTTGGCTGCAAGTTCGTCTGGGCGTGAACCGAAGACGGCAAAGGCATCGGCTTCGACCCCCTTGCACCACGGGTCTCCTGTGCTCGACAGCCTTGCCACATCCTCCGGCGTGAGCCCCACCACCGAAGGATTGAAGCCAAGCGCTTCACCGTGGGACCGCAACGCCTCCTGGATTTCTTGGAGCGCGCTTTCCAGCTTTTCGGAAGATGAAACCACAGCGATGTCGAGATCGCTGTCTGGACGGTCCTCGCCCCTCGCCACGCTGCCGTAAATCCAGGCCGCGAGTACGTTCGGCCGAACTGCGGAAACCGCGTCAGCGACTACGGCGCGAATGTTGGAATGCTGGAGCGCCTCCTGCTCAAAGAGGGCTTCCAGTGCTGCCGCCAGTGGATGTTTATCGTTGACCGATAGAGGCGGGTCCTGCTCGTCCCCTCTGAAGATACGATGCCGATCCCTTCCAAGGTCCCGAGAGCAGACCAGACGCTTGCCCTTGCAAGCCCGCTGCGATCTGCAAGCAGTGGAGACGAAAGCAAGCCGCCATGCCCCGACAGCTTCCGGAGCAGCCTGACGTTTGCGTCGGTGCCGAGAATGATGGTCAGTGGATAGCGCAAGGCGCTTTGAGCGGTCGAGCGTGCCATGACACTGGTTCCTCCTGTTCTGGAACTGACAGCACGGTCAGCGTGGGATATCAAAGCGAATGTTTTGTTATCTAAACGAATGTTTTGTTATCTTGCATAACCGTCGCTACGTCGATTCAAGAAAATGATCGTGGCCATCTGGATCTCGGTGAACAGCATCAAGGGCAAATGGAGCATCTGGGTCACGATTCATGTTCAAAATAATGAAAGTCACAGAAACTAGGACCAGCGCAACGTCGCAGGAATGTGCGGAACTCATTATTCGGGCGGGCTGGCACCGGCTGCAGGCAAAGACGGCGCGGCAAGGACTCTACCCATTGTCCTTCAGGTGGAGGCGGACATTCTAGCGATCGCGATCGCCAATCCAAATCGCGTTCGAGTGGCCGCCCTCACGCGCTGCAGGTCGAACTGCTCAGCGAGCTTTTCTATGATCTGATCATCGGAAAGCCTTACGCGCAAATACGGCGACGCCAAGCTGGCAAGTTCGGCGAGCGGCGTGTCGGCATGGGATCGACTTCCATCAGCCGACACCCGGAATGGCACCGGGCGATTCGTCGCCGATCCTTCCGGCCAGAACACGTCCCGTTCCTCCTCACGAGATCGGGGAAAGCGCGCGTCTACGGCGTCGGTCACCATCTTCTGTATGATTGAACCCGTCCGCTCCATGCCATGTGCTCTCGCGATCCGGATGGCAAGAATATCGCCGTACAGCGGACCTTCGGTCTGAATGACATGCGCAATCAGCTGTCGAAGCATTGGGCGATAGCTAGCCTCGTAAAAGCGGTCATGATCCGGCATCAGCCCTGCAACACCGAAATCGGTGACGCTATAAACCCCTTCCGTTTGATTGACTGGCGGCTTGGAGGTAGCAGCCTTCGCATCACGCGACATCGCCGGGGAGAAGGGAGAGGGCTGTCCCGACGGCTTCTGCCCGACCTCGGCGCCGATACGATCTACGACGCTGCAGATGCGATCCAGATACAGCCTCTTTTCCACCGGGTCGGTGCCGGACCTCTGGTAGTGAGGGACGCGAGTGAACCAGTCGTCGGGGTCGGTGATCCTCTGGCGGACGAACGTTTCGATCATGGCTTCGCGAAGGATGGAACGATGCGGCTCCCAATTGGAGGCCGACGGTCGGATGACCTTTTCCCTGAACGCCGTCAAAGCTTCGTACGCCTGGTCAACGGTCAAGCTGCCGCTCCCCTCAAATGTGTCGGCGCCGTCCTCGGTTCCGGCCTGCACGTCGGAAATCGCGTGCTCCGCTATAGAGTCAAACAGGGCTTGGCCATCGATGTCATCGGCGGTTTCAGTTTCTGGCCGCTCCGCGATCCTGACTTCAATCGCTGGCAAATACGTGGGGCCAAGTCGATAGTCCTCGAACGCTGACATTGGCTTAGTCCGCAGTTCCTCCAGCCGCTTGAGGAGCTTTTCAGTCTGAGCGTCCGGGTTGTCAAACCAATCGGTCGACCAGACCCGAAGGATGTTCCAGCCAAGGCCCCGTAGCACCTCTTCGCGCAACCTGTCGCGGTCACGCGCACTCTTGCTTGAGTGATACTGAGCTCCATCGCACTCAATGCCTGCGAGAAACATTTCCGGGTGGTCCGGATGCCTTATTCCCAAGTCTATCTTGAATCCCGAAACCCCCACCTGCATGTCCACAGTATGGCCACGAGCGCGAAGGCGATTGGCCACCTCGGTTTCAAATTCACTGTCGGCCTCTCCGCCGATCAGCTGGACCGCTGCGCGTCCCTCGGTTTCCGTATATTCGAGGTATCGCTTCAAAACGTGGACGCCCTCCTTGCTGGTTTCCGTCGGTCTGACGTCTTCGGAGCCAAACGAAGCGAAGAGACCGATGCGAATCCGGGCCCGGGAAAAGAGGACGTTGAGACGACGATGGCCTTGCTTGCTGTTAATCGGGCCGAAGCGCTGCCGCATGACAGTCGCGCCGGCTTCCTTGCCGTAAGTCATCGATATGAAGATGAAGTCTCGTTCGTCGCCCTGAACGTTCTCCAAGTTCTTCACGAACAAAGGTTCGCCCTTCTTCCCGGCTTTCTCCCGATACGTCTCGACGAGTTCATCATCGCCCGACATGCGTCGCAGGGTTTCCTCAATGAGGTCTCTCTGGTCCGTGTTGAGCGCGACAATACCCAGGGTGGGAAGCGACTCCTCATCGCTGTTTGAGAAGTGTCGCATGAACTCTATCGCCTCTTCAGCGACGCGCTCGGCTTCGGCGACATTCCGCCTGGCCTTGTATTCCCCATTGACGCGAAGCAGGTCGATAGAGAAAGAGCCGGGTTTTGCGGCAGGGAACGTGACGAGGCTGCCCTCGTAAAAGTTGTCGTTAGAAAACCGGATCAGGCTCTCGCAACGGCTGCGATAATGCCATTTCAGGCGCCTGACCTCGCCGAATACCTTCTGGCATCGTTCAAGGATCGACTCGTCATCGATCTCGTCCGCATCTTCGTCGTCCGTGGCCGGATTGTCGCTCGAACGTTCAAAAAAGCTGGTCGGCGGAAGCTGTTTCGGATCCCCGACTACTACGATCTGCCGCGCACGCAACATGGCGCCCAACGCATCTTCCGGCTTCATTTGGGACGCCTCGTCAATGACGAGTAGGTCAAATTCAAATCTTCCTTGCGGGAGAAATTTCGAAAGCGAGAGGGGCGACATCATGAAACAGGGCTTCAGGGCCCTGACAGCTTCGCCAGCCCTTCCCATTAGCCCGCGAACTGGCGTGAAGCGTTTCTGTTTCGGAAACTCGTTTGCCAGAAGGCTCATTTGCGTCCACGTCTTCACCGATCCGTTGCGGAGGCCGTTCGGCGGCTGCCTCGAGAGCAGACGCGCCCGGACGGTCTCGCGGTCGCCAAGGATCTTCTGTCTGTCACGCTCTGCAAACGTTTTTCGTTTCGCATCGAGTTCGTTCCCGGTACGGTTTGCCAGTGACGAAGAGAAACGCCGGGCACCTTGGGCGCGAAGTCGGGAAGCGACCGCGTCAAATACGGCCGGAAGCCGCGAAGGCGGGACCAGCAGCCCATCCGTCTTGAGAAGGAAATCGACGAGGCCTGCTTCATCGAGTTCGGCCCGGGCGTTGCGAAGGGAGATGAATTCCGAAAGTTCTTCTCTGTGTTCGAGGAGGCTCTCAAGATGCGGGGTCATGGACCGCAGATCGAAGGCGTCCATGCCACTGACCCCGAATCCATCGAGACGCTTGGCCGAATGGCTTAGCTGGCCTGTAACCCGGTCATAGGACTCCGCCATCTGGCGTAGTCGATCGCGCCAAGCCCGGGCGTCTTTGGAGATAAGTCCTTCAAGGATCGGGTCTGGCAGTCGTGCCGATTTGACCGCTCGAACGTATTCCATGGCGCGTTCAGCTTGCGCAATCCCGTCACTGTCAGGCGCCAACGAGCGCACCGCGACAGCGAATGGAGACCTGTCGACCGCGATCAGCGCGCGCGAAAGCCGCGTCCTGGCGGCATCGATCGCGGCAAGGGTCGAGAGCGAAAGCGTGGAAGACGACAGCTGGTCGTCTGGATCGAGTCCGAGAACACGTTCAAAAGCCTCCAGATCCTTTGCGCACTGTTCCGCAGCGTGCCCGATCGGATGCCCGTCAATCAATTGATCGAACAGTGCGCGTCCGGTCCTATATGGATCCGCTGTCCGCGAAAGCTTTGCGAAGGCGAAGATGGACTCTGCGTTTAGCGCGACAATGGTTCTGCCAACCCGATTTCCGTCGGAAAGTTCGGACAGCTTGTTTTCCAAGGCATCGCGTAGCTTGATCCCTTGATCGATCGCTGCGAACGGCGTCGCCATCCCGGCCCACGCTTTGCCGATCGCAGGTCCAGCGTCGCGACGGGATGCGAACGCCTCGAGCGATTGGACATGTCTCGAAATTCGCTCAAGCATGTCGATGGAGTTTGGTTCTGCCGGAAGCCGGAGCCGCTCCAACATTGCGCCCGCGGCTTTGACGTCTCCGCGGATCGCGCTGAAGAGCCTGCCGATCCCGGTCTTTCGCAATGCAGCGCCGGCTTCGTCAAGTTCCCGTGAGTCCGGCCATTTGGGTTCGGTGAACGCTCTTACCGCTCGGCGAAGTTCCAGCTCTTCGCGAGAAAGCGCGTTCCAGTCATCAAATAGCTGGCCGAAAATAGACGTATCGATCTGGACCACGCCGACCCATTGCAGGTGCTCGGGGTCGGCGCTCTCGGTAACCTCTAGAGCCGCTGCAACGGCGTCGAGAGCGTGAACGGGGGCGGAGCCTCCCAAGCCTAGCAATTCCATTGCTTGGCCCATCGATTCAAGGGCGTCGAGGAACCCCTTGTTCCTGTGGATCGTGCGGTAGGCATGGGCCCGCAGGCCAACGGGGTTAAGCTCGGCAAGGCCTTGAGCCGGCAGCGCGGAGACGATCTCACGGGCCCGATCAAGAGTCGGCGCTTCGAGATCTCCTGCCGACGGCAAGTCGTCGACTGCCTGAACTGCCGAAAGGTACGAGGATTGAAGTGACAATCCATGCTGCAAGCCATCGAGATCGATGGCGGCGATCATGGCTATCGTCGAAGGGCTCGACGGCTCCGGTATGATTTTGTCGGCGGCCGACACCGCATCTCCATCCTCGCCGGAAAGAATGCCGAGATCCTCGTGTCGATCCATGAATTTCGCCAATTCCGCCGTTGCATCTCGAAGGCTTTGGATTGCCGCAAGAAACTGATCGCGCTCGTACGCAGGCAGGTGGCCCGGAGGGGTCGCGCTCCATGGTGACGTCGACGGGTGCCCATAGGAATCATGGAACGCCTGGGCGCTCGCCGCGAAGATCTCCAATTTGCCTCGGACGTCACGCAGGTTGCGCGGATCACCCAGCAGATCGTCCGGCATATGCACGTCGTTGAAAAAGTCACCAAGATCGGCGTTTACAGAACGTCCTCGGATCGACTTCCAGATCAGTTCGAACGGGGTCGCCCCGTCGTCGGCTTCGGAGTGCAGGTCGTTCAGGTATTCAGAGATCTGGGCTCGTGCGAAGGCCCACGTCGTGTCCTCCTGCGCCATACCTGCCCTAGCGGACCTCCCGACGCCGATTTCGTATCGACGGGCGAGGCTTTGGACCACAGCCTTGGGAGACGATCTGTCGGAGTGCAGCTCCAGGCAGAACTCGCCTACTCCGGACTTGTCGAGCCGCCGTTTGACAACGTCGAGCGCTGCCTGCTTCTCGGCCAGGAAAAGGACTGTCTTCCCAGCGGCCAAGGCGTTCGCGATGATGTTCGTGATAGTCTGAGACTTCCCAGTCCCCGGTGGCCCTTGGATCACCAAATTCTTTTGCCGCATCACGTCGACCAGCGCGCTGTGTTGCGAGGCGTCGGCATCCTGGATCAGGATCGGCGCGGATTTCTCGATTTCCGGATCGTCGATGCGGTAATCTTCGGGAGTGTGGAACATGGCCCCGTCACCGTCGGCGCCGTGCTCGAAACCGCTCAGGAGGGAGCCGACAAGAGGATGTGCGGCAGGGTGGGTTTGCCACTTGTCAGGCTTGGTGTCCTCGTAGATTGCTATCCGGCTAAAGGCGAAATGGCCGAGGACGAGCCAGCGTCGAACTCGCCATCTTTTCAAGCCTTCGATGCTTGCCTCGACCTTGGCCAGATAGTTTTCGACGGATCCTCCGTCATCGGCATCGCCGAAATCCGGAAGGTCTCTCCCAAATTTCGTTTCCAGGAATTTCTGAAGGCTGATGTTTGTTTCCGCAGCGCCTTCGCGCGCCGCAACTTCATAGACGTGCTTTCCTCGCACCTTCAGCCGTTCGATCTTGACAGGGAGAAGGAGGAGGGGCGCGTAGATCGGCTTGTCGGAGGCATCGCTGTCGTACCATTCCAGGAATCCGAAAGCCAAAAAGAGCGTCGACAGGCCCGCTTCCTGTTCGGCGAGCCGAGCCTCTGCGGAGATTTTCTCCATTAAAGCCTCAAGCTCGTCGGGATATTTCAACGTCTGGAGAAAGCGGTCGGAGTGCGTCTTCTTCGTGCCCGCCGGTTGGAGCTCGGTACTAGGGTCTATGCCGAGCAACCGCGCATGTTCGTTGCGATTGACGTCCGCGCGCTTGGGTCGAGGCGGGAGTCCAAGTTGGGAGCGCACGCGGTCGCGGAGGTCCCTCTCGAGCCGTTCAACAGCCATTTCATCATCGGTTGCGCTGGCGACCAAGTTGTCCAGCGCAGTCAGGAAATCGATGTCGGAAACCTTTGCGTGCTCGAACGCGTCAACGAACTCCTCGGCCTTCTCTTCTGGCGGGAGGCCCTCGGGTTCATCGAGATGGAGAATCCTGAACGAGCCGTCGTCATCGACGAGTTTCGAGTATGCTTCTTCAAGCACCTCATCGACGATCTGCAACTGGCGTTTTGAGCGGGCGCTGATCGAGTAATTCAGCATCCGATTTTTCTTGGTCAAATCCAGAAGCTTTAGTCGCAGCAGCTCGTAGATACTGCCAAGCCTGTCCAATTCGCCGCGATCAAGCATCCCAAACCTGTCGTTCATTTCCGCCTGACGGACGACGTCCACCCCGGAAACGTTGGTATCACACATGCGATTGGGAAGTGACCCCGGAATCCTTGTTTCGCACTGCGAAGATGCGACGTCAGTTTCACCGAGCTGCAATTGTGTTTGCATGCCGTCGCGCCCATCAGGCGTTGGACAGAACCTTGCCGTTCCGGCCTGCTTGCGGGCTGCTGCCACATTTCTCTGGAGCTGCCCGGCGCGATGCGTCGAGCGGTGCTCCAGTTCTCGCCACAACAGCTCGAGCGCAGGGCCATCGGACCGCATCTCTTTGAAAATGCGTTCGAGTTCATCGATTCTTTTCGATTGGTACGGTCGGGCGGGCATGATGCATATGGTTCGGTGTTACAGGCCAATTCATTCTCAAAATTGTTTCCGGCTATCAAGCGCGAGGGAGGTACCGACAATCGCCTCAGGGCGACATTTCCCAGAACAATCCCTGGTCATACGCGAAGCCCGTTTCGATCTGCAAACAGGTGACAGATTCTGTGGTCCTCCTCTGCCTCAACTCATGTAGATCGTCATTATTGTTGTCGACACCGGTTTCTTTGCTTAAGAGGCCACGCACGGGCTGACCATGGGAAAGTGGGCAAGGGGTAAAGAGTTGACGAAGGCGTTTGACGGGCTCAACCGGATCTTGGAAAAGGTTCGTGAGACGAGCCATGATTTTGTGGTCACGACTGAAATATTTCCGAACCTGGACGTAGACAGAGTCGCACGTGACATGAAGCTCGCGGAAGAAGGGCAGACCCGCGGCGCGGCCAACCAGCCCTCGAAGAGCTCGAAATCACTTGACGACGTCGAACTGGCGATCGTCAGCAAGGTCCAGGACGCCAGGAGTACGGCGTACAATAACCTGGAGGACCAACTCCATTCGTTCGCCGGCAGGCTCGGCGGCCTGGACTTCGAAGGGCAGTTTTCCGACATCCACAAAGCAAACGCCGAAGGCGTTTCCAACTTCAAGGCGGAGGTCGTCAGAGGACGCAACGAACTCCATGGATTGCGACGGGCGTTGAACGCTGCCGAAGAAGACTATGCCGATTTCCGCAAGCGACACGGGATCTCGCGCGCCCCGCGGCTGTCAGAGGGCCACGTATGGTTTTTCAAGGTGTCGTTCCTGTCCTTCCTCTTTCTCGTCGAGTCGATCATGAACGGCGTCTTCCTCGCAAAGGGAAGCGATATGGGAATCGTCGGGGGCGTGACCGAGGCCATGAGCTTCTCGTTCCTCAATATCGGGATCGCTTTGGTTTTCGCCCTATTTTGCGTCAGCCTCACTGTCCACCGGTCCACGATCCTGAAGCTTCTCGGATACCTTTCCATCGCTGGCTATGCTGGGCTTGCTGTCGCGTTGAACCTGGGGCTTGCCCACTACCGGGAGGTGGCTGGCAGCATCCTCGAAGACGCTGGACTTATCGTTATGGATAGAATCCGGCATGACCCGCTCGGCCTGGTGGACATCAAATCCTGGCTGCTCTTTGGCATCGGCCTGATGTTTTCGATCTTTGCCTTCATCGACGGCTGGTACCTGAAAGACCCGTATCTCGGATATGCCGCGGTGTACAAAAGGCTACTTGCGGCGCGCACGACTTACGCGACCCGCCAGGAAGACCTGATCGAAGAACTGCTCGCCGTACGGGACGACCACAATGAGAAGGTCGACGAAATCATAAGGGGCCTCAGCAGCCGCCGCCGAGACCACAATGCGATCATCGCCCATCGGGCGAAGCTGCTCTCCTTGTTTGTCCAGTACCAAGAGCAGCTCGAACGGACTGCAAACGTGCTGCTCAAACGCTATCGGGAAGCCAATGCCAAGGCACGGACGGAAGCTGCTCCGAAGTACTTCGACGGCGCTTACAAGCTGGACCGTATTCAACCCACAAAAGCAGGGGAGAGCGAACTTACGGATAAAGACGTCGCCGAGTCCATACGCAAGGCACAGGCAGACCTATCCGACCAGATCAGAAAGATCGCCGCGGTGTGCGACGACGGCATCGACCAGTACCGCGAACTGGACAAGCTGCATCCGGAGACGGCCCCCAATGGCTAGGACGAGAAGGAGAAAAAACCGCAAACAGGGCCGATTGGGCGCTGTTGTGGCCGGCATATGCTTGCTCGCCCTCTCCGGGGCATTGATTGGTGGATTAGGATACCTCTACGCGAAGGCCAATTCCCAAACGAAGCTGGCCAAGGAAACCTTGTGTCCGCTTGACGGCCCCGTGGCGGTAAACGTGTTCTTGGTCGATACGACCGATCCGATCTCCGACACGACACTGCTCGATATCAAGAATAGGTTCCAAAAGACCGTGTCGGCGATCCCGGTCGGCGGATTACTCGAGATTTTTGGCCTCACGGAGAACCCGGGCGAACTCGTCAAGATGTTTGACGGCTGCAATCCCGGTGACGGCTCCACTGTCGATCAATGGACCAACAATCCCGCCAGGCGCCAACGCCAATGGGAAGAGGCCTTCAACAAGCCGTTGGAGAAGGTCTCGGAGAGCATCCCCAATGGCCAATCCGGCAATCAGTCGCCGATCATGGCGGCCATTCAGCAAATCAAGCTCACGGTTTTCGACAGATTTTCGAAACCCGGCGCTGCGAAACAGTTGATCGTAGCCTCCGACATGATCGAACACACGAAGCTGTACTCCCAGTACAAGTCAGGCGTCAGCTACGGAGCGTATCTGAACAGTCCGGCGAATGCTAAATACCGAACGACGCTGGACGGGGTTGACGTTGCGATCTGGTATGTCGATCGCGCGGCCAAACCCTTTGACGGGCGCGATCATCTGGAATTCTGGGCTAAGTGGGTCGTAGAAAATCGTGGCAACTTTCTGCCGTCGCCACGACTGGAGGGAATGAATTGAACCGCCACACAGTCGGCGAAGAGTTTTCGACCGGTCTTCTCCGGAACCTGCCGCTTTATGCCTTCGCCGCGTTTACCCTCACCGGTTGCATCTTCATCGCGGTCTCGAAGCTGTGGGGGGTGAATCCGTTCGTTTCCATGACGGTCCCGATCGTGCTGATGATCGGATATTTGTCGCTGTCCTGGTTTTCGGGGCGAATCCGGCTCCACGAAGAGCAGACCGGCGACAACCTCTATTACATGGGCTTCCTGTTCACGCTGTCGAGTTTGGGCGTTTCCCTATATCAATTCACCTCAGTGTCTTCGACAGACGACGTCATCCGGAACTTCGGCATCGCGATCACGTCCACGATCTTCGGAATCGCTCTTCGCATCCTCTACAATCAGACGCGGAGAGACGTTCTCGATGTCGAGAGGGCGACACGCCATGAATTGGCGACCATGACGCGACGCGTACGCTCGGAGATGGAAAGCGCCACGCGCGAATTTGCCGACTTCCGTCGGGTGAGCAATCAGATGATCAGCGAAGGGTTCGACGAGATCGTCAGGCATGCCGACGATACTGGGGAGCAACTCAAAGGAGCTTTGGAAAAGATGGCGAACGAAGCCATCAAGCCAGTTCAGGACGCGTCAGCCAAACTCAGCGCCGCGATCAACAACAGCTTTGGTCAGATTGCATCCAAGCTCTCCGAAATCGCGGAAAAGGTCGATAACTCCGGTGACGTGTTCGAGAAGGCCAACAGCGGGATGGCCAGTTCGACGTCTCAACTCGGGAGCCAGGTCGACGCCGTGGCCAGGAAACTCGAAGCGGTCATGATACCCGAAGCCGTCCTGAAGAACGAACTTGGTCCGCTTGTCAGGGAGCTCGGCAAAATCGTCGTCGACTACGGCGCCAGGACCGAGGCCCTCAGCAAAGATCAGGCTCACCGCATGGACCTGATCACCAATGCCGCCGCGAAAATCGTGGAGACAAGTGGGCGGTCGCTTCAGATCATGGAGAAGTCGGTGGAGGCGTCCGCTCTGTTCCAGCGGAGCACAGACAGCCTTGCTCGCCATGTCCAACAGCAGAATGCAGACATGCAGAAGCTCTTGGAAAAGATGCTCGAAAAGATGCTCTTCGAAACGCGCGCGGTCTCGAAACCCGGTGTATTCGAACCTCTATCCGATGGCGTGGCTGCCGCGTCAAACGGTGCCGTCCACCATTTCGGCGACGGCTTAGTGGCGACTCCGCTTCTTGATGACATTGTCGCCGAGGCTGCCCCCGCCGAAGTTCAAGCGGCGCAGCCGAACGGTCGGGATGCGTCCGAAACGGCAGGGGATGCAGTTTCCCCCGTGGATAGAACTGTCGAGAGCGAGCCTGACAGCAAGCGGTGGTGGAACCGCCGTTGAGCACCCAGGGAACGTCAGTCTCAAGCGAGCAAAGAGGCTATGGCCGCGGCCTTATTCTCGGTCTCACCATGGCCGAGTCCATGCTGCTGCTCGTCTTCTGCCTCTTGTTGGCAGCGGGTGCGATCATCTCAAGAGAGCGGTCCACTTCTGAACGCATCAAAGCGGACAAGCTGGCGGTCGAGGTTGAACTTCAGAAGCAGAAAGACTCGAACGTTCTGCTCGCAGAAAAACTCGAGGTCTTCCGAAAGACAGTTGCTGGCAGCGACGAACTCGAAAAGGAATGGCGCGAACTGGAACTCGCAAAAAAGACGGTGGACCAGATATTGGAGTCCGGTCTCACTCTCGAAGAGGTCAAGAAACAAGCGCCCATCCTTCGGGAACTCAGCAAGAATGAACTGACCCTCTCAGAGGCGAGGGAAGGAGCCGATGTCGTCAAGAAGCTTCGGGAGCAAGGGATTTCGGCAAACGACGTGGCGGAACTTGTACCCGCGGCAGGACGGCTCCGGGATTCCGGGCTGACTGCCAACGATATCGAAAAGCTTGCCCCGGCGATCAAAGTGCTCCGAGACAAGGTCGTCGTCTTGCCCTCGAAGCAGACGCCGGAAGAGCAACTGCTTGAGGTCATTCGCAAGGCTAAGGAATCTGAAGGCAACGCAAAGCCCCACGAATGGCCGCCGATTATCAGTCTCAGCGAAACGAACGGATACTTCTTCAAGTCGGGCAGCGCGGAACTCAGCCCGAGCTTTGACGCGGCCCTACGAGAAAACACCGCCGGACAGATTGCGGATATAGCCGCGAAATATGCGGTTGACGTCGTGGAGGTCATCGGGCACACCGATGAGCAGAAGATCTCACGCCTTGGATCAAACCTTGACGCCGAGCTTCAAGAGGTACTCGGCGGCGCTGCCCCCGTCGGCATGCTGCACCCTGCGGACAATGCGGGTCTGGGGCTCGCGCGCGCGATTGCCGTAGCAAAAGTCCTGAAAAGCGTCCCGGCTCTCCAGGCGGTTACCATTCTGCCCATGTCGGGGGCCCAACTGATCCTTCCCGACGACACCCTGACCAACGGAACCCAAGCAGGTGACGTGAAATCGCGGCGTCGCATAGAGATCCGGGTCAGGAAACGCAATTCGCCGTCGACAACGGAGGTCGGCGCGAAGATTCAGTGACGCAACAGCAGCACGGGTTAGACGGTTTCGACGATCAGCGAAGGGCGGGTCGCCACCCTGCAGCCAATGCTTCGGCCTCGGAACAAAACCATCGCTCGCCTTTGCTCAGCGTGATTTGGGTCCTGTCGTAGTGTTCTTGCCCGGGCGCGTGATAGATACGCTCGCCCGACGAATTGATATTGCCTTTGATGTCGCATCCGTCTGAACCGGACGAAACGCCGACAAGCGGTACGATCGGCGCTGTCGTACCCTTGCCATGCCGGCGATCCGCCCTCCATTCCCACGGGCGTTCAAACGCGCCGATCCATATCCCTTTGCCTTCGGCCTTTGCCGTCTCCTGCAGTTCGGCGTAGGCGCCTTTGCTGTAAAGCGGCCAGTCAAGAGCCCAGCCGTCCCTGACGAGTGCAGCCTGAACGCTTTCTCCGTCCGCTCGGAAGCAGTTCCCGACGAAACGGCCGTAGCGGTCACGGGCTACGAATACACATCGGGTGGGGGACGAGGCGGCCAGAAATTGGTCCACCGCTTCGGCAGCCTTTGCGCCGCATAGGTATGCCTTGCCGTTCCCGTCTGTACAGGTTTGAGACGACTCGGGCGCGTCGATGCCATTAAAGCGGATGCGCTTACCGTGGATTTCGATTGTGTCACCGTCGATGACGGAAGCACGGCCGACTAAATACTCCTGGACCGCAGTTTTGCCCTGCGCGTAGGAGACGAGGCCAGGACTAATGCCTGAGATGAAGCTGAACCCGAAATATCCCGCAGCGCCAACAACTGCGAGCGCAGCTGCGATCGCCCAAAGTCCGCTTCCCTTCGAGCGCTGTGGGGAACGTCGCGTTACCGACTTGGCTTTGCGCCGTCGCTTAAGTTGACCAAGATGATCCATTTGCCGCCCCCGATGCATTGAACAATGCCCCAAAACCGCACTTTTCGCCATATGCGATGGGGAAGCTCGGTTAACCGACCGCGCCAGGGTTGGGACGCTGAATAACTTCTCGCAGCGGGTTCGTGAAGGCCACATAAAACCAACGGGCCGGATCTGGTCGGGCACAGGGCACGCTGGTATTTGGGAGCGACCACCGTCAACCTTTCGCTCCTAGCTGAGGAGGCGTGGTTGGATGGAGCGCCGAGCCGCTGTATCAGTTGTTGTTTTGGAAGACGAGGCGCATGTCGCGGTGCTATATCGACGCGGACACGCGTCATAGGACAGGACAGAGCCCGGCGACGGCCACTCGGTTTACCGATATCCAACCCCGGATATGTAGTCGCGAAGTAGCTCGTCTTCGTTCTCCGATTCGGACAGCAGAGCCTGCAGCGCTTCCCGCGCGTAAATGATGCCGAGCGGCCTGCGTGCCTCGTCGAGGATCGGAACACGCTGCAGGCCGCGTTCCTTCATCAATGACCAGACATCGAGCAGCGCTTCCTGTGTCCGACAATAGGTGACGTCGCGCGTCATGATGCTGTCCACCCTTGCCGTGCAGCCTAAACCGATGCACCGGCTGATCTGACCAACGATGTCTGTCTTCGTCAAAACACCGACCATGTCGCCGTGATCGCACACGACGATGAGATCGGTATGCGGCTTGGACATCAGCGCGGCTGCCTCCCTAACCGGTGCTCCTGCTTCGATCACGGCCAGGCGCTCGAGCGCGCGCGGCAGTATATTCTTGACGATCATCGTGCCAACTCCTGCTACCTTCAACGCCGATTGAACGGCGCGGTTACGACGGCGACCGCAAGAAGCGATCAAATCGGCATCCGGAAGCCGTAGAATTCGTGGTCCTCATTGTAGCCGCCGTGGCCGGCGCCGAGATCGGCGAAGTCGTGGACGAACTCGATTGCCGTAACCCACTTGACCATTTTGAAACCCAACTCGTTCTCGCAGCGTAGCCGCAATGGTGCACCATGCAGGACGCTGACCGGTGCGCCGTTCATTTCGTAGGCGAGAATCGTCAGCGCATGGCGCATGTTCTCGATCTTATGTACATCTTAGTAGCGCCCACCATCGGCGCCGTCCGCGAGGGAGTAGACGACGGCGTAACGGGCCTCCTCCGTCGGCTTCACCAAGTCGAGAATGACGTGCATGGGAACGCCGCCCCATTCGGCGACGCCGGACCAGCCCTGGATGCAGAAATGCGTCGTAATCTGCTCCTGCTTCGCCATCGCCCTGAGGTCGGCCAGCGAGAACTCCCGCGGTATCTCGACGAGACCGTCGATCCGCAGCCTGTAGCCTGCGAAGTTCTCCGCCACGAGGTCATCGAACTCTCTGGAGTTCGGCATCGTGCCGTTGGGCCAGAAGTAAGGCGAGATGTCCTTCTTGGTTAGCTGCGAGCGGGGGTCCCAGCCTTCGGCCAGCCCCATGAGCCAGCCGATCATGAATGCACCCGTGCGCTGCACCAATTGCGGATTGTGAGAGGCGAGACGACGAGCCAAGCAGCGATCAAGATGGCCATCGCAAGGAGAAACAGCGGAAATCCTGTCCACGACGCATCGTCGACACCGGCAAACATATGATATGTGTTCTGCCGGATTCCAGTGACGAGAACCATGGCACCATGCGCCAGGATGAAGCCGACGAACCAGGCGAACGAGATGAAGTGAACCGACCGCATGGCCTGCCGGTTGAACAACCGGCCGAACCATCCAAGCGCATTGGAAATCGCGGGGCTCTGCATAAGGCCGGTGAAGATCGAGACAGGCGCCGCTACGAACACCGTGATGAAATAGCTGACCTGCTGGAGGCCATTGTAGCGGGTCCAGCCTTCATCGGCTGGAAAATTCAGCAAAGCATATTGAATTGCGGTCGAGAGCGCTGCGGGAAAGACCTCCCAGGTAACAGGCACAAGCCTGCGCCACTGGTCGGTTGAAAGCAGCAGAGCGTAGAAGGCGACACCGTTGATCAGCCACAATAGGTTGACCGAGAAGTGCCACCAGCGCGACAGGCCAAGTGCGTGGCGCAGTCCGGGAATGCCCAACCATGTCGGCAGGGTGACGGAATCGTCCTTGGCGGTCCAGACGCGGCTCTTCGGGACTGGAATCTGGAATCGGAACCAGTCGCTTCCCGGCGTACAGTCGCGATTCCAATAGAGCCGTGGGTGATCGGCCAGGATCTGCAGGCCGGCCCGTATGATGAACAGCATGAAAAACATATTAAGGAAATGCTGTAGTTGCAGCCACCAAGGGAATCCGGAATCGACTGACAGCGCCGATTGCGCGATGCCGCGACGGCTCTGGATGAACCCAGCTACGCTTGGCTGATCGCGCAGGCTTTGCGCCAGCGCGATCAGGCAGAGTAGCGCCGCAGCCCCGATGGGCAGCGCCCATAGCGTATTGAAGCGCCGGCCGATCCGGATACGCGGCGCGATCCCATGTTGTGGCGGCATCCAGTGATTGAGACGGACGCGATCATCAGCATTGCTGAGCTTGGCGCGGAGCGGCTCCGGCGACGAAGATTGGGGGTTCCTTGGCATCGGCAAGCGCTTTCTGGCGTCCATCGCGCCTGGCGTGGGGCGTCAGTCGCGGAACTTTGTGAGCGCCGAACCTTTGTGGAAGGCGACGTGTTCGGTCTTGCTACTTTTGATCTCGTATTGCGGCGCTTCCGCGTTCGCACGGCGCGCGTAGCCTTTGACTTCGAAGTCGCTCGTATGCTTACGAACGATCGTGCCGCTGACGCGCCCGGCCTCTGATTTCCAGCTCACATGATCGCCAATTTCGAATTTGTCTCCCATGATCCCTCCGATCGATATTGGCGCTGCCGATCATCTAAGCGGTTCAAACCGAGTTTTCGCACCCGCGAGACAGACTCTCTAGAGTTTGCTGATCTCTCGCCAACTCAACCCAAAAGCTGATCTTTTCAACTCGCCAAACGTCGGGGTGTCGACATGCGCGACACGGCACCTGTGGAATCCGATACTAGACGAACATCATGACTACGATCGCGCCGATGACGATCAGGACAAGGCCGCCGATCAGCATCGGCAACAGACTGTTGTCTGGGTCGATACCGGACTCAAACTGCTTTGTTATCGGCTTATCGCTCTTCTTTAGTTCAGCCATGGCTCGTCTCCGTGCGAGAAAAATCGGCATGCGTCCGGTAGAGGACAGCGCCTGCGTAGGTGACTGGGACGTGTCTGCTCCGTCCTCAAATTGATCCGGCGACGAGATAGTGCGGCTCTTGATCCTTCGCGGCGAAACATTTTGTCTCCGATCGAAAGGAGAGGTCGACCTTACCCACCGCCTCGCGCTGCGCTGGAAGCTTGGAGCGGTGACGGCCTGCCGAGGAAATGTTGAGGCATCAGTACGACGTCAGCCAACGTGTAACGATCGAGGATGCTCTGGAAGGAGGCTATCGCTTCGCCAAACATACTTGAAAGCTTGCAGGAGCCTGTGAGCACGCATTGGTTTCCGGTGGCAAAGCACTCGACAACCGCGAAATCCGGCTCGGTCAGCCTTATGACATCGCCGATCCGGATCATCTCGGGCCGGAGCCCCAGAACAAGGCCGCCAGAACGGCCGCGGACCGCCTTCAGGTAGCCGCCGCGCGTCAAGGTATTGGCGACTTTGTTGAGGTGTGTCTTCGACACCTTGAAGGTGCGGGCGGTCTCCTCGATCGTGATCAGGCGATCGCCAGTGGAGGCCGCGTACATCAGCATCCTCAAAGCATAGTCTGAGAAATTTGTCAGCCTCACTGGCAGTTCCTCTCTCGGATTGGTCTGCGGTTATGGCAACCACTCTCAAACCAATTCGGCATCACAGGTCTTTCTCGACAATCGGTTCGATGCCAATTGTGGTCTCGCCACGACTGAAGGCGACAGCAAGGCGGAAACTGTGAGCGATGCGCAGCGCGCGATCCATGAACAACGTCGCAACCTCAGGTGGACAGATGCGATGCACCGTGGCGCGAAACAACTTTAACCAGCGACGGAAATGCACCTCGCCAAGGCCGGCTATCGCTAGATGCGGTGGCAGGGGCCGCCCTTCATATCGGGCCGTTCGCAGCAGAGTCGCGGACCAGAAGTCACACATCTTTGCCAGATGACGCGGCCACTCGTCAGCCTGTATCCTCTGGTGGAAGATGGGGCCAAGAAGCTCATCGCGGCGAATCTCGTCATAGAAGCCGTGAACCACACCATGGATCATGGTCTCGTCAAGCACATCCGGCAACGGGACGCCGTCGACGATGATCATTCTCTTGCTCAGACTGTTCCCGCTCATGTGCGCGCTTCCATCTCAAGGCTAGGCTGGCTTTTGGCATTGGTGACAGACAGTCCAAGCTGCCGACTGCAGGGGTTCCTTGAAAGTGCTGGCCGACTGCCGATACGAATGGCTTGCCTCGTGCGAGGCACCAATAGTGCGCATCGTTGCAACCGCGTCTTGGGATGAGGATCGATGGCTTGCATTGTCATGGCATCTTGGCTTGGGCTCGACTGAGCATCTCAACTAAAACATATATTGTCAATCTATGTTTTAGGAACGTCGATCATGCGGTGGGTGACGATGCATTGGCAGGTCTTCTGCTGAACCGCACTCAGCTGAAGCCCGAGGCTTGTTCGGAGGCCTCACAGGAAAAGCCACCGGTTGGCCAATCCGTGTGTCGCGCCATCGTGAAGGCCATGCCGCAATGCTTTGGCAGGGAAGCTTGAACCCGATCGGAGGTCACTTTCCACACGACGCCAGCAGCGTACGTCAGCGACTATGCGTCCAGGCATTGCCCGGCCGCCTAGGCATGAAGCCCGGCCTGGCCAGCGTGCGAACTGGAGAAAATGGTCGGACGCAGGCCAGCATCGAGTATCGCCAACACCTCGCCGGCTGACTGTGCCTGTCGCAGCCCCTCTCGGGTCCGAGGCGCCCGAAGCACCCGGCACACCTGTGAAAGAGAGGGAAGGAAGGCGGAAACGGCGGAGCGCGGCCAGAGTAACGTGTATACGATATCGACGGGATAGTCGTCTGGTCCGTCGAAATCGACAGGCGGAGCCAGCCGTGTGAAAGACGCGACAGGCGAAGAGATCATGTCGAAGGAGGCGTGTGGGATCGCCACGCCGCGGCCGATGCCCGTCGAGCCGAGGAACTCGCGGTGCAAAAGACTGCGGAGAACCATCTGCTCGTCCAGCCCGGATCTGCGTGCGATTCTCACGGCGATCCTTGACAAGGCCGAATGCTTTCCCTTTGTGGCGAGGTCAAGCAAAATGTCTTCTTCCGACAACGACAAGAAGTGGGAGATCATCACAGTCGCCTCTAAGCTGATCCAAACGCGGTTGCGAACGAGCGTTCGCCTGCATCGCGCACGCAAGACAGCAGTTCCATTTTGGATTGGATTTTGGCTGTCCCGGACGCGAGGCCAGAGTCTTTTCGCGTCCGGGCTAGAGGCCTGCTTCAATGCGTTGCGGCTCTCGACGAGAATTTAGCAGGATGATATTCATGACAACTGACATGTAGTGGAAGGTTTTTCGAAATCAAGCGGCGACCAAAGCGGCGGTCGCTTCACGGCTATTATGAATTATAAGGTATAGCGGAGCTCGACCATTAGGGCTTCCAGCGTTCGGGAGCCATCGCACATGAATTTGGCATCCCGGCAAACCACTTATCCCGTTCGCTCAGGGGACCACAACATCTTGATGTAGCAGAATTGATGGCGGGCAACCTGAAATGTGCTCCGCAGCGCCTTGGCGATGCCGAGTAGCGGCACGACACCGCTCACAGCGGCATCGTTCGGTAATGATGTCACGATTCGGGTTAGGCAGTCACGACCGCCATGCGGCGGCTTCAGATTATTCGGCGGCGATCGCCATGGCCCTGCCTTTGTGGGCGGAGTCAGCAGCCTGGGCAGTTTCGCTTAGGGATTTGGATAGCGGCGGCTTGTCCGGCGCTCATCGCCGGGCCGCCGCGGCGCCAGCACTGGCCGCGCTAGACTTTTTTCAGGCGTATGTACCCGCGAGGCTCCTCGAATTCCCTCACGCCGCTGGGGAACCCGTCGGAATAGGTCTGCGAGAAGGTATAGGCGACCTGCAGGGACTGCTCCGTGTGCGGTGCGCAGCGGACCCGTGAGACCAGCCCGTGACATCAGGCACGACGCTCAGTCGGCGGCGAACCTCCTCGACCCGTCTCACGGCCTCGGCAGGCGTGTCGAAGACGACGCTCGCCGGAATGCGCAAGACCGTGTAGGCCTCCGCATGAATGACCTCGTCCCGTGCGGCATCCCGGGCCATGGCGTCCGGGCTGCCGTGCCACGTCGCCCCGTCGCCCCGTCGATTTCGACCACGAGTTTGTCGTCGATGAGGAAATCTCCCCGGAATTGTCTCCATGCCGAGCTGCGCCCGATGCGCAGTTGGCCAAGCCCGATCTGGGTCCGTAGCTGGATGCCGTCTCCCGCGATGCAACCGGGACCGGCCGTCATCGCGTAAGCGGAAACCATGGCGTCGAAGAAGGCCTCCTCCGCGGGCGACTCGCAGCTCCAGCGCATGTCCTCGACGGTAATCGGCTTGTTGAGGCGGGCCTCGGATTCCGCCTCCTGCCTCTTGCGTTCCGGCTCATCGCGAATGTCGCTGTAGACCGTCCAAGCGATTAAACCGCCCACGGCGAGAAGCGGCCAGAAGACGAGCCCGAGAAGCATGAGGACAGCGGCCAGAAGGCCGCGCTGGAAATAGGTCATGAAATTTCCCTTGCATGTGTCGCGGGACCAGATGTCTACAGTGGATCGGCCATCCCGTCTGCGCAATCCTTGTCTGCTCAGGGCCGGGCCGTCCGCGCCCGCTCCCGGCGAACGCCACGGCCTGTTCCGGGAGTCGGCCCTCCAATCGGCACATCGGCGATGACCGGGTGAGCAACAGCCCGATCTCTTCTGATATCGCGCATGCCCAGCCTGGCTGGCCGCCAGGCAGATCCACAGCGCACTTCCCTTGCCGATGGGACATAGGGAGGCGAGAGGCTCGTCAGCTACGAATCCCATATATGTTTACCGCCTGAGCGAACGGGATAACCGATCTCGGCAGTCCGCATTCCAGGACCTTCGCAATCGAAGGTGTGAAGAGAATTCGTCGATCGTAAACCGGACTAAACATGCCAAAAAGGACCTGTGTGCAGAAAAAATGCACTGAAACACCAGTTAATTTCGTTTGACGAACGTGGGTGTCTCATACTTGCTGAGCGGGCCCGAACAGCCGTGTCGCCCATGAAAATCGGATTACAAGTCTTCCAATTTTTCGGTCACCGGGGCTTCTACTTGAACAAGGAGTTTGCCGTGATTAAGACACTCGTCCTCGTAGTTGCCCTGACAACGGGTAGTTCAGTTTTCGCCATGGCGGCGAATGATGTCACCAAATCTCCGCCAGCTGCTCCTTACCAACAGGTCAGCAAGCTTGTGAAATTGCCCGACTTCCTACCAGGCATGGGCCAACTCTTCGTTGATCCGGCTAGATTGCCAGCGGGGCCGTTCCTTGCCTATGACCACGACGGCAAGCTTGTCAGCACCATCTACATGCTGCCGATCAAGGATCTCAATCCGGACAAACGTTTTGACAACCTCGCGGCCCCGGGCGGAAATGTCGACCACGTCGATGTCTACTACAATGCCGGCCATCCAGGCGTCGAAGTCCCGCATGCCCACGTCGTGCTCTGGCATGTCTCGGTTGCTGACGAAGCGCGGGTCGCCAAATGACGCTCACGCGTCGTGAGATGCTGGGAAAGGGCGGCGGGCTTGCCGCCTCCCTTTCCCTATTCCCGTCGACCACATGGGCCAGCAGGGCGGTGGACATCGGGATGCAAGGGCGCGACGAGGGCTCGCACGTCTGGTTCGACCCAATCGGCATTCTGATCAAACCAGGTCAGACGGTCCGCTGGACCAATCTCAATCCTGGCAATTCGCACACGACGACGGCGTACAATCCGACAAACTTCGGGCGATCGCTTCGCATGCCCAGGACGGCAAAATCTTGGGATTCCGACTACCTCCTGCCGAGCGAAAGCTTTTCGATCACCTTCACTGAACAGGGGGTCTACGACTATTATTGCATTCCGCATGAGCACGCTGGAATGGTCGGCCGGATCATTGTCGGCGGACCCGAGACGAATGGCTGGACTGAACTTGCCGGAGCGAATGGCGATCTCCCAGAGGAGGCCCTCAAGGCGTTTCCGACGGTCGAAGACATCATGGCGAAAGGGATCGTCGGGCGCGCTTAGGCCATGCATGAGACATACTACTGTCGGCGACAGGAGGACTGAATTCGACGATGCGAGTGGAAGCGCGAGTTTCCTGACCATCGCCAGTTATCGATCGATTGGGGACGACCTTCATGACAGGCAATATTTTTTCGTACGAAACTCCAGCACGCTCCAAGATGGAGCACTGCGAGAGCGCTCATGTATCGGACATGCCGATCGACGTCCTAACTGCTGCCCAACAACGTGAGCGTGCGACACATCGGCTTGCCGCTTTGGGCGAGATGACTGGCGGTATTGCCCATGATTTCAGGAATCTCTTGGCAGTAATCGAATCCGGCCTGAGGCTTGCGGAGAGACGAGCCGACCAGCCCGAAAGTGTGCGGGCCTACATTGCCGCCGCACGGGAAGGAATCGACCGAGGGATCGAATTGACGTCGCAGCTGCTCGCTTTCGCAAAGCATCAGGAACTCGATGCCCACGCTGGCGACTTGAACGAGTTCCTCAGCTCTTTCGAGCCCTTCCTCAGGTATGGCGCGGGACCGGACATCAGAGTGAAGCTCGAACTTGGTTCTGGTATCCCGCAGTGTCTGATTGATCCCGCATTTTTCGACGCAGCGGTGCTTAATCTCGTCATCAATGCGCGTGATGCCATGCCAAATGGCGGCGAGATCCAGGTCACTACCGGCCGATTGGTACAGACGAACGCATCGCCTGATCCGCCAGGGCCGGGAACCTATGCGTGCGTTCGCGTGAAAGATCACGGTTGCGGCATGCCTCCGGAGGTCTTGCAAAAGGCATTCGATCCCTTCTTCACGACGAAGGGCGAGAAGGGTACAGGGATAGGACTGTCGCACGTGCAGGCATTGGCGAAGATGGTTGGTGGCCAGATCCGGGTTGCGAGCGAGCAAGGCGTCGGAACGACAGTCGACCTCCTATTCCCATCAATCGAACAGGCTATTTAAGCGTCGAAAAGGAATCCTGCGATTTGATGTCGCGTGCGACGGAATGCAGTCCGGCAAGAGCGGGACCTACGACGCTTTCGTCCGCGCTTGCGGATTGCACCGCGTACACCGGATAGGAGAATTGCGGCATCTCAGGCACAAGATGCAGCCGGCCGGCTGTTATGTGAGGCTGCACAGAACTCATCCTGAAATATCCGGAGCCGCCAGTCGCAAGAACATAGTTCAGTGCGAGCGGACCGAGATCGAAAGAAAGATCTGGCGCAGCACTCGGGAAATTCATCCCATGGTGAAGTCCAAAATCCGGCCCCCAATCCATATAAACATAATCGGATTCGTCCAGCAGGCGCGCTTCGGAATTGGTTGTCACGAGGACGAGTTTTTCCTCCAGCAGCAGATCGATCTTCAAACCCGGTCTGTGCGGGGGCGCGTACATGATAGCTAAGTCGACCATTCCCGACGCGACTTGATTGATCAAATCCTGCGGCACATCGACGTGTACGCGCAGTGCAATATCCTGAAGCGAGCCGCGCATCCATCGGACCCAATCGAGCAGAAGCGGTTGCGCAAGGCTGACTTCGCTGCCTACCGTCAGAACAGCCCGGCGTCCCGGGGGCACAGCAACTTGGTGAAGGGTGCGTTGCCACAACTGGACGAACATCGGAGCATGGCGCAGGAACTGTTCACCGGCCGGAGTGAGCGAAGCCCCGCCTTTATGCCGGACAAAAAGCGACCGGCCCAGCTGCTGCTCGAGACTGCGGATACGCGCGCTAACGGTCGTCTGCGCGACGTTGAGCCGCTCCGAAGCCCGAATGAAACTTCCGGTCGAAACGATCTCGATGAAGGTACGGGCGAGTTCGATATCCACGAGTATGATAGCATAAAAATTGCCTTCAAATGTCAATCAAATTCGTTTGTCAAATAGATCGTACTGCTAATAGGCTTCCTTACAAATCCACCAAGCCTAGCGCTGGATGCTGCGCAGCGCCGGTTGGAGCGAGCGCAGGCTCTCTCCACCTCCCCATCGTTTTGCCTGCAGCGTCACAGGAGGAATCATGTCGAGGGAAGAAAAGAGCCAAGGCGACGTGGGTCGGCGCGATTTTCTGAAGCTGTTCGGCGCGGCTGGAGCTGCCGGAGCGGCGGCGAGCACCCTGCCGCTTGGGGCATCCGCATCTGCGGACGAAGTCATGGCTGCAACCACTGACACAAAACATCACCACGTGATCGCCGCCACCGAACCTCATGTTGGTGGCTCTGGGTATGAATTCTTCAATGTGGACGAATCCGCCTTCATCGAAGCGGCGGTCGATACGCTCCTTCCAAGCGATTCAACAGGCCCCGGCGCCAAGGAACTCGGCGTTGCGACTTACATCGACCGGCAGATGGCCGGTGGATACGGCAAAGGTGACCGCCTGTATCTGGAAGGGCCATTTGGCGAGGGTACACCCGAGCAGGGCTATCAATTACCCATGACGCCATCGGAACTGATCCGGGCCGGCATCGCCGACGTCAATGCCTTCGTGCAGAAAAACCACAAGAGCACCTTCGACGGCCTTTCGGCAAAAGATCGCGCCGAGGTGCTCGCCGATCTCGAGAGCGGGAAGGTGGAGCTCCCAACCGTGCCCACCGCGACCTTCTTTGGACTGCTGCTTCAGCTGACGATCGAGGGCTATTTCGCCGACCCAATGTATGGCGGCAACAAGGACAGGGCGACCTGGAAGATGATCGGGTTCCCAGGCGCAGACGCCATGTACATGGACAAGATCGGACCCTTTCGGAACAGGCCCTACAAGGCTGAACCCAAAGGCATCCAGGACCTCATCTAGCCGACGGAAAAGGAGACTATGACATGGCCACCAAACTCAACGCTGTTGATGTCCTGATTGTCGGCCTTGGATGGACAGGCGGCATCATCGCCAAGGAGCTCGCGTCGACGAAGCTGAAAATCGTCGCCCTTGAGCGGGGAGGCCCGCGTGACACCAATCCGAACTTTATCGACCCGCAGATCCATGACGAACTGCGCTACGCCGCCCGCTACGACCTCATGCAGAACGTGCGGCGGGAAACTATCACCTTCCGCAACAATGAATCGCAAACGGCGCTGCCGATGCGACAGCTCGGCTCGTTCCTGCCTGGCCAGGGTGTGGGCGGCGCAGGCGTGCACTGGAACGGCGTCACCTGGCGATGGCTCGAGTGGGATCATCAGGCGCGCACCAGGACGATCGACAAATACGGCGAAAAGATTATCCCTTCGGACATGCATTTGCAGGACTGGCCGATCACCTATGACGATCTGGAGCCCTATTACGACAAGTTCGAGAAGACATGCGGTACTTCGGGCAGGGCCGGCAATCTCAACGGTCGGAAGGTCGATGGAGGCAATATCTTCGAGGGGGCGCGCAAGGACGAGTATCCCAATCCGCCGATGATTGCCGCGCAGAGCATGGTGATGTTCGACAAGGCCGCCCGCAATCTCGGCTACCACCCTTTTCCCAATCCTTCGTCAAACGCGTCGCGGGATTACGTCAATCCCGATGGCGTGGCCTTCGGCCAGTGTCACTATTGTGGCTTCTGTGAGCGTTTCGGCTGTGAGGCGAATGCCAAGGCGAGCCCGCACTTCACCGTCATCCCGCTGGCGTTGACGAATCCGAATTTCGAACTGCGCACCAACTCGATCGTGCTGAAGGTCAATCTCGACTCGACCCGCAAGAAGGCAGTCAGCGTCACCTATCTCGACGCACGCGGGCGGGAATTCGAACAGCCTGCCGACGTCATCATTCTCTCAGCCTATGCGCTCGGCAACGTCAACCTGCTGCTGCATTCTGGGATCGGCGTGCCTTATGACCCGGCAACGGGAAAAGGTGTGGTCGGCCGCAACTATGCCTATCAGTGCGGTGGAGGGGCTACGGCCTTCTTCGACAAGGAAACCATCCTGAATCGCTTCATGGGCGCAGGCGCGCTCGGCACGACCATGGACGATTTCAACGGCGACAACTACGATTTCGTGAAGGCCGGCTACATCGGCGGCGGCGGCATCAGCTGCGGCAACTCGGGCGCCCGGCCCATCCAGTCGCATCCAACACCGCATGGCACTCCGCGTTGGGGCTCTGAGTGGAAAAAGGCAGTGGTCGACAACTATGACCACGCGGCCAGCGTTGGCAATCAAGGCGCCGTGATGGCCTACCGACAGAATTATCTCAGCCTCGATCCGACCTACACCGACGTTTTTGGGCGTCCGCTTATGCGGATGACGTTCGACTTCCAGGACAATGAGGTAAAGCAGATGAACGGTCAGGCTGACATCTGCGTGAAGATCGCCAAGGAGATGGGTGCGACCAAGGTCGATCGGAGCATTCCCCCCGTGCCCTATTCGATCGTGCCCTATCAGAGCACGCACAACACAGGCGGGGCAGTCTTCGGAGCTGACCCGAGCACCAGCGTTTTGAACAAATATCTTCAGGTCTGGGATGTTCCGAACGTATTCGTCACCGGCGCTTGCGTGTTTCCGCAGAACGCCGGGAAGAACCCGACCGGACCGGTAGGCGCTCTTGCCTACTGGGCGGTGGACGCGATCAAGAACCAGTATCTGAAGAACCCCGGCCCACTGGTTCCCTCCTGAGGCAACGCCTGGCGGATCCGCGGTTCGGATCCGGCAGGCAGGCTGTGTTTCGAACCCCATATTGCGGGAGGGGCCGGTTCGGCCGGAACCGGCCCCTCCGCTCATTGAAAGAAGCAACCATGAAATCGACCATGCTTGGATTGATGACCGCAATTCTCATTGCAGTCGGCTCGGCCCATGCGCAGGACTTGTCCCCCGGCAACGCCGAAGCCGGCGCCGTCGTCTTCAGGAGGTGCATGGCCTGCCATCAGGTCGGCCCCGACGCAAAGAACGGAGTGGGTCCGGTTCTAAATGGGGTAGTCGGCCGAGCGGCCGGCGCGTATCCGGACTACAGCTATTCCGCAGCGAACAAGAATTCGGGTCTGACCTGGGATGAACCGACGCTGACGACCTATCTGCACGCGCCGCGCAAACTGATGCCCGGCACAAAGATGACATTCGCCGGTCTCAGCAAGGATCAGGAGATCGCCGATGTGATCGCCTATCTGAAACAGTTCAACGCTCAGGGCCAGAAGGTCGGCCCCTGAGTCAGGTGGGGCGACCTGTCCCTGGCGCAAAGCACAACCTTGATGAAATTTCTCCTGCACAAGGATTTGGGGCATTCCACGATCCATCAGATCGGCGACTACCTGCGCAGCCATGGCGCCGGCCATCACTGGATCGAGCGGTATCGCGGCGACATTTTCGTATTTGTGTCGGATGCAGCCGACGAGGCAATCCTTAGAAGCGAATTCTCCGGCCTTCTCGATGCTGTCGGCGACGCAGAGACGGACAGGACACGACGTCGATGAGCGAAAAAATCTTCAACGAGAGAGTAAAATTGAAACGGGCATATGAGAGCCCTGCTGCCGACGATGGCAGGCGAGTGTTGGTTGACCGGCTTTGGCCGCGCGGGGTCAACAAGATCGAAGCCGCCATCGACCATTGGGTGAAGGAGCTCGCCCCAAGCACCGAGCTTCGGAAATGGTTCGGACACGATCCAGCCCGCTGGGAGGAATTCCGCCGGCGATATGCGGCGGAAATCCATGAGCATCGCGATGAACTCGACCGACTGCGCGACATGATACGGCAGGGCGCCGTCACACTCGTCTACTCGGCCCATGACGAGGCCCACAACGATGCCGTCGTCCTCAGAGAGATTTTGCTGAGACATCGATAGAGACGCCACGTCGCTCCTGCACTTCCATTGCCTTCAAAGACATTGGGCGCGCGATCACAACAGCGAGAGCAAATCACCTTTCCGGAAACCAAACTAAAGAAACCCCGTCAAATCGTTGGACGTATTCACGTTGCGGAGAAAGACAATGAAGTTCTTTATCGATACAGCCGATATTTCTGAAATTCACGAGCTTGCTGCTGCTGGTTTTCTCGACGGGGTGACCACGAACCCGTCCCTTATCGCAAAGACCGGCCGACCGATCAGAGATGTAATCAAGGAGATTTGCCGGACAATCGAGGGCCCGGTTTCAGCGGAGGTCACCGCGACCGACTTCGACGGCATGATCGCTGAGGGAGTGCGTTTGGCCAGCATTGCCGCCAATGTGGCCGTCAAAGTGCCATCCACCTGGGATGGGTTCAGGGCTTGCCGGGCCCTCAGTCAGCTCGGACACAAGGTCAATGTCACGCTGTGCTTTTCAGCCAACCAGGCGCTGCTCGCAGCCAAGGCAGGCGCTACCTTCATTTCGCCGTTCGTCGGCAGGCTCGACGATCTCGGTCTGGACGGCATGGAAGCAATCCGAGAAATCCGCACGATCTATGACAATGACAAATCTTTCACAACGGAAATCCTCGCATCTTCAATCCGCACCCCTCTCCATGTCAAACACGCGGCGATGGCAGGCGCCGATATCGCGACCGTACCACCAGCAGTGCTCAGAAATCTCGCCAAACATCCGCTCACCGACAGGGGCCTCGAGTCCTTTCTCGCCGACTGGGGTAAGACGGGGCAAGCGATCCTGTAATTGCGCGCAATTGCTAAAGAAGGCCATCATAAAAGCTGCACTCAATTACCGATTAAATTCGTTTGCATGATACCGGCGATGGCGGGAAGCTGCTGTGTGAAAACCTCTCAGCCCAATCCGTGACGTGGTCGGAATATTTGGCGCAAATGGTGCTGAGAATCTGAAGGCGCGCTAGCCAGGCGGAAGGTATCCCGAAGCAGCGGGGATTGCCGCTTCGCCGTACGAGCGATTTTGACACCGGATCGCCAAGGGAGAAGAAAATGACTGAAGGCCATACCAAATCAGTCGGACCGGATCTGGCCCAGGGCATCGCGTTGTCCGACATTCCTGATGGCGGAAAGCTTGTCGGTCGATGTGGCGACGACCAGGTGCTGCTGGTGCGCCGCGGAACCGAGGTGTTCGCGGTCAGTGCGACATGCACACATTACGGCGGGCCGCTCGCTGACGGTCTCGTGGTGGAGGATACCGTCCGGTGTCCCTGGCACCACGCGTGCTTCGATCTGCGAACGGGCGAAGCGTTGCGCGCTCCTGCCTTCAATCCTCTAGCCTGCTGGGTCGTCGAACAGCGGGATGGTCGGATATTCGTCGGCGAGAAAGTCAAACGGACAGCTCCGAAACCACGCACCGGAGGCTCCGGCCAGGTCCCCAAGAAAATCGTCATTGTCGGCGGCGGCGCGGCGGGTTTCGCAGCGGCCGAAATGCTGCGGCGGGAGCAGTACCAGGGCAGCATCGTCATGATCAGCGACGACTATGCGCCGCCCGTCGACCGGCCCAGCCTCTCCAAGGACTACCTCGCCGGAAAGGCCCCGGAGGATTGGATTCCGCTCCGCGGCGAGAAGTTCTATTCAAAGAACAACATCGACCTGCGTCTCAATGTGAAGACCGTTGACATCGATCTGCGGTCCCGCGAGGTCGTCCTCGCTGATGAAGGAAGGATTCCTTACCACAGGCTGCTGCTTGCGACCGGAGCCGAACCCGTTCGCCTGACCATACCCGGCGCCGACCAGCCACACGTTCACACGCTGCGTTCGTTTGCGGATTGCAAGGCGATCATCGAGCGAGCCTCGACTGCGCGCCGCGCTATTGTGCTTGGCGCCAGTTTCATTGGCTTGGAAGTGGCCGCGGCCCTGCGCGCGCGCAATATCGAAGTTCACGTCGTGGCGCCGGATAAACGGCCCATGGAACGGGTCCTCGGTCCGCAAATGGGCGACTTCATCCGCGCACTCCATGAGGAGAACGGCGTCGTATTCCACCTTGAGAACACGCCGACCAGCATCGACGGCAAGAAGGTGAAACTTAGCAGCGGTGGTACGCTGGCGGCGGATTTCGTAGTCGTCGGCATCGGCGTGCGGCCGCGCACCGGATTTGCCGAAACGGCGGGGCTGGTCGTTGACCACGGCGTTGTCGTGGACGCTTTTCTGGAAACGAGCGAGCCAGGGATATTCGCGGCCGGCGACATTGCGCGGTGGCCTGATCCCCACAGTGGCGAGAACATTCGGCTCGAGCATTGGGTGGTTGCAGAGAGGCAGGGGCAAACAGCGGCCCTCAACATGCTTGGCCATCGGGAGAAATTCGCGGCCGTGCCGTTCTTCTGGACTCAGCATTACGATGTTCCCATCAACTATGTCGGCCATGCCGGGCAATGGGATGAGATCGCGGTCGATGGAGACATCACAGCCAAGGATTGCCTGCTCCGCTTCAAGCGCGAAGGACGTACGCTGGCTGTTGCTTCGATCTTCCGCGACATCGAGAGTCTCGAGGCGGAGACGGAAATGGAGCGCCACATGGCAACCTAGCAAGCGCTCTTGGGCACCGCGAGAACGCAACCAACATGGCGCAGCGGTGCGTCGTCGTGACCGAAAGGAGTTCGACTTATGTCCACAATGCAACAGGAACTTATCAACGATGTGCGCACGGTTGCGCCCGCTCAGCATTCTTCAAAGATCGTCGAGTTCGCCAAGGAGGTTGCCGGGGAAGCGTCCGATGAGACGCCGACTTCGGTTGATATCTTCTCGGACAGCGGCCACTGGTACTGCCGGGTCCGTCGCGGCGATGAAAAGACTCGGCCGATGGGTCCCTATACCAAACAACAGGCTGAGCGGATCCAGGAGGCTCGGAGAATGTTGATCGCCAAAAGAGGTACCGCTCGGATCATGTTCGAGTAGCGCGAGGACCTGCACGATCACGCCGGCCGGCGCACTTCTCACGACAGTGATCGTTCATCATCGAGATTTTTGAAACGTTGCATGTAGCCCTTCGGCATTTGAGGTTGCCGCATTGTGAAGCCGCGTTTTGCGGCAGGACGTCTTTTGACGTTTTCCCCCTAGCCGGGCTGGCATCATCTCCAACCGTGGAAGGAAAGCCCAATGGGTTACAAGTCAATCGTTCTCAATCTCGACATCGACGGAATGGTCACTCCTGTAATCAAGCTTGGTGTCGAACTGGCCCAGCGCTTCGATGCGCGCCTGATAGGTGTCTCGGCTGCCGACGTTCCTCCGCCCGTCGTGATGGAAGGAGGAGTGGCCTTCGAAGGCGAGAGCATGACGCACCAGCGGAAGAACATCGAGCGACGAATTGAGGACCTCCGCGCGGAGTTCGAAGCTCTTGCTGGCGCAACGGTTGATACGGAATGGCGTGGGGCTGTGGGCAATCCGACCCGCTTGCTGATCGAGGCGGCCCGCGCGGCCGATCTCATCGTCACGGCCTCGCCCGAGGGCGCGTTTTCTGGCAACGTTCATCGTTCCACCGACCTCGGCAACCTGATCCTTCAAGCAGGACGGCCTGTCTTTGTCGCCTCGACCAACCAGGAAAATTTCCGCATCAACAAGGTTCTTGTCGGATGGAAGGACACGCGTGAAGCCAGGCGTGCGGTGACTGATGCTATTCCCTTTTTGCAAATGGCTCAGGAGGTTCGTGTCATTACGATCGACAATGATGCAACCGATGAAACCTGGAACGGCCTGGACGATGTTGTTGCCTTGCTTTCCTTTCACGGCGTAAAGGCGAAGGCGGACGTTTTTCCGGAAAAATCCGATGGCGGAACGATCGCCGATGTGGCCCACGCGATGCATGCGGATCTGATCATATCCGGCGCCTACGGCCACAGCAGGTTCAGAGAGCGGATCTTCGGCGGTGCTACCCGCTCACTGCTTGAAAACGATCGACTGAACCGAGTCATGTCGAATTGATCATGATACTCGAACAGTGGATGCGCATCGTCACAAGCTGGCGCATCAGCGGATGCCGCCCGGCGCTCGGGGTTGGCCGCCGACCAACTGTGATGAGCCTGTCAGGCTGGCTGATCGGATGAGCACATACTTGTTATTCGCCGTCCGTGGCGATCAACATCCAATTCCGCTTCGTTGACTGGGTTTCACGGGCGAACGTCCACGTATCGATTGCCCCAACGATCTGCTCGGGGTCGCCGGCGACGATCGCATCGCTGGCCGAGCGTGTAACGCTGACCACGTCGGAAACGTATCGAACAACAACCTCAGCGGTGCCGTCCTCCTCAAGAGTATCGACGACCTTCGCTTCGCTGGTGCCGATGAAGGTGAGATGCAGCTTCTCCTCGCGATCCCGGCGTCCGGCAATGGCTCGCTCGAAGGTATCAAGCACTTCCGGCCCGACAAGGCGCTTCAACGTCTCGATGTCACTGTCCGCATAGGCCCGCAGGATAGTTTCATAGGCTGTCTTGGCGCCGGCCAGAAACGCGGCGACGTCGAAATCCGGGTCGATCTTTCGAATCCCATCCGAGGAGGTGTCGCCGGAGGACGTGCCTTCGTCACTGCCAGTCCGTTGGTCCGTCGGTGCATCGTCCCGCTTGGCCTTGTCGTTGTCTGAGCGCGGCAGAAGTTGGCCCCAACTGCCCAACAATGCCCAATAGAACGCGATGATCGCCACAAGCAGGATCTGGATATTTGGATCTGTGGTCTCGTTCATGTCGTTCTCCCGACAAAATGTCGAAGTGACAGCAGGCGCTGATTTGGAACAGGAGGCGAAGCTAGAGAATGCGCGGCAGCTTCTCCCACTGATGGAAGGGCGGCGGTGATGGCAGTTGCCATTCGAGCGTGGTCGCCCCTTCGCCCCATGGATTGGCGCCGGCCTGGCTTCTGTGGCTGAAAGCTTCCGCCACCGTGATGAAGAAGACGACAAGTCCGGCCGTTGAAATGTAGGACCCGATCGACGAGATGAAATTCCAGCCGGCAAATGCGTCGGGGTAGTCGGCATAGCGTCGCGGCATGCCGGCCATGCCGAGAAAATGCTGCGGGAAGAAGACGAGGTTGACGCCGATGAACATTAGCCAGAAATGCAGCTTGCCCAGCGTTTCGCTATACATGTAGCCGGTCATCTTCGGGAACCAGTAATAGAAGCCGGCGAAGATGGCGAAGACCGCGCCCAAAGACAGCACATAGTGGAAGTGAGCTATCACAAAATAGGTGTCGTGCAACGAGCGGTCGATGCCGGGGCTGGCGACCATGATCCCGGTGACGCCGCCAATGGTGAAGAGCAGGACGAAGCCGAGAGCCCACAGCATCGGCGTCTTGAACTCGATAGATCCTCCCCACATGGTCGCCAGCCACGAAAACACCTTCACCCCGGTTGGAACGGCGATGACCATCGACGCGAAGGCGAAGTAGCGCTGGGTGTCGGCGGACAGACCGACCGTATACATGTGATGCGCCCAAACGACAAAGCCGATCGCGCCGATCGCCACCATCGCATATGCCATGCCGATATAGCCGAAGATCGGCTTCTTGGCGAAGGTCGAGATGACGTGGCTGATGATGCCGAAGCCGGGCAGGATCATGATGTAGACTTCGGGATGGCCGAAGAACCAGAATAGGTGCTGGTAGAGGATCGGATCGCCGCCGCCTTCGGGCGTAAAGAAAGTCGTGCCGAAGTTGCGGTCCGTGAGCAGCATCGTGATCGCGCCCGCAAGCACGGGCAGCGACATGAGAAGCATGAAGGCGGTGACCAGCATTGACCAGGCGAACAAAGGCATCTTGTGCATCGTCATGCCGGGTGCGCGCATGTTGAAAATGGTCGTAATGAAGTTGATCGCACCGAGGATCGATGACGCTCCTGCAAGGTGGATGGAAAGGATGACGAGGTCGACGGCAGGGCCGGGCTGGCCTGAGGTCGACAGTGGCGGATAGAGCGTCCAGCCGCCACCATGGCCGAGCGTGCCGGGCGCTCCTGGAACGAACATCGAGGTGATGAAGAGGATAAACGACATCACCAACAGCCAGAAGGAAATGTTGTTCATGCGCGGAAAAGCCATGTCGGGCGCGCCGATCATGATCGGCACCATCCAGTTGCCGAACCCACCGATCAACGCTGGCATGAGGACGAAGAAGATCATTACCAGCCCATGGGCACTGACGACAACGTTGTAGACAGCGGGGTCGGCGAATATCTGCAGTCCCGGTTCCTGAAGCTCCATCCGGATCAGCACCGAGAGCGCGGTGCCGAGTACTCCTGCCATAATCGAGAAGATCAGATAGAGCGTCCCGATGTCCTTGTGGTTGGTGGAGAACAGCCACCTGACAAGAAACCGGGGCCTGTGATCCTCCAAGGTCGTGGCCGGACTAGACATGATGTGCCTCCTGCTTTTCACTGCTGGCAGGCAAGACGGTCTCAACGATGGACGGCATCTGCGATCCGCCGTCACGAGGGGATTGAGCCTGGCCTGCAATCGTTCATTCGTCCGTGACGATCACGTCCATCGGAATGTCGTGTGGCTGCGGATAGATGGTCTGGATCCTGCTGCCGGCGTAACCGACGCCGACGACGTAGGGTCGTGTCGACATCGCTGCCAACGTCCTGTCAAAGAAGCCGCCGCCATAACCCAAGCGGTAGTTAGCCTGGTCGAAACCGACGACGGGTGCGATGACCACATCCGGTTGGACAGCTGGTCCGTGGGAAGGGACAAGAATATTCCAGACGCCGCGTTCGAGCGGGTCTCCCGGCCCCCAGATACGAAACTCCAGCGGCCAGCCCTTTTTAATGACGACCGGCAGGGCGATCCGTCCGCCGCGCTCGATGACCTTTATCGCCCAGTTGCGCAGATCGGGCTCACCGCGGAATGGCCAGTAGCCGCTGACGATCCGCCCGCTAACCCGGCCCAAAGCCAAGTCAAGGGCGGAAGCGATGCGTAAAGACCTCGCACCGCGTTCCTCGGCGTCAACCGCGAGACGCTCGTCGATCAGGCGCTTGCGCTCCGCCTTGCGCCATCGACAGACGTCGGGCCATGCGTCTTGGACGGCAGGCTCAGTGCCGTACCCGGGGACAAGCTCATGCATGAAGCATGGCGGAGAGGCGTATTCTCTCGTCTCGGGGTGAACATCCTCCTGGTCAGACATCGCACGCTCCATATCCGTCGCGGCGGAAACCCGCATCGCCTTGGCTTGGACGTTGCGCTGCAAAAAACAGAAAGGCAAACGGAATTAAATGCTGTATTGATGCAAGATTATTGCACTAAACCAGGAGCATTGATGGACATCGACCGCGCTCGCACGTTTTTAGAAATCGTCCATTCCGGCAGCTTTCTGAGGGCTGCCGACCGGCTCCACGTCACCCAGACTACGGTAAGCGCGCGGATACGCACGCTGGAAGATGAACTCGGACGTCAGCTCTTCATCCGCAACCGCAATGGCGCGCAGCTGACGCCAGCGGGCCGGGAGTTCGAGCGGTTCGCCCAGTCATTCGTGCAAATCTGGGAACGGGCACGACACCAGCTCGCCATCCCATCGGGACGGACAAGCGTCGTTGCCTTGGGCGGAGAGCTCAGCCTATGGAACCCGCTGCTGCTCGACTGGCTGGTCTGGATGAAGAAGGCCAGGCCGGGAATCGCTATCCAAGCCCAGGTCGGCGTGCCGGACCAACTCCTCGAGCAGCTCAGGACTGGCGTTCTGGACATTGCGGTGCTCTATGCGCCGAAGCTGCTGCCAGGTTTCAGGGTAGAGCTTCTCGTCGAGGAGCAGCTCGTCCTGGTCCGGACCACCGACAGAGACGGGGAACCGGTCAGCTCCAAGGACTATGTCTATGTCGACTGGGGGCCGCTGTTTGCGGCCCAGCATGGCGCCAGTTCCTCTGCCTTCGGAGAGCCGGGATTGATGGTCGGCCTGGGTCCGCTTGGGCTGAGCTACATCCTGCGCGCCGGCGGAATGGGCTATTTCCGCAGGGGCGCGGCGGCTCCCCATATCGAGGCGGGACAGTTGGAGGTCGTGGAAGGCGCGCCGGAATTCACCTATCCGGCCTATGCCGTCTATCCGGAAGCCAGCGAGGCGCGAGCCGACGTGCAGGAGGCGCTACGCGGCCTGAAGCAAGTTGTGAAATGATCGTCTTTCCAGGTACGAAGCCACGGTTCGCATGTCTGGAAGTATGGATCGCCACGGATTGACCGAACATGCCTTATCCGTTCCACACCATTGGCCACTCGACCCGGTCGATCGCCGAATTTGTCGCGCTGCTGCGGGTTGCCGATATCGCCCTGGTGGTCGACATAAGGACCGTCCGGCGATCGCGGGCGAACCCGCAGTTTAACAGCGAGGTGCTCCCCGAAAAACTGGCAGCGTTTGGGGTCGGATATGAATACATTGCCGAGCTTGGCGGCCTGCGCGGCAAGGCGCGCGACATTCCACCTACGCTCAACGCATTCTGGATCAACCAGAGTTTTCACAACTACGCCGACTACGCGCTGTCGGCGGAATTTCTTGACGGCCTAAACCGACTTGTATCCCTCGGCAGGCAACGGCGATGCGCCATCATGTGCTCGGAAACCCTCTGGTGGCGTTGTCACAGAAGGATCGTCGCGGACTACCTGATCAGCCGCGGCGAGTCCGTTTTTCATCTGATGGGCCATGACAAGGTCGAGCCGGCGAAGCTCACCGACGGCGTGAGGGCAAGAGCCGACAGAACGCTTGTCTACCCGCCTTCACAGCCTGCGGAATAGTCGAGCCCTCAGGCGGCTGACGGACCCGGGTCGTCGAACTCGGTGTCGAAAGCCGCCATGCCTTTGTTCTCCGCCTTGTCTTGCAGCTCATCAGAACGATGGACGACGCGGAGAACCGGTCCGTCCGGTCGCCACGAGCCCGGCGCAGCACCCCCGCCAGCTTCAATCTTTCGCGCCTTGCCGCTTCTGCGCATCGCCTGGGAAAACCAGCGTGACGGTTTTGGCATCGCCCGTGTCGGGCTTGAATGTCACCGCTGAGCCCATCTGAACGATGTCGGCGGAGACCCAGCCATCGGCGACAATGCGCGCGCGCTCCAGTTCGGCGAGCAGTTCATCGGACGCCTCCGGATTTCGTGCCGCCACAGTGCTCGCAAGCGCTGATAGACGCGTGTGGTCCGACTGTGAGATGCGGATGTTCGGCTTACGCCGGGTTTTCGCATCGTTTTGCATTTGAATACTCGTGCTTTTGCTCAGACCAGCCGCCCACCGAGGGAGCCGGGACCGAGCCAATTCGTAAAAATCTTGATGAAACGCCGATGTTCCGGAGGCTCGAGGCCCTGCGGGACCATCCCATGTGGGTAACGCACCGCCCCTCGGCTCGGGGCGCGCATGGCAGCCGATCCGGGGGCTACATTCCCGATAAGGTCACGATCGGTTGATCATTAGAATTGGGCTTGCTCTCGATACAGGGGACAGCAATGATCAGCGTTTACTCCGCTGGGCCATCGAAGGCTTAAAAGCCGACTGTTCATGCCATCGGCAGGAGACTGTCATGAAGAAGCTTACCTCTCGTGAGGCTACATCCGTCATCCTGTCGAACATGGGCAAGCTACTGCCCGATCTCGAGGCGCTCTACAAAGACATTCACGCCCATCCGGAACTGTCGATGCAGGAGACGCGAACAGCGGGCATTGCCGCTGACAGGCTCAAGGACGCCGGTTACGAGGTAACCGCCGGGCTGGGCAAAACGGGTGTCGTGGGACTGCTCCGCAACGGCAAGGGGCCGACGGTAATGCTGCGTGCCGACATGGACGCGCTTCCAATCGCCGAGAACACCGGCCTTGCCTATTCCAGCAAGGTCACGGCCACGGACCCGGAAGGGAAAACGGTCCCGGTCGGGCACATGTGCGGCCACGACATGCACGTCGCATGGCTGGTCGGAGCGGCGACATTGCTGTCGCAGGCGCGCGATCACTGGAAGGGCACCTTGATGGCTGTCTTCCAACCTGGCGAAGAAACCGCCCAAGGCGCACAGGCCATGATCGACGACGGTCTGCTTAAACGCTTCCCCACGCCCGATGTCGTGCTTGGCCAGCATGTCATGGTCGGTCCGTCGGGCACTGTTGCCGGTAGCGCGGGGCCAATCACCTCTGCGGCGGACAGTCTGCAGATCCGTCTGTTCGGGCGCGGCGCGCATGGCTCGATGCCGCAAGCAAGCGTCGATCCGGTCGTCATGGCGGCATCCGTTGTCCTGCGGCTTCAGACCATTGTTTCCCGTGAGGTTGCCGCCAACGACGCGGCGGTGGTCACGGTCGGGGTGTTGCAGGCCGGCACTAAGGAGAACGTCATTCCCGACGACGCCATCATCAAGCTCAACGTACGGACATTCGACGCCGGTGTGCGCAAGCACGTGCTTGCGGCGATCGAGCGGATCGTAAATGCCGAAGCAGAAGCCTCGGGCGCCCCCCGCAAGCCGGAGATCACGCCGCTCGACCGCTATCCCTTGAATGTGAATGACCAGACCGCAAGCAATCGCATCGCCGAGGCGTTTCGCGCGTATTTTTCTGCCGACCGAGTAAAACACACGGGCCCCGCGCCGGCGAGCGAGGATTTCGGCTGCTTTGGCACTGCCTGGCAGGTGCCTTCGGTATTTTGGTTTGTTGGCGGCAATGATCCCAAGATCTATGCCAAGGCCAAGGCAGCGGGAAAGCTGAACGAACTGCCGGTCAATCACAGCCCGCAATTCGCGCCGGTTCTTCATCCCACACTAGAAACCGGTGTGGAGGCGTTAGTGGTCGGCGCGCTGGCCTGGATTGGCGAGAACGCGAAGTGACGCCTTTGGGATGGGATGGGCGAAGGTTGTCGGGAACGGGCTGCCTTTTAAGTGTGGTCACGCTCATTTGAAAGCTGTTTCATGCCTTCGGGCCGATCCGCTAAGCTTGCAGGGGCGGAGCCGTCATGATCACCATTGAGACGTTTGTGCACGTTCTCGACCTGATCGGCACATTCGTCTTTGCCATCAGTGGCGCTGTTGCCGCCGTCAATCGTCGTCTCGACATTTTCGGCATCCTCGTTCTGTCTTTCGTGGCGGGGAATTTTGGCGGGATCACACGCGATTTGCTGATCGGCGCAGTCCCTCCGGCTGCTCTGACGGATAGCCGATATCTGCTGGTTTCTGTGCTGGCAGGGCTCATCACGTTCTTTTGGTATGCCGGTGTCGACAAGCTGCGCAGCCCGATGCTTCTTTTCGATGCAGCGGGACTATCGCTCTTTGCCGTCGCGGGCGCACAGAAGGCGATCGAGTTCGGTTTGAACCCGGTAATGGCCGCCCTCCTTGGTATGTTGACCGGTATCGGCGGCGGCATGACGCGCGACGTCCTTCTCGCAGAGATCCCACAAGTGCTGCGCTCTGATCTCTATGCCATTGCGGCACTCGCTGGCGCATCCATCGTCGTCATGGGCGATATGCTAGGGCTTTCCTATGGCATCTCGGCCTTTGCCGGAGGGGCCTTGTGCTTCGGCCTTCGCTTCATGGCAATCAGATACGATTGGCGTCTGCCTGTAGCACATCTGTCGGCGCGAGGACGGGCGGCAGCAGACCCTTCGAACGAGGAAGATCCGGGCTGAATTTCTTGAGGATGGCCGCGCTAGCTAAAGATGGCCTGCTGCCAGCTTTGTAGCGCCCGCCTGGCCAACATGGATATCCAGGCTTGTCATCGGCTTTGCGCACCCAACAGGAATTTGACTGGCGCCTGTCCTTGATTAAGCGGATACTGCTGTTGGGTGGGTGGTAAACGCCGGAGGGCCTGATGACCACACACAAGGTCGGCTACCTGATAGGCAGCCTCGCCAAGGCTTCGATCAACCGCAAGCTTGCAAAAGCACTCGTTCAGCTTGCCCCGCCAGAGCTTGAGATGTCGGAGATTTCCTTCAAGGATTTGCCGCTCTACAGCTACGACTACGATGCGGATTTTCCACCTGTCGCGCGCACTTTCAAAGACTCCATCGCCGCTGTGGAGGCAGTGCTTTTCATAACACCCGAGTATAACCGCTCGATCCCAGGCGGGCTGAAGAACGCGATCGATTGGGCGAGCCGCCCTTACGGCAAGAATTCCTTCACTCGCAAGCCATCGGCGGTCATTGGGACATCGCCGGGAACTATCGGAACCGCTGTGGCCCAGCAAAGCTTGCGCAGCGTGCTGAGCTTCTGCAATTCGCCGCAGATGAATGCTCCGGAAGCCTACATACAGTTCACGCCGGGCCTGATCACGGACAGCGGCGAAGTGACGGTTGAATCCACCGAGCAGTTTTTGCGCAACTACATGGCGGAGTTCCATATGTTCATTGCACGGGTACTTCAGGTTCTTCCCAAAGACGCCTGACGTGTCTGAGCGCTATCACGGTGTTGCGTCTTCCGATACCTTCACGGCTGACAACTGATCGTTGGCAGCCTTTCACCAGGGAGGTTCTCGTGATCGATCTTGTGACCGCGCCCTATGCGATATTGCTCCTTCGATTTTGCCTTGGGGCCATGTTCATTGCGCATGCGATGCCCAAGTGGCGCGTATTCACCATTCCGGGGACTGTCGCGTTCTTCAACTCCCTAGGTCTGCCAGGCTGGTTGGCCTATGCGACCATTGCCGCCGAACTGGGTGGAGCGGCGTTTCTCATTCTGGGTATTTATCCGCGTTATGTGGCTGTGCTGCTCATTCCCCTCATTATTGGGACGATCGTAACCGTTCACGGCAAGAAGGGATGGCTGTTCAGCAATACCGACGGAGGATGGGAATATCCAGCCTTTTGGGCGGCGGCTCGTTTAGCCGTATTTCTTCTGGGTGACGGCGCGGCCACGCTGGTGGCCTCGCCGCATCTTGGGTTTTGACGAGGAGAAATGCCGGACGCAAAATCGCGATCGTGTCACGGCGTCGCTGTAACCGAGGAAGGCCCATGGAACAGTTTGTCGATCAACCGAACGCCGCCCGCCGGCTGCTGCTTTTCGGGCTTGTTTCGGCATATGCAGCCTCCTTGATCCCGTGGGCGCTGGCTCAGGAAGTGACGGAAGCGGATACGGCGCCGTTCCTGGCGCTGTCGGCCATCCTTGCAGGTCGCCAATCGCTGGATTCGGCCCAGGCGTTGCGGCTCTACAAGGCCCTTGTCGCCGACGATCCCGGGTTCCCCGCAGCCGCGAAGGCGCTGCTCGACACGATCGAGCAGCGTAAGATCGATCCCATGCGGTTGCAGAAGACGCTGGACGACGAGAAGTCGCCTCTCAAGCTTGTACCTTGGCGGATCGTGACGGCCTGGTACATGGGCATTGTCGGCGACGGAGCCAAGGCACGCTGTCTGGCGTTCGAGACCGCGCTCAATGCCCAGGCGGTCTCTGACGTGCTGAAGCCGCCGACCTACGCTTATGGCGTGTATGGAAGCTGGGCCAACAAACCAATCTGAGGGAAAATCATGGCCGATGCCCTGTCAGCGGATTTTGTTGTCGTCGGCTCGGGCATCATTGGGTCGCTGGTGGCGCGACAGCTCGCGCTGACTGGTGCGTCGGTCATCATCCTCGAAGCGGGCCCGCGCGTTACCCGCGCAGAGTTGGTGGCCCGCTTTCGCAACTCGCCGCGCCGCAGCGACTGGATGTCCCCCTATCCACCGGCTGCCTGGGCGCCGCACCCGGTCTATCAGCCTGAGCCGAATAACTATCTCGTGCAAGCCGGACCCTATCCTTACGCCGCCGAATACATCCGACAGGTTGGTGGCACGACGTGGCATTGGGCGGCCCAAGCCTGGCGAAACCTGCCCAACGATTTCAAGATCAAGTCTCTCTATGGCGTCGGCGTCGACTGGCCGATGAGCTATGACGACCTTGAGCCATTCTATCAGGAAGCCGAGGAGATCATGGGGGTTTCGGGCGCTCCCAATACCGGTTCGCCTCGCAAAAAGCCCTTTCCGATGGAACCCGTCGCCGAACCCTATGCCATGCGGCGCCTGCGCGAGCGGCTCGCCTCCGACTATCAAGTTGTGTCCAACACCACGGCGCGCAACAGCCGCCCCTATGACGGGCGGCCAGCCTGCTGCGGCAACAACTCGTGCCAGCCGATCTGTCCCATCGACGCCCAATACCATGGCGGGCTTGCCGCGCACGCCGCCGAGGCGGCCGGGGCAAAGCTGGTTTCGAACGCCAATGTCTACAAGCTCGAACATGACGAGAAAGGCCATATCGCGGCGGCACTCTACTACGCTCCCGACAAGGTTTCGCATCGCGTTACAGGCAAGACCTTCATCGTCGCCGCCAACGGCATTGAGAGCCCGCGCCTGTTGCTCCTGTCGGCCAGCGACAAGTTTCCCAAAGGTCTTGCCAATAGCTCCGACATGGTCGGCCGCAATCTCATGGATCATCCCAGCACCTCGCTGACCTTCGACGCGGACGAGGACGTATGGCTGGGGCGCGGACCGCAAAGCCCGAGCTCCATCAACACTATGCGCGACGGCTCGTTCCGCTCCGAGCATGCCCCTTACCGGCTCGACTTCACCAACATCTCGCGGGTCGATGGCGCGACGAAGAGCCTGATCGCTGCGGGCGTCTATGGCAGCGAACTCGAAAAGCGGCTGCGCTTCAGCGCGGCTCGCGAGATGAACGTGAAAAACGTGCTGGAGGTGCTGCCGGACCCTGCGCATCGGATTACGCTAAGCTCCGAAAAAGACGCGATGGGCATCCCGAAGCCAGAAGCGCATTATGCCATCGCCGATTACACCAGGCGCGGTCACGAGCGTTCGCAGCAGGACTTTCGGCGCATCGCAGAGTTAATGGGCGGAACGAACCTACGCTTCAGCAGGGACGGCGACTTCGCCAACAACCAGCATATCTGCGGCACTCTAAGCATGGGCAGCGATCCCAAGACCTCGGTTTGCGACCAGTGGGGGCGCGCGCACGACCACGAGAACCTGTTCCTTGCCAGCACCGGCGTACTGCCGACCTCCGCGACCTGCAATTCGACGGAGAACGGCCTTGCGGTAGCCCTGCGCTCGGTCGCTCATATGCTGGGGCGGCAAGCTGCCTCGACCGGGGCCGCCGCGAGCGAGGCGAAGATATGAGCCGCGCGATGCCCAGTCTGTGCGCCCGTTTCGCGGTGACGATCGCGCTGTCGGGCGCTGCCACGGTTGTCGCGAGCCCTGCCTTTGCCGGCGATGCGGATCTGATCGCTCAGGGCAAGTACATAGCCACTGCGTCCGACTGTGTGGCCTGTCACACCACGGCCGGCGGGGAAACCATGGCCGGCGGTCTCGCCATCGAGACCCCGATTGGCTCGATCATGTCCACCAACATCACGCCGTCGAAAGAAAATGGCATCGGCAACTACACGCTGAAGCAGTTCGACGCGGCGTTGCGCAAGGGAGTGCGCGCCGACGACAAGCATCTCTATCCGGCGATGCCCTACACATCCTATGCCCTGCTTTCGGATGAGGATGTCGGGGCACTTTATGCCTACTTCATGAAGGGCGTGGCACCGGTCGAAACAAGGCCGCCGGAGACGAAACTGCCGTTCCCATTCAACATCCGCCTGTCGATGGCGGCGTGGAACCTGCTGTTTCTGGACAACGGCTCCTACAAGCCCGACCCGGCGCAGGACACCGAGTGGAATCGCGGCGCCTATCTGGCGCGCGGGCCGGCGCATTGTGGCACCTGCCACACCCCCCGCAATCTGTTCATGGCGGAAAAGACATCCAGCGAAATGGCGGGAGCCGGCATCTTCCCTTGGCACGCACCCAACATCACGTCCGATTCCAATAGCGGCGTCGGTGGATGGAGCGTGGAGGAACTGGTCGCATACATGCGCGACGGTCACGCAACAGGCAAGAGTCAGGCGGCCGGACCGATGGCGGAAGCGGTGGACAACAGCCTGCGCTTCCTGACACCCGAGGATCTCAAGGCGATCGCGGTCTACGTGAAATCTATACCCGCCGTTCACGATGCTGCGGACACCAAACCCGTCTTCGCCTGGGGCAGTCCGTCTAACGAACTGGCGAGCATTCGCGGCGTGGCGTTGCCGCTGGACCGCGACCAGATGAGCGGCCCGCAGATCTACGACGCGTATTGCGCGACCTGCCATCAGGCGGAAGGCCAAGGTAGCTTCGATGGTGGCCTGCCTTCGCTGCTGCACAACACCGCGCTGGGGCGGGCAAACACCGACAATCTGGTTATGGTGATGCTTGAGGGACTGCATCGTCAACCGGATGTGTTGATGCCGGGTTTCGCCAAGGAATTGTCCGACATCCAGATCGCCACCCTGAGCTCGTATCTCATCCAGCATTTCGGCAATCCAGCGGCCAAGGTGACAGTCGGACAGGTAGCCGAATTGCGGGCAGGCCCTGCCAAATCCGTTCTTGTGGCGGTGGCTCGGGCTGGCTTGGCGGTGGGGGCGCTGGCCGTGATTGGCTTTGTTGCCTGGCTCTTGCGACGCCGGAAGACAGTCGCGCGAACAGCGTAGATCGGAGCAGACGGGTGTTGGTTGGTGCTATTTCATTGCCGAGAAAGGACGGGGGGCGTCCTCATCCGCATTGCCGGTTTCGGAGAACGGTGCCACGCTCGACAGAAACTTCAGGCCGTTCCCAACCGAAGTTTCGGCAAGGGTGCCAAGTGACGATCAAATGGTTGGACAAAATTGCTGACCTCAGCCCATGAGCAGTGCTAGAATGCTGTATGCGGACGAAGTTGAACGAGTTGCGCCATCTACTTGAACAGGCGCGTACGGATTTGCGGGCTATCGAGGCGCATCTCTCAAAAGGCGAGAACAATGCAGCGCACGTTCGCGCCCAGGAGGCGATTGTGCGCTTGGCACAATTGATCGAAATCGCAAAGTTGCCACGTCGGACTTAGCATTCTAAGTCGCGCGTCAACGACCCGCCACAAATCCTTCGCTTGATCGTTCCTGACATAGGCATGCCTTGGCGTAGACGCAGGTCCTCCGAATCCAAATGGGGTTTCAGGTTGGATCCGAACTATTAAAAGTCGGCTCCAGAAATGAGAAGTCGATATCACAGGATAAGTGAGATGCTTGGCGGTCCCATAATTTTTCCAAATGCGGCTATCAGGTGAATAAATTTCCCTGATACGCCCCTTGATCGTAGCTTCCTGCATCAACCTCGCAGGGAAAAGCACGATGACTGAAGACATGTTACACGTGACGGCATGGCACAATGGCGAGAAGGAGTATTCGCCGTTCTCCGAAGCGGAGATGAATCGGCGCCAGAACGACATTCGCCGCTGGATGGCAGAAAACAATGTGGATGCAACGCTGTTCACATCCTACCATTGCATCAATTATTATTCCGGCTGGCTGTACTGCTACTTCGGTCGCAAATACGGCATGGTGATCGACCACAATAAAGCGACCACAATTTCCGCTGGTATCGACGGCGGCCAGCCTTACCGCCGCAGCTTTGGCGATAACATCACCTACACCGACTGGCGCCGCGACAATTTCTATCGTGCCGTGCGCCAGCTCACGGCGGGCGCCAAGCGCATCGGTATCGAGTTCGACCACGTCAACCTCGACTTCCGCCGTCAACTTGAGGAGGCACTGCCAGGCGTCGAATTCGTCGATGTTGCTCAGCCGTCGATGTGGATGCGCTCCATCAAATCGCTGGAAGAGCAAAAGCTGATCCGCGAGGGGGCCCGCGTCTGTGACGTCGGCGGTGCTGCCTGCGTTGCTGCCGTGAAGGCAGGCGTGTCGGAGCATGAGGTGGCAATCGCAACAACAAGCGCCATGATCCGCGAGATCGCGAAGTCGCACCCTTATGTCGAGCTGATGGACACCTGGACTTGGTTTCAGTCGGGGATCAATACCGACGGCGCCCACAATCCGGTTACCAACCGCCTCGTCCAGTCAGGCGACATCCTGTCGCTCAACACATTCCCGATGATCTTCGGCTACTACACAGCACTCGAACGCACGCTGTTTTGCGATCATGTCGACGACGCCAGCCTGGACATCTGGCAGAAGAACGTCGCCGTCCACCGCCGCGGGATCGAGCTGATCAAGCCGGGCGCGCGCTGCAAGGACATCGCGGTCGAGCTCAACGATATGTACCGCCAATGGGATCTGCTGAAGTATCGCTCCTTCGGTTACGGGCATTCCTTCGGTGTGCTCTGCCATTATTATGGCCGCGAAGCCGGCGTCGAATTGCGCGAGGACATCGATACGGTGCTGCAACCCGGCATGGTCGTCTCGATGGAACCGATGGTGATGTTGCCGGAAGGGATGCCTGGTGCCGGCGGCTATCGCGAACACGACATCCTGATCGTGAAGGAGAGCGGAGCGGAAAACATCACCGGCTTTCCTTTCGGCCCGGAGCATAACATCGTCGGCGGCTGACGAAGTGTTTTATATCCCACACGAATGGCATCGTGGGAGGTCGGGCCAGCCAAATCGGCCCGACCCATACTCTCCCTCGCCTGTTTATGGCCTCATCCACGAATTTGTCATCTATCTAATAAGCGTGTTCACGTCAGACAACCTGGTGAAGCGCAGCGATTCTGCTTTGAGTATACCTGACAAAGATGTAGGTGAGGAGATATCGCAGGCACCACCAAATTGGCCATTTCCGTACTGATGGAGCTGGTGGACCGGCAGACCTGGTACCTTGTTGGCGCAACTTGCCCGGTGGTGGTGACTAGTTTGAAATCAAGTATTGGGCAAACTATCGCGAAGCGCGAGTGATGTGCAGCCATGCTGAGTGCCGGCGTACTTCCACCGATAGCCTCGACGAGCTCTGGGTAGGCTTCAGGTCGTTCTCAATGATCGGCCCAATGTGCGGCGTGGCGCTCTGGCCTTTATGTCCGGTCGGGGTTGTACCTTTCCGCTCCTACATCTGTAAGCGTTTCGGCAAAATCCAGAGCGATCTCCTGCGCCTTGCGATAGGCTGCGCTCTCGTTCGGCATCGCTAAATATGCGTGCACCCTCGCTACTTGGCACGGACACACGCACGGAAATGGAGTCCGTGCCAATGGTCATGTCTACGACGTAGCTGTCGCTTCCAATCTTGCTGACGTTGATAAGGATCATCGCCATCCCTGCTTTGCGTCGCGCGCAGGTGTTTTCGCCTGGGTCGGCAGCGTGACAGGCATTTTCGGGATATTTTAATTGAAACACTGCCCTGGATAGGCGGCGATCGTTCGTCACAGGCATCGGGCGGCCGGCACGCAAAACGCATCCGGCCTCAGCCTCCGTGTGCAAGTCCGAAGGCAGAAATTCTGTCAGTAGATCCGATATAGTGTCCGCTGGACGGTGCGAGCCTCAGTGTGGAAATTCGACCTCTAGCGCCCTGACGATGCCGCTCACGCAAACATCCAGCAGGATGTCGCCCTTCGCCTTCGACGCCTCCTTGGGCGATGACAGTGTGCCGCTCGGCGGTGTCCATTCAGGCTTGGGCGGGTAGACATCATAAGGCGGGAAGCTCGCCGGTTTATGATCAACGGCGCGCTCAAGATGAACGAAGTTCGGATAGAGCGCCAGCATCAGCGACGTCTCGAGCACGCCGCCATGCTCGAGGTCCCAGCCGGCGAACCCGTCCGGATAGAGGCGTGCGATGGTCGCCTTGTCGACGAAATCCCAATACGACAGCACGACGATCTTCATGTCGCCAATGCCCCCCCAGCGTAGTTCGCGCAGCGCTAGATCTATGCCCTCGACGATGAACCACGAGTTCTCAAAATGTCCGTTCATCAAACAAATCTTGCGCACCCCGTGGCGGGCGAACTCCTTGATGACGTCGCGGAGTGCTGCGACCAGCGTCGCACCATCCAGGCTGGTCGTACCCGGCAGGTGATTGCCGCCGCCAGACTTCTGATGCGACTTGTAGCCATAGGTGAAGGGCGGTGCGACCAGTGCGCCGATTCTCCCGGCGACGCGTCGGGAGAATTCGACGGGCAACAGCACGTCGACATGCATGGGCATGTGATGACCATGCTGTTCCATCGAGCCGACCGGTAGGAGGATAGGCACCGAGCCGCCGCGAACCATTTTGTCATAGTCCGGCCAAGGGAGCTCGGCGGCAAAGACAATGGCATCCGGCATGATGGTCTCCCAATTTTTCGGCTGTCGTACTGCTGATTAACGGCAAGAGCTGTGATATGGAAAATTTATATTCATGATCCACGTATGAGAAATTCAAATTCATGCGCAGCATAATCAACTTCCAGACCGACCTCTTGCGGACCTTCGTTTCGGTTATCGATCTTGGCGCCTATACAAAGGCAGGTGATGCGCTTGGGCGTACCCAGCCGGCCATCTCGCTGCAGATCCGCCGGCTTGAGGAACTGGTCGGCGCGCCCCTCATCAAACAGGTCGGACGCACCCTGCTGTTAACCAGCGAGGGGGAGATGCTGCTCAGCTATGCTCGCGAGATGCTGCGTCTCAACGATGAGGCCGCCTCCTATTTCAACCGCGCGAAAATAGCCGGCGTACTGCGCATTGGCCTGCCCAACGACTATGCGGTCGCCTTCCTGCAGGGCGTCATCACCGAATACACCAGCCAGCATCCGGGCATTTCACTGGAAATCCATTGCGGCTGGAGCGCCGACATTCTCGATCGGCTGCGCGCCGACGAACTCGATCTGGCCGTGGCGATGGTCAACAACGAGCGTTCGCAGTACCTGTCCCGTTCCTGGATCGAGCGACCGATCTGGGCCGCCGCTGAAGGGGCGCGCTTCGATTTGGGAACTGGGGTGCATTTGGCGGCGCACCCGGAAGGCTGTGCCTATCGTGCCCGCATGATCCAGGCTCTTGATGCTGCAGAAATCCGGTGGCGGGTGGCCTACACGGGCTCCGGCATCGCGGGGTTGCAGAACGCCGTGGTAAATGGGCTTGGCGTCAGCGCGCTGACTCGCTACACGATGCTGCCTGGCATGCGCGTTCTTGACGAAATGGACGGGTTTCCAGCGCTTGCTGAGATCCGTGTCGGTCTGTTCTACAAGCATCCCCGCCTGTCTGACGCGGGTATCAGGCTGGTCAACCACATCGTCGCGCGTCTGGATGAAGCCGGTGTCTCCGGCGACCCCGTGCGGCGGCCGATCGAATTGGATCGGCAATAAGCGACGCAAATGCATTTATTATGAGAATTAATTTTCCAAATAGATCAACCCTTCCTAGGCTTGCTCGACAACAAGCCAAGGGGAACAACCATGACAATCAAAAAAAGCTTGTCCGGCGAACGCACGCGCCGCGATCTTCTAAAGGGTGCAACTATCCTGGGCGGCGGCGCGCTTGCAATGCCGTTCCTCAGTCGGCTGGCTTTCGCCGAGCCGGTCGAACTCAATATGCTCGCCTGGTATGGCCACGCCGAGCCTGACGTGGTTGCCGAGTTCGAGGCCGTCAACAACGTCAAGTTCAAGCCCAAATACTATACCGGGGGCGACAACATGCTCGGGCTGATCGCGCAATCGCCTCCCGGAACATTCGACGTCATCCTGTCGGATGCCGAATACGTGCAGCAGCTCAACGCGGCCGGCTATATCGAGAAGCTCGATCCCGCCGACTACCCGTTCGATGAATTCTTTCCTGAATTCCAGCGTTTTCCGGGGCATTGGCAAGGCAACGATCTCTATTCCGTCATCACGCGCTTCGGCTTCCTCGGCGTTGCCTACAATACCGAAGCGATCTCGGAGAAGGAGGCCTCGACTTACAATGTTTACTGGACCGAGAAGCTGAAGGGCAAGGTCGGGCATTTCGATTGGCATCTGCCCAATCTCGGCCAGATCAGCCTGCTCAACGGCAACGCCACGCCGTATGATGTCAATGATGCGGCCTGGCGCGTCGTGCAGGAAAAGACCAGATCGCTGCGCCCCCAGATCGGCGGGTTCTTCGACTACGGCGGCACCTTCTCGTCGCTCCAGAACGGCCAGATGCTGGCCATGGCGGGCATCGGCGACTGGATAACCGGCGCGTTGGAGAAGGGGGGCGCGAAGGTGCGCACCGCCATTCCGGAGGAGGGCGGCCTGCAGTTCACCGAATCTTTTTCGATCGGCAAAGGGTCGCGCAAGGCCGATCTGGCGAAGAAATGGATCCAGTACATCACCTCGGCGAAGGGCCAGGTGAAGTCGGCCAATATGGTGGCCTATCCGTGCCTTATCCCGAACAAGAAGGGCTGGGAGCTCTTGGCCACAGAAACCCCGGCGGAAGCCAAGCGGCAGGGCATGCTGCTCAACGAGAGCAATGTGATGGACATGATCCGCAACGGACGCATCAAATATCGTCAACTGCCCGTTCAGCAGAGCCTTGAAGACTGGAACGACTTCTGGTCCGAGTACAAGGGATCGTAACGGTCAGAAACTGCCAGGTGAGACTCGAAGGCTCGCCCGGTATCCTTTGAGGCCTCGCCGTGCCCGCGCGGACGGATGAGCCGTGTTCAATCGGGCAGGGCCTGTGCCAATGCGAAAGTCGATTACACTATACGGCCTGACATTTTCGCTGCCGATGCTGGTCTGGCAGGTGCTGTTCTTCCTGGCACCGCTTGTCTTTCTGATCGCTCTCAGCTTCTGGACGGTCAAAAACTTTCGTATGGAACCGGATTTCAATCCGGACAACTGGGTAAGGATGCTTGGCCGTGGCGTCTTTTGGGACGCCTATCTCCGCACGCTGTGCCTGTCGGGCGCCGCCGCGGTCATCACCAGCGCACTGGCATTCCCTTGCGCCTACGGCATCGCCTTCAAACTGTCCGAAACGGCTCGCCGCTGGGCCGTGTTCTTGATGGTCATACCATTCTTCACCTCTTATCTCGTGCGCGTCTATTCCTGGCAGATCTTCCTGTCCGACAACGGCATCATCAACGCACTCCTCACCCATGTCGGCGTCGGCCCGTTCGGGATGCTGAATACGACGTTCGGCACCATGATCGGTTACCTGACCCTGAGCTTGCCCCTGGTGGTGCTTTTGCAGCTGTTCAGCCTTGTTTTCGTCGACAGGACTCTGATCGAGGCCGCCCATAATCTCCGCTGCGGGCGGCTGCGCACCGTATTCGAGATTGTCGTGCCGGCGGCCAGGGTCGGACTGGTGATCGCGGCGCTGTTCTGCTTCATTCTCACCTTCGGTGATTTCGTCAGCCCGCTTTATCTCGGCGGTGGCGATCCGCCGACGCTCTCGATCCTGATCACGGACACGACCAAGTCGGGCCAGCAATGGCCGCGCGCTGCCGTCATCGCTCTGACGATGATTGCGACCTTGCTTGCGGTGGCGTTCGCGGCCGTGGGCTTTGCCTACCGGGAGCGCGGACGATGAATGACTTGAACCGCAGCCGGCTGGTCGACTGGGCGCTGAAACTCTACGTCGTCCTGTCATTCGCCTTCATCTTCGCGCCGATTGCGGCAAGCTTCGTCTTTTCGCTGAATGTCGACCGCTTCCCGTCGCTGCCGCTTGGTGGCTTCTCAACCATTTGGTACGAGGCCGCCTACGCCGACCCGTTGGTCTGGGAGGGCCTGCGCAACACTTTGATCGTCGGCACCGCCGTCTCGGTGTTGGCAACTGCGATCGGGTTTGGCGCCGCCTATACCGATTTCCGCTACAAATTCTTCGGCAAACCGCTTTATGTGGCGCTGGCACTGCTGCCGCCAACCATACCTGTCGTCATCCTTGGCCTCGCCATGCTGGCGTTTCTGTCGAACGTCAGCCTGTCGGGTGAAATCCACTCCGTCATCATCGCGCATGTTGTAATGTGCGCTCCCTTCGCCATGGCAATATGCCGCCTGCGCCTGTCGCAGATGGATCCTTCGCTGGAAGCCGCGGCGTGGAACCTCGGCGCCTCCGAATGGATGGCCATGCGGCATGTGATCGTCCCTTTCTGCCGGCCAGCGATCTTCGCAGCACTGTTCATCACCATGGCAGTGTCATTCGACGAATTTGCCGTCGCCTGGTTTGTATCCGGACTGCACGAAACGCTGCCGGTCAAGGTTCTCGGCTTCCTGCAAGGCCAGGTCAGCCCGCGCATCAATGTCATCGGCACCTTCGTCTTCCTGGCTTCGATGACCCTGGTGGTTCTCGCTCAACTCCTCCTCATGAAACGCAACGTCGCCCAGATCAGTGGCGACAAGGCGGAGACCCAGACATGACCGAAGAAGCTCTCGTCGTCTTTGACGGCGTGGTCAAAAGGTTCGGCGCTTTCGTCGCCGTCGAACGCATGGATCTCGATATCCGCAAGGGCGAGTTCCTGGCCATCATGGGGTCGAGCGGCTGCGGCAAGACGACGACGCTCAGGATGTTGGCCGGACTCGAGGCGCCGACCGAGGGCGAAATCCGCTTGGCCGGAAAACGCATCAACGATTTGCCGACCTGGCGTCGCGACACGCCAATGGTGTGGCAGAGTCTCGCGCTGTTCCCCTTCCTAACTGTCCGCCAGAACGTCGAGTTCAGTCTGCGAATGCGCGGCGTCGATAAGGCGGAGCGTACCCGCCGCGTCGACAAATGGCTCGAGCGAATGCAGATCACAGAATTCGCCCAACGCAACGTCGCGCACCTTTCCGGCGGGCAGCGTCAGCGCGTGGCGCTCGCCCGTTCGCTTGTGACGGAACCGGGGATCCTGCTGCTCGACGAGCCGCTATCGGCGCTCGACGCACATCTCAAGGTTCGCATGCAGACCGTGCTGTCGAACCTGCAGAAGGAACTCGGCATTACGTTCGTCTACGTGACACACAGCCAGTCCGAGGCTTTTTCCATGGCCGACCGGGTCGTCATCATGAGCCGTGGCCGTATCGAACAGATCGGTAATCCGCAGGAAATCTACCGGGCCCCGCGCACACGGTTCGTCGCGGAATTCCTGGGCTCTTCGAACGTCTTTGCCGGCAAGGTCTCCGGAATCACCAGCAATGCCGTCAGGATTGCCACGCCAGCGGGGGAGTTTGACGTCGCGCCGAACCCGGCAAAGGCGTTGGCTAAGGGTGACAAGGCGACGTTCGTCGTGTCTGGTGACCGTGTGCAGTTGAGCAACTGCCAGCCGGGCACCAGCAACGCGATGCGAGCCTCAGTGGTTGGCGAGGAATTTGTCGGTGCCACCGCAGTCATCCATCTCGAAGGGGTCGATGGCATCGAACTCAAGGCACAAAAGAGTCATGATGAGTTGGAGCAGCTGAATTTGATGCCCGGCGCTACGATCTGGGTGTCGTGGCGCGCCGACGCGAGCCACATCCTGCCTGGGGAATAGGAGGATTGGTGTTGCGTTTTGGCTTCCTGCTCGCCCGAAACTTTACGCTTTCCCCACTGTCGCTGTTTCTCGACACACTGCGACTTGCAGGCGATGACGACGACCGCAGCCGGCGTGGGACGTTCGACTGGCAAATTATTGGAGAGAGGGGTCTTCCAATCCGCTCGAGTTGCGGTGTTGAGTTACTGCCCACGAGGCAAATCACGGACCCGCAGGATTACGACAATATCGTTGTTGTGGGAGGATTGCTCAACGGCACGCAATACTTCAGTGGCGAAAAGGAGGCCTTTCTGCGACGCACCGCACAGCAAGATGTGCCTCTGACGGCTTTATGCACCGGCAGTTTCGTACTGGCGCACTATGGTCTGCTCGACAACTATCGAGCCTGCGTGAGCTGGTTTCACGTCAAGGAATTTCGGAATGCGTTCCCACACGTCCGCGCGCACGCGGACACATTATTTTCAATCGATGGAAGTCGCGCCACCTGCGCTGGAGGTGCTGGGGCAGCCGACTTGGCCAGTTACTTTGCGTCTAAGCATGCCGGCGGCAAAGCGGCAGAGAAAGCCGCGAAGATTTTGGTCCTCGACAGAATCAGAACAGGCCGTGACGCGCAGCCTAACGGAGAGCTGTTTCCAAAGGCCAAAAGCCGCCACATCAGGCGGGCTTTGCTCCTGATGGAAAGCAATCTGCAGGAAAAGATCACCGTGACGGAAATCGCCAGCAAACTTGGAATCTCTCGCCGCCAGCTTGAGCGATTGTTTGCCACGGAAATACAAACAGGCCCTGTGGCCGCCTATCTTGCGCTGCGCTTGCACTATGCGAGAACTCTATTGGGGACCAGCGACCTGCAAATCAGTGAAATCGCTTACAGGTGTGGTTTTCCAAATGCCGGACATTTTAGCCGCGTCTATCGTCAGCATGCCGGTGTTGCTCCGTCAGAGGTTCGACGGGCTTGATTGGCACTGGCCAAAGAACGAACGTTGGCCCCTTGAAGATCTGGCACAGTCAATATCGTTTTCAGAGTGGCCCGAAGGCGCGTCGCCGCAAAAATGAGGTGTTGAAGGCCGATGTACGCGGTTGCGTGTGATTTTTCGTGGAATGAGGACCCTGTTCGAGGGGTGATTTTCGTCCAAACGGTTTGCGCGAAAATACAGGGTCCCGATTCCACGGTCATTGACAACCAGCGCTTCCGCGAGGTGCTCATGACGGCACTCGCCTTCATCTTCGGGGTGCTCCCATTGGCGACATCGACGGGCGCTGGCGCCGATGCCCGCCAGGCTGTCGGCGCGACAATAATCGGAGGCATGCTGGGCGGCGACGACTGTTCGGATCTTCATCATCCCAACGCTGGTTGCGGTGATAGAGCGTATTTCCGAATGGGCGTCGCCCAGAAAAAGGCAGAGAGCGATCAACCCATATCGTAGACGGGTTTCGGTTCACGGGGTCGTCTCGGCCCCGCCGACACGAGCCGTACCGAAAAGTTGGATCGCGGGCCGGTTAGTCGCCCTTACGCCCTCAGCCTGCGCTCGGCGGCGAGGAAGTGTGTGACCGTCGGCTTGCCGAGCAGCTCGGAATGGACTTGGTCTTCGAGAATGCGGTCGGCTTTTGTCACGCGCTTGTGCTGGCGCAGATGTTCCAGCCATGATTCCACCAGAAAGGTTTCCATGTATCGGCCTTCCACGGCGGAGTCCTCGAATATGCCCCACGCGTAGGCTCCGTCGCGCTTTCGTTCCTGCGACAGTTGTTCCACTGCCGCAAGAAAGGCTTCTCGATTCTTGGGATCTATCCGGTACTCGACCGTTACCATGACCGGGCCCGCATCTACTTCAACCGCCCCGGTAATGATGGGTGCCGGCCAATGCATCGAAGGAGACAGGTCGATCCCTGCGTCGGTCTGCAGTTTCCAGCGCCAAGTGAGCGGGATTGCCAATAGGGCACCAGCCGCCGCGACGAAATGAGTGGCGGCCAATCCGGCATATTCAGCCATGCTGCCCCAGACCATACTTCCCAGGGTCATACTTCCGAAAAACACGCATACATACATCGCAAGGCCGCGACCCCGCACCCAGTCGGGCAGCGCGACCTGCGCCGACACGTTCAGATTGGCCAGGACAGCGATCCACGACATGCCAGCACCCAGGCTGGCCACCAGCGCGGTAAGAGGCTGCCTCGCTAGGCCGAACAGCACCAGAGTAACTGCCGTGCCAACTTCACCGAGTATTATAATGCCGTTCGGTCCAAGCTTCTTCGTCAAGCTAGGCAGAATGAATGCAAAGCCCAGCGCGCCTATCCCGATCGCGCCCAGCAGCGTGCCGTAGACCTCGGCGCCGCCGGCAATCTGGGTGTGGGCCACAAGCGGCAGTAGCGCCCAGTAGGCGCTGGCGAATAAGAAAAAGCCCACTGCGCGCACCAATGTCGCGCGCAGATGTCGGTTGTTGCGGGTATAGCGCAGGCCGGCGCGAATAGCGCTGCCGAACCGTTCTGCCGGGAGCCTGTGCGCCGGGCCTTTCGGCGGTCGCCACCATAGTAATACCGCGATCACTCCGACATTGCTGAACGCGTCGAGCCAGAACGGTGCGGCGATTCCAAATGCCGTGATGATGATTCCGGCCAGTGCTGGTCCCACCGCACGGCTGATATTGATGCCGGCGCTGTTTGCCGCCACGGCGGCTGGGAGGTCTTCCTTCGTGACAAGCTGCGGAACGATGGACTGCCAGGCTGGAGCTTCCAGCGCCGATAGTGTGCTGATCGCCAACATAAAAAACAACAGCGTTGCCGCCGTCACCAATCCTGTGGAAAGCAGCGCGGCAAACGTGACCGAGACGATGGCAACGAGAGTCTCGAGCATCACGATAAAGCGGCGCTGGTCAACAATGTCGGCCAATGCGCCGGCTGGCAACGCGAAGAGAAACAACGGCAGACTGGATGCGGCCTGCACCAGTGACACCATGAAGGGGTCGGCATTCAGGCTTGTCATCAACCAGCCTGCCGAGGCGTTGTACATCCAGCCGCCAACATTGGCGACGACAGTTGCCAACCAGAGCAGCCGAAACACAGGGTTGCGGAAAGGCGCCCAAGCCGAAACGACCTTGTGGAGTTCCTTATGCAGGCCCGGCGTCTTCTTTCCAGACTGCGTCATCGACGGTTTCCGACTGTGCAACGGAACTCGAGACCGCATTTCGTCACGTTTAGCATAAGAGAACCGATTCTCATCTCATGGACATCGGCAAATGGGGGTGGTGTCCAGCTCTGGCCTGACACCCGACGGTCCTGTCACACTAATTGCGCACATCGGCCACATTGATAGGCGCGCTGTTTGTCAGCGATCGCATGGAGGCGACGGTTATCGACGTCATGAAGCGCCCGATGGATTTCGTTTTCGGCCATGTCGTCGGCCGACTCCTCGAATTCCTGGATTTCACGTCCTTTCGCCTTGTGGCCTCTCCTGGATCGAGAATTTGCGCGCGTAGCGCCTCGAGGCGCCTGCGCTGCTGTTCGATGAAGGATTTCTCCATGTCGAATCCTTGTTCAGTAGCTGATGGTGAGGCTGCGGCGGTTGTGCTTCGTGTTGCTCCAGTTCATCGACCATCGCCAAGGCAAAATTTTCCATGGAAATATGGCTCTTGCCGATCGCGTCAATAAGCAGGCTATGGTCGCCGAGCCTGAATTTTCCGGTACGCTCGGGGCGCTTGCCGTTCGCAATTCACCGTCCGCATTGGCTCAATCTTCGAGGTGAGCATTTGCCGCTGACCAAGTGGCTTCCACCTTACGTGCATCTCCAAGCAGGGCATCAGCGCTTACCAGATCCCGCATACTCGAATGCACCTATAGGCCCCGCTTGGTTCCTGTGTCCTCGAAATGAGACTTCTGGAGAACTGTCCCCGACGGGCGGCGGTGTTCACTAGCGCGGAAGTGGACGAAACGCCAGCGCGACGCAGGCGGCGAACTAGAAACCGGGCCTAAGAGTCTGACTCACAATCCAAAACTGCGTGAAATCAGTAGTTTGCGATTCTGCGGGTGAGGAGTTGGACGGATGCGAGGAAGATCCAGGCAGTTGCGCTCTCAATCGTTGCTTCGAAGTTCTTCGCGAGCCGGCGATTGCGATTGAGCCAGGCAAGGGTCCGTTCGACAACCCAGCGGCGAGGGAGCAAAACGAACCCCGTGGCGGTGTCCGACCTCTTGATGATCTCGATCGTCCATTCGCCTGTCTTCGCAGCCTTTCCGGCGAATTGGTCGCCGGCGTACCCGCCATCGGGGAAGATGTGTGATAGCCACGGAAAGCGGCGACGTATCCGCTGCAGAAGCAGCGGGCCGCCATCGCGATCCTGAATGTCTGCGGTATGGACGACCACATCGAGCATCAGGCCCAGCGTGTCGGTGACGATATGACGTTTGCGTCCTTTGATGCGCTTGCCGGCATCATAGCCCCGCGGACCGCCTCCCTCGGCGGTCTTCACGGACTGGCTATCGATGACACAAGCGGTCGGACTTGCCTCCCGACCCTCCAGTTCGCGAACCAGCATGACCAATGCGTGGTTAATTGCACGCCATAAGCCGATTGTCCCGCCAACGATAAAACCACCGCTGCATCGTCGAAACCGGCGGAAACAGCCCAGGCGGCAGCATCCGCCAGGGTAGGCCACCGCGCAAAAGATACAGCATCGCGTCGAGCAGCGTGCGCCATCCCCACTTGCGTGGACGGCCAAGCCGCGTGGCCGCCGGCATCACCGGCTCCAGCACCAGCCATTCCGCATCCGTCAAATCAGTTGGCAGGCGCAGCCCAGTTCGCGCATGCTGCGCCCGGGTGGCATCGGTCCACATGGTGATCTCCGTCGTTGTCTCGCAACTCCGACTGAATCACATCTGCCTGATATCACCACCTTTTCCTCAACGCCGAGTTCTGGGTCAGACACTAAATTAGCGTCACCAGTGGCGTCGGAAGAAGAACCAACAAAGTGGACGACGCCGAATTCTTCGCGCAAGGTTAGTTAGTTTCTCACAATGCAGAGCAATCGCCGCCATTCCCCTACGGCTGGGTAGCACCTAGAGAGGAGGTTCCGGAGAACGGTCCAAGCCGGCATCGCAGAGACTGCAATGACAACAACGGCGCCAACGGCGTGCCGATCTAGGCAAGCCGTCTAGCTGGTTGGCACCGTCGGTCATTTACATTTCGATCAAAGCGTAGGCCAGGCCGAAGATTCCGGTCATGAGAACGGCGAAGAATGCCCAGCCTCTCAACGCGGCTCGCACATCTTCAGGCTTGGCGCCTTTCTGGTTGTCGTAATCGTCCATAATCAGATCCTATTTTGTCGAACTCACTTGGTACAGGCAACGGCTGACGGAATGCTTGTCTATCCGCCTTCGCAGCCTTCGCGATTGTCGAGCTTTCATGCGGCTGACGGACCTGGGTCGTCGAACCCGGTGTCGAAAGCCGCCGTGACTTGGTTTGCCGCTTTGTCTTGCACCTCATCGGAACGATGGACGACGCGCAGAACCGGTCCTTCCGGTTGCCACGAGCCCGGCGCGGCACCCCCCGCCAGCTTCAGTCTCTCGCGCCTTGCGGCTTCTGGCTGATAGACCACTTCATGCACAGTCAGCGTCTCAACGCCGCCGTCCGTTGTCGGGATGGACATGGACTGACCTTCGGCCAGACCAAGCAGCGCAAGGCCGCGCGGATTGGTGATCGGCAAAAGCATGCCAACCAGACCGCGCATCTCGTTATGTGCGACGATGCGGGTTTCGGTAGGGCCGTCGTTCACCCGATAAGCCACGCGGGTACTGAGTGTCACGACGGTGGCCGGGATGTCTTCCCGAAACATTACAACCGCGCTCGAAATCTTCCGTTGAAGTATAGCCGAGAAGGCATCGCCGCAGGCAGGGAGGCGCTCCTGCATCACTTCAAGTATCGTGTAGTCCTTGGTGGTCAGGTGGCAGCTATCGAAAGTGGACATGGCGCGTCTCCGGCCGGGCCCGTGAAAGGGATCCGGCGTCAAGCAATTGATCGGATGTGGAAAGCTACCCCTGTGCCGGGCCAGAATAGGCCGGCGCAGGGGTTACACTCCCGCGATCAGGCTGCCCGCGTGATTGAGGAGACGGATGGAGACGCCCATGTCTAGACGCTCGCCGCAATTGTCGATGACGCTGGCACGCGCCGATCAGCTATATCGCCTTCCGGAGCGGGCTGGCTCACCGCAAGCACCAGCAATTCGTGCCGACGCCCATCCCGGGCGGTCCACATGATCGACTGCCCAGCCGAGAGACCGATCAGGGCCGTGCCAATCGGCGTAAGGATCGAAACCTTGCCTTCTGAGATGTCTGCATCGCCAGGAAAAACCAGCATGACCGTTTTCCGATCGCCGGTGTCGGGCTTGAAAGTCACAGTCGAGCCCATCCGGACGGTGCCGGCTGAGACCCAACCATCGGCGACGATGCGCGCGCGCTCGAGTTCGGCGAGCAGCTCATCTGCCGCCTCCGGATTCCGGGCGGCAACGGTGTTCGCCAGGGCCGACAAACGTGCGTGATCCGACCGTGAGATGCGGATGTTCGGCTTGCGCCGGGTTTTCTTGTTATCTTGCATTTGAATACTCATGTTTCTGCCTCGCGTCCTGGACCCTCCACGGGATCGCCGACGATTGTCAGTGCGACGGAAATTTATTGCTGGATGCGCCGTTACTGCAGGGACCGATGCGGCCCTGCGCCAATGTCACATGTCGATTTTACATGTTCACCCCTCGGCTCGGGGCGTGCATGGCAGCCGAGCCGGGGGTTACGATCCCGCTATGGGGCAAACCCGGAAAAGAAAATCGCGACGGATTTTGGCGGCGGTGCTCATAAGGCTATAGTTGGTGAAGTAATCCGCGAAGTCAAGGCGACCGGCGCCAGCCTGATCCCTGATGCCGGCGGATCGAGCACTTCCGGAGGGATCTCGGCAACGTCCTGATTGGGGCAGCAGCGCTTGCGGCATGAGGGAGCAGCCGCCTAGGATGGCACGCAGGATATGCGCGAGCTCGTCAACTTAGATCACCAACTATCAAAAAATCTGCCGAGGGAGTTACAACCTCGCGAACGAAGAACACGGAGCTGACAATGAAAATCCTTGCGGCGACAGATTTTTCAACACGTTCACAGCGGGCATTGCGGCGGGCCGGTCTTTTGGCTCGCGACGTCAGCGCGGAACTCACACTCGTCCATGTCGTCGACGATGACCAACCCTCAGGCATGCTCGAACTAGAAAGACGCGAGGCGCAGAGATATCTTGAAGAACAAATGGCCTCGATCGTCGAACTGCAGGGACTTCAGTGTAATTCCGCGGTTGTCGCCGGCGATCCGTTCGACGGCATTCTGAAGGCGGCCGAGGCGCGTTCGATCGATCTCATCGTCATGGGCGCGCACCGCAAGCAGTTGCTACGCGATATTTTTGTCGGAACGACCATCGAACGGGTGATCCGTACAGGACCATGCCCGGTGCTCATGGTGAATGCAGAAGTAGAACATTCGTACAAAAAGGTGATGGCCGCCGTGGACATGTCCAAGCCGTCCGCGCGCGCGATCAGGACGGCGAGGGAAACTGGGCTGATTGGCGACGCCAGTCTTTCGCTGGTCCACGGTTTCGATGCGTTCGCCAAGGGAAAAATGTCAAATGCTGGAATAGGCAAGGACGAGATCGCGCGCTACGTGGCGACAGAACGTTTGCAGGTGGGCAGGGAACTGGTCGCGTTTCTGGAAGCGAACGACTTTGGCGTCGATAACTGGTCGCTGCGTATCAAGGAAGGAGGCCCCGTCGAAGCGATCATGGAGGCGATCAAGGAGGTGGCGCCCGATCTTCTGGTTATCGGAACGCACGGCCGTACGGGCCTCATCAAGGTACTTCTGGGAAGCGTTACGGAAAGCATTCTGCGATCGGTCGACGTGGATGTCTTTGCCGTGCCGCCCATCCGAAATTGATCGAGGCCTACGTGTTGGATGATCGTCGTTGTTCGTCCTGGGATACTGCGGCCGCCTCGAATGGCGGGACGCCAACGTTGCCCTCGCTGCGGTCCCGGTAGAGCGCCGCGCGCGCCAGGAGCATAAGCGAAACCGGTGTCGTGACAGTCACGAACAGTGCGATCAGTATCTCGTGCAGGACAGGTTTCGACTGAAGCACTGAATGAAAGATGATCGAGGCGGTTAGAACACCCCCCGTACCCCAGGTGGTCCCCAGCGTCGGCGCGTGTATCCGTTCGTAAAAGCTTCTGAACCGCAGGAGCCCGACCGACCCGAGCAGGGTCAGCGCCGATCCCAGGAGCAGGAAGAACGCCGTGAGCAGAGCCGCCCAGACCGGCAGGTCGGCTGGAGGTGTCATTCTATTACCTCGCCTCGCATGAGGAATTTCGCCAGCGCCACGGTCGAGACAAAGCCGAGAAGCGCGACCACGAGGGCGGCCTCGAAATAGACCGTGCTGCCGGCACGGATGCCTAAGGTCAGCAACAGAAGCATGGCGCCGACATAGAGGGCATCGAAGCTCAGGATCCGGTCTTGGGCGCGGGGCCCCCGAAAGAGGCGTAGCAGAGCGCATGCCATGGCGGCGACCAGAAGCAATTGAGCGATGGTGACGGACCATGCGATTATGACGCCGCTCATTCGAAAATCTCCATCAACCGCCGTTCGTAACGCTGCTTGATCAGGTCGATCCACGCCTGCTGGTCGACCAAGTCGAGAACATGGATCCGAAGCCGGCCGCTACCGGCATGATATTCGACCCAGGCAGTACCGGGCGTGCTGGTGATGATGCAGGCGAGTACGGCCAACGCAGTCCGATCGCGCAGTTCCAGAGGGATCATTACGAAGCCGGATGTGCGCTTATGCCTCCTTCCTTGCACTATGATGCCCGCCACGGCGATGTTGGAGCGAAGAATGTCCGCCAGGACGATCAGGACCAGTTGCGGGATCATGTCCCAGCGCCGTATTTTCGGTTTGGCGGGTTGAAGCGCTGCCGTCGCCAAGGACGCTGCAAGAGCGATCATGCCGCCGAGAATGACCTGGCCGACGGACAGCCCATTGAGCAGCAGCCACATGACGAGCAGCGCCGCGGTCAGCAGCGGATAGGGCAGGAAGGCGCTCATTTGTCCCTCGGCGCGTTGGGGCCTAATATCGGCTTGGCGGACAGAACATCTCGCAAATAGTTCCCTGGCGAATGCAGGGACTGGGCCGTCGCATCCATGTAGCGCATCATCTGTCCGCCTTGGACCGTCATCACCAGGCAGAGCATCAGCAGGAGGGCGACTGGCGCGATCTCCAGGAGCAGCACGCGCGGCACGGTGCCTTCGATCGGTGCCCAGAAAATCTGGATGCCAGCGCGCAACGTCGCAATCAGGGCGCAAAGGCCGGACAGGATCAGCAACGCGACCAGGATCCATGTCGAATCCGCGATTGCGCCGCCGCCCCCCACCGGATCGGGGCGCACCATCGCGGTCAGCAGCGCGAACTTTCCGACAAATCCCGAAAGCGGTGGCAGGCCCGCGAGCAAGAGGCCGCATGCCGCGAAACAGATGCCGAGAACGGCCAACGTGCCGGGAATGGCAACGCCGACTTCCTCCTGCTCTGCCACGTCCTCCTCCATCTCGTCGCCATAGGCTTCCATGGTCACCGATAGAACATTTGCGGCTGGGTCCTGCACCCGCTCGACGAGTTCAATCAGGAGAAAGAACGCGCCGATCGTCAGGGTTGAACTGACCATGTAGAAGAGGGCTCCGGCAGTGACCCTCGCGTCGGCCATGCCGATCGCGGCCAGCAGCGTGCCGGATGAGACCAGGATGCTGAAGCCGGCGAGCCGGCTCATCGCCTGCGACGCCAGCACGCCGATAGCGCCGAAGGCGATGGTGGCCATGCCGCCGAACAGTAGCCACGAGTCGCCAAAGCCCGCTGTGGCGCCGGCGTCCATGCCGAAAAGCAGCAGGGAGAGCCGAAGGAGGACGTAGACGCCGACCTTGGTCAGGATCACGAAGATCGCGGCGACCGGGGCCGCTGCCGCTGAATAGGCGCCCGGCAGCCAGAAGCTCAGAGGCCACATGCCTGCCTTGACCAGGAAGGCGATACCGAGGACGGCGGCGCCTGCTTCGAGCAGCATTCGATCCTGCGCCGGCACCGCTGGAATCCGCTGCGCAAGATCTGCCATGTTCAGCGTACCGGTCACGCCGTAGATCAGGCTGACTCCGATCAGAAACAGGGAGGAAGCCGCGAGATTGACTGCAATGTAGTGCAGGCCCGCCTTGACGCGGAGCGGTCCCGAGCCATGCAGAACGAGACCATAGGATGCAGCCAGAAGCACCTCGAAGAAGACGAACAGGTTGAACAGGTCGCCGGTGAGAAACGCCCCGTTCAGCCCCATCAGCAAAAGCTGGAAGAGCGTATGAAAATGCGGACCTCCCTTGTGCCAGCGCGCCAGCGAGAAGACCAGGGAAGCAAGCGCCAGTACACTGGTCAGGACAAGCATCAATGCAGACAGCCTGTCGAGCACGAGCACGATGCCGAACGGCGCCGGCCAATTGCCGAGCAGGTAAACGCTGGTGGTTACCGCGCCGGACGAGGCAGTGGCATTGTCGGCGGAGCGGAGCAGGCCGATGGCGATGGCCATCAGTGCAAGTGCCGAGCCGATGCTGATCACGGCCTTGATGAGATGGCGACGCTCGTCCTGCAGCAGCAGAAACGCCCCTGCCGCCAGCGGCAGGACGATCGGCATGATCATGAGATGACCTGCCGTTTCCATCAATTGGGCTCCCTGCCGTCGACATGGTCGCTGCCCGTCAGGCCGCGCGATACGAGCAGCACCACGAGGAACAAGGCAGTTGTCGCGAAGCCGATGACGATCGCGGTCAAAACGAGCGCCTGCGGTATCGGGTCGGCGTAGTCCGCCGGGTTGACCACCGCGCCGGACTGGAGAACGGGCGGCGTATTCACCCTAAGTCTGCCCATCGAGAAGATGAACAGGTTGACGCCATAGCCGATGAGCGACAGGCCGACGATGACCTGAAAGGTCCGCGGCCGCAGCAACAGCCAAACGCCGGACCCTGTCAGCACGCCGATCCCGATGGCGAGGATAAGCTCCACTATGCGATTTCCTCGTTGCCCTGCGCGGCGATCCTTGATGCGCGCAGTCGGCGGATGGACTGGTGAGCGAGAGCGACCAGCATCAGCACGGTCGCACCGAGAACGAGCGAGAAGACGCCGAGATCGAAAAGGGTCGCGGTAGCGGCCGGCACGGAACCGATCAGCGGCAGTTCGACATAGCGGGAATACGAGGTCAGGAAAGGGTATCCGAACAGCCAGGAGCCCGCGCCGACGAGGGCCGCCTGGAGAAGCCCGAAGCCGATCCAGTTCACCGGCAGGACGCGCAACCTGTCTTCAACCCAGCGTGTGCCCGCTGCCAGATATTGCAAAATGAAGGCGGCGGCCAAAGCGATGCCGGCGACAAAGCCGCCGCCGGGGAGGTCGTGGCCGCGCATGAACAGGTAGGCGGCGAACACGATGATCACCGGGAACAACCATTGCATGATCACCGCGGGGATCAGCAAATAGTCGCTCACCGTATCGCCCGCCTCGCGGTCGGGCCGGGCTTCGTCAAATGCCCCCTGGACGCGCTGCTGTTCAGGGGATTCCACGTTGTCGGGCGCCGGCCGGAACCGACGCAACAGGGCGAACACCGTCAAGGCGACGATGCCGAGAACAGTGATCTCGCCGAACGTGTCGAAACCCCGGAAGTCCACCAGGATGACGTTGACGACGTTGTTGCCGCCTCCTTCCGAATAGGCCCTTTTCAGGAAGAAGTCGGCGATAGTGGGCGGCGGGGACCGTGTCATGACCGCATAAGCGATAATCGTCATGCCGGTACCGCATGCCACAGCCATGGCCAGATCGCGGTAGCGGCGTAGTCTTGCCGCCGGCGTGACCAAGCTGGGCACGGCGTCTTCGAAACGCTTCGGCAGCCAGCGCAGGCCGAGAAGGATGAGAACCGTGGTCACCACCTCCACGAGCAGTTGAGTGAGCGCGAGGTCTGGCGCGGAAAACCAGACGAAGGTGATGCAGGTGACCAGTCCCGCTCCACCGAGCAGGATAAGAGCGAACAGCCGGTGGAACTTGGCTTGCCACGCAGCGCCAAGGGCGCACACGACGCCAATCACCCAGAGGCCGGCGAAGGTGACGTCGACGCCTTGGGCTGTTATCCGACCGGGATCGAGACCTAGCCTGTAAATTGGCCATGAGGCGGCGATGAAGGCCACGACGACCAGCAAACGAAGTTGCGGCTGGAGCCGACGCGTCCCAAGATGGCTTTCCATGAAGCGGGCACCTCTCCACGAGACCGCCACCACCACGCGCTCGAAGACGCGCTGGCCCCTGAGGCGGCGGAAGTAGGGCGGCCCATCCTCGCAGCGCGCCAGATAATCCTTCAGCAGCAGATAGAGGATTGCGCCCCCGGCGAGCGCCAACATGCTCATGAACAGCGGAATTGTGAACCCATGCCAAACGGCCAGGCTGTACTGCGGCGTTGCGGGTCCCAGGACGGAGGTGACGGCGGTGTGGAGGGACGGGCCAATGGTCAGGCCGGGAACGATCCCAACCAGGAGGCAGGCGAGGACAAGAAGTTGGATCGGAAACCGCATGAAAAACGGCGGTTCGTGGGGTTCGCGAGGCAGATCAGCCGGCAGCGGTCCGAAAAACACGCCGTGGATGAAGCGTACCGAGTAGGCAACTGCGAAAGCGCCGCCCAGGACCGCCGCATAGGGCGCGACGGTATCGAGAATCGAATCGGCGTGCGTTGTGATCGCCTCGGCGAAGAACATCTCCTTGGAGAGAAATCCGTTCAAGAGGGGGACGCCTGCCATGGCCGCGCTTGCCACCATGGCGAGCGTCGCGGTGTAGGGCATGAAGCGGAAAATTCCGCCCAGCCGCTGCATGTCGCGCGTGCCGGTCTCATGGTCGATGATGCCGGCGGCCATGAACAACGAGGCTTTGAACGTGGCGTGGTTTATCATGTGGAAGATGGCGGCGACCGCCCCCAGGGGGCTGCCGAGGCTGAGCAGCATGGTGATCAGGCCAAGATGGCTGATGGTCGAGTAGGCCAGCAAACCCTTTATGTCGCGCTGGAAGATCGCAAAATAGGCTCCCAAAACGAAAGACATCATGCCGGCAAGGCCGACGATCCAGAACCATTCGTATGTCCCTGCAAGCACCGGCCACAGGCGCGCCAGCAGGAACACGCCGGCCTTCACCATGGTCGCCGAGTGCAGGTAGGCCGAGACCGGGGTGGGCGCGGCCATGGCGTTGGGCAGCCAGAAATGGAATGGAAACTGCGCGCTCTTCGTGAGCGTCGCGAGAAGAACAAGAACCAGGATAGGCACATAGAGTTCGTGGGAGCGGATAAGGTCGCCCGAGACCAAAACATGATCGAGGTCGTAGCTTCCAACGACATGGCCGATCAAGAGGAAGCCAGCCAACAGACCGAGGCCCCCGATGCCGGTAATCGTCAGCGCCATGCGAGCGCCATCGCGGGCGCTGGCGTTGTGGTGCCAGTAGCCGATCAGTAGGAAGGAAAAGATGCTGGTCAATTCCCAGAAGACAACCAGCAGGATCAAGTTTCCGGAAATGACGACCCCGAGCATCGATCCCATGAATGCGAGCAAGAACGAAAAGAACCTTGGGACCGGGTCTTCCTGCGCCATGTAGTAGCGCGCATAGATGACGACGAGGAAACCGATGCCGCTTATGAGCATGGCGAACAGCCAGGCAAATCCGTCAATTCGCAAGGTGAAATCAAGGCCGAGCGTGGGAAGCCATTCGATATCGCTGCGGACCACACCTCGGTCGAGAACGGACGGGTAAAACATAACCGCCAGACCCAAGCAGACAAAAGCGACTGCGCCGGCGAGAATCGCTGCGGCGTTGCGCGCGTTTGTCGGGAGTATGATAGCTGCAAGGCTGCCTGCGAAAGGCAGGACGATCATCAGAATCAGCGCTGTGTCGTCTGTCATCTATTGCTGCCCAATGTCATCGTCTTGCCCGGCTCGGCCCATTATGGTTCTCCGATGACATTGGGCAAGGCATCGATTGGTGCGTTACTCCGGAACAACCGCGCGGCGCGCGAGGATGAGTCAGCTGGAGGCAGGAGCAGCTTGGAGAACTCGCTGACAACGATCAGGGCTTCGCGTCCCACGCACTGTACCGTGCTGGGAGCCCCTGTCGGGACTCTCCGAGGAAGGTGGAGTTCAGCTGCTTCCGGCATGCCGCCAGCGGCACCTGTCGCTAGATGTTATCCAGTCCGTTTGACGCAGGCCTAGTCGCGGCGGGCGCCAAGCAAGGTGCCTATCACCAGCTCTCTTCCAGCCCTGTTTATCCCGGTTCCGCCCGGTCTTTCTTCCGCCAGTCCGCGAAAAACAAGGCGTTCGGCCAAGGCTTTCGATAGAGACGGGTAAGGTCCGCGGTTCATTCGCTTGAGTGCCGTTTGCTCGTCCTCGGTGAGATCGTCCCAGATAACCGTCATGAAGAACTCCTTGCTTGCGCCTGCGCAGCCAAGCGGGGTCTGAACTGCCCAGCAGCGGACTGCGAGCGTCGATCCTTCGGGCTTCGAAGACCTTGGACCTATGGAACGGCGTCCGTTCCGACGATGCCGCCTTCATTTTCTAAAACGCCGATTCGTCTGACTTCGGAGCGGTTGAGTTTCAGGCGAACGCCGACACCGCCGCCGTTCTCGGCGATGAAAACGGCGCCGGCACTTTCAAGCGCGGTTTGCAGCGTGTCGCAGATATCCTGGTCGGGAAGGTTGATCCGGCGCTCGAATTCTTCGATGACCAACGCATCCACGCCTGAATTGCCGGCGAGCTTATCACGGGTCCATTCGACCAGCGCGCGAGCGGCACGGCATTGAGCACCAGTGATCATCATAAAATCTCCTGCTACCGTTTTCGGGCCCGAAATCACCGCTTGCTGAAAGCCAGGACACTCCGGGTGCGCAGCTTCATCCAATCAAAAGTGCATATCGAAACCGAAAAGGGAAGGGCTGCGCCACTCACCGCAAATGAAATCTCGATGTAAAATAATTGTGCTAAAGCGGCAATAAATTTCGTTTGTCTTGCAGGCAAGGATAAGGGAAGCTCGGCCGTAGCGAAATTGACAGGATCGGGTGCCAGCACGTCTCAACGCCAGGGGGAACTCTTGGCGATATCGCGCGAAGGGCACCTTGGGCTCGGCGATGATGATAATGGACAGGCTTGAACACGATTTCGGCAGAATACTTTCCGGCCCGGACATTCGGCGTCATGTGGTCGGTTGACGACATCCCAATCGCAGCTGCGGATGACAACGCTCTCAAAACGCGGCTGCGCGAGGAACTGCTCCTGCAAGCACAGACCCGGCTGCCGATCACCTATGCAAGACTGGTCGAGAGCATGGCTGGTTCGGAAGCAACAGGCGTGATCCGGGGTGCACTCGAACAACTGATGGACGACGATGCGGACGAAGGCCTGCCATTGCTTGCGGCTGTTGCCGTGAAGGCGCTCGATCCCGGTTTGCCCGCTCCCTGGTTCTTCCGGAAAGCCGAGGATATGGGGCTGTTCGCTGGCGATCCGGCCGATCTGGAAGCGTACGCTTTCCATGCAACGGAGTTTTATCGCGCGATCCATCGCCATGCTGGCAACGGGCAAGGCTCTGGAACGACCTTGCCGCCGGTCCTGCCGCCTGCAGACCGGTGAAGGAGAACGAAATGCTGATCGCCAAGGACGTCATGACGTCGCCGGTCATCGCGGTAGGGCCTGACAGTACGGTGGATGAGGTCGCCGATATTCTCCTGTCGCACGGGATCAGCGCCGTGCCGGTGATTGATCGAGGTGCGCTGCTGGGCATCGTCAGTGAAGGAGACCTGATCCGCCGGGCGGAGATCGGTACGGCGCCGCAGGGTCGTTCCGGGTGGCTCCGGTTTTTCACCAACAACGCGGCTCAAGCGGAAGGCTACGTCAAGTCTCATTCCGAGCATGTGATCGACGTCATGACGCAGGAGGTTGCGACGGTGGTCGAGAGTACGCCAGTCGTCGAGATCGCAACCCTGCTTGAACACAATCGGATCAAGCGTGTCCCGGTGCTTCGCGACGGACAGGTGGTGGGGATCGTCAGTCGCGCCAATCTAGTGCGAGCGTTGGTCGTTGCCAGGAAAGGTTGGCGCGCTCCGGTCTCGCATGACGACAGCAGCATCAGGCTGGAGATTGTTGACGCCTTGCGATCCGAATCGTGGCCCTCGACCGGAAGCTCGGACGTGACCGTGTCCAACGGCGTGGTCACCTTCTGGGGAGCTTACCTGTCGGAGCAGGAGCGGAAAGCCTCGCTCATCCTGGCTGAAAACACCGCTGGCGTGCGGGCTATTGATGATCACCGCATTCCCCTCGATATGACCTATGTCGTGGTCTGAAGGGGCGGATAGCGCTGGACCAGAGTATGCCCTTGATGCAGACAGTCCCGATTTCCGAAGAGCAGATTCGACAACTCGTCGACTCCATCTACGGCAAGATCCGCGCCGACGCGGATCTCGAGCCGATTTTCGAGCGTGTCGTTGCCGGCGATTGGGAAACGCATCTGGCGAAGATGTACGATTTCTGGTCCTCGGTCATGTTGACCACCGGGTCTTACAAGGGAAGTCTCCTCGCGGTCCGCACGCACATGGGCGGGTTGGAGATCGGTCTGTTCGACCGGTGCCTCGCCTTGTTTGGCGACAGTTGTGACGAATTGCTGGACAGCGAGACTGCGGGACTCTGTTGGCTGAAGGCCGCTCACATAGCTGAAAGTCTGAAGCTGTTCTTGTTCTATCGCCCTGAACGGCCATGGCTGAGAAACGCCGCATGACGTTCGTGGTCACTGACAATTGCATCAGATGCAAATACATGGACTGCGTGGAAGTCTGTCCCGTGGACTGTTTCTACGAAGGCGAGAACATGCTCGTCATCCATCCCGATGAATGCATCGACTGCGGCGTCTGCGAACCCGAATGCTCCGCGAAGGCCATTTTTCCCGGCACCGCGCCTGGTCTCGACTATTGGCTCGCGCTGAATGCTAAGTATGCGCCTGTGTGGCCTAATATTGCGACCAAGCGTGATCCGCCCGCCGACGCCAAGGCGTACGACGGCGAAGCAAACAAGCTCGCGAAATATTTCTCGCCTGAACCCGGGCTTGGTGATTGATCAAAATGAACGCATATGCGCACCAGCCGTCACCTCTGTATCTGGGCATCGATACCGGCGGCACGTACACCGATGCCGTGCTGTGGTCGGAATCTACAGGCATCGTGGCCAAGGCCAAATCGCTGACCACGCGGCACGATCTTGCCGAGGGCATCGCCGGCGCCGTCGACGCCGTTTTATCCGAGGCTGCCATCGAACCAGGCGCGATCAAGCTCGTCTCGATGTCGACCACGCTCGCAACCAACGCCCTCGTCGAAGGGCAGGGCGGACGGGTCGCGCTGGTGATGATCGGCTTCGCTGAAGCCGATCTTGCCCGGAACGGATTATCAAAAGCCCTCGGCTCCGATCCCGTGATCTTCTGCCCGGGCGGACACGACGTCCATGGCGATCCGCGTCATCTGGTGCTGGACGCTCTCGCGGCCGATTTGCCGTCTCTTGCCGAAACGGTCTCAGGCTTCGCCGTGGCCTCCTATTTTGCGGTTCGCAATCCCGAACATGAGATCGCGGTACGTGACGTCATCCGCGAGCGCACTGGGCTTCCGGTGACCTGTTCACACGAACTATCGTCGAAACTCGGCGGTCCGCGTCGGGCGCTGACCACGCTTCTCAATGCGCGACTGATCTCGATGATCGATCGCCTTGTCGACGCCACCGAGGGCTTTCTGGCAAGACGCGGGATCGTCGCTCCGCTCATGGTCGTGCGCGGCGACGGCGCGCTTATCACCGCTGAATTCGCTCGCGCCAGGCCGATCGAGACCATCCTGTCAGGACCAGCGGCAAGCCTGGTGGGGGCGCGGTACATGACCGGCATCGATGATGCGGTGGTGTCCGACATCGGCGGCACCACCACCGACATCGCCGTTCTGGACGGCGGCCGCCTGCGGCTCGACCCGGAAGGCGCTACCGTCGGCGGAATGCGAACCATGGTGGAAGCCGTCGCCATGCGCACCTTTGGCCTCGGTGGAGATTCGGAAGTCTCGCTCCATGAGCGGTCGCTGACTTCGACGATCGTTCTCGGCCCCCGTCGGCTCGTGCCGCTAGCGCTGGCCGCGGTGGAGCACGACGATGCCATATACAAAGGCCTCAAGCGGCAATTGCTCAGCCCTAACACCAGCCGGCTGGACGGCCGCTTTGCATTGCGCACAGGAGTGCCCGAGCGCATGGCTGCGGGCCTGACAGTTACCGAGGAGCGGCTCTATGCTGACATTTCGGCAATTCCCGCAGCGCTTGATCGGCTGCTCGTATCGACGTCACAGGTCGCGACACTCAATCGCCTGGTCGCGCGCGGTCTGGTGCATATCGCGGGCTTCACGCCATCCGATGCGGCCCATGTGCTCGGTCGGCAGGACAACTGGGATCCTGTCGCCGCTCGACTGGGCGCCGAATTGTTCGCACGCAAGCGCGACGGCCAGGGGCATCGTATCGCCAAAGGCGCAGAAGCATTTTCCGAGATGGTCCTCATAGCCGTCACCCGGCGTTCTGCCGAAGCCATTCTTGAAACAGTCTTTGCCGAGGACGGGCTGGACGGCGGCGTCTCTGTTGCCAATCCGCTGGTTCAGCGTGCGGTTGGCCGACGAGGTGGCATGGCGCAGTTGTCGATCGCACTCGACCGGCCGGTGATTGGCCTAGGGGCCTCCGCCGCGCTCCATTATGCCGGTCTACCGCAATTGATCGGCAATGACTGCAGCATCGCCGAACACGCCGATGTCGCAAATGCGTTGGGTGCCGTCGTCGGGCAGGTGCGGATGTCAGCGGAAGCGCGCGTCAGCCAACCCGAGATCGGGCTTTTCCGTCTGAATTCAGGCGAGCGGCTGGACGACTATGATACCGAGGACGAAGCAATGGCCGCCGCCGAAGCCCACATTCGTGCCTTGGCGGCAGGTCTTGCTGAGCGCGCCGGGACCGATCAGGCGCGAATCGAAATCGCACGGGACATAAGGGTTGCTACAATCGAAGGCGAGCGCAGTTTCGTGGAAGCCATCGTCGTCGCGACAGCCACCGGGCGGCCTCGTATCGCGTCCTGACCTAGATCGGGGCCGCCCTGTGGCCACGGCCGGCACGTTACGCACGCTGGAGCCCTTCGCCGATCCGAAGACCGATGTAGGCCTGGTGCCAATCAATACTCCGCACGCCAGCGGGGCTTCGCAGCGGGTGCATGTGCTGTCGACCGCCAGCAAATGGTCGCCGACGCGTACCAGGACCACCAACTGACCGGCGGCATGGGCATTATCGCGATTGCCACGATGAACACACCAACAGCGAGGTCGGGGTCGGTTTCCACGGACTGTTTCGATGCCATCTTGGTTCTCCTTCACGATCCTGACGGCGTGCGTCGACGATGCGCCAGACATGAAATTGGATGCCGCGCTTTTCGGAAAGTTCCCGTGGTCCGCCACGGGTGGGAGCCTTCCTCCCTGTGTCGTGCCCGTCGGGAACCAATCCACGATAGGCGCATCCAATGGTTTCGAGCGTGTAACTGGAGAGACCGATGGACCTGCATTCGCAAATTCTGGACGGCGCCGAAGACGGCGTCTCCGCCCACGGAAGTTCAGCGGGAAACGGGATGCCCAGGACAGTCGGCCGTGCCCGCCCGACGCGCCTCGATGCAGAGGCCGCGGTCAGGACGTTGATCTCATGGGCCGGCGACGATCCGGCCCGGCCCGGGCTTGTCGATACTCCTGCGCGTGTTGTGCGGGCTTATGAAGAGTGGTTTGCCGGCTATCGGCAAGATCCTGTGAGGCTGCTCGAACGGACGTTCGATGAGATCGGCGGCTATGACCAGGCGGTCGAACTGCACGACATAGCGTTTCATTCTTTCTGCGAACACCACATGGCCGCAATCCACGGCAAGGCGTACATCGCCTACATGCCCGTCAACCGAGTGGTGGGCATCTCCAAATTGGCAAGAGTTGTCGAAGCCTGCGCCCGCCGCCTGCAGATGCAGGAGCGGCTCACGGATGACATCGCCCGCGCTATCCAGGATGCCCTGCAGCCGGGTGGAGTGGCCGTCGTGCTTGTTGCCGAGCATGGCTGCATGACATCGCGCGGCGTCCACGCGCACGGCACCCGCATGGTCACCAAACGCATGCTGGGCGCTTTCGAGACGAACGTTGATCTGAGGCGCGAATTCCTGTCGTCGATTCCGGTGTGACGAATTTTCGGGAACCCTTGTTGTTGAGACCCATCTATTGAAGGGCAAGGAGACTGCTCATGTCGTACATTCGGCGAGACGCAACCGAAATCATTACTGCCTCTAGCGATCTGGAATTGGCACACCGCGCCATGGCGCGCGACGGCGCTGCCTTCCGCACCATCATCAAGACGCATAACCAGCGGCTTTACCGCATCGCGCGCGGCGTGGTGCGCAATGACAGCGAGGCCGAGGACATCGTCCAGGAGGCCTATGTCAGGGCCTTTGCCCATCTCGATAGTTTTCGCGGCGATGCCTCGCTCGGCACGTGGCTGTCGCGCATCGTCATCAACGAAGCGCTCGGCCGGCTGCGTAAAAGACGGCGAACGGTGGCGATGCCCCAGAACCCGCAGGCAGAGATTATCCAGTTTCCCCTCAACCCCAGCGACGATCCGGAGCGGACGATGGCGCAACGGCAGATCCTGGCCCTTGTCGAACGCGCGACCGACAGCCTTCCAGATCTCTACCGGATGGTGTTCGTGGCGCGGGTGATCGAGGGCCTGAGCATTGAAGAGACTTCAGAACTACTCGGCGTGCGGCCCGAAACCGTCAAGACCCGCCTGCATCGCGCCCGCGCCCTGCTGCGCAAAGCGCTGGACGACCAAATCGGGCCAGTGTTGCTCGAGGCCTTCCCCTTCGCCGGCCGGCGCTGCGAACGGCTGACAGCTGCCGTGATGAAGCGGCTCGGCCTGGAAGGCTGACCCTCGTCAGATTCAGCCGATTTTTGCGGGAACGTTTGCCGCCGCCCCGCATCCAATGACCGTCAACCGAAAAAACTGGCCGGCGCGCTTCCCGCGTCCGGAGAAGGAGATTTCATGCTTATTCGTCACACAGCTACCCTGGCCGTGCTGCTTCTGCTCGGCACTGCCCCGCTCGCACAAGCTGCCGACAAACCGACCGACCCGCAGATCGCCCACATTGCCTACACAGCCGGCGTGATCGATGTCGAGGCGGCCAAGCAAGCGCTCAAGAAGTCGAAGAACAAAGAGGTGCTCGCGTTCGCTAAGGACATGGTGCGCGACCATGAGGCGGTGAATGTGCAGGCGCTCGACCTGGTCAAGAAACTCAAGGTGACGCCGGAAGACAACGCCACCAGCAAGGCGCTGACCAAAGCCGCGACGGAGGAGCGGGCCAAACTCGCCAAACTCAAGGGCGCGGCCTTCGACAAGGCTTATGTCGACAACGAGGTGGCCTATCACAAGCAGGTCGACGGCGCTCTCGAAACGCTGCTCATCCCGTCAGCCAGCAATGCCGAACTGAAGAGCCTGCTGGAGACCGGCCTGAAGATATTCCAGGGCCATGAGCAGCATGCCGAACACGTCGCCAGTATGCTGAAATGAGGCCGGCGCTGATGGTGCCGAAACGTCATCTTTGGATTGCACTGGCGCTGACAGTCATTGCTGCGCCGGTGAAGGCCGAAACCATCCAGGTCACCATCGACAAGCTGGTGTTCTCGCCAGCCACCGTCGAGGCGAAAGTCGGCGACACGATCGAGTGGGTGAACAACGACATGTTCGCCCACACGGCCACCGTCAAGGGCGGTTGGGAGGTGATGATCCCGCCGAAGAAGTCCGCAAGCCTGACATTGAAGGCTGCGGGAGCGGTCGACTATTTCTGCCGCTTCCACCCCAACATGAAGGGCCACATCGCGGTGACACCATAGCAGGAGCGTGGGATCGCGGCAGTGGCCGCGATCCCACAATCTTGGAGGTGGTTCGTGCTCAAGTTGGCATGCTGCGCTGGCTGGCACGCAGAAGAAATCCGATCGTCGCCTTCATCCAGGCTACCAATCAAAGGTGGCCGCTCAAAGGACCAGCAGAAGGATTTACCGCTAGGCGAACCGCTTCTCACGCCGCAGAACGAAACGAGGGTCAGACGCCGGAAGTGCCAAGCTCTACTCTGTCGCTTCCTTGTCTTCCTTCGGCAGCGTGGACTTCGCCACCTTCTTCAGTATGCGGTCAAAGGTTTCCTCTGACTCGTCGGGTTCAGCTTTCTAGCGACCGGGTGTCTTTGCGCAGCTAAGCATGCGCAAAAACGCGAGTTACGTGCGCGCGCTATCTCAACAGAGCAAAAAACGGGAATCGGTCAAACGCATTTTTCGACCACGGAAGGCATCGTTTTTAGAAGGAACGATACGTGATCGCAACAATCACAGGATGGGCTTTTCAAACAGTCATTTGCAACAAAATTCTTGCATCAAACTAGCAATATCATTCGTTTGTCTTCGCCAAAACTCAAATGCAATGGTCGCGCCTGGTAGTCGGCAGGGCTCTCGGACACGAGCCTTCGGCACGCTCTCTAGTTAGGCAAAAAGCACAGCCAGGACTGTGCCGAAGGAAGCGATCAGATGACGGCATTGGAGTTTCCTGGCCCAGGCTTTACGGCCGAGCAATGGGAGCGGATTAACGCCCTGACGATCTCGCTGAAGCCAGGACAGGGGCTCTGGATCAGCGGTTATTTCGCCGGGATCGATCACGGCGCGCGCTCACTGCTTGGAGACATTGCTTCCCCCTCACCATCTGATCACTCTCTGTCGGTCACGCCGCGAGCGATTTCCTCAAGGTCGCTGACGATCATTTTCGGCGGCGAGACCGGCAACAGTTCCGGCCTCGCCAAGACACTTGGCGAAGTCGTCCGCAGGCAAGGACTTGAGCCAATTCTGGTTGACATGGCTGACTACAAGCCGCGCAAGCTCAAGGACGAGCAGGACATTTTGATCGTCACAAGTACCCACGGCGAGGGCGATCCGCCGCTTTCAGGCATGGGCTTCTTCGAATTCGTTGAGAGCCGAAAGGCGCCGCGCCTCGAAGGCGTGCGTTATGGCGTGCTGGCACTCGGCGATTCCACTTATGAACGCTATTGCGAAGCCGGCAGACGCCTAGATAAGCGGTTGGCTGAACTCGGCGCGGTGCGACTGCAGGACCGGGTCGATTGCGACGTTGATTATGAAGATCAAGCCGCCGGCTGGATCGCCGCTGCCGTCACCAATCTCGCGCCAGCCGCTTGCGAACCAGGTTCGCGAAACAGGGCGGCTGGTCCTGCAAGCGCATCTTCGGTGGCAGTGGTTGAAGCGCCGACATTCGACAAGCGCACGCCATTCCCAGCGGCCATCATCGACAATCTTGTACTCACTGGACGCGGATCGTCCAAGGAAACCCGACATATCGAACTGTCGCTGGCGGGCTCGGGACTTGCATTCGAACCGGGTGACGCACTTGGCGTCATGGCGCGCAACGATCCGGCCTTGGTCGAAATGCTGTTAGATAAGCTGTACCTGGGCGCCGACGCAAACTTGTCCGTCAAGGGGCTCGAGACCACGCTCGGTGGCGCTCTGACTGAGCACCTGGAAATCACCGCCGCCACGCCGCGTTTCCTCGATCACTGGGCAGAACTCACAGGCGCAAGCAAGCTTCAGGAATTGCGTGGCGAGCACCAGTTTCAGGCTCGCGCCACGTTTCTGCGTCACCATCAGGTCATCGACATCGTCCGCGAATTCCCGGTTCCGGGAATCGATGCGCGAACCTTTGCCGCAGGACTGAGACCTTTGCAGCCACGGCTCTATTCGATCGCATCGAGTCCTTCCGCCGTGCCCGACGAGGCGCATCTGACGATCGCCACCGTGCGCTATGATCTGCACGGTCAGCCGCGTGCGGGCGTCGCTTCTGGGCACTTCGCAGAACGTGGCGCACCGGACACGACGATACCGGTCTATGTCCAGGCCAACCCGCATTTCCGACTGCCGGACGGTGACGTTTCCATCATCATGATTGGGGCAGGCACCGGCGTCGCACCTTACCGCGCATTCCTGCAGGAACGCGAAGCGAAAGGAGCCGCGGGTAAATCCTGGCTCGTTTTTGGCGAACGCAATTTCAGCAGCGATTTCCTCTACCAGACCGAGTGGCAGGGTTTTCAGAAGGATGGTGTGCTCAGCCGGATGAACGTCGCCTTCTCCCGCGACAGCGCCACCAAGACCTATGTCCAGCACCGCCTCACTGAGCACGCGCGCGATGTCTACGCCTGGCTGGAGGAGGGCGCGCATGTTTACGTCTGCGGCGATGGCACGCATCTCGCGCCCGACGTGCACGCCGCTCTTGTTGGTGTGGTGCAACAGCAGCGGGCATGCGGCAAGGCCGAAGCCGTCGACTATCTCGGCGCCCTGCAGCGCGATCACCGCTACCAGATCGATGTCTATTGAGGTTCGCGCATGACAGTGCACCAGTCAAACACGGACCGCGGCCGAGACCTCTCGCAGCCGCTGGAAAAACTCGGCCCCGACGAGAGGATGAAGGCGAACAGCGATCAGCTGCGTGGCACCATAGCGGCGGGCCTCGCCGAAGAGCTCACCGCCGCCGTGCCCGGCGATGACATCAAGCTGATGAAGTTCCACGGTCTCTACCAGCAGGACGACCGCGACATCCGCGACGAACGCCGTCGTCAAAAGCTTGAGCCGGCCTACACCTTCATGGCCCGGATCCGTCTGCCAGGCGGGGTCTGCAGTCCCAGCCAATGGCTGAAGCTGGACGAACTTGGGCGCGCTTATGCAGGCGAGACGCTGCGGCTGACAACGCGTCAAACGTTCCAGCTGCATCGCGTCAAGAAGCAGAATTTGCGATCGACCATGCAGGGTTTGCGCGGCGTGCTTCTGGACACCAAGGCAGCCTGCGGCGACGATTCCCGTGGCGTCATGTGTTCGGTCAATCCTCAGCTCTCAACATTGCACGCCCAGGTCTACGCGCTAGCCAAGCGCGCCAGCGATCACGCCATACCCAAGACAGGGGCTTATCGGGAGATCTGGTATGGCGAAGAGCGCACGGAGGTTTCAGGGCCGGAAGAACCGCTCTATGGCCGCACCTACATGCCGCGAAAATTCAAGATCGGCTTCGTCATTCCGCCGATCAACGACATTGACGTCTACGCGCAGGATCTGGGCTTCATTGCCATAGCGAACAACGGCAAGCTTGAAGGCTTCAACATTGCCATTGGCGGCGGCATGGGCCGCACCGACCAGGCGCCAAAGACCTATCCGAGGCTGGCCGACGTGATCGGCTTCGCCGACGTCGACAAGGTGCTGCAGGTCTGCGACGCGGTCATGCAGGTGCAACGCGATTATGGCGACCGGGTCGATCGTGGCCGCGCACGCTTCAAATACACAATCGACGACAAAGGCCTCGACTGGATCAAGGCCGAGATCGAGGCAAGGCTCGGCTTTTCGCTGGCGGCAGCTCGGTCGTACGAATTCATATCGAACGGTGACCCGATCGGATGGACGCGTGGAGAGGACGGGCGCGAGCACTGCACCCTCTTCATCGAGAACGGCCGTGTCATCGGCACTGTCATGGATGGCCTGCGCGCCATCGCCCGCATTCACGAGGGCACGTTCCGCATCACGCCGAACCAGAACCTGATCATCGCCGATATCGCGCCGGAGGTCCGGCCTGGCATCGAACGTCTCATGAAGAAATTCGGGCTCGACCGTCTAAACGGGGCAAGTGGGTTGCGCCTGAATTCGATGGCGTGCGTAGCGCTGCCGACCTGTGGTCTCGCCATGGCCGAAAGCGAGCGCTATCTGCCCGGCCTCATCGATCGGATCGACACCATCCTGGCCACACATGGCCTGACGGACGAGCCGATCACCGTTCGCATGACCGGCTGCCCCAATGGCTGCGCGCGTCCCTACATCGCTGAGATCGCCCTGACCGGCCGCGCGCCTGGCAAGTACAACCTCTATCTCGGTGGCGGCTTTCACGGTCAGCGGCTGAACAAAATGGTTCTCGAGAACGTCGGCGAAGCCGCCATTCTCGACATGCTGGGGAAGGTGATCGCGCACTTTGCGCGGGATCGGCAGTCACGCGAGCGTTTCGGCGATTTCGCCATCCGCGCCGGCTATGTCGCGGAGGTCAAGGAAGGCCGGCATTTTAACGACTGACGCTTCAAGATCAACAGGAAGGACGAAATCATGTCATTGCAACTGGGCCAGATTGCTCCGGACTTCGAGCAGCAAAGCACGCAGGGAAAAATCCGCTTCCACGAATGGCTGGGCAATTCGTGGGGTATCTTCTTCAGCCACCCGAAGAATTTCACACCGGTCTGCACCACCGAACTGGCGGAAGTCGCCCGTCTAAAGCCGGAATGGGACAAACGTGGCGTCAAGCCGCTTGGCCTCTCGGTCGACGATGTGAAGGCCCACAATCTTTGGGAAAAAGACATCGAGGAAACGCAAGGGCACGCACTCAATTTTCCTATGCTTGCTGATACCGACAAGAAGGTCGCTAACCTCTACGGCATGATCCACGCCGAGACTGATCCGAATGTGACGGTGCGTGCGGTGTATGTCATCGACCCAAACAAGAAAATCCGCCTCAGCCTGACCTATCCACCAAGTGCCGGTCGCAATTTTTCCGAAATCCTGCGCGCCATCGACAGTCTGCAGCTCACGGACACCCAGAAGGTCTCGACTCCGGTGAACTGGGTGCCGGGCCAGCCGGTGATCATTTCGCCAAGTCTCACCAACGAGCAGGCGAAGGAGCGATTCCCCCAGGGTTGGAAGGAGCTGCGGCCTTATCTGCGCATGGTCCAGCTGCCGAACTGATTCCCGACCAACCTTGGCTCGTCTAGTGGGAGATAGTCGTCATGACAAAGCCCAAAGATCCACAGACCATTGCGGCGGCAAACGGCATTGCTGCCGACCGTGGCTTCGGTGCGGTCACGCCGCCGGTTTATCTTTCGAGCACCTTCGTTTTTCCGGGCTATGACCAGGCGGGGCGCTACGAATATACGCGAGCCGGCAATCCGAGCCGCGACATGCTGGCCGACACGCTGGCCAGGCTCGAAGGTGGCGCCGGTGCGGTCGTCACCTCCTCCGGAATGGCGGCGGTCGACCTGCTGCTTGGGCAATTGGGGCGAGACGATCTCGTCGTTGCGCCGCACGATTGCTATGGCGGCACCTACCGTCTGCTCTCGGTGCGTCGCGACAAGGGGCATTTCGACGTCCTCTTTGTTGATCAGGGCGACACAGCAGCTTTGTCCGCAACGTTGTCGAGGAAGCCAGCTCTCGTCCTCATCGAGACACCGAGCAACCCACTGATGCGCGTCGTCGACATCCGCTCGATCGCTTCTCAAGCAAAAGCCGTCGGCGCGAAGGTTGCCGTAGACAATACCTTCCTGTCGCCGGCTCTACAGCGGCCGATCGCGCTGGGTGCGGATTTCGTCGTCCATTCGACCACCAAATACCTGAATGGCCATTCCGATGTGGTAGGGGGCGCCATTGTCGCGACGCAAGCGGGCGATGTGGACGCACTCGCCGAGTGGGCCAAGATCACCGGCGTGTCAGGTGCGCCTTTCGATGCCTACCTGACACTCAGAGGCCTTCGCACGCTGTTCCCGCGCATCGAGCGGCAGCAAACCAACACAGCGGCGGTCGCCGCATTCCTGCAAAGACAGGCACAAGTCAGCGCGGTCCATTATCCGGGTCTCGAATCCCATCCAGGCCATGCGATCGCCAAGGCTCAGCAAGCCGGGTTCGGAGCGATGCTGAGCTTCGAACTGGCTGGAGGCGTTGAGGCGGTTCGGCGCTTCGTCGAAGCGGTCGAAGTCATCACGCTGGCCGAGTCTCTCGGCGGCGTCGAAAGCCTTATTGCCCATCCGGCTACCATGACCCATGCGGGAATGGGCGCCGAGGCCCGAAAGGTCGCCGGAATAAGCGACAGCCTGCTGAGGCTATCGGTCGGCCTCGAAGCGGAGACTGATCTGATCGCCGACCTTGAGCTGGCGCTTGCCAAAGCCGCTGGTTAGAGCGTGTTGCTGTTGATTTGAATCGGTTGGGATTCACGCCGAGGTGATTTTGTGATTCAAGATGCTGGCTGGGC